>NZ_JBIRPZ010000005.1:151700-567769 GCF_044332925.1 Streptomyces sp. NPDC021212
CCGCTGGGGCTGGAGAAGGTGACGGTGGCGCCGCTGACCGGGACGCCGTTGCACAGCACGAGCGCCTGGAGGGTGGTGGGCTGACCCGCCGTGACCGCACCGGCCGGAGGCAGGAGCAGGACCGTGCACAGGCTCGTGGTGACCGGGACGAAGACGCACGCGGGGCAGGTCCCGGCAGCGGCTACGAAGGTGGCCGTCACCGACTGCCCCGACGTCAGCAGCACCCCGAGGTCGACCGGGGTCACGACGCCGTTGATCACGGGCGTCGATACCGTGCCCCCGCCGGGCAGGGTGTACTGGATCGTGCCGTTGATCGAGGCGGTGTCGCCGCCGCAGGTGAGGGTGGTGCTGGCCTGTGTGGTCGTGCCCACGGTGGTCAGGGTGGTCGAGATCGACCCGGCGGGTGCGGGGGTGATGGTGATCGGAACGACCTCGGTACCGGTGACCGTGACGCCGCTGGTGTACACCACGGTGACGGTCTGGGAGCCGGACCCCACGGCGGTGAAGGTGACCGGAGGGGTGGTTCCGTCAGCGGCGACGGTCGCGGACTGGGTCTGGCCGTCGTAGGTGAAGGTGGCGGTGTTTCCGGCGCTGACGCCCGCCGGGATGGAGGTGACCTGGGCCGTGAACGTGGTACACGCCACGGGCGTGGGGGGAGTGAAAGCAACGGGCATGGTGCAGCCCCTTCGAGTCGGTGTGGCGCGGGGCTGCCACTCGCTGCCGGGGTGCCCAAGGGAACGGACCGGAGAACGTGAAACGATCTCTGTCCTGACCCCGACAGGGAGATGGGCACCCCGCAGTCGGTAGGACCAGTACAGCCACGTCCGGGACGGTTCACCACACTGAGTGCGGAAACCCACCCCTTTGGCTCAGAGAATGTTTGAAACGGCGGCTCACGATGAATGCTCTTGAGTCACCCCTGGCCTACGGCCAGGAAACGCAAACGGTGCCGACCGAGACTCGGCCAGCACCGCTTGCGTGTGGAGTGATTGTGTCCGAGGGGGTATCTGGACCAATACCCCACGGTTCACGCCCCTCACGACGGTGTTGGCTCCGGCATAGCGGCCGATTCGACACGCAAGGCGGTCTCCAGAGCACGGCTTTCACTGCCCAGCCCCTAGTAGTGCTTGGTCAGGTTTACTCGCCGGTGGCGTCTGCGCGGGCTGCTGCTGGACGGGCGGCGCAAGTCGGTGGAACCGGTGGCCGCCCGCCTGGGCGAGGACGGTAACCGGCAGGCCCTGGCGAACCTCATCACCACCAGTACACGCGGCTCGGACCCGCGGGACTCAAGGTCAGCCGACTCGTCCTCGGCACGATGTTCACGCGGGTCCGGCACCTCGGCCAACCGTTCCGGCAGGCCCGGGACCTCCTCGGGACCGGCCTGCGGATTCTCGCGCAGTTGGTCAAGGGCAGACGGGATTCAGAGATGGTGCGTCGGCAGGCACGGTCTTCCACTTGGATCACGCGGGTAGAGAACTCCATGATCTTGGAAGCCATGCCTGTCACGTTCCCGGAGCACCACTGAGCCGGCAGTTCGCCACGAACCGGGCATCACGCGACTACCCCGAAGCCCTGAGCCCATGAGGCCGGGGCCTTCTGATGGCAGGAGGCCCCGGCCTCTGTTGTAAACCCGGGGGTCAGGGGCGGTCGGCTGGGTGAGCGAGATCGTAGGGGCGCGGGTAGGGGCGCGGGTAGGGGCCGGGCTGGTAGGCGATGTAGCGGGCCGGGGTCGTGGGGTCGGCGGCCGCGGCGCGGTTGTTGAGGGCGGTGGGGTCGGTGTCGGGCCAGTGGCCGGTGGTGATGCGGTCTTCCAGGGTGTTGAGGGCGCCGAGGCGTTCGGCCGGGCTGAAGGCGCAGTGGCCGGGGTTGTCGACGTAAGGCCTGGCGCAGCAGGGCACCGGAGCCGGCTGCGGTCACGGTGCGGTGGTAGGCGTTCTCGACCTGCACCGGCAGAGTCGGATCGCCGATGGTGTGGATGTCCATCTGGGGCTTGGTCAGCTTGCCGGTGAGGGCGCTGGTGGTGCTGGTCTCGGCCAGGGCAGCGGGGTTCTCACTGATCCGGGGGGGGCGTGATTGAGGGTGGTGAGGTCGCCGGTCAGGGACAGGCCGGAGGGCTTGTAGAGCTCGCCCACTTCCTTGGCCACGGAGGACTTCGCCAGCAGCGCGGCGAAGTGCACCCCGGTGGCCCAGGAGGGGTTTCCGCCCGCTCGGGCCTCGGCGTCCTGCCGACGTATGAAGGTGCGCTGCAGGAAGCCCAGGACCGCCGAGTACTGGTTGGCCTCCTGGGTGGCCCAGTCGGTGGGTGCGGGGCGGGACTGGTTCGCGGAGTTCCACACCGGGATGTTGTGCAGGGCTGCGGCGAGGGCGATCCGGGCCCGGCCTTCGGGGGTCGACTGCGCCTCGGTGACAGCGGCGCTCAAGGCGCTGGCGGCATCAGCGGCGGCCTGCGGGGAGGGCGGAGCAAGGGTGAGCGGGACAGGGGTGGGCTGCGACATCGGAGCCTCCGAGGGCCGGCGAGCTCGTCACCGAGCAGGACATGGTGCTCGCCCTGCCGCCCGGCAGCCTCCCGCCACCGGGCGGCGTCGTCCGCGTACCCGACCTGCTCGACCTCGAAATGGTCACCGGCGTCCGCGACATGGTGGTCGACATGCTGGCCGGGGCGGGCGTCGACAGCGCCACCGCGTTCACACCCGCCGTCGAGACCGAGTTGCGCGGATCCTCCCTCTACCTCGTCCTCGCCGGCGCCGCGGTCCTTCCCCTCACACTCGCCGAACTCGGGCGAGCCGGGGGAGTCGTCATCGTTCCCTTCGACCCACCCCAGAGCCGCCACTCGTACGTCCTGCGCCGCGCGGCAACCCTGTCCCCGGCAGCGCAGGCGCTGCACAGCCTGCTGCGCCGTGGGGACAACCGCAGCGCAGGGGCGGTGTGATCGCAAGAGCCGGAGCGACACCATGACAACCAGATCACCGCCGCGCACTGTCCGGGCTCCTCGGCCTGGTGACCGACATTCGACGGCCGGATCGCCCTGGAGGCCAGGCGGCTGCTCGCGCACACCGACGAGCCGGTGGCGACCATCGCGCGCCGCCTCGGCTTCCCCGAGCCCACCAACTTCGGCAAGTTCTTCACCGTCACACCGGTACGCCCCCGGCGCGTTCCGGCTCGCCCACCAGGGCCGGTAGCCGAGTCGGACCCGCCGTTCGGCCGGTGAGGCATGATCGGTCGGCGGATGGAAGCAGCTACGGGAAGGGGCGTCAGGACCGTGGACGAGCATGCGGAGATCTCGACGTCGAGCGACGCCGCGAACAACGCGCTGATCCTGGCCTTCGGGCGCTTGCAGGGGGCCGCGAACCGGCTGGAGTACATCCTGGGGCGGGCTCTGGAGGTGGAGTGCGGTATCAGCCATCTGATGTTCGAGGTGCTGCTCATCCTGGGCAGGGCGGGGGAGCCGGGGCTGTCGATGCGGGCCGTCGCCCAGGAGCAGGTCCTCACGACAGGTGGCGCCACGCGTCTGGTGGACCGTATGGAGGCGGTCGGCCTGGTCGAACGCGTCGAGGATCCTGGTGACCGGCGCGGGCGGCTGGTGCGCCTGACGCCGCTCGGCGAGGAGACCACGGTCTCCGCGTCCCGGGTCCATGTCGAGAACATCAGGCGCTACTTCCTGGCGCCCCTCCCGGTGGAGGACCGGCACCGGTTCGCCGAAGACCTTCGCATCCTGAGCCACACGGCACGGGACACACTGCCCCGGCTTCCCTGAGGGTCGTGGGCCGTCCCGTAGGAGCCCCTCCCCGCATGCGTCGCCGCACCGACCGGCGACGACCTCCAAGCCGCGCGGCACGTCATTGACCTGCGCCCTCGCGTCATGGGCCACGTCAACCTGGCTGTCGGCCCGCTCCCGGCGATCTCCCCCGCGCGGACAGCGACCCCAAGGCGAGATGCGTTCGGATGGTCACAAGCTTGGTCACTCCTTGACTCCAGGCTCCTGCTGGATTCATGAGCTGTGCCGACCCGTGGACGAGGATGAATCGCCTGACAGTCGGCTTAGGAATATCTGACTAGTCAGATACTGTTGTGCTCGGTGAACCGCTCGCACCAGGCGAGTACCCCCCGATGCCGAGGTTCTCGATGCAGCTCGTCTACGCCTTCGACGCCTACTGCGGCTGGTCGCACGGGTTCTCCCCCACCCTGCGCGAGGCCGTCTCCCGCCACCCGGACATACCGGTGGAAGTCATCTCCGGCGGCCTGTTCACCGGCTCGCGCCGGGTCCCGATCCGCGAGTTCGGCTACGTTCAGGGAGCCAACGCCCGGATCGCCGAGCTCACCGGCGCCGAGTTCGGCGAGGTATACGACCGACTGATCGCCGACGGCTCGTTCGTGATGGACTCCGAGGCCGCCGCGCGCGGCGTCGCCGCCCTGCGCCGGGTGGCCCCCGACCGGGCGGCCGAGCTGGCCGGCGCCCTCCAGCGGGCCTTCTACGTCGACGGCCTCAGCCTGTCCGAGTCCGCCACGTACCGGAAGATCGCCGAAGAGGCGGGCTTTGACGCCGACGCTGTCGTTTCCGCCTTCGAGTCCCCCGAGGCGTACGACGCGGCGGCGGACGACTTCCGCCGCTGCGCCGAGCTGGGCGTCACCGGCTTCCCCACCCTGCTCGCCGTCGACGGTGGCCGCGTCGCCGTCCTGGCCCGCGGCCACGCCACCGCCGACGAAGTCGACCGGCGACTCGCCGCCCTCTCCTGACTGTGCAATCCCCATCCCCGCAAGGAGCACCAACCATGAGCAGCACCCTCTCCTTCACGATCTTCGACCTGAACTTCCCGGCCGGATCCAGGAACAAGACGGCCACCCTCGTCACCGGCGAGAGCGAGGCCCTGCTGGTGGACGCGGCCTTCACCCGCGCCGACGGCCACCGCCTGGCCGCGGAGATCCTCGACTCCGGCAAGACGCTGACCACCGTCTTCGTCTCGCACGGCGACCCCGACTTCTACTTCGGCGCCGAGGTGATCGCCGACGCCTTCCCCGAGGCGAGGTTCGTCGCCACCCCGATCGTCATCGAGCACATCAAGCACTCCTACGAGGGCAAGCTCAAGGCGTGGGAGGCCCTCGGCCCGAACCTGCCCACGCGCCTGGTCGACCTGGAGCCGCTGACCGGCGACCTCACCCTGGAGGGCCACCGCTTCGAGCTCAGGGGCGGCCCGGCCGGCCTGCCCGACCGCCACTACCTGTGGCAGGCCGAGCACCGTGCCCTGCTCGGCGGTGTCCTTCTCTTCCAGCAGGAGCACGTCTGGGTCGCCGACACCCCCACCCCCGGCGACCGCGCCGCCTGGATCGACCTGCTCGACGAGATGGCCGCCCTCGACCCGGAACTGGTCGTCCCCGGTCACCGCCTCCCCGGCACCGCGGCCGACGGCTCCGCCATCACCGCCACCCGCGACTACCTGATCGCCTTCGAGGAGGAGCTGGGCAAGGCCGCCGACGGTGCCGCGCTGAACGACGCCCTGGTCAAGCGCTTCCCGGACAACGGCATGCTGATCGCCGCCCAGATCGGCTCGAAGGTCGCCAAGGGCGAGATGAAGTGGGGCTGACCATGAGCGAGTTCGCCTCGTCGACGGCTCCCGCCGACGTCGTCCGCCGCCAGTACCTGGCCTCGGCCGCCGGCGACCTGGACGCCCTGCGCGCCACCCTCGCCCCCGACGTGGAGTGGACGGAGATGGCCGGCTTCCCGCTGGCCGGGACCTATCGCACGCCCGAGGGCGTCACCTCGAACGTCATGGAGCAGCTCGGCAAGGAGTGGGACGGGTGGGCCGCCCACGACGACACCTACGTCGTCGACGGCGAGAACGTCATCGTCCTCGCCCGTTACACCGCGACCAACAAGGCCACGGGCAAGCCGATCGACGTCCGGGTCGCGCACCACTTCGTCGTACGGGGCGGACTCATCGTCCGCTTCGAACAGTTCGTCGACACGGCGCTCGTCCGCGACGCCATGAACGACTGACCCTCCCACTACTTGAGGACAGCTCAGATGAACCCCACTGTCGTTCTCGTGCACGGAGCGATGCACACCCCGTGGATCTTCGAACCCCTGCGTGAGCGGCTCAGCGCCCGCGGCATCGCCTCCCTAGCCGTCCAACTGCCCAGCAGCGGGCCCGACAGCGCGGCCACCCAGGGGCTGGTCGAGGACGTCAAGGTGGTGCGCGCCGCTGTCGCGGCTGTCGACGGACCTGTGGTGCTCGCCGCGCACTCCTACGGCGGAGTGCCGGCGACCTGGGCTGCCGCCGAATCGGGCCAGGTCGCGGAGCTCGTCTACATCGCCGCCTTCGCCCTGGAAGCGGGCACCTCGATGATGGAGTGGATGGGCGGCGACTTCCCGCCCACCTGGAACCACTCGCCCGACGGCCTGGCCGTCAAGGCGGGAGACGCCGAGGAGTCCATCTTCAGCGGTGTCGACCCCACCCTGACAGCCGAGGCCGTCGAACGCCTCAACTGGCAGGGCATGCGCGCCTTCACCGAGAAGCTGGGTGCTGCGCCGACCGACGTTCCCCTGACGTACGTCGTGGCCACCGAGGATCCGGCACTGCCGCCCGCGGTACAGGAACAGTGGGCCGCGCGTGCCGCACACAGTGTTCGTGTTCCCTCCGGACACTCCCCGCACCTGTCCCATACCGACGAGGTAGCCGACGCTCTCGCCAAGGCCGTCGCGCGGGCCTCGTCCAACAGGTCCTAGCTGTATTGATCACGAGCGTTGTTGACACGCGCAGGGCTTGATCATGGCGAAGACCTCCGGCGTGGTGGAGCTGTCTAGGACTGCACCGCACGGAGGTCTTCGTGTCCCACCGTAATGCCCGGCTGACCGTTCACGGCAGGCGGCTTCTCGTCGAACGTGTCGGCGCATGTCGCCCCGTTGCGCATGTCGCGGCGGAGATGGGCGTTTCGCGGGCCCACCTCTCACAAGTGAGTCCGCCGCTGGCGCACAGAGGGCGAGCCGGGCCTGCACGATCGCTCCAGCCAGCCGCGGACGACACCCCATCGCACGCCCGCGATGGTGGAGGCCCGCATGTGTCGGCTGCGTCAGGCCCGCAAGCTCGGCCCGGCCCGCATCGGTCCCCTTCTGGGCCTCCACACGTACAACCACGAGACAGAGCCCCTGCGGCGTGCCCTGGCCGAGTGCGACCGCAAGCTCGCCCGGCATCGCGCCGCCCTCGAAGCCGGAGCCAACCCCACACTCGTGGCCACGTGGAGCCGGGAAGTCCAAGCCGAGAGCGCCACGAGCGCCGCCAAACTGGCACAGGCCGAGAACCAGTCGGAGGCCCACCCATGGATGAGCCCAGAGGAGATCCGCGGCCTGGTCGACACCCTCGGCGGGCTCCTGTCCGTGCTGCGCCGGGCCGACCCCGCGGACAAGGCCGAGGTCAACCGGCAACTTGGGCTGCATCTGACCTACGACCATGAAACGCAAACGGTGCTGGCCGAGACTCGGCCAGCACCGGTGGGCGTACTGTATGTGTCCGAGGGGGGACTTGAACCCCCACGCCCGATAAAGGGCACTAGCACCTCAAGCTAGCGCGTCTGCCATTCCGCCACCCGGACCAGGTGTCTGCCGTCCGGCCCGCGGCCGTTCCGACGTGGAAAACCATAGCAAACATCAGAGCGTGCTCGATCACGCGGACGACGGCGCCCGGCGGCCCGCCGGGTGTCCGCCGCGGTGCCCGTCGCGGTGCCCGTTGCGGTGGCCGTCGCTGTGACGGGAGCATGACGGGGGTATTGCGGCCTTGGGCTGCGGCGTCGGGAGGGGCAGGATGGCTGGATAGCCCCGTGGCGGGCCGGTCCGGGTGGGCGCGGTCCGGGGGCAGGGAACGATGAGGAGGCAGCGTGAGTGAGTCGCAAGCGGGCGGGACGAAAGCCGGAACGGTCAGCGGCGAGGACGAGGTCGTCGATCTGTGCCGTGATCTGATCCGGATCGATACCAGCAATTACGGCCCCGACCACTCCGGCCCGGGCGAGCGGGCCGCTGCCGAGTACGTCGCCGAGAAGCTCGCCGAGGTGGGGCTCGAACCGCAGATCTTCGAATCGCGCAAGGGCCGGGCCTCGACGGTGGCCCGCATCGAGGGCGAGGACCCGTCCCGCCCCGCGCTGCTCATCCACGGCCACACCGACGTCGTACCGGCCAATGCCGAGGACTGGACCCATCACCCCTTCTCCGGCGAGATCGCCGACGGCTGCGTCTGGGGCCGGGGCGCGGTGGACATGAAGGACATGGACGCCATGACGCTCGCCGTCGTACGGGAGCGGCTGCGTACCGGCCGCAAGCC
Source organism: Streptomyces sp. NPDC021212 (assembly GCF_044332925.1). NCBI lineage: Bacteria > Bacillati > Actinomycetota > Actinomycetes > Kitasatosporales > Streptomycetaceae > Streptomyces > Streptomyces sp. NPDC021212. The sequence continues at coordinate 160,007 of NZ_JBIRPZ010000005.1, forward strand.
CCCGCGCGACATCGTGCTCGCCTTCCTCGCCGACGAGGAGGCCGGCGGGGTGTTCGGGGCGCGGCACCTGGTCAACGAGCACCCGGAGCTGTTCGAGGGCGTGACGGAGGCGATCGGCGAGGTCGGCGGCTTCTCCTTCAACGTCAACGAGGACCTGCGGCTGTACCTCATCGAGACCGCCCAGAAGGGCATGCACTGGATGCGGCTCACGGTGGACGGCACCGCGGGCCACGGCTCGATGACCAACAACGACAACGCCATCACCGAACTGTCGGAGGCGGTCGGGCGGCTCGGGCGGCACAAGTTCCCGATCCGGGTGACCAAGACCGTACGGTCCTTCCTGGACGAGCTGTCCGACGCGCTCGGCACCCCGCTCGACCCGGAGAACATGGACGAGACGCTGGCCAAGCTCGGCGGGATCGCGAAACTCATCGGGGCGACGCTGCAGAACACCGCCGCGCCGACCATGCTCGGCGCCGGCTACAAGGTCAACGTGATCCCGGGGCAGGCGACGGCCCATGTGGACGGCCGCTTCCTGCCGGGGCTGGAGGACGAGTTCCTGGCCGACCTCGACCGCATCCTCGGCCCGCGGGTCAAGCGCGAGGACGTGCACGCGGACAAGGCCCTGGAGACGAGCTTCGACGGGGCGCTGGTCGACGCCATGCAGACCGCGCTGAAGGCCGAGGACCCGATCGCGCGCGCCGTGCCGTACTGCCTCTCCGGCGGTACGGACGCCAAGTCCTTCGACGACCTCGGCATCCGCTGCTTCGGCTTCGCGCCGCTGCAGCTGCCCCCGGAGCTGGACTTCGCCGGGATGTTCCACGGCGTGGACGAGCGGGTTCCGGTGGACGGGCTGAAGTTCGGCGTGCGGGTCCTCGACCGGTTCCTCGACGCGTGCTGAGCCCTGCCCGGATGGCCTAATCGATCACACATACCGAATGCATCACAAAGGGTGAATGCTGTCGTAGCTTGATAGCTTGATTGCTCCCTCCTCGTTACATGGGGTGTGCGGCCCGTGACCGGGCCGCGATGCCGAAGAGGGGGCGGGACGAAGAACCCCGGCCTTCGGCGACTACCGCATCGATCACGTGACGTTGAGTCACGGTCCACCGGAACGTGATCCCGGCGGGCCCGGAGTGTGCGCCACGCCACTCCGGGGCCGACCGGGCATGGGGGTGCGGGCGACACCGCCCGCACGCGTTCCGGCCGGGCCACAGGCAGGGGAGCGAAGAGTTATGCGACAGGTTGCGAAAAAGGGCCTGATCACCGTAGCGGCGGCGAGCGGCGTTCTGGCCGTGACCGGGGGCTACGCACACGCCGATTCGGGGGCGAACGGCAGCGCCGGGTCCTCGCCCGGGGTCGTGTCGGGCAACAACATCCAGGTGCCGGTGCATGTGCCGGTGCACCTGTGCGGAAACACCGTGAACGTCCTCGGGTTCCTCAACGACGCCCGGTGCGGCAGCGGCGCGCAGCAGGGATCCGGCAGCTCGGGCAGCTCCGGTAACTCCGGCAGTTCGTCTTCCAGCGGCTCCCAGGCGGGGGACTCCTCCGCCCAGGGCAGCAGCCAGAACTCGCCGGGGATCGGCTCCGGCAACAACGTCCAGGTTCCGGTGCACGTCCCGGTCAATGTGTGCGGGAACGGCATCGGTGTGATCGCTGCCGGGAACAGCAGCGGGGGCGACTGCGGCATGGTCGAAGCCGTACCGGGCAAGCCCGGCAACCCGGGGAACCCCGGCAACCCTGGTAACCCGGGGAACCCTGGTAACCCCGGCAACCCGGGAAACCCCGGGAACCCCGGCACCCCGGGGAATCCCGGCACCCCCGGGAACCCTGGCACCCCGGGCAACCCCGGTAACCCGGGTCAGCCCGGTACCCCCGGCAACCAGGGCCAGCCGAACAAGCCGGGAGATGACACCCCCGGCGACAACGGTGGCAAGGGCAACCACGGGAACGGGCACGGCCAGGCCGGATCGCACGGCGCCGACCCGGCCGCGAACCTCGGCGGTTCCCACCTCACCGGCAGCGAGCAGCTCGCCCACACCGGTGCCGGATCGATGGAACTGGCCATTCCGGCTGCCGCGGGCATGCTGCTCGCGGGCACGGTGCTCTACCGCCGGGCGCGCGTCGCCCGGCGCTGACCCCGCATAGCCTGTCCACACCGTCTGACCTGGTCCGATCCGGTCGGACCGCAGCGGGCCCCGCCTCGTGCGGGGCCCGCTGCGCGTCACCAGGTGGCGCGGAGCTGGCGGATGATGCGACGCCGCAGCCGTACTCTTCGGCTGCCGTCGGGGTTGAGTCTCAGTCGATCCAACTCCCAGTGTCCGTATTCGGCATGGTCGGTGAGCAGGCGGGTAGTGGCGTTGCGGGACACCCCGCGTGGCACATACACATCGCAGAATTCGTATTCCGGCATCGCATCTATTGTGCGGGAACTGCCCTGGTACGGATAGCGTCTGCACTATGTCTGATGCTGCGCAGCCATCCGCTGCCGAGGTACGCGCCGCCGCCGAAGCGGTGAAAGTCGCACTGGACCGTCACCTCGACGCCGTCGAACGCCGGTCGGGGGAAGGCGACCCGGCCGTCTACGCCGCATTCAACGAACTGGCGGCGGCAGCCGAGGCCTACGACGAAATGCTCTACGACGCCTACGACGAAGTCACGCCCTTCGAGATCCCGGGCGACGACAGCCTGCCCGCCTATGCGGGGCCGGACGAACCCAGTGCGCTCAGCGTGCTGATCCGCCGGGACTACGCGGTGGTCGAACCGCAGCGGCTGCTGTCGCAGGCACAGCGCATCGTCGACCTGGATCCGGACCTCGATACCGGGGGTGGCCGCCTGGGCGGCGGGACGGCCGGCGCCGGTGAGAGCGTCCATGCCGCACTCGGAGTGGTGTTCGGCGAGTTCGAACCGGACGAGATCGCCTCCCGGCACAAGGAATTCGGCCTGGAGGAGGGCGACTCGACCCTCTGGGTCTCGGCCCTCGAAGAGTCCGCCGAACCGGGCGAGTGGCTGTCCGCGCCGTTCGACCAGGCCGATCCGGAACAGATCGTGTGCCGTTTCGACGTCAGCTCGGTCTTCGACGAGGAGCTGGACGACGAGGACGAGGACGAGGACGATCTCGAGGTGCTGGGCCCGGGGAGCTGAACCCGGCCGAACGCCGCACCCCGGGCCCTCCGGCCGCGCACCCCCGCGGCCCGAGGGCCCGTATCGCCCGTGCCGCCCGTCACCCCGTGGGCGGCGCCTGGGTCCGGAGCAGGGACCGCAGACGGGTGGTGCGGTCCTTGAACGGGATCTCCGCGACCGCCCGTGGCAGCGCGGCCTCCACGCCGTGCACCACGGAAAGATGCCGCTCACCCCGGCCGAAGGCGGTGTAGATCCAGGCCCGGGTCAGCCCGGCGCCCGCGTCCCCCGGCAGCACCACGACCGCCGCGGGCCAGCGCATTCCGGCCGCCTGATGTGCGGTGAGGGCCCAGCCGTGCCGCACCAGGTCGCCGACCTGCTCACGGGGCACCACCACCGGCGCACCCGCGCAGTCCAGCCGCAGCCCCTCGGCGTCCGCCGACACCACGGTGCCCGGGAGGGCACGGCCCGGCGCCGGGGTGTAGGCGACGCGGTCGCCGGGGTCGAAACCGGCGAACCGGCCGGGGCCGGGGTTCAGCCGCTCCTTCAGCGCGGCGTTGAGGGCACGCGTCCCGGCCGCGCCACCATGGCCCGGCGTGATCACCTGCGTCTGCTCCGACGCCACGCCGATCGCGCGCGGCACCGAATCCGCGACCAGCTGCACGGTGCGGTGCACGGCCTCGCCCGCGTCGCGCACGGGGACGATCACGACCTCCTTGCCCGGCGCCTCCACCTGGTTCAGCTCCCCGATGCCGATGCCCGAGACCAGCTCGCCGATCGGCCCCGGGTCGGGCGTACGGGAGACCACCTGCGGGCAACGGCGGGCCGCCAGCAGATCCGCGAACACCCGGCCTGGCCCGGCCGACCACAGCACGCCCGGGTCCCCGCTCAGCACCAGCCGGGCGCCGTCCGGCAGGGACTCGACGAGCACGGCCGCCGCCTCCACGTCCAGCTGGGGCGCGTCCAGCACGGCGATCAGGTCGAGCGCCAGCGCGCCGTCCTCGTCGCGCCCAGGGCCCTCGCCGCCGGAGAGCAGCCCGGCGACGGTGACGGCCGCGTCGGCGCCGACCTCCGCGGCCAGCCGCCGCCTGCCGTCCTCGCTGTGCGCGGCGGCGCACACCCGCAGACCCATGGACCGCGCGGCGGCGACCAGCGCCGCCGGTTCGGCGCGGGCCGCCTCGCCGCCGCTGTGCGTGACCAGGCCGTGCGCGGCGACGGTACGGATCAGCTCCGCGGCGGAGGGGGACGGGGCGGCGCTCGCGGCCGCCTCCCAGTCCGGCTCGTCCTTGTGCGCATCGGCGAACGTGGTGATCAGCCGGGCGAACCCGTCGGCCAGGCTCTCCTCCGCGAGCGCGTAACGGTCGAGCCCCAGCAGCACCCGCACCGGCTGCTCGGCGTCCTCGTCGTCGGACGGCGCGGGCCGGGCGCCCGCGGGCACCTCCAGGGCGTCCTGGAAGACCAGCACCCCGCCGCCCGCGATCGCCGCCCGCAGCGCCTCGTCCGGGTCGGGTACGGACACCTTGGCGAGCGCGGCGCGCAGCGCGGAGGACTCCAGCGCGGTGTGCCCTTCGAGCGCGGCGCGCTCCAGCAGCCAGCCGGTGAGCGCCTGCGAACGGCGCTTGTCGTCCGGCCCGCACTCCGGCCCCAGCAGGGCGCGGGCGAACCCGTCGGCCTGATCGGGGCGCACCCCGGGCACGGCGAGCAACTGCCAGGGGTCCTCGCGCAGCGCCTCGGCGGCGCGCTCGCCGAGCGTCTCGGCGACCGCCACGGCCAGCGCCTCGGGCGCCCCGCCCGCCGCCAGTACCTCCCGGACTCCGGCGACCCCGGCCGCCGCGGGACGCGCCGGTTGCGGAACGGGGGCCGGGGCGGCCGCGGCACGGGCCGCTTCGGGCGCGGGGGCGGGTCGTGGCCGGGCGGGCGCCGGACGGGGCTCGTTGAAGAACGAGGCCGCCGACCGCTCGCCACTCTCGACGGCCCGCACGGCGGCAGCCAACGCCTCGGCCGCGGCGGACCGCCCGCCCTTGCCGCCACCGCCCGCCGATGGCTGCCCGGGGGAGTCCCCCGCAGTCGAGCCCCCTGGCGCGGCGGCGCCGGTCCCCGTCGGCTCGGTGCGCGCGTCGGTCCCGGTGGCCTCGGGATCCGCCCCGGCGGCGGCACTCCCGGCGTCGGGCTGTGCGGCCTCTGCCGCGGTGCGCTCCGCAGGCGGCTGCCCGGAGGTGTCCGCCGCCGGGCCCTCCGCCCCGGCGGCGCCGGGGACCGTTGCCTCGGCGCGTGCGTCGGTCCCGCTGGCGTCGGCCGGAGCCGAACCCCACGGCGCGTCGGCGGAGTCTGACGCGCCGTCGGCGGCGTCGGACGCGTCGGCGGGTGTGGGTGCCGCCCCGCCGGGGGCGGGGGTGCCCGCACCCGCAGGCGTCGGGGCGTCGGTGGGCGCGGCGTGGTCCGCGCTCGCCCCGGTGGCCTCCTCGGGCGGGGGGTCGCCGGCGAGGTGGTCGGTCGTCACAGCGTGCTCCAGTCCTGATCGGGATAGCGGTGCACGGGCGTCGACACATCGTCGAGCGCCTGGCAGATCTCGTCCGGAAGATTAAGGGCTTCCACCGACAGCGCAGCGCGCAACTGCTGGGCGTTGCGCGCGCCCACGATGGGCGCGGTCACGCCCGGGCGGTCGCGCACCCAGGCGAGGGCGACATGCAGGGCGCTGGTGGCCAGGCCGTCGGCGGCTATGGCGACGGCGTCGACGATCCGGCTCGCCTCCTCGTCGAGGTACGGGGCGACGAAGGCGGCGAGTTCGGAGGCGCCGCGGGAGTCGGCGGGCGTCATGTGGCGGTACTTTCCGGTCAGTACGCCACGACCCAGCGGCGAGGAGGGCAGCAGCCCGATGCCGAGGTCGAGGGCGGCGGGCAGCACCTCGCGCTCGATGCCGCGCTGGAGCAGCGAGTACTCCATCTGGGTGCTGGCGAGCCGGGTGTGGGCACCGGACGAGGCCAGCTGCCAGGTGGCGGCCTTGGCGAGCTGCCAGCCGCAGAAGTTGGACACGCCGACATACCGCGCCCGCCCGCTGCTGACCGCTATGTCGAGCGCCTGCAGGGTCTCCTCGAGCGGGGTGACGGGGTCGAAGGCGTGCACCTGCCACAGGTCGACGTGGTCCGTGCCGAGCCGCTCCAGCGAGGCGTCCAGGGCCGCCAGGAGATGGCCGCGGGAGCCGTCGAAGCGGCGGTCCGGGTCCGGGACGCTGCCCGCCTTGGTGGCGATCTGCAGATCGCGCCGCGGCACCAGCCCCTCCAGCAGCCGCCCGAGCAGATATTCCGCCTCCCCGTCCGCGTACACGTCGGCGGTGTCGACCAGCGTCCCGCCCGCCTCCCAGAACGCCTTGAGCTGGTCCGCCGCTTCGTGTTCGCCGGTGTCCCGCCCCCAAGTGAGCGTGCCGAGGCCGAGCCGGGATACGCGCAGGCCGGTGCGGCCCAGGTGCCTTAGCTCCATGTACATCGCTCCATGAACATCGAGATTACTGGCCGGAAAGCTGACCGTGTCAGCCTGTGGATAACCCACCCCTGACGTACCGGGGGTCCGCGCGCTAGAGTCCCCGGAACAGCGACGTTACTGATCAGTAAGGGGTGCGGTATGGGTATGCGGCTCGGAATCAACCTCGGCTACTGGGGTGCCGGGATGGACGCGGACAACCTCGCGGTCGCACGCGAGGCCGACCGCCTCGGCTACTCGGTCTGCTGGGCCGCGGAGGCGTACGGATCGGATGCGGCCACCGTGCTCTCGTGGGTGGCCGCGCAGACCGAGCACATCGACGTCGGCTCCGCCATCTTCCAGATCCCGGCCCGGACGCCCGCGATGACGGCGATGACCGCCGCCACCCTCGACTCCCTCTCCGGCGGCCGGTTCCGCCTCGGCCTCGGCGTCTCGGGGCCGCAGGTCTCGGAGGGCTGGTACGGCGTGCGGTTCGACAAGCCGCTCGCCCGCACCCGTGAGTACGTGGAGATCATCCGCAAGGCGATGTCGCGCGAGCGGCTGACCCACGAGGGCGAGAACTGGACCCTCCCGCTGCCCGGCGGCCCCGGCAAGCCCCTCAAGCTCACCGTGCACCCGGTGCGCGAGTACATCCCGCTCTACATCGCGGCCATCGGCCCGAAGAACCTGGAGCAGACCGGCGAGATCGCCGACGGCGCGCTGGTCATCTTCTTCGCCCCCGAGCACGCCGAGGCGACCACCCTCGGCTCGCTGCGGGCGGGCCGCGAGAAGGCGGGCAAGACCCTCGACGGCTTCGACCTGGTGCCCACCGTCCCGCTCGCGGTGGGCGAGGACGTCCGCGCGCTCGCCGACCAGTTCCGTCCGTACACCGCGCTCTACGTGGGCGGCATGGGCAGCGCCAAGCAGAACTTCTACAACAAGCTCGCGCAGCGCATGGGGTACGAGAAGGAGGCCGCCGAGATCCAGGAGAAGTACCTGGCCGGGGACAAGGAGGGCGCTGCCGCGGCCATCCCCCACGAGCTGATCGACTCCACCACGCTGCTCGGCCCGGTCGAGCGCATCGCCGACCGTATGAAGGCGTACGCGGAGGCCGGTGTCACCACCCTGTCGCTCACCCCCGCGGGATTCACGCTGGAGGAGCGGGTGGCCGGGCTGCGGGCCGGTGTCGAGGCGATGGAGCGCGCGGGGCTCGCGTAACCGCCGGACAGCGGGCGCGCAGCGGACGTTTCCGCGGCCGTGGTGGGGGCTCGGGGGTCTTCCCCGCCACGGCCGTCACCGAGCACAACGCCTCCGGTGCCGCGGGGTTACGCGTCCGGCGGGACCCTCCGTATTCGCTCGTGATTCCCTCGTACGGACGAGCCTGGCGCCCCACCTGTTGCCACTTCCGATGCCCGGCATTTCACTTTTTTCACGGAGGTGGCCACAGTGCTCTCGGTGAAAAGCGTCTTCCAGGAGATCCTCGGGAACGACGAGTCGTTCCGGCTGTTCTGCTCCATCGCGGCCAGCGGCGAGGCGCAGGGGGGCTGGGAGAACGGCCGGATCGCCGCGCTCGTGCCCGAGAGCCAACGCGCCCTCGCACCCAAGATCACCCGCCACGGCGCGGACGAGGACAAGCACGGCCGGATCTTCAACGCCCTGCTCCGCAAGCGCGGCCTGGAGCCGGTGGAGGTGCCGCGCACGACGGACTACACGATGCTGCTGGAGGCCCGCGGCGTCGGCCTCGCCCACGAGAAGCTGCGCCGCGACGAGCCGCTCACCGAGCACGACATCGTCGTCTACCTCGCCCACAGCCGGGTCACCGAGCAGCGCGCCGCCGCGCAGATGGCCATGTTGCGCGGTTGCTTCGGCGACCATCCCGAGATCGGCCGGGCGGTCACGATGATCGCCAAGGACGAGGAGAACCATCTCGCCTATTGCCACGAGGAGTTGCTGCGGCTGGCCGCCGCCGGGTACGGCCGGACCATCCAGCGGGCGCTGCGGGAGTGCGCGCTCGTCGAAATGGAGGTCCACCGGTGCGTCAGCCTCGCCGTGATGACGCAGATGGGGCGCATTCTCGGCTGGCCGAAGTGGAAGTCCGCGGTGCTGACGGCGGGCATCAAGGCCGGGTACGGGTACGAGCGGCTGGGCGGCTGGCGCCGCATGGTGACGCTGCGGATGCCCGAGCGGCGGGACGCGCTGGGGGGTGCGGAAACGGCCACCCCCGAGGCGCCCGAGTTCGCCTGAGCCGCGTCCGTACGGATACAAAGTGCAGCTACGGGATAGGGCTGCGTACGGCCCGTTCAGAGCCAGCCGCGGCGCTTGAACATGCGGTACAGCAGCGCGATCACGCCCGCCATCAGCCCCACCGCGGCCGGATAGCCCCACGGCTGGCGCAGCTCCCACATGTGCCTGAAGTTCATGCCGTAGATACCGGCGATCAGCGTCGGCACCGCCGCCATCGCCGCCCACGCCGAGATCTTCCGCATGTCGTCGTTCTGCCGCACGCCCATCTGCGCGAGATGGGCCGAGAGGATGTCCGACAGCAGCCGGTCCAGGCCCTCCACATGCTCGTTCACCCGGGTCAGATGGTCGCTGACGTCGCGGAAGAACGGCCGCGACCCCTCGTGGACGAACGGCACCCCGGCACCCGCGAGCCGGGTCATCGGCTCCGCCAACGGGCCCGTGGCGCGGCGGAATTCGAGCACCTCGCGCTTGAAGGCGTAGATCCGGCCCGCCGTGTTCTGGCCCCCGCCGCCGTCCGGGGCGAAGACCTCGGTCTCCAGCTCGTCCAGGTCCTCGTGGAGGGCGTCCGCGACGTCCAGGTAGTGGTCCACGACCGCGTCGGCGACCGCGTACATGACCGCCGTCGGCCCGTGCTGGAGCACATCGGGGGTGTTCTCCAGCCGCTCGCGCACCGTGCTCAGCGGGTTGGCCTCGCCGTGCCGTACGGTCACCACGAAGGAGTCACCGACGAACACCATCAGCTCACCGGCGGTGACGGTGCCCGCCTTCTCCTCGTACCGCACCGGCTTGAGCACGAGGAACAGCGAGTCGTCATAGATCTCCAGCTTGGGCCGCTGGTGCGCGGTCAGCGCGTCCTCCACGGCCAGCGGGTGCAGTCCGAACTCGCTGGTGACCAGCTCGAACTCCTTCTCCGTCGGCTCGTGCAGCCCGATCCAGAGGAAGGAGTCCCCGGCCAGCCGCGCCTGGTCGAGGGCGTCGGAGAAGTCGGCGGGTCCCTCGGTGCGGCACCCGTCCTGGTAGATGGCACAATCCACGATCACGCGGGGCATTGTGCCTCGCCCGGGTAAGAAGCGCACAGGTGGGGGAAGCGCACGAGACGGGCCGTACCCTCCCTGAGCGGGCCCGGAGGGGTCGTAGGGTGGCAAGCATGCCCACGCTGATCCTCGTCCGGCACGGCCGGTCCACCGCGAACACGGCCGGCGTCCTCGCGGGCTGGACGTCCGGTGTCGCCCTCGACGAGCGCGGCGCCGCGCAGGCCGCGCAGCTGCCGGGGCGGCTCGCCCGGCTGCCGCTCGCCGCCGCCGTCACCAGCCCGCTCCAGCGCTGCCAGGAGACCCTGGCCCCGCTGCTCGCCGCCCGCCCCGAACTGCCGTCGCACACCGAGGAGCGGATCGGGGAGTGCCACTACGGCGACTGGTCGGGCCGCAAACTCGCCGAGCTGGCCGATGAACCGCTGATGAACATCGTCCAGCAGCACCCGTCCGCCGCCGCCTTCCCCGGGGGCGAGTCCATGCGCGCCATGCAGGCCCGCGCGGTCGACGCGGTGCGCGACTGGAACGCCCGGATCCAGGAGGAGCACGGCGCCGACGCGATCTATCTGATGTGCTCGCACGGCGACGTCATCAAGGCGATCGTCGCGGACGCGCTCGGCCTCCATCTCGACCTCTTCCAGCGCATCTCGGTCGAGCCCTGCTCGGTCACCGCGATCCGCTACACCCCTACCCGGCCCTTCGTCGTACGGGTGGGGGACACCGGTGACTTCGCGGGGCTCGCGCCCCGGGAGGACGCCCCCGCCGAGCGTGGCGGGGACGCGGCGGTGGGCGGTGACGCGGGGGCGCCATGATCTCCGAGCGCAGTAGGGTGGTCCCGCGGCGCGGTCGCGCCGCGGCAGCCGCGACCTCAGTAGTCAACCAGCCGACCAGTCGACGCAAATGGAGCAGGACGTTGTCCCGTCAGGTGTTCCTCTATGACCCGCCGGACCGATTCGTCGCCGGTACGGTCGGGCTGCCTGGCCGCCGTACCTTTTTCCTGCAGGCGTCCGCGGGTGGCCGGACCACCAGCGTGGCACTGGAGAAGACCCAGGTCGCGGCGCTTGCCGAGCGGATAGACGAGTTGCTCGACGAGGTGGTGCGGCGCACCGGTGGCAACGCCCCGGTACCGGCCGTCGCCCCCTCCGATCTCAGCGACACCGCGCCGCTCGACGCCCCTGTGGAAGAGGAGTTCCGCGTCGGCACCATGGCGCTCGCCTGGGACGGCGAGGAACAGCGCATGATCGTGGAGGCGCAGGCGCTCGTCGAGCTGGAGGCTGAGTCCGAGGAGGACCTCGCCGAGGCCGAGGAGCGGCTGCTCCAGGACGATGTGAACGGCCCGCCCATGCTGCGGGTGCGGCTCACCGGCACCCAGGCGCGCGCCTTCGCCAAGCGGGCTCTGGACGTCGTCAACGCCGGCCGGCCGCCCTGCCCGCTGTGCAGCCTGCCGCTCGACCCGGAAGGACACGTATGTCCGCGCCAGAACGGATACCGCCGCGAAGCCTGACGCCCCCGGAGCCGTCCGAACTGCTGGCCCTGGGCGAGCTGACGGTGCGCGGCCGGGTCCGGGAGGCGTCCAACGCGGTGCTGTACTGCACGGTCGAGTACGAGGGCCACAGCGCCCCGTGCGTCTACAAGCCGGTGGCCGGGGAGCGGCCGCTGTGGGACTTCCCGGACGGCACGCTCGCCCAGCGCGAGGTCGCGGCGTACGAGATCTCCGAGGCGACCGGCTGGGGCCTGGTCCCGCCCACCGTGCTGCGCGACGGGCCGTACGGGCAGGGCATGTGCCAGCTGTGGGTCGAGGTGGCCGACGGCGACGGCTCCGCCGACTCCGATGACGGAGACGGGACCGAGCTGCTCGCGCTCGTCGAGGGCGACGAGCCGGGCCCCGGCTGGAAGGCGGTCGGCTTCGCGGAGGTCGGCGAGGGCCGCACCGCGCTGCTGGTGCACGCCGACGACGTACGGCTGCGGCGGCTGGCCGTACTCGACGCGGTGATCAACAACGGCGACCGCAAGGGCGGTCATCTGCTGCCCGCCGCGGGCGGCCGGCTCTATGCGATTGATCACGGTGTGACCTTCAACGCCGAGGACAAGCTGCGCACCCTGCTGTGGGGATGGGCCGGGGAGCCGCTGCCGGACGACGCGCTGGAGGTGCTGCGCCGGCTGGCGGACCAGCTCGCCGACGACGGCCCGCTCCGCGCCCGGCTGGCGAAGCTGATCACGGGTGCCGAGATCGAGGCCCTGCGGGCCCGGGTGGCGGCGCTGCTCCGGACCGGGACGCACCCCGAGCCCAGCGGCCAGTGGCCCGCCATTCCGTGGCCGCCGGTCTGAGCCGACGGCTTACGGAGCGGCTACGGAGCAGCTCACGGCCGACTGCGCAAGACCGTCCATCCGGCCAACAAACGGTCAGCAGGCCCGGTCCGGTTCGTATCCGGAACTGGCATCCGGTTACGCTCATTGCATGTATGCCTGGCCCGCTTCCGAGGTTCCCGCCCTGCCTGGCAGTGGCCGCGACCTGAGGATCCACGACACCGCGACCGGGGGACCGATCACCCTCACCCCCGGCCCCGTCGCCCGCATCTACGTCTGCGGCATCACGCCGTACGACGCGACCCACATGGGTCATGCGGCGACCTACAACGCGTTCGACCTCGTTCAGCGCGTGTGGCTCGACACCAAGCGCCAGGTCCATTACGTCCAGAACGTCACCGACATCGACGATCCGCTGCTGGAGCGGGCCGTGGCGAACGGCGACGACTGGACGGTCCTCGCCGAGCGCGAGACCGCCCTCTTCCGCGAGGACATGACGGCCCTGCGGATGCTGCCCCCGCGCCACTACATCGGTGCCGTCGAGTCCATACCGGGGATCGTGCCGCTCGTGGAGCGGCTGCGGGACGCGGGCGCGGCGTACGAGGTCGAGGGCGACATCTACTTCTCCGTGGAGTCGGACCCCGCCTTCGGCTCGGTCAGCCGCCTCGACGCCGAGGCCATGCGGCTGCTGTCCGCCGAGCGCGGCGGCGACCCGGAGCGCCCGGGCAAGAAGAACCCGCTGGACCCGATGTTGTGGGTGGCCGCCCGTGAGGGCGAGCCGAGTTGGGACGGCGGCTCGCTCGGCCCCGGCCGGCCCGGCTGGCACATCGAGTGCGTGGCCATCGCCCTCGACCACCTCGGCATGGGTTTCGACGTCCAGGGCGGCGGCTCCGATCTCGCCTTCCCGCACCACGAGATGGGCGCCTCGCACGCCCAGGTCCTCACCGGCGAGCGGCCGTTCGCGCAGTCGTACGTGCACGCCGGGATGGTCGCGCTGGACGGCGAGAAGATGTCCAAGTCCAAGGGCAACCTGGTCTTCGTCTCCGCGCTGCGGCGCGACGGTGTCGACCCGGCCGCCATCCGGCTCGCCCTGCTGGCCCACCACTACCGCTCCGACTGGGAGTGGACCGACGGCGTCCTGCGGGACGCCGAGGCCCGCCTCGCCCGCTGGCGCGCCGCCGTCTCCCGGCCGGACGGCCCGTCGGCGGACGCGCTGGTGGAGGAGATGCGGGAGGCCCTGGCGAACGACCTCGACTCCCCGACGGCCCTCGCGGCCGTCGACCGCTGGGCCGCCGCGCAGTCGGAGTCCGGCGGCACGGACGAGGGAGCCCCGGGCCTGGTGTCCCGAGCGGTGGACGCCCTCCTGGGCGTAGCCCTGTAGTCCACTCCGTCCCGGGGATTCCGCCCCCGTACCAGGCCCGGGAGGCTCCCCTCCTGGGCCGGGTACGGGGGTTTCGGCTGTGGGCCCCGGACCCGGGTGGCGTCGCCCCGGGCTTGGGCTGCTGGGCCCCGCACCGGGACCCTGCCGGGGGTCGCCGCGGGCTGGGCCCCCGGTCCGCCGGGGCTCCGTGCCCGAGCCCCCGCTCCCGGGCTGCGCCCCTGGGCCGGGCTCCGGACCCGATCCCCGGGGTGCCGTCTCCGGGGGGCGCCCGGCCGCGCGAACTACCGGATCACCTCGGCGAGGGCCACAGCCCACTCGGCGGCCGACACGTTCCGGGCGGGGACGACCAGGGGGCTCAGCCCTGGTCGTCCGGGCGGTCCTCCGCGTCGCTGCTCTCGCCGGCTTCGGCGTCCTCGGCGGTGTCGTCGGCCTCGTCGCCGCCCTCGTCGTCCTTCGCGGACGGCTTCCGGGGGCGTGGGTGGCCGCTTCCCGGGTCCCGTAGGTACGGGGTGCCGGTCTCGCGGCCTTCGGCCATTCCGCCGGTGCCCGTCTCCGTCGCATGACCGCCCGGCGCGCCCGGTGAGCCGTCCCGGCGCCGCAGGTAGCGCTCGAATTCGCGCGCGATCGCCTCGCCCGACGCCTCCGGCAGCTCCGCCGTGTCCCGGGCCTCCTCCAGCGACTGGACGTACTCGGCGACCTCGCTGTCCTCCGAGGCGAGTTGGTCCACGCCCAGCTGCCAGGCGCGCGCGTCCTCGGTCAGCTCGCCGAGCGGGATGCGGACGCCGATCAGGTCCTCGAGGCGGTTCAGCAGGGCCAGGGTCGCCTTCGGGTTCGGCGGCTGGGAGACGTAGTGCGGGACGGCCGCCCACAGGCTCACCGCGGGGACACCGGCGTGGGTGCAGGCCTCCTGGAGGATGCCGACGATGCCCGTCGGCCCCTCGTAACGGGTCTCCTCGAGGTCGAGGCTGCGGGCCAGGTCCGGATCGGAGGTGACACCGCTGACCGGCACCGGCCGGGTGTGCGGGGTGTCGCCGAGCAGTGCCCCGAGGACGACGACCATCTCGACGCCCAACTCATGGGCGTAGCCGAGGATCTCGTTGCAGAACGACCGCCACCGCATGCTCGGCTCGATCCCGCGGACCAGCACCAGGTCGCGGGTCTTGTCGCCGCTCTCCGCGCGGACCACGGAGAGCCGGGTGGTCGGCCAGGTGATCTTGCGGACCCCGTTGTCCAGCGCGACGGTGGGCCGGTTCACCTGGAAGTCGTAGTAGTCCTCGGCGTCGAGAGAGGCGAAGACCTCGCCCTTCCACTCCCGGTCCAGGTGCCCGACCGCGGTGGAGGCGGCGTCTCCGGCGTCGTTCCAGCCCTCGAAGGCACAGATCATGACCGGGTCGATCAGCTCGGGAACCCCCTCAAGCTCGATCACCCAGCGCCTCCTTCCGACCGGGGCGGACGGGTTGGTACCGCCTCCGGTTGCAGTTCGTTTGCGTGCGCCCCAAGCCTACGGCTTCGAGGGGCCCCCGCCGCAGCCCCCGTACAGCAACCCCAGGTGATTCATCCGATCTGTGTCCCGAAAGTTTCGGCACACCTCTGGACGAGACCCCCAAGTCAGCGCTATACATCGGATCACCGCTAAAGGTCCGATGTCCTATCGCGCGTCGTTCAGGGAGCCCCCATTGAGTTTGCGCCCGACCGTCACTGAGCTCGAGGTCCATGACATCCGGTTTCCCACCTCGGAGCAGCTCGACGGCTCGGACGCGATGAATCCGGACCCCGACTACTCCGCTGCCTATGTAGTGCTCCATACGGACGCCGATGACACCACCGGGGCCGAAGGTCACGGCTTCGTCTTCACCATCGGCCGCGGCAACGACGTGACCGCCGCCGCCATCGACTCCCTGCGCCCCCAGGTCGTCGGCCGTCCCGCCCCGCTCACCGCTTCCGGCCTCGGTGATCTCTACCGCGACCTCACCCATGACTCCCAGCTGCGCTGGCTCGGCCCGGAGAAGGGCGTCATGCACATGGCGGCCGGCGCGGTGGTGAACGCCGCCTGGGACCTCGCCGCCCGGCAGGCCGGGAAGCCGCTGTGGCAGTTCCTGGCCGACATGCCGCCCGAGGAGCTGGCCGACCTCGTCGACTACCGCTACCTCAGCGACGCCCTCACCCGCGACGAGGCGCTGGAGATCCTTCGCGCCGCCGAGCCCGGCCGCGCCGAGCGCGCCGCGCTGCTGCGCGAGCGCGGCTACCCCGCCTACACCACCTCGGCGGGCTGGATCGGCTACTCCGACGAGAAAATGATCAAGCTGGCACAGGAGGCGGTCGCCGACGGCTTCGATCAGATCAAGCTCAAGGTCGGCAGCGACCTCGACGAGGACCTCAGACGGATGCGGCTCGCCCGCGAGGCGGTCGGCCCGGACATCCGGATAGCCGTCGACGCCAACCAGCGCTGGGACGTCCCGGAGGCGCTGCGCTGGATGCGCGCCCTGGCGCCGTACGACCCGCACTGGATCGAGGAGCCGACCAGCCCGGACGACGTCCTCGGCCACGCCGCCATCCGCGCCGGACAGCCGGTCAGGGTCGCCACCGGTGAGCACGTCGCCAACCGCGTCGTCTTCAAACAGCTGCTTCAGGCCGAAGCCGTCGACTTCGTGCAGATCGACGCGGCGCGCGTGGCCGGGGTCAACGAGAACCTGGCGATCCTGCTGCTCGCCGCCAAGCACGGGGTTCCGGTCTGCCCGCACGCGGGCGGGGTCGGGCTGTGCGAACTGGTCCAGCATCTGGCCATGTTCGACTTCGTGGCCGTCTCGGGCAGCTGGGACGACCGGGTCATCGAGTACGTCGACCACCTCCACGAACACTTCGCCGATCCGGCGGTCGTCGAGGCGGGCCGGTACCGCGCACCGGCCGCCCCTGGCTTCTCCGCCCGGATGCTCCCCGAGTCGATCGCCGCCTACCGCTACCCCGACGGGCCCGAATGGCAGGCCCGCAACGCCGCACCGCAGCACACCGCACCGCAGCACACCGCACCACGCACCGCCGTACCGCAGTCCGCACGACAGCAGGAGGAGACCTCGTGAGCCCCACCGGCGACTTCGAAGGACTGGCCGCGCTCGTCACCGGCGGCGCCTCGGGCATCGGCGCCGCCATCGCCGCCACGCTGCGCGACCGGGGTGCGCGGGTCGCCGTGCTGGACCGGGACCCCTCGGGCGCCCCGGACGGCACCCTGCCGGTCAAGACCGACGTCACCTCCGACGAGGGAGTACGGACCGCGGTGGAGGCGGTGGTGGCCGAATTCGGCGCCCTGCACACCGTCGTCGGCAACGCGGGCATCGGCGCGATCGGCACCGTCGAGGACAACTCCGACGAGGAGTGGCACCGGCTGCTGGACGTCAACGTGCTGGGCCTGGTCCGTACCGCGCGGGCCGCGCTGCCGCACCTGCGCGCCGCCGCGGCGAGGCGGCCCGGCGCCGTCTCCATCACCCACACCTGCTCGATCGCCGCCACCGCCGGGCTTCCGCAGCGCGCCGCGTACAGCGCCAGCAAGGGCGCGGTGCTGTCGCTCACCCTCGCCATGGCCGCCGACCACGTACGCGAGGGCATCCGCGTCAACTGCGTCAACCCCGGCACCGTCGACACCCCATGGGTGGGGCGGCTGCTCGGCCAGGCCGCCGATCCGGCGGCCGAGCGCGCCGCCCTGGAGGCCCGTCAGCCGACCGGGCGGCTGGTGTCCGCCGAGGAGGTCGCCGCGGCCGTCGCGTATCTGGCGAGCCCCGCCGCCGCGGCCGTCACCGGCACCACGCTGGCCGTCGACGGAGGGATGCAGGGGCTGCGCCTGCGCCCCGCCACCTGACCGGCACCACGCACGTCGCACCACTCGACCAAGGACGGGACTCGATGACGAGACTCCGCACGACCGGAGCCGCGGCCTGCGCCGTGCTGCTCGCCGTCGCCGGGCTGGCCGGCTGCAACCGTGAGAGCAACGGCGCCGGGGGCGGCAAGGTCGGTATCGACATGCCGCGCACCGACACCGACTTCTGGAACTCCTACCAGCAGTACTTAGAGAAGGGCATCGACAAGGGCACGGTCTCCGCGCTCCCCCTGTCCAACTCGCAGAACGACATCTCCAAGCTCGTCTCCAACGTCCAGGCGTTCACCGACCAGGGCGCCAAGGCGGTCGTCATGGCCCCCCAGGACACCGGGGCCATCGCCTCCACCCTGGAGCAGCTGGAGGAGAAGAAGATCCCCGTCATCAGCGTGGACACCCGCCCCGACTCCGGCAAGATCTACATGGTCGTGCGGGCCGACAACCGGGCGTACGGCACCAAGGCGTGCGAATACCTCGGCCGGCAGCTCGGCGGCAAGGGCCGGATCGCCGAACTCCAGGGCGACCTCAGCTCCATCAACGGCCGGGACCGGTCGCAGGCATTCGCCTCGTGCATGAAGAAGAAGTACCCCGGCATCAAGGTGCACGAGCTGCCCACCGACTGGAAGGGCGACGTCGCCTCCGCGAAGCTGCAGAGCCTGCTGGCCCAGCACCACAAGATCGACGGCATCTACATGCAGGCCGGCGGCGCCTTCCTCCAGTCCACCCTGGCGCTGCTGGAGCAGAAGAAGCTGCTCAAGCCCGCGGGCTCGGCGGGGCACATCACCATCATCTCCAACGACGGCATACCGGAGGAGCTGGACGCGATCCGCTCCGGGAAGATCGACGCGACCCTGTCCCAGCCCGCCGACCTCTACGCCCAGTGGGCCCTGAACTACGCCAAGGCGGCGCTGAACGGCGAGAAGTTCAAGCCCGGACCGACCAACCACGGCTCGCAGATCGTCAAGATCCAGAACGGCCTGGAGGACCAGCTCCCGGCGCCACTGGTCACCAAGAAGAACGTCGACGACCCGAAGCTGTGGGCCAACCAGCTCGAAAAGAAGTAGCGATGGCAGAGGCAGCACAGCCCACCGTGGTCCGGGCGCGGGGCATCGTCAAACGCTTCGGACCGACCGTAGCCCTGGACCACGCCCGGCTGGCCGTGCGCCCCGGGGAGGCGCACGCCCTCGTCGGACGCAACGGGGCGGGCAAGTCCACGCTGGTGTCCGTCCTCACCGGCATGGAGCGCCCGGACGAGGGCGAGGTGACCTTCTCCGGCGAACCCGCCCCCGGCTACGGCGACACCGCGGCCTGGCAGCGCCGGGTCGCCTGCGTCTACCAGAAGTCGATGGTGGTCCCGCACCTGACGGTCGCCGAGAACCTCTACCTGGGCCGCTTCCAGGGCACCGGGCGCATCCGGTGGCGTGCGCTGCACGACGACGCCCGGGCGCTGCTGGGGGAGTACGGGGTGGACGTGGACCCCCGGACCCGGGCGAAGGACCTCGGCGTCGAGCAGCGGCAGTTCGTGGAGATCGCCCGCGCCCTGTCCTTCGGCGCCCGGCTGATCATCCTCGACGAGCCCACCGCACAGCTCGACGCGGGCGGCATCGACCGGCTCTTCACCAAGCTGCTCGAACTGCGCGCGCGGGGCGTCGCCTTCCTGTTCATCTCGCACCACTTGCAGGAGGTCTACGACCTCTGCGACACCGTCACCGTCTTCCGCGACGCCCGGCACGTGCTGACCGCCCCGGTCGCCGGGCTTCCCAAGGAGGACCTGGTCGCGGCCATGACCGGCGACGGCGAACGCGCCCCCGAGGGCGACTCCCGGGCCGCCGTCCACGCCCCCGTCACCGTGCGGAAGGCCGACCCGGCCGGCGAGCCGGTGCTGCGCACCGAAGGGCTCACCCTGGAGGACGCGTTCGCGCCCCTGGACCTGGTGGTGCGGCCGGGCGAGGTGCTGGGCCTGGCCGGGGCGACCGCCAGCGGCAACACGGCGATCGGCGAGACCCTGGTGGGCCTGCGGCAACCGAGCGGTGGCCGGGTCTGCGTACGGGGCAGACCGGTGCGCCCCGGCAGCGTGCCGCACGCCATCGACGCGGGCATCGGCTACGTCCCGGAGGACCGCCACGACCAGGGTCTGGTGCTGGGCCGCAGCGTCGCCGAGAACGCCACGCTGACCGTCACCGACCAGCTCGGGCCGTACGGCACGGTGCTGCCGTCCCGGACCCGCGCGTTCGCCCAGCGCATGATCACCTCGCTCGACATCAAGACCTCGGGACCCTCACAGCCCGTCTCGGGCCTGTCCGGCGGCAATCAGCAGAAGGTCGTCATCGCCCGCGCGCTGGCGCGCGAGCCGAGCGTGCTGGTCGCGATCCGGCCGACCGCCGGGGTGGACGTGAAGTCCAAGGACGCCCTGCTCGGCGTCGTACGGGATGTCGCGGCGGCCGGAAGCGGCGCGCTGATCGTCTCCGACGAGCTGGACGACCTCCGGGTCTGCGACCGGGTCCTGGCCTTCTTCCACGGACGGGTCGTCGCGGAGTTCGGCAGCGACTGGAGCGACCGCCGGCTGGTAGCCGCGATGGAGGGCATCACGGAACCGGGCACGGAGCGCACAACAGAGAGCACGGCCGGGGGAACCGAAGACCGCACGGGAGGACCACAGACATGATCGGTACCGCACGGCAGCAGCCCGCCGAGGCGGTGGCGGACGGTCCGGCGGGGGCCCGAGGCCGTCCGCGGATCGACATCGCGCGCTGGCGCGATCTCTCCCTGGTCCCGGTGATCTTCGTCCTGGGCGTGATCGGCTTCATCGTCTCGCCCGCCTTCCTCACCGAGGACAACCTGATCGGCGTCGTCCAGCAGTCCACCGAGCTGGGGCTGCTGGTGCTGGGCGAGGCGCTGATCCTGATCAGCGGCCGGATGGACCTCTCCCTGGAGTCCACCATCGCCGTGGCGCCCGTGATCGCCCTCTGGCTGGTGCTGCCGTCCCACGGCGCGCGCTTCGTAGGGCTCGGGCTGCTGCCCGTATGGACCGCCATTCCGCTGTGCCTCGCGGTCGGCGCCCTGATCGGCGCGGCCAACGGCTTCCTGATGCTCAAGCTGCGCGTCAACGGCTTCATCGCCACGCTGGGCATGCTCACCATGCTGCGCGGGCTCCAGGTCGGCATCGCCGAGGGCCAGTCCATCGTCAACGTCCCCGAGTCGTTCCGCTACCTCGGCAAGGCCGACTGGCTGGGCGCGCCCGCCGCCGTGTGGCTCTGCCTGGGCCTGTACGCGATCGGCGGCCTCGCCCTGGGCTATCTGCGGCACGGCCGGTCCCTGTACGCGATCGGCGGCAACCCCGAGGCGGCGCGCGCCGCCGGCATCCGCGTCGACCGCATCACCTGGATCGTGCTCAGCGCCGGCGGCGTGCTCGCCGCCTTCGCCGGAATCCTCTACACCGGCCACTACGGCTCGGTCGCCGCGTCCCAGGGCAACGGCTGGATCTTCCAGGTGTTCGCCGCCGCGGTCATCGGCGGCATCAGCCTCAAGGGCGGCCGCGGCACGCTTTTCGGAGCCCTCACGGGTGTGCTTACGCTGCAATTAGTCGTCAATGTGATGACCCTCGGTGGCGTTCCGCCACTGTGGAACCAGTTCATCAACGGCTCCATCATCATCGTCGCGCTGATCATCTCCCGTTACGCGAGCGGCGAGAAGCAGGACTGACACCAGGACACAGGAACACAGGAACACAGGAACAGAGGCGAGGAACCATGGCGCAGGTACCGCGCGGGCCGCGTGAACTGGGGCGCTCGGGCGTCCACGTACCACCCCTCGGACTCGGCTGCGCCCCGCTGGCCAATCTGTACGCCGCGGTGCCCGAGGAACGCGCCCTGGCGACCGTCCACACCGCCCTGGAACTCGGCTGCACCTATCTGGACACCGCGCCGCACTACGGCGTCGGGCTGTCCGAGGAGCGGCTGGGGCGCGCGCTCGTCGGCCGCGACCGCGGCTCGTACACGCTCTCCACCAAGGTGGGGCGGCGGCTGCGGGACCGGGCGCCCGGCGAACCCGCCCAGCCGGACGGGTTCGCGGACACCCCCGACCGCGTCCGCGAGTGGGACTTCGGCCGGGACGGCATCCGCGCCTCCCTGGAGTCCTCCCTGGAACGCCTCGGGGTCGACGCCCTCGACATCGTCTACGTCCACGACCCGGAGAACCACATCCGCGAGGTGTACGAGACGGCCTTCCCGGCGCTCGCCGAACTCCGCGACCAGAAGCTCGTCCGGGCCATCGGCTTCGGCATGAACTACAGCGACATCCTCGCCCGCTTCGTCGCCGACCTCGACGTGGACGTCGTCCTGTGCGCCGGGCGCTGGACCCTGCTGGAGCGCACCGCCTACGACGACCTGCTGCCGGTGTGCGAGCGGCGCGGTACCTCCGTCGTGGTCGGCGGCGTCTACAACTCCGGGCTGCTCGCCGACCCCCGCCCCGGCGCGCGCTACAACTACGAGGCGGCGCCGCCCGAGATCGTCGAGCGGGCCCGGCGGCTCGCCGCCGCCTGCGCCGAGTTCGGGGTGCCGCTGCGGGCCGCCGCCCTCCGCTTCCCCTTCGGCCACCCGGCCGTGGCTGCCGCCGTCGTCGGCGCCGCCGGTCCGGACGAAGTGCGGGACAACGCCGAGATGTTCGGCCACGACATCCCCGACGAGCTGTGGCACGCGCTGGTCGAGCGCGGCCTGCTCGCCGACGACATCCCGCTGCCGATCTGACGGCCCGATCCCGAGGAACTTCCGTGCCGCTGAGCCGCATCGACGCCCACCACCACCTGTGGGACCTGTCCCGCAGGCCGCAGCCGTGGATGGACGGCCCCTGGGCCGACCCCATCGCCCGCACCGTCACCACCGCTGACCTGCTGCCGCATCTGGACGCCCACGGAATCGGCGCCACCGTCGTCGTCCAGTCCAGCTCCTCGTACGACGAGACGCGGGAACTCCTCACCCTGGCGGGCGCCTCGGACCGGATCGCGGGCGTCGTCGGCTGGGCCGACCTCACTGACCCCGAACTGCCCGCGGTGCTCGCCGCCCTGGCCGCGGGCCCGGGTGGGGACCGGCTGGTGGGACTGCGGCACCAGGTGCAGGACGAGCCGGACCCGGAGTGGCTGGGGCGCGCCGACGTACGCCGCGGCCTCGCCGCCGCTGCCGACGCGGACCTCGTCTACGACCTGCTGGTCACCCCGCGCGAACTGCCCGCCGCGATCGCCGCGGTGCGGGAGCTGCCGGGGGTGCGCTTCGTCCTCGACCACGCGGCGAAGCCGCCCGTCGCGAGCGGCGACCGCACCCCGTGGGCCGGCCTCCTGACGGAACTGGCCGCCCTGCCGAACGTCGACTGCAAGCTGTCCGGGCTGGTGACCGAGGCTGACTGGGTGGCCTGGAAGCCGGAGCAGGTGCTGCCGTACGCCCGGCACGTACTGGAGGCGTTCGGCCCGGAGCGGGTGCTGTTCGGGTCGGACTGGCCGGTGTGCGAACTCGCCGCGACGTACGCGGATGTCGTGGCCCTGGCGGACCGCGCGACGGCCGGACTGACCGACGCCGAGCGCGCGTCGGTCTTCGGCGAGACCGCCGCCCGCGCGTACGGCCTGGGAACGTAGCGCAAGTCCCCACCCACCACGCGGCTCCGCCCGCTATGCCTGTCACGTCCACCACGCGGCTCCGCCGCGAAGCGCCGACCCCGTGCCCCACCGGCCGCGCTGCGGAGCACGCCCACCTCGCCGCCCTGCGGCGCATGGCGGACGACTGCGCGAGGGGAGCCGCCCACGCTGTCCCCCACCTGCCGACCGGACCGCCCGAGCGCGGCAGGCGCACCGGGAAACTGCGCCCAGCTGTGGCGTCCGCAGGGCCCTGGCGCCCGCGTCGCGCCCGGGGGCGGAGGCCCCGTTCGAGGCCCAGGGCAGAGCGGGGGTGTCGGGGTGGCACCCCCGGCGGGGTCTGGGGCGGAGATGCCCCACTACTCAGCCCCT
This sequence comes from Streptomyces sp. NPDC021212, assembly GCF_044332925.1. Classification (NCBI taxonomy): domain Bacteria; kingdom Bacillati; phylum Actinomycetota; class Actinomycetes; order Kitasatosporales; family Streptomycetaceae; genus Streptomyces; species Streptomyces sp. NPDC021212. The sequence goes on from NZ_JBIRPZ010000005.1 coordinate 183,403, forward strand.
CCGGCGTTTGAGGAGCGGGGCCAGGGGCGGAGCCCCGGCGGGGGTGCGGGGGCGGAGCCCCCGGAAGGGGGCCCGGGGTGGGACCCCGGTTCGGGAAGGGGCGGGGTGGGGAAAGGCCGCCCCCGGCCGTCACAGCGTGGACCGCAGCCACTGCTCCACGCTCGCGACATGCACCGTCGCCCACGACCGCGCCGCCTCCGCGTCCCGGTCCCGGAGCGCGCTCAGGATCGCCCGATGCTCATGCAGCGTGCGGCTGACCGCGTCCTCCTGGGTGAGGCCGCGCCACACGCGGGCGCGGGTCGTCGGACCGGAGAGCCCGTCCAGGAGGGAGCAGAGCACCGAATTGCCCGACGCGTGGACGATACCCCGGTGGAATTCGAGGTCGCAGGCGACCAGCTCCTCCACCGAGGGCGCCGGCCCCAGCGCGTCCAGCTGGGCGCTCAGCGCGTCCAGCTGGACGTCGCTGATCCGGCCGCACGCCTGCGCCGTGGCCGCCGGCTCCAGGATGCGGCGCACCGCCAGGAATTCCAGGACGGTGTCGTCCCGGTGGAAGTCCACGACGAAGCTCAGCGCCTCCAGCAGCAGCTGGGGATCGAGGCTGGTGACGTACGTACCATCGCCCTGCCGTACGTCGAGGATGCGGATCAGGGACAGCGCGCGGACGGCCTCGCGCAGCGAATTGCGGGACAGGCCCAGATCCGCGGCCAGCTCGCTCTCCTTGGGAAGCCGGTCACCCGGGCGCAGCGCACCCGAGACGATCATGCCCTTGATTTTTTCGATCGCCTCGTCGGTGACCGCCATGATGGACCTCCGGGTCAAACATCCGATGTATGGGTCCATTATGACGCGCGCGGACCGGCGGCGTCTTCAGGGGACGCCGCCGGTCCGTCAACGGCTTTCGCCGAGGGGTTCTCAGAAGGTGAAGGGGCCCGGGGACTGGGCCGAGGTGGCGGTGCAGTTCACCGTGATCAGGCCGAAGATCACCAGCTTCAGCGACGTGGCCTCCAGTTTGTCGCCCGCGGCCACGGTGCCCTTGAGCGGACCGGTGGTCACATCGGAGCCGGTCTTGATGGCCGGGTTGGAGCTGCCGGTGAACGTCGTGGTGCCGGAGCCGTTCTTCGACAGCGTCAGGGTCGAGTTGACCGCGCCCGCCGGGACGTCGATCGGCGCCTTGATCGCACCCGAGGACAGGGTGATGGTCGCGGCGGTGCCGTTCTGCGTGGCCACCAGCGTCGCGAGGCCCGAACCGAATGCTCCGCACTCGGCCGTGATGGTCGCCGTGGTCGGGGTGACCGCGACCGCGCTCGGCGCCAGCGCGAGCGCGCCGACGGCCAGTGCTGCTGTTCCCATTGCCGTGCCTATCCCGAGCTTGATGCGTCTCATGGGGACTGCCTTCCGGAGGGAAGTGAGCGGTGGGCTTGTGGGGGGTGCGCCCGCGCTTCCTGACTGCCCGTCATATGCGGACGGAAAGCCATTGATACCCCTGCAGCCGAAGAAGGCAAGAGTGATTCCGCAACTTTTTAACTGGCGAGTAAGGTCGCGCCCCGCACGGCACAGCCGGACGGCCGGGCGAGAAGAAAAGTCTCCTCACCCGGCCGTCCGCAGGTATCGGCGTGACAGGGGGTCTCAGCCGCGCTGGGCCAGCAGCTCCTCGACCCGGCCGCGGATGCCGTCGTCGTCCAGCCCGCGGATCGTCAGCGTGGTGCGGCGGCGCAGCACGTCGTCCGCCGTCTCCGCCCACTCGTGATCACGGGCGTAGACGACCTGGGCCCAGATCTCCGGGGCGTCCGGGTGGATCCGCTCGGCGAGCGCCGCGTCGCCGCTCGCCAGCCGCGCGATGTCGAAGGAGAGCGAACCGTAGTGGGTCGCCAGGTGGCGCGCGGTGTCCGCGGCCATGCGCGGGCCGGGCGTACCGCCGTCCACCAGCAGCCGGTGGGCGACCGCGTGCGGGTTGGCGAGGCCGGGCAGCGGCATGTGCTTGGGCAGCTGCCCGATCGGCTCCATGTCGTCCGCGAGCGGACGGCCCGGCAGCTGGGCGAGCTTGCTCATCACGGTGCGGCCGATGTGGCGGAAGGTGGTCCACTTGCCGCCGGCTATGGAGAGCATGCCCCCCTTGCCCTCGGTGACGACAGTCTCCCGCTTGGCCTTGGCGGTGTCGCCGGGACCGCCGGGCAGCACCCGCAGCCCCGCGAACGAGTAGGTGATCAGGTCGCGGGAGAGCTGCTGGTCGCGGATGGAGAAGGCGGCCTCGTCCAGGATCTGGGTGACGTCCGCGTCGTTGACCGCGACCTCGGCCGGGTCGCCCTCGTACGGCTCGTCGGTGGTGCCGAGCAGCAGCATGTCCTCCCAGGGGAGGGCGAAGGTGATGCGGTACTTGTCGATGGGCGTCGCCAGCGCCGCCCGCCAGGGGGAAGTGCGCTTGAGGACCAGGTGAGCGCCCTTGGAGAGCCGGATGGACGGCGCCGCGTTCGGGTCCTCCATCCGGCGCAGGTGGTCCACCCAGGGGCCGGTGGCGTTGAGCACCAGCCGGGCGTCGACGCCGAACTCGGTGCCGTCGGTACGGTCCCTCAGCTCCGCGCCGGTGACCCGGCCGTCGGTCTTGCGCAGCCCGGTGACCTCGGCGTGGTTGAGGACGGTGGCGCCCGCGTCGACCGCCGCGCGGACCGTCATCAGCGCCATGCGGCTGTCGTTCATCTGCCCGTCGCCGTACACGGCGACGGCCCGTAGCCCCTCGGTGCGCAGCTCCGGGACGTCCCGCGCGGCCTTCTCGGCGTTGATCACATGGCCGACGCCGTCGCGGAACGCGGAGAGCGCCGAGTACGCGAAGACGCCCGCGCCCAGCTTGGCCGCGCCGTGCGGGCCACCCTTGTAGACCGGCAGGTAGAAGGTGAGCGGGTTGGACAGGTGCGGGGCGACGCTGCGCGAGACGGCGCGCCGCTCGAAGTGGTTCTCGGCGACGAGCTTGACCGCGCCGGTCTGGAGGTAGCGCAGGCCCCCGTGGAGCAGCTTGGAGGAGGCGGAGGAGGTGGCGCCGGCGAAGTCGCCGGCGTCCACCATGGCCACCCGCAGTCCGGACTGCGCGGCGTGCCAGGCAGTGGTGATGCCCAGGATGCCGCCGCCGATCACCAGGAGGTCGTACGAAGCCTTGGACAGCTGTTCCCGGGTTTCGGCGCGGGTCGGGTGCGAACCGGCAGCCGGGTGCGTCCCGAGGGAAGGGACGCTCTGCAGGGGGGTCATTGAGATTACTCCTCGTCCTCGATCCAGCCCATGGTCCGCTGCACGGCCTTGAGCCAGTTCTTGTACTCGCGGTCCCGTATGTCCGCGTCCATACGGGGGGTCCACTCGGCGGCCCGGCGCCAGTTGGCGCGCAGCGCGTCGGTGTCCGGCCAGAAGCCGACGGCCAGGCCGGCGGCGTAGGCGGCGCCGAGGCAGGTCGTCTCGGCGACCATCGGGCGCACCACGGGTGCGTCGAGGGCGTCCGAGAGGGTCTGCATCAGCAGATTGTTGGAGGTCATCCCGCCGTCGACCTTGAGCGCGCTCAGCTCGACGCCGGAGTCCTTGGTCATCGCGTCGACGATCTCGCGGGTCTGCCAGGCGGTGGCCTCCAGCACGGCCCGTGCGATGTGCGCCTTGGTGACGTAACGCGTCAGGCCCGCGATCACGCCGCGCGCGTCGTCGCGCCAGTACGGGGCGAACAGACCGGAGAACGCGGGCACGAAGTACGCGCCGCCGTTGTCCTCCACCGAGCTGGCCAGGGTCTCGATCTCGGCGGCGCTGTTGATCAGCCCCATCTGGTCGCGCATCCACTGCACCAGCGAACCGGTGACCGCGATGGAGCCCTCCAGGGCGTACACCGGCTTCTGGTCGCCGATCCGGTAGCCGACGGTGGTCAGCAGGCCGTTGTAGGAGTTGACCGGCTTGTCGGCGGTGTTCATCAGCAGGAAGGTGCCGGTGCCGTACGTGGACTTGGCCTCGCCCTCGGAGAAGCAGGTCTGCCCGAACAGGGCCGCCTGCTGGTCGCCGAGTGCGGACGCGACGGGCACGCCCGCGAGGATGCCGTCGGCGGTGCGCCCGTAGACCTCGGCGGAGGAGCGGATCTTCGGCAGCACGGCGGCCGGGATGTCCATCGACGTCAGGATCTTCTGGTCCCAGTCGAGGGTGTGCAGGTTCATCAGCATGGTGCGGGAGGCGTTGGTGACGTCGGTGACGTGCACTCCGCCGTTGACCCCGCCGGTCAGGTTCCAGATGACCCAGGAGTCCATGGTGCCGAAGAGGAGGTCACCGGCCTCGGCGCGCTCGCGCAGCCCCTCGACGTTGTCGAGCAGCCAGCGGATCTTGGGCCCGGCGAAGTAGGACGCCAGGGGGAGGCCCGTCTCGCGGCGGAAGCGGTCCTGGCCGACGTTGCGGCCCAGCTCCCGGCAGAGCGCGTCGGTCCGGGTGTCCTGCCAGACCAGCGCGTTGTGCACCGGCTCACCGGTGTTCTTGTCCCACAGCAGGGTGGTCTCGCGCTGGTTGGTGATGCCGATCGCCTTGACGTCGGCGGAGGTGATCTCGGCCTTGGTGATCGCGCCGGTCACGACCTCCTGCACGTTCTGCCAGATCTCGGTCGCGTTGTGTTCGACCCAGCCCGGCTTGGGGAAAATCTGTTCGTGCTCCTTCTGGTCGACCGCGACGATGCGCCCGTCGCGGTCGAAGACGATGCAGCGGCTGGACGTGGTGCCCTGGTCGATGGCGGCGATGAACGGACCGTGTCCGTGGGAGGAGGCGCTCGTGGTGTGGGTGTCGGTCATGGTGGATTGCTCTCCTGCGAGTCCGAGGGGGTGGGGGCTAGGCGAAGGCGATCTCGTAGATGCCGCCGGCGAGCGCTCCGCCGAGGAGCGGGCCGACGACGGGGATCCAGGCGTAGCCCCAGTCCGACCCGCCCTTGTTGGGCAGCGGCAGGAGGGCGTGCACGATGCGCGGGCCCAGGTCACGTACCGGGTTGATGGCGTAGCCGGTCGGGCCGCCCAGCGAGAGGCCGATGCCGACCACGACCAGGGCGGTGATCAGGACGCCGATCACGCCCAGACCCTTGCCCTCGCCGTTCAGTCCCTGGGTGAGGATGGCGAGGACCAGGACGGCGGTGGCGATGATCTCGGTGACCAGGTTCTGCACCGTGTTGCGGATCTCCGGGCCGGTGGAGAAGATCCCCAGCACCGGGCCCGCGTCGCCCGCCTGAGCGGCGTCGGCCGCCTTCGTGTCCTGGGCACCCGGACCGCCGACGATCGAGCGGTCGGTGAGATGCGCGTGGAAGTGGCCCACGTACGCGAGCCACACCAGCACCGCGCCGATGATGGCGCCGGTGATCTGCCCGAGGAAGTAGATCGGTACGTCGCCCCACTCGGTGCCGCCCGAGATCGCGAGACCGAGCGTCACGGCCGGGTTGAGGTGCGCGCCGGAGAGCGGCGCCGAGATGTACGCGCCCGTGAGGACGGCGAAGCCCCACCCGAAGGTGATGGCCAGCCACCCGGCGCCGAACGACTTGGACTGCTTCAAGACGACGCCGGCGACGACGCCACAGCCGAGCAGGATGAGTACGGCGGTACCGATGGTCTCGCCGATGAAGATGTCGGAGCTGGACACCCGCGACTCCTTTGTCCTTCGTCCAGGGGAAGGCGAACCCCCGGTTGCGCCGAGGATCCGCGCCCTCGTGGGAGGGCGTTGGTCGGCCCGCGGCGAGTCCACCATAGCGAATATTGTCGTCAGGTGTTCGACAATGCCGACCGATGAACGGCAGTTTTCTTCACGGCGAAGACCCCGTCAAGGGTCGTGTGGAGGAAAAATCCGGAGGATGTGAAAACGTGATGAGGGACCTTGGACCTGGTCCAAGGTCCTGGTCAAAAGTCCTGGTCAGGCTCCCGGTCCAGGTCGGCGCCGGTCCCGCCGGGGACAGGGGGGCAGTGGGGACGGGCCGCGGCGGGGGCGGGGTCAGAAGCGGCCGGCGCCCAGATCGCGGGAGACCGCCCGCGCGCAGTCCCGCACGGCGGCGATCAGCTCGGAGCGAAGCTCCCCGTCCTCGCACACCCGCTCCACCGCGCCCGTGATCCCCACCGCCCCCACCGGCAGCCGCCGCCGGTCGTGCACGGGGGCCGCGACCGAGGCGACGCCCTCCCAGGTCTCCTCCACGTCCGAGCCCCAGCCCCGCGCCCGGGTGAGCGCCAGGACACCCTCGAACGCGTCCTCCTCGGTCACCGTGCGTTTGGTGAACGGCTTCCGGTCGCCCTCGGTCACCTCGCTGTGCGCCACCGGGTCGTACGCGGACAGCACCTTGCCCAGGGCGGTGGAGTGCAGCGGCTGCATGGCGCCGACCTCCAGCACCTGGCGGCTGTCGTCCGGCCGGAAGACGTGGTGGACGATGAGCACGCCCTGCTGGTGCAGCACGCCGAGGTAGACGCTCTCGCCGCTGGAGCGCGCCAGGTCGTCCGTCCACACCAGGGCGCGGGCGCGCAGCTCGTGGACGTCCAGATAGCTGTTGCCCAGCCGCAGCAGCTCGGCGCCCAGCTGGTAGCGGCCCGAGTTCTCGTCCTGCTCGACGAACCCCTCGTGCTGGAGGGTGCGCAGGATGCCGTGGGCGGTCCCCTTGGCCAGTCCGAGGGTGGAGGCGATGTCGGACAGTCCCAGCCGTCGCTCGCCCCCGGCGAGCAGGCGTAGCATCGCGGCAGCCCGCTCCAACGACTGGATGTTCCGTGCCATCGCCAACCTCCTGACTACGGTTCGACAATGCTGAACACTATCGGTCCATGTCGACTCCGCGGTACACATAGCCAAACGTAAACGATCACCAGTCCGTCGCGGCCGACCGGAGGATGTCGGTCCGGCTGATGGGACGGGCGCCTGCCCTCTTGCCCCCGGCAGCTAGGCTGGCCTGGTGCGCCCTTCCCAAGTGAGGGCGCAAAGCCGACAGCCGTCGCACTCCAGGGAGCACATCCATGGCCTCGCACACGTCATCGTCCGCATCCGCCGCCCGAATCGACGCCCTCCGCGAGGCACTCGCCTCCCGCGTCGTGGTCGCCGACGGCGCGATGGGCACGATGCTCCAGGCGCAGGACCCCAGTCTCGACGACTTCCAGCAGCTCGAAGGCTGCAACGAGATCCTCAACATCACCCGCCCCGACATCGTCCGCTCGGTTCACGAGGCGTACTTCGCGGTCGGCGTGGACTGTGTCGAGACGAACACCTTCGGCGCCAACCACGCGGCACTGGGCGAGTACGACATCCCCGAGCGGGTCTACGAGCTGTCCGAGGCGGGCGTCCGGATCGCCCGCGAGGTGGCCGACGAGTTCGCCGCCGACGGGCGCCACCGCTGGGTGCTCGGCTCGATGGGCCCCGGCACCAAGCTCCCCACCCTCGGGCACGCCCCGTACACCACGTTGCGCGACGCCTACCAGCAGAACGCCGAAGGCATGATCGCCGGCGGCGCCGACGCCCTCCTGGTCGAGACCACCCAGGACCTGCTCCAGACCAAGGCCGCCGTCCTCGGCGCCCGCCGCGCCCTGGACGCCACCGGCGCCAACCTCCCGGTCATCTGCTCGGTCACCGTCGAGACCACCGGCACCATGCTGCTGGGCTCCGAGATCGGCGCGGCGCTGACCGCCCTGGAGCCGCTCGGCATCGACATGATCGGCCTCAACTGCGCGACCGGCCCCGCCGAGATGAGCGAGCACCTGCGCTACCTCGCCCGCCACGCGCGCGTACCCCTGTCCTGCATGCCGAACGCGGGCCTGCCGGTGCTCGGCAAGGACGGCGCCCACTACCCGCTCACCCCGGGCGAGCTGGCCGACGCCCAGGAGACCTTCGTCCGCGAGTACGGCATGTCGCTGGTCGGCGGCTGCTGCGGCACCACGCCCGAGCATCTGCGCCAGGTCGTCGAGCGGGTCCGCGACCTGACCCCGACGGCGCGCGAGCCGCGCCCCGAGCCGGGCGCCGCGTCGCTGTACCAGACGGTGCCGTTCCGCCAGGACACCTCGTACCTGGCCATCGGCGAGCGGACGAACGCCAACGGCTCCAAGAAGTTCCGCGAGGCCATGCTGGACGGCCGCTGGGACGACTGCGTGGAGATGGCCCGCGACCAGATCCGCGAGGGCGCCCACCTGCTCGACCTGTGCGTCGACTACGTCGGCCGCGACGGTGTCGCCGACATGGAGGAGCTGGCCGGCCGCTTCGCCACCGCCTCCACCCTGCCGATCGTGCTGGACTCCACCGAGGTGGACGTCATCCAGGCGGGTCTGGAGAAGCTGGGCGGCCGGGCCGTCATCAACTCGGTCAACTACGAGGACGGCGACGGCCCCGAGTCCCGCTTCGCCAAGGTCACCCAGCTCGCCCGCGAGCACGGTGCCGCGCTGATCGCGCTGACCATCGACGAGGAGGGCCAGGCGCGCACGCCGGAGAAGAAGGTCGAGATCGCCGAGCGGATCATCGCCGACCTCACCGGCAACTGGGGCATCCACGAGTCCGACATCCTCATCGACACCCTGACCTTCACCATCTGCACCGGTCAGGAGGAGTCCCGCAAGGACGGCATCGCCACCATCGAGGCGATCCGCGAGCTGAAGCGCCGTCACCCGGACGTCCAGACCACGCTGGGCCTGTCGAACATCTCCTTCGGCCTCAACCCGGCCGCCCGCATCCTGCTCAACTCCGTCTTCCTGGACGAGTGCGTCAAGGCCGGTCTCGACTCGGCGATCGTGCACGCGAGCAAGATCCTGCCGATCGCGCGGTTCGACGAGGAGCAGGTCACCACGGCCCTCGACCTGATCTACGACCGCCGCGCGGAGGGCTACGACCCGCTGCAGAAGCTGATGGCGCTCTTCGAGGGCGCCACCGCCAAGTCACTCAAGGCGGGCAAGGCCGAGGAACTGGCCGCCCTGCCGCTGGACGAGCGCCTCCAGCGGCGCATCATCGACGGCGAGCGCAACGGCCTTGAGGCCGACCTCGACGAGGCCCTCACCGAGCGGCCCGCCCTGGACATCGTCAACGAGACGCTGCTGGAGGGCATGAAGGTCGTCGGCGAGCTCTTCGGCTCCGGCCAGATGCAGTTGCCGTTCGTCCTCCAGTCCGCCGAGGTGATGAAGACCGCGGTGGCCCACCTGGAGCCGCACATGGAGAAGACCGACGACGACGGCAAGGGCACCATCGTGCTCGCCACCGTCCGCGGCGACGTCCACGACATCGGCAAGAACCTCGTCGACATCATCCTCTCCAACAACGGCTACAACGTCGTCAACCTCGGCATCAAGCAGCCGGTCTCCGCGATCCTGGAGGCCGCCCAGGAGCACCGCGCCGACGTCATCGGCATGTCAGGGCTGCTGGTGAAGTCCACGGTGATCATGAAGGAGAACCTGGAGGAGCTGAACCAGCGCAGCCTGGCCTCCGACTACCCCGTCATCCTCGGCGGCGCCGCCCTCACCCGCGCCTACGTCGAACAGGACCTCCACGAGATCTACGAGGGCGAGGTCCGCTACGCCCGCGACGCCTTCGAGGGGCTGCGCCTCATGGACGCCCTCATCGCCGTCAAGCGCGGCGTCCCCGGCGCGGAGCTGCCCGCCCTCAAGCAGCGCCGGGTGCCCAAGCGCGACACCGCGCTGAGCGACCCGGAGCCGGAGGGCCCCTCGCGCTCCGACGTCGCCACCGACAACCCGGTGCCCACCCCGCCCTTCTGGGGGACCCGCGTCGTCAAGGGCATCCAGCAGGTCGACTACGCCTCCTGGCTGGACGAGGGCGCGCTGTTCAAGGGCCAGTGGGGCCTCAAGGAGGCCCGCACCGGCGACGGGCCGAGCTACGCGGAGCTGGTGGAGTCCGAGGGACGCCCGCGCCTGCGCGGCTGGCTGGACAAGCTGCGTACGGAGAACCTGCTGGAGGCCGCGGTGGTCTACGGCTACTTCCCGTGCGTCTCCAAGGGCGACGACCTCGTCCTGCTCAACGAGGACGGCAGCGAGCGGACCCGCTTCACCTTCCCGCGCCAGCGCCGGGGACGTCGCCTGTGCCTGGCGGACTTCTTCCGGCCCGAGGAGTCCGGCGAGACCGATGTGGTCGGCCTCCAGGTGGTCACCGTCGGCTCGAAGATCGGCGAGGCGACCGCCGAGCTGTTCGCGGACAACTCCTACCGCGACTACCTGGAGCTGCACGGGCTGTCCGTGCAGCTCGCCGAGGCGCTGGCCGAGTACTGGCACGCCCGGGTCCGGTCCGAGCTGGGCTTCGCCGGGGAGGACCCCGGCGACATCGAGGACATGTTCGCGCTGAAGTACCGCGGCGCGCGCTTCTCGCTCGGCTACGGCGCCTGCCCCGACCTGGAGGACCGGGCGAAGATCGCCGATCTGCTGGAGCCGGAGCGCATCGGCGTGAAGCTCTCCGAGGAGTTCCAGCTGCACCCCGAGCAGTCGACCGACGCGATCGTCATCCACCACCCGGAGGCCAAGTACTTCAACGCCCGGTAATCGGGGGGCGCCCGACAGGAGGCGCCGCGACGCGCCGCGTCGTAGACTGGTCGATCCGGTAGAGGCCGGTCGTCTTCCCGTCAGCGGAAGGGGGCCGGCCTTCGTGCCCCGCATCCGGAGGTGTTTGGATGACCAGCAGCATCCCCGCCGTCGACACCCGTACGGCCGAAGGCTCCGCCCTCCAGGCTGTCCTGCTCGACATGGACGGCACCCTGGTGGACACCGAGGACATCTGGTGGGACGCGGAAGTGTCCATCTTCGCCGAGCTGGGCCACGCCCTCGCCGAGGAGTACCGCGAGGTGGTGGTCGGGGGCCCGATGGCCCGCAGCGCCTCGTTCCTCATCGAGGCCACCGGCGCCGACATCGCGCTCGCGGAGCTGAGCGGCCTGCTGAACAGCCGTTTCACCGAGCTGCTCGACGGCACCGTGCCCATGCTGCCCGGCGCGCGCCGGCTGCTCACCGAACTGGGCGCGCACGGGGTGCCGACCGCCCTGGTCTCCGCCTCGCACCGGCGGGTGATGGACCGGCTGCTGCGGTCGATCGGACCTGAGAACTTCGCGCTCACGGTCGCGGGCGACGAGATCGGCCGTACCAAGCCGCATCCCGACCCGTATCTGTTCGCCGCCGCGGGGCTGGCCGCCGACCCGGCGCGGTGCGTGGTCATCGAGGACACGGCGACCGGGGTACGGGCCGCCGAGGCGGCCGGGTGCCAGGTGCTCGCGGTGCCCTCCCTCGTGCCGATCGAGCCCGCGGCGGGCCGCACGGTCGTGGGATCGCTGGAAGAAGTCGATCTTCCCTTTCTCCGCTCACTGGTCACAGGAATGCACTGATCGCATACTGAGCGTATGTCTGTAAATTACAGACTGAATAACGCGCTCCCCGTTTTTGTGTGCCGGGGGCGGCATTCCCGGCGTGATGTTTATCACTGCATATGCCGTCGACAGATCGGATGGGTATCTGCTGCGCGTCCCGTCTGGTGTGATTTGGGTCAGCCCTTGTGTCCGGATTGATGACATGCCGTACGAAACGCGACGGCGTCCGGATATCGGTCGCCCCATATCCGTTATCGGTGCGCGATATCGCCTCAACTTCGTTGTGTCTGAGCATGGCTGGCGCCTCGGACTAATCTCGTCGCGAGTGGTTGATCGATCGCAGGGAGACTCCCGACAATGAAGCGCAAGTCGCTCGCGCTGCCGGCCGTGGCGGGCCTACTGACGTCAGCGCTCACCGCATGCGGTGGGCCCGACGGCTCGGGCCCCGACGACGGTGCCATCGTCCTGGGGAGCACCGACCGGATCGAGGCATCGAAGGCGGCGCCCGCCCCGCTGGACCCCGCCCAGGCCTACGACTTCGCCTCGTGGAGCGTGCTGCACAACAGCTTCCAGACGCTGATGCGACTGCCCCGCTCGGGAACCGAGCCGATACCCGACGCCGCGCAGAAGTGCGGCTTCCAGGACCGGCAGAGCGAGCAGTACCGCTGCACCCTGCGCAGCGGACTGGAGTTCTCCAACGGCCACGCGCTCACCTCCGAGGACGTCAAGTTCTCCCTCGACCGGATGCTGCGGATCAAGGACAGCAACGGCCCGGTCTCCCTGCTCTCGAACGTGGACAAGGTGGAGACCCCGACCTCCCGCGAGGTCGTCATCCATCTCCGCGCCCCCGACGCGACCTTCCCGTCCAAGCTCACCACCCCGGCCGCGGCCATCCTGGACAGTGAGGTCTACCAGCCGAACGCGCTGCACAAGGGCTTCGACCTCGTCGGTTCGGGCCCGTACCAGGCGAAGACCGAGGTGCGGGACAACCGGCTGGTGAAGGTGCGCTTCACCCGGAACCCGAACTACCAGGGCGATGTGAAGCCGAAGAGCGACAAGGTCGAGCTGCGGTTCTTCGACTCCGCCGCGGCCATGGAGAAGGAGCTGGCCGACGGCCGCATCGACGCGGTGCACCGCGGCTTCTCGCCCGGCCAGATCGACAAGCTCAAGAAGCGCGAGGTCAAGGGCGTCCGGCTCTTCGAGTCCTCCGGTCAGGGCATCCGCTACCTCGTCTTCGACACCGACGACCCGTCGGTCAGGGCCAAGGGCGTACGGCAGGCCATCGCCCATCTGGTGGACCGGCAGGCACTGGTGCGCGACGTCTACAAGCGGACCGCCGAGCCCCTCTACTCGCTGATCCCGAACAACGTCATCTCGCACACCAACTCGTTCTACAACGAGTACGGCGACCCTGACCCCGACGCCGCCCGCAGCGCCCTGCGCGACGCGGGGGTCAGCACCCCGGTGAAGCTGACCCTGACGTACACCACCGACCACTACGGTCCGGAGACCGCGCAGGAGTTCAAGGAGCTGCGGAGCCAGCTCAACCGCAGCGGGCTTTTCAAGGTCAGGATCAAGGGTGTCCGCTGGGCCGAGTTCCGCCCCAACCTCCCCAAGCGTGCGTACGCCGCCTACGGCATGGGGTGGCTGCCGGACTTCCCGGACCCGGACAACTACGTCGCGCCCTTCCTGGCCAAGGACAACTTCCTCAACTCGCCCTACCGCGACAGCACCGTGCAGGACGAGCTGATCCCGCAGACCCGGCAGGAGAGCCGGCGCCCCCAGGCGGCCGCGGACTTCCAGACCATCCAGAACACCGTCGCCGACGATGTGCCCTATCTGCCGCTGTGGCAGGGGAACACCTATGTGGCGGCCCGAGAGAACATCACCGGGGCCGAATACGCATTCGACTCCTCGACCATGCTGCAGCTGTGGGAGCTGGGTCGAGGAGCCGACAGCTGACGCGACGCCAGACGGGGGCCGGACAACGAGACGACGAAACTGTGAGGAAACCACCCGTGAGGAAACGTGACCAGTGGCTGGCAGCTCCGCTTGGAGCGGGGCTCGCCGCCGCCCTGCTCACCGGCTGTGGGAGCGAGGACGGGGACGCCGCGGGAAGCGGTGAGCACGTCGTCATGGGCATGTCGGACGAGGTGCTGGCCACCGATCCGGCATCCGGCTACGACCCGGGCTCCTGGCTGTTGTTCAACAACGTGTTCCAGTCGCTGCTGAGCTTCCCCAAGGGCGGCGCCACCCCGCAGCCGGAGGCGGCGGAGAAGTGCGGCTTCAAGGACGGCTCCAGCGAGGTCTTCAGCTGCACCCTGCGGAACGACCTGAAGTTCTCCAACGGACATCCGCTCACCTCCGAGGACGTCAAGTTCTCGTTCGAGCGCACCATGCGGATCAACGACGAGAACGGCCCGGCGGTGATGCTCGCCGGCATCGGGAACATCAAGACCCCGGACGAGCGGACCGTCGTCTTCAACCTGAAGACCCCGGACGCCACCTTCCCGCAGAAGATCGCCTCCGGCGCCGGGTCCATCGTGGACCACAGCGCATACCCGGCCGACAAGCTGCGCACCGACAACAAGGCGGTCGGCTCCGGCGTCTACAAGCTGGACTCCTTCAGCAAGAAGGAGGCGGACTTCTCGGTCAACGGTGACTACCAGGGCCCCGCCACGGTGCAGAACAGCGGGATGACCCTCAAGTTCTTCCAGGGCCGGCAGCAGGAGCTGAAGGACGCCGTCCAGAACGGCGACGTGGACCTGGCCTACCGCGGGCTGGCCATGAAGGACCTGTCCGACCTCCAGGCCGAGTCCCTCAGCGGCGGCAAGAACCTGAACGTCGTCGAGGGCACCGGCGCCGAGGTCCAGCACCTGGTCTTCAACATGAAGGACCCGGTGGCCGGAAAGCTCGGCGTGCGCAAGGCCATGGCGTACCTCATCGACCGCTCCACCCTGGTCCGGGACGTCTACAAGCGCACCGCCGAGCCGCTGTACTCGGTCGTCCCGGCCGGCATCACCGGCCACAACACGGCCTTCTTCGACAAGTACGGCGACCGCCCGCAGCCCGAGAAGGCCAAGCAGGCGCTGCGGGAGGAGGGGATCACCGACAAGGTCAAGCTCACCCTGTGGGGCACCCCGATCCGCTACGGCCCCGGCACCGTGCCGGGCCTCCAGGAGATCGCCAAGCAGCTCAACGCCAGCGGGCTGTTCGACGTCGACGTGAAGAGCACCGACGTCGCCACCTACGAGAAGGGCGTGGCCGCGGGCGACTACCCCGTCTACGTCAAGGGCTGGGTGCCCGACTACCCGGACCCGGACAACTTCGTCGCCCCGTTCTTCGGCACCGGCAACGTCCTGTCCAACCACTTCACCTCGGCGCAGCTCACCGGGCAGCTCATCCCGGCCACCGCCGGCCAGCCCAGCCGCGCCGCCACGGTCGGCGACTTCAAGAAGATCCAGGACCTCGTCGCCGACGAGGTGCCGATGCTGCCGCTGTGGCAGGGCAAGCAGTACGCGGTGGCCCAGGACTCCATCTCCGGGCTGCAGTGGACCCTGGACGCCTCGACGGTCTTCCGCTTCTGGGAGATCAAGAAGTCGCCCACGGACTGACGCACCTCCCGCTCCGGCGCGCCTCCCGCGTGATGCGCGCCGGAGCGGACCCGTACCGCTATGGGTACCGCTACTGCGCGCCGGGGCGGACCAGCCCGCTCTCGTACGCGTAGACCGCGGCCTGCACCCGGTCCCGCAGCCCCAGCTTGGTCAGCACATGGCCCACATGCGTCTTGACCGTCGTCTCGCTCACGAACAGATCCGCGGCGATCTCCGCGTTCGACAACCCCCGGGCCACCAGCTTGAGCACCTCGACCTCGCGCTCGGTGAGCGTGTGCAGGGTGTCCGGAACCGGCTCCTCACCCGACGGCAGATGCCCGGCGTACTTGTCGAGCAGCCGGCGCGTGATGCTCGGCGCCAGCATCGCCTCACCCGCCGCCACCACCCGGATGGCCTGCACCAGCTCGGTGGCCGGCGCGTCCTTCAGCAGAAAGCCGCTGGCCCCGGCGCGCAGCGCCTCCACCACGTACTCGTCGAGGTCGAAGGTGGTCAGCACGAGCACCTTCGCCGGGCCGTCCCGCCCCGGGCCGGTGATCTGCCGGGTCGCCTCCACCCCGTCCATGCGCGGCATCCGGATGTCCATCAGCACCACGTCGGGCTGGAGCGCCCGCACCTGGTCGAGGGCCTGCAGACCGTCCCCCGCCTCGCCGACGACCGCCAGATCCTGCTCCGCCTCCAGGATCATCCGGAAGCCGGTGCGCAGCAGCGGTTGGTCATCGACCAGTAGGACGCGGATCGCCACGGGATCTCCTTCGCTAGACCGCGTCCATTCTGCCGGAGCCATCACCCCCAGAGGGAGCGGGGGACCGAGCCGGCGACTGGGCCGGGATCACGGGCAGCGGATACCGCGGGGGAGTGCCACCGAATTCCGGACAGTGCGCCTGATGGTCGCACCAGCCGCACAGCTTGGTCCGGCGCGGCAGGAAGTCCCCCGTCTCCGTCGCCAGCCGGATCGCCTCCCACAGGGCCAGCACCTTGCGCTCCACCCCGAGCAGATCCCGCTCCACCGGGTCGTACGTCAGCACATCGCCGCTGCCCAGATAGACCAGCTGCAGCCGGCGCGGCACCGTGCCGCGCAGCCGCCACAGCACCAGGGCGTAGAACTTCATCTGGAACAGCGCCTCGCCCGCGAACTGCGGAGAGGGCGCCTTCCCCGTCTTGTAGTCGACGATCCGCACGTCCCCGGTCGGCGCGACGTCCACCCGGTCGATGATCCCGCGCAGCGTCAGCCCCGACTCCAGCGCGGTCTCCACGAACAGCTCCCGCTCGGCGGGCTCCAGCCGGGTCGGGTCCTCCAGCGAGAACCACTCCTCCACCAGCTTCTCGGCCCCCATCAGCCACTCGGCCAGCCGCTCCGGGGACTCCGCGCCGTCCTCCTCCCGGAACAGCTCCGCCAGCTCCGGCTTGGCCGCCAGCAGCCGCTCCCACTCGCCCGGCACCATCGCCCGGGCACGCGGCGCGGTGCGCTCGGCGGCGGGCGCGTCGAACAGACGCTCCAGCACCGCGTGCACCACCGTGCCCCGCGTCGCGGCGGCGCTCGGCTTCTCCGGCAGTTTGTCGATCACCCGGAAGCGGTACAGCAAGGGGCACCGCATGAAGTCCGCCGCACGGGACGGTGAGAGCGACGCGGCGCGGCCGGACTGCGGTGCCCCGTCCGCCTGTTCGGGCTGCCCTGAGGTGATTCCCATGGCGAAGACCCTACGACCCGCCACCGACAGCCGGACGCATACCATCGACGTCCGAGCCCCTCGCACTGCATGATCGTGGGGACCGTATCAAAACAGGGTGCGACGGACGCACCCGACGAGGGGACACCGTGGACAACAGCGGGCAGCGGCAGTCCGGCGACGGGGGAGCGGACCGCACGACCGAGCCCGAGGCGGACAAGCCGCGCCGCCCACGCGAGGTGGGCGGCGGCATCCTGATGGGGCGCCCCTTCGGCGTACCCGTCTACGTCTCGCCCAGCTGGTTCCTCGTGGCCGCCCTCATCACCTGGGTCTTCGGCGGCCAGCTGGAGCGGGTGCTGCCGGAGCTGGGCGCCGCCCGCTACCTGGTGTCGCTCTTCTTCGCCGTCGCCTTCTACGCCTCCGTCCTGGTGCACGAGCTGGCACACACCGTGGCCGCCCTGCGCTTCAAGCTGCCGGTGCGCCGGATCCAGCTGCAGTTCTTCGGCGGCGTCTCGGAGATCGAGAAGGAGTCCGAGACCCCCGGCCGGGAATTCGTCCTCGCCTTCGTCGGCCCGCTGCTCTCCCTGGTCCTCTCCGGGGTCTTCTACCTCGGCATGCTGGTCGTGGACCCCGACTCGGTGCCCGGGGTGCTGCTCGCCGGGTTGATGATCTCCAACCTCATCGTGGCCGCCTTCAACCTGCTGCCCGGCCTCCCGCTGGACGGCGGGCGCATGCTGCGCGCCGTCGTCTGGAAGATCAGCGGCAGGCCCATGGCCGGCACCGTCGCCGCCGCCTGGACCGGCCGGGCGCTCGCCGTCGCCGTCCTGGTCGGGCTGCCGCTGCTCACCCAGGCGGGCGGCCTCGGCGGAGAGCCCAAGGACTTCGGCAGCGTCGACTCGCTCACCGACGCGCTGCTCGCCGCCATACTCGCCGCGATCATCTGGACCGGCGCCGGCAACAGCCTGCGCATGGCCCGGCTGCGGGAGCGCCTGCCGGACCTGCGCGCCCGCAACCTCACCCGGCGCGCCGTGCCCGTCGCGTCCGACACCCCGCTGTCCGAGGCGCTGCGGCGGGCCAACGAGGCGGGGGCACGCGCCCTCGTCGTGGTGGACGGCCACGGCGCCCCGACCGCCGTGGTGCGGGAGGCGGCCATCGTCGGCGTCCCGGAGCACCGGCGCCCCTGGGTGGCGGTCAGCGGCCTCGCCCAGGACCTCAAGGACGGCATGCGGGTCTCCGCCGAGCTGACCGGCGAGGAACTGCTGGACACCCTGCGCGCCACCCCCGCGACCGAGTACCTGGTGGTGGAGGAGACGGGCGAGATCTACGGCGTGCTCTCCACGGCAGACGTCGAGCGCGCCTTCGTCAACGCCATGGCGCGCACCCCCACTGCCTGATGTGAGGCTCGCTTGCCTCCGGGCGCTCGAGTCCCCTGCCGACGCTCCTCGACACTGCGCTCTGTCGCTCGTACCTCGCTCCGACGCTTGGTCTCTCCCCCAGCTACCGCTGGGAGGTGCCCCCCATTCGACAGGGGCGCGCCCTTTGGCGCTCGCCTGAAGCGGTACCCCCGAGGCCCGCCGTCCCGGGCAGGCTCCCGCTGCCGGTAGGCTGTTCACATGTCCGAACCGACCGGTGCCGCCCGCCGTCGCGGGCCCTTCCAGGTCGGGGACCAGGTCCAGCTCACCGACCCCAAGGGACGCCACTACACGTTCACGCTCGAAGCCGGGAAGAACTTCCACACCCACAAGGGATCCTTCCCCCATGACGAGCTGATCGGCGCCCCCGAGGGAACCGTCGTGCGCACCACGGGAAACGTCCCGTATCTCGCGCTGCGCCCCCTGCTCCCCGACTATGTCCTGTCCATGCCACGCGGTGCCGCCGTGGTCTACCCCAAGGACGCGGGGCAGATCCTGGCGATGGCCGACATCTTCCCCGGCGCCCGCGTCGTCGAGGCGGGCGTCGGCTCCGGCTCGCTCTCCACCTTCCTGCTGCGGGCCATCGGCGACCAGGGCATGCTGCACTCCTACGAGCGCCGGGCCGACTTCGCCGAGATCGCCTCCCAGAACGTCGAGCGCTACTTCGGCGCCCCCCACCCCGCCTGGCAGCTGACCGTCGGCGATCTCCAGGACAACCTCTCCGACACCGACGTCGACCGCGTCATCCTGGACATGCTCGCCCCCTGGGAGTGCCTGGAAGCGGTGTCCAAGGCGCTCGTGCCCGGCGGCATCCTGTGCGCCTACGTCGCCACCACCACCCAGCTGGCCCGCACCGTGGAGTCCATCCGCGAGCACGGCACCTTCAACGAGCCGTCGGCCTGGGAGACCATGGTCCGCACCTGGCACGTCGAGGGCCTCGCGGTGCGCCCCGACCACCGGATGATCGGCCACACCGGCTTCCTGCTCACCGCCCGCCGCCTCGCGGACGGCGTGGAGCCGCCGCTGCGCCGCCGCCGGCCCGCCAAGGGCGCGTACGGCGACGACTACCCCGGCTACGGCAGCGGGAAGGACACCGGCGCCTCCGGCTCGGCCGGCTAGTCGCCTCCGGCTCGACCGGCCGGTCAACGACTCGGCGCGGCCACCGACTTCCCCCGTGCGGGGCGGTGGCCGCGCCGGTGTGAGATGTGGCACGATGCGGAGCACCCCCTCCGCCGCAGCCATCTCATGGAGTCATCCCGCGTGCAGCCTCTGGGCCCGGATCTCGCGCACACCCGACCCCGTCCGGTGCACTGGATCGCGACCGCCGCCGCACTGGCCGCCGTCGTCGCCGGGGCATCGGCCTTCCAGCCCACCGAGGCCAAGGCCGGCCCCGCCCCCACCACCCTCTCCGCGCACCGTGCCGGCGGCCTGCCCGCCCTCCGGGCCCCCGACCCGCGCGCCGCGCACTACCCGATGGAATGCGGCCGGGCCGAGCCCGGCGTGGTGGACCGGGCCTCCTCCGACCTCGACGGCGACGGGCGGCCGGAAACCGTCGCCGTGGTGCGCTGCGAGACCGCGGCCGGCAACCCGCCCAGTGGCCTCTACGTGCTAGCGCAGCCGAAGCGACCGGGTGCGGCCCCCCGGATCGTGGCGACCTTCGTCGATCCGAAGGAGGGGATGAGTGTCCAAGATTTCGCGGTGCGCGGAACGAAGGTTTCGGCCACTTTGCTGGGCTACTCGTCCACCAAGATCCCGCGGTGCTGTCCGGATCTGCAGCGCAAGGTCAACTGGCAGTGGCAGGACGGCGAGTTCGTCGTGAAGGCACTGCCCGTGCCGGGGAGTGTCTGACCGGTCACGCGGCGTTCCGGCGGGCGCCCGCCCACGCGGCGCGCGGGCGCACCTACGCGTCCGGGCCGTACACCTCGACCTTGTCCGCGGTGCGCCGCACATGGATGCAGTCGCCCGGGCACTCCTTGGCGGAGTCCACGACCTCGGTGAGCAGCGGAAGCGGCACCAGGGTGGTCGCGCCCTTGTCCTGCAGAAGCTCGTCGTCGGCGCTCTTGACGTAGGCTAGACCGTCGATGTCGAGTTCGAAGACCTCGGGCGCGTACTGGGCACAGATCCCATCACCCGTGCACAGGTCCTGGTCAATCCAGACTTCAAGATCGCCGAGCTCCTCGTTCCGCACGGTGCGTCGCCTGCCGTTCCCTCGATACGCGATTCAACATTGACTAAATATCGCCAGCACTGGCGGGTGTTGACCGGGTCGACGATACAACCGCTCGCTTTCCGATGTTGTTGGGTGGGTATTCACCTGGCGTGAGGGAGTGCGCAAGGGTGAAGATCGGACACACGCCGACCGGGTTTGTGATCTAGGGGTTTCAACCCGCACCGGCCCAGGTAGGGTCAGGAAGCGTCCAGCTCCCCTTGGAGGAGGTGAGGACCGTGGCAGCCCACGACGACGACATCAACCGCGGCATCCGGCCGGGGCGGGGGTCTGACGACCCCGCCGGTCAGGTTGCCTATCTCGAGCAGGAAATCGCCGTCCTGCGCCGCAAGCTCGCCGACTCTCCGCGTCATACGAGGATTCTCGAAGAGCGGATCGTCGAGCTGCAGACCAATCTGGCGGGAGTCTCCGCACAGAACGAGCGGCTCGCGAACACCCTCCGTGAGGCCCGCGACCAGATCGTGGCCCTCAAGGAGGAGGTCGACCGGCTCGCGCAGCCTCCGGCCGGTTTCGGTGCCTTTCTGCAGGCGAACGAGGACGGCACAGCCGACATCTTCACCGGAGGCCGTAAACTCCGCGTGAACGTCAGCCCGAGCGTCGAGCTCGATGACCTCAGGCGGGGCCAGGAGGTCATGCTCAACGAGGCGCTCAACGTGGTCGAGGCCATGGAGTTCGAGCGCGCCGGGGACATCGTCACCCTCAAGGAGGTCCTTGAGGACGGCGAGCGGGCCCTGGTGATCGGGCACACCGACGAGGAGCGCGTGGTGCGGCTCGCCGAGCCGCTGCTGGAAACCACCATCCGCCCCGGTGACGCCCTGCTGCTGGAGCCCCGGTCCGGCTACGTCTACGAAGTCGTACCGAAGAGCGAGGTCGAGGAACTCGTCCTCGAAGAGGTCCCGGACATCGACTACACCAAGATCGGCGGCCTGGGAAACCAGATCGAGCTGATCCGGGACGCGGTCGAGCTCCCGTACCTCTACCCCGATCTGTTCAAGGAGCACGAACTGCGGCCGCCCAAGGGCGTGCTGCTGTACGGCCCGCCCGGCTGCGGCAAGACGCTGATCGCGAAGGCCGTCGCCAACTCCCTTGCCAAGAAGGTCGCCGAAGTCACCGGCAAGCCCGCGGGGAAGAGCTTCTTCCTCAACATCAAGGGCCCCGAGCTGCTCAACAAGTACGTCGGTGAGACGGAGCGGCACATCCGGCTGGTCTTCCAGCGGGCCCGGGAGAAGGCCAGCGAGGGCACGCCGGTCATCGTCTTCTTCGACGAGATGGACTCCCTGTTCCGCACCCGCGGCTCCGGAGTCAGCTCGGACGTGGAGAACACCATCGTCCCGCAGCTGCTCTCCGAGATCGACGGCGTCGAGGGCCTGGAGAACGTCATCGTCATCGGCGCCTCGAACCGCGAGGACATGATCGACCCGGCCATCCTGCGCCCCGGCCGCCTCGACGTGAAGATCAAGATCGAGCGTCCGGACGCGGAGGCCGCCAAGGACATCTTCTCGAAGTACCTGACAGCCAGCCTGCCGGTCCACACGGACGACCTCGCCGAGCACAGCGGCTCCGCGAAGGCGGCCGTCGCCGGCATGATCCAGTCGGTCGTCGAGCAGATGTACGCGGAATCCGAGGAAAACCGCTTCCTGGAGGTCACCTACGCCAATGGTGACAAGGAAGTCCTCTACTTCAAGGACTTCAACTCCGGCGCCATGATCCAGAACATTGTGGACCGGGCGAAGAAGATGGCCATCAAGGCATTCCTCGACCACAACCAGAAGGGCCTTCGGGTCTCCCATCTGCTCGCCGCCTGCGTGGACGAGTTCAAGGAGAACGAGGACCTGCCCAACACCACCAACCCGGACGACTGGGCCCGCATCTCCGGTAAGAAGGGTGAGCGGATCGTCTTCATCCGCACCCTGGTCACCGGAAAGCAGGGTGCGGACACGGGACGCTCCATCGACACGGTGGCCAACACCGGTCAGTACCTGTAACACCGCTGTCCGGCTGCGGATGTCCTGGACGGGGCATCCGCAGCCGGATGCGCTTTTCGGACGGCATTCATCGTATGAGTCCTACGAGCCCCACCGGAGCAATGACTGTCATGATCTCCGCCAGTTGCGGACCGGAAGCGCAGCGGTACTTGAGCGCAGGCCCCGGCCTGGGGCTGCGCCGGGCAAGGAGGGCCGCATGACCGTACGGCGCGTAATGGGAATCGAGACGGAGTACGGGATCTCCGTCCCGGGGCACCCCAACGCCAATGCCATGCTCACCTCATCCCAGGTCGTCAACGCCTACGCGGCGGCGATGCACCGGGCGCGCCGCGCCCGCTGGGACTTCGAGGAGGAGAACCCGCTGCGGGACGCCCGTGGCTTCGACCTCGCACGTGAGTCCGCGGACGCCAGCCAGCTCACCGACGAGGACATCGGTCTGGCCAACGTCATCCTCACCAACGGTGCGCGGCTCTACGTCGACCACGCGCACCCGGAGTACTCCGCGCCCGAGGTCACCAACCCGCGGGACGCGGTGCTGTGGGACAAGGCGGGCGAGCGCATCATGGCCGAGGCCGCGATGCGGGCCGCCGAGCTGCCCGGCGCACAGCCGATCCACCTGTACAAGAACAACACCGACAACAAGGGCGCGTCCTACGGCACGCACGAGAACTACCTGATGAAGCGGGAGACCCCGTTCTCGGACATCGTGCGCCACCTGACGCCCTTCTTCGTCTCCCGCCAGGTCGTCACGGGCGCCGGCCGCGTCGGCATCGGCCAGGACGGGCACGAGCACGGCTTCCAGCTCAGTCAGCGGGCCGACTACTTCGAGGTCGAGGTGGGGCTGGAGACCACCCTCAAGCGGCCCATCATCAACACCCGCGACGAGCCGCACGCCGACGCCGAGAAGTACCGCCGGCTGCATGTGATCATCGGCGACGCCAACCTCTCCGAGCTGTCGACATACCTCAAGCTCGGCACCACCTCGCTGGTGCTGTCGATGATCGAGGACGGCTTCATCGCCGTGGACCTGGCCGTCGACCAGCCGGTCCGCACGCTGCACCAGGTCTCGCACGACCCGACGCTCCAGCGCCTGATCACGCTGCGCAGCGGCCGTACGCTGACCGCCGTACAGCTCCAGATGGAGTACTTCGAGCTGGCCCGCAAGTACGTCGAGGACCGCTACGGTGCGGACGCCGACGAGCAGACCCGGGACGTGCTGACCCGCTGGGAGGACGTGCTCAACCGGCTGGAGCGCGATCCGATGTCCCTGTCCGGCGAGCTGGACTGGGTGGCCAAGCGCGAGCTGCTCGAGGGCTACCGCCGGCGCGACGGCCTGGACTGGGACGCCGCCCGGCTCCACCTGGTGGACCTGCAGTACGCCGACGTGCGGCCCGAGAAGGGCCTCTACAACCGGCTGGCGGTGCGCGGCAAGATGAAGCGGCTGCTGGACGACTCCGACGTGGCACGGGCCCAGAACAAGCCCCCGGAGGACACCCGTGCCTACTTCCGCGGCCGCTGCCTGGAGCAGTACGCGGACGACGTGGCCGCGGCCTCCTGGGACTCGGTGATCTTCGACCTCCCGGGTCGTGACTCACTGCAACGAGTCCCCACGCTGGAGCCCCTGCGCGGCACCCGCAACCACGTCAAGGAGCTGCTGGACCGCTGCCGCACGGCCGAGGACCTGGTACGGGTGCTGTCCGGAGGCTAAATGGTCTCCGACCGGGAATCATCGTGGTGGCCTCCGCGCGTTGTAGCGAGTGGGAGGCCGATGTCGGACCCTGCTTGTAGGGTCTGATCTTGAGACCGATCGAATCAGTCAGCGGGCGAACCGAGCGGGGTGAGGGACATGGCGACCAAGGACACCGGCGGCGGTCAGCAGAAGGCGTCGCGCACGACCGAGGAGGTCGAGGAGCAGGCGCAGGACGCACAGGCCGCGGAGGATCTCAAGGAGCGACAGGAAAAGCTCTCCGACGACGTCGACTCCGTGCTGGACGAAATCGATGATGTGCTCGAAGAGAACGCCGAGGATTTCGTGAGGAGCTTCGTTCAGAAGGGCGGCCAGTAGGTCGTTTAGCCTTCGAATCGAAGGTCAGCGGGGTGGGTGAATGGTATTTGGTCGGGACGCGAAACGCTGTGCGCGGTGCGGCGAGGTCAAGCCGCGCGCGGCGTTCGCGCTGAAGCGGAGCAACCTTGATGGTGTGCTGCGGTACCGCTGCCGTGCTGTGCCGCTGCGTCCGATGCCGTCCCCGCAGCACATGTGGATCACGACCACGGGACGGGTAGGGTCCGTGGCGTACCCTGCTTCAGCTGCGATGCGGCATTGGGGCAGTTCAAGGACCGAGCGGATGCCATACGGCGTGGCGCCGCATACCTGGAAGGAAACGTGTGGAAGCCAACACTCGTAGCACCGGGCGTCTACCAGCTGCCTTCCTGACGCCAGGGTCATCCTCCTTCATGGACTTCCTCGGTGCGCACCAGCCCGAGCTGCTTCCGGGGAGCCGCCCGCTTCCCCCGGTGCAGGGTGCCATCGAGGCACCGCACGGCACGACGATCGTGGCGGCGACGTTCGCCGGCGGGGTCGCGCTCGCCGGTGACCGCCGCGCGACCATGGGGAACGTCATCGCGCAGCGCGACATCGAGAAGGTCTTCCCGGTGGACGAGTACTCGGCCGTCGGCATCGCGGGCACGGCCGGTATCGCCGTGGAGATGGTCAAGCTGTTCCAGCTGGAGCTGGAGCACTTCGAGAAGGTCGAGGGCACCGTCCTCTCGCTGGAGGGCAAGGCGAACCGGCTGTCGACCATGATCCGCGGCAATCTCGGCATGGCGATGCAGGGGCTCGCCGTCCTTCCGCTCTTCGCGGGCTATGACGTCGACCGTCGGAAGGGCCGCATCTTCTCCTACGACGTGACCGGCGGGCGTTCGGAGGAGCGTGGCTTCGCGGCCATCGGCTCCGGCTCGCCGTTCGCGCGCGGTGCGCTCAAGAAGCTCTACCGCGAGGACCTGACGGAGGAGCAGGCCGCCACCGCCGTCATCCAGGCGCTGTACGACGCCGCGGACGACGACTCGGCGACCGGTGGCCCCGATCTGGCCCGGCGTATTTATCCCATCGTCATGGTCATCACCGACGACGGTTTCAAGAAGTTCTCCGAGGACGAGGTGGCCGACATCGTCCGCGCCATCCACGAGCGGCGGCTCGAGGAGCCGGACGGGCCGCGCGCCGCCCTGCTCTGAGGGGACGGTCGACCTGGAATGCATTCGCCAATGACAGAAAAGGACGGGTAGCCGGTGACGACGCCGTTCTATGTATCGCCCCAGCAGGCCATGGCCGACCGCGCGGAATACGCCCGCAAGGGCATCGCGCGTGGCCGCAGCGTGGTAGTGCTGCAATTTTCCGACGGCATCCTCTTCGTCGCCGAGAATCCGTCCCGCGCCCTGCACAAGGTCAGCGAGATCTACGACCGGATCGCCTTCGCGGCGGTCGGCAAGTACAACGAATTCGAGAATCTGCGCATCGGCGGCGTCCGCTACGCCGATCTGCGTGGCTATACCTATGACCGCGACGATGTCACCGCCCGCGGGCTCGCCAACGTCTACGCACAGACACTGGGCACGATTTTCTCCAGCGCCGCCGAGAAGCCGTACGAGGTCGAGCTGATCGTCGCCGAGGTCGGGGAAGGCCCCGCCGACGACCAGATCTACCGGCTGCCGCACGACGGCTCCATCGTGGACGAGCACGGCTCGGTCGCCGTCGGTGGCAACGCCGACCAGATCAGCACCTACCTCGACCAGCGCCACCAGGACGGCATGACGCTGGCCGAAGCCCTCAAGCTGGCCGTCGATTCGCTGGCCCGGGACAACAGCGGCGGCGAGCGCAGCCTCACCGCCGAGCAGCTGGAGGTCGCGGTCCTGGACCGCAAGCGGCCCCAGGACCGGAAGTTCAAGCGCGTCCTGGGCAGTCAGCTGGCCCGTCTCCTGGAGGGGGCCGAGGTCTCGGCGGACGCCGACGCGGAGTCCGGCGAAGCCACGGAGTCCGGAGAGTCCTCGGACAGCGAGGAGTAGGCACCGTCCCGTCGCAGTGAGCCCCGGCCGGCCACCGGCCGGGGCTCAGGCGGCTTAGGCGTCAGCGATTCGTCCGGTCCGGTGGGGGAGGGGCACTGGAGTCCCGTGCGACCAGCTCGACGGGCAGCGTCGTGTCCCCGGCCGGTTCCCCGTCCAGGACCGCCATCAGCGCCCGCATTCCCTCCGCCCCGACCGCCTGCGCGGGCAGCCGCACGGTGGTCAGCTCCGGCTCGACCGCCGTGGCCAGCGCCAGGTCGTCGACGCCGGTGACCGACACGTCCTCCGGCACCCGCAGCCCCAGCCGCCGGGCGGCCTTGCACGCGCCGGCGGCCAGGATGTCGTCGTCGCACATCAGCGCCGTGGGCCGGGGCCCCGCGCCGCCGAGCGCCCGCAGCGCCGCCCGCCGGCCCTCCTCGACGCTCAGCGCCGCGTGCTCGGTGCGCAGCACGGTGCCGGGCACCGCGTGCACCGCCCCGGCCAGGGCCCGGGCACGCACCCGGAACGTCCAGGAGTCCACCGCCGCCGCCACGTGGACGATCCGGCGGTGCCCCAGGCCCAGCAGATGCTCCGCCGCCTGCCGCATGCCGTCGCCGATGTCCAGGTTGACGGTGGAGGCGGCGGCCGGGTCGTCGGGATCGCTGTCGAGCATCACCAGCGGCAGCCCGCCCCCGCGCACGGCGTCCAGCGCGTCGGCGGCCATCGAGGAGGCGAGCACGCCGTCCAGCGAGGCCCGCGCCGAGTCGAAGGGGTCCCGGGCCGGGCCGACGCCCTCGGGGGACGGGTAGAGCACCACCCCGAAGCCGTGGTCGGCGGCGACCCGGGCGGCGCCGGTGTGGACGTGTGCGAAGAACTCGTTGGTCAGGGCCGGGACGACGAGCAGCACGGTCCGGGTGCGGCCCAGCCGCAGGCTGCGCGCCGCCAGGTTCGGCCGGTAGCCCAGCTCGCGCGCCGCCGCCCGTACGGCGTCCGCCGTGCGCTCCGACACCCGTCCGCGCGACTTGTCGCCGAGTACGAGGGAGACGGTCGCCTGGGAGACCCCTGCGCGCCGCGCCACGTCCCGGCTGGTGACCCGCGCCGCCGCGGACGGTCCGGTTCCGTGTGCCACTCCGCCTCCGCTCCGTCCGTCCCTGCGACTGCGTCCGCCCGCCCACGGGTGGACCCGGGGCAGGCCGCCATGATACGTATAACGACGCGTCGTTATACGTAAAACCTGATCCACTACCCACCAGGAGGAGCAGCCATGGCGGCCGGTTACGGAGAACTGCTGCGCACCCGCCACGCGGCGCGGCTGCTCACCGGCACGCTGATCGGGCGGCTCCCGAACGCCACCGCCGCGCTCGCCGTGGTGCTCTTCGCCCGCGCCGAGGGCGGGAGCTACACGCTCGCCGGGGCGCTCTCGGCCGTGTACGCGGTGGCCAACGCCGTCGGGCAGCCGCTGCTGGGCCGGGCGGTGGACCGCTGGGGTCAGCCGTGGGTGATGCTCCCGGCGGCCGTGGTGTCCGCGCTCGGGATGACGCTGTTCGCCGTCGTGGGCCTCGACCCGCTGCCGGTGGCGTACGCCGCGATGCTCGTCGCGGGCCTGTTCACGCCGCCGTTGGAGGGCGGGCTGCGGGCCCTGTGGCCGGATGTCCTGCGCCGCTCCGACCAGGTGCACGCGGCGTACGCGCTGGACGCGGTGGCCCAGGAGGTGATGTTCGCGGTCGGCCCGCTGCTGGTCACCCTCCTGGTCGCCGGGTGGTCCGAGGCGGCCGCGCTGCTGGTCGTCAACGCGGCCGGGGTCCTGGGCGCGCTGTCCGTCGTGGTGTCCCCGCCGTCCCGGCGGTGGCGCTCCGCGCCGCGCGAGGCGCACTGGCTGGGCGCGCTGCGCTCGTCAGGGATGCTGGTGCTGCTCGGCACGTTCTTCTTCGTCGGGCTGGCGCTCGGCGCGATCCAGGTGGACGCCGTCGCGTACGCCGACGAGCACGGCGGCGGCATGGTCTCCAGCTATCTGCTCTCCGCGCTCGGCGCGGGCGCGCTGGTCGGCGGCGTGGTCTACGGCGCCCGCCCGTGGGCCGGTCCGCCCGAGCGGCGGCTGCGGCTGCTGGTGGCGGCCCTGGCGTTCGGCTATGTGCCGCTCGTCCTGGTGCCGGGCGTGCCCGCGATGACGGTCCTGGCGGGCGTGTCGGGGGTGTTCCTGGCCCCGGCGCTCGCGTGCGCCTTCGTCGTCATCGACCGGCACGCCCCGGTCGGGACGGTCACCGAGGCGTTCTCCTGGCTCGTGACGACCGTCGTGGTGGGCAGTTCGGTCGGCGCGGCCGGGGCGGGCCCCGCCGTGGAGCTGGGCGGTGTGGGCCTCGGATTCGCGGTCCCGGGGGCCGCCGGAGTGGCCGCGCTGGCCGTGCTGCTGGCGGCCCGGAGGCACCTGGGGGAGGCGCCGCGGCGAAGGCCGGATGACCTCCGTCCGGAAAATGATCGCAGCCATGCCGCCGAACCCGGTTTCAGAGCAGGCCATCAGGCGTAATGTTCAGGCATGGACCGCCGCATTTTCGGGCTGGAGAACGAGTACGGCGTCACGTGCACATTCAGGGGACAGCGCCGGTTGTCTCCTGACGAAGTGGCGCGGTACCTCTTCCGCCGTGTCGTCTCGTGGGGCCGCAGCAGCAATGTCTTCCTGCGCAACGGCGCCCGCCTCTATCTCGACGTGGGTTCGCACCCGGAATACGCCACACCCGAGTGCGACAACGTGACCGAGCTGGTCACCCACGACAAGTCCGGCGAGCGCATTCTCGAAGGTCTGCTCGTCGACGCCGAGCGCCGCCTGCACGAGGAGGGAATCGCGGGCGACGTCTATCTCTTCAAGAACAACACGGACTCGGCGGGCAACTCCTACGGCTGCCACGAGAACTATCTGGTGGCCCGGCACGGGGAGTTCTCCCGGCTCGCCGACATTCTCATCCCGTTCCTGGTGACGCGGCAGCTGCTGTGCGGGGCGGGCAAGGTGCTGCAGACCCCGCGTGGCGCGGTCTACTGCGTCAGCCAGCGAGCCGAGCACATCTGGGAGGGCGTCAGCTCGGCGACGACCCGCTCCCGGCCGATCATCAACACCCGCGACGAGCCGCACGCCGACGCCGAGCGCTACCGGCGGCTGCACGTCATCGTGGGCGACTCCAACATGTCCGAGACCACGATGCTGCTCAAGGTCGGCGCCACCGACCTGGTGCTCCGCATGATCGAGGCGGGCACGGTGATGCGTGACCTGACCCTGGAGAACCCGATCCGGGCGATCCGCGAGGTCAGCCACGACATCACCGGGCAGCGCAAGGTGCGGCTGGCCAGCGGGCGCGAGGCGTCCGCCCTGGAGGTGCAGCAGGAGTACTACGAGAAGGCCGTCGACTTCTGTGAGCGCCGGGGCATCCGCACCGGCACCGTCGAGCGGGTGCTGGAGCTGTGGGGTCGCACCCTGGAGGCGATCCGTACCGAGGAGCTGGACCGGATCGGCACCGAGATCGACTGGGTGATGAAGTACCAGCTCATCGAGCGGTACCGGGCGAAGAACAACATCACCATGTCCCATCCGCGGATCGCCCAGATGGACCTCGCCTACCACGACATCCACCGCCGCCGGGGCCTGTACTACCTGCTGGAGAAGCGCGGCCAGGCGGCCCGGGTGTGCAACGACCTGAAGATCTTCGAGGGCAAGTCGGTGCCCCCGCAGACCACCCGCGCCCGTCTGCGCGGTGACTTCATCCGCCGCGCCCAGGAGCAGCGCCGCGACTTCACCGTGGACTGGGTGCACCTCAAGCTCAATGACCAGGCACAGCGCACCGTGCTGTGCAAGGACCCGTTCCGTTCGGTCGACGACCGGGTGGAGAAACTCATCGCCGGTATGTAGACCGACGCCTGAGTCGGCGTACGGCTTAGGTATGACGCGGGCCCCGTGCGTTTCTCGGACGGGGCCCGCGTCACGCCGTAAAGTGGCGCGCATTGGCCATCGCAAGATCTACGTAACGAGGATTCCGTGCGCCGACGCTCCGTACTCCTTGCCGTGCCCGCGGGCCTGCTCACGCTCGCGGGCTGCGGTGACGACCAGTCAGGTTCCGACAAGGCCAAGCCGTCCCAGGAGCCGACCGGGCAGACGCCTTCACCGGCGCCCAGCGGGAAGATCGTGAGCGGACCGGTCCCGGAGATCACCGGCGGCAAGGAGTTCGGCAAGAAGCCGAAGGTCGCCAAGGGCAGCGGGAAGCCGTCCTCCGACCTCGCGGTGAAGACGGTGATCAAGGGGGACGGGCCGAAGACGGCCAAGGGCGACTACGTCCAGGTGAACTACCTCGCCCAGATCTGGAACACCGGCAAGGTCGTGGACAACACCTACGACAAGAAGCAGACCGCCGCGTTCCCGATCGGCAAGGGTCAGGTGCTGCCGGGCTGGGACCAGGGGCTGGCGGGCCGCACCGTCGGCAGCCGGCTGGAGCTGGCCGTCCCCCCGGCGTACGCGTACGGCAAGCAGGGCCAGCCGCAGGCGGGCATCAAGGGCACGGACACCCTGGTGTTCGTCATCGACATCGAGGGCGCCTTCAACACCAAGAGCTCCGCCAAGGGCAAGAAGGTGGCGCAGAGCAACATCGACGTGCCCAAGGTGTCCGACAACACCGACGGCAAGGCCCCCACGATCACCATCCCCAAGAAGGACGCGCCGAAGAAGCTCGTCTCCGAGTACGTCATCGAGGGCGACGGCCCCGAGGCCACGGCGAAGGACGCCCTGCTGGTGCAG
Organism: Streptomyces sp. NPDC021212; assembly: GCF_044332925.1. Classification (NCBI taxonomy): domain Bacteria; kingdom Bacillati; phylum Actinomycetota; class Actinomycetes; order Kitasatosporales; family Streptomycetaceae; genus Streptomyces; species Streptomyces sp. NPDC021212. Next base: position 214,401 of record NZ_JBIRPZ010000005.1, read on the forward strand.
TACAAGGGCGTGCTGTGGGACGGCGGCAAGGAGTTCGACTCCACCTACAAGGGCGGTGAGCTGGCCCAGTTCTCCCTGCAGCAGGTCGTCAAGGGATGGTCGCAGGGGCTCACGGGCAAGAAGGCCGGCAGCCGGGTGCTGATCGTCGTGCCCCCGGACCTGGGCTACGGGAAGAAGGCCCAGAAAAGCATCCCGGCCAACTCCACCCTGGTCTTCACCGTCGACATCCTGGCCGTTCTGTAGGGTGTGCGGGTTGCCCACAACGTAACGAGGAGCAATTTCGTGAGCATCGACAAGCCCGAGGTCGACTTCCCGGGCGGCGAGCCGCCGGCGGACCTGGAGATCAAGGACATCTGGGAGGGCGACGGGCCCGCCGCGAAGGCCGGCGACAACATCGCCGTGCACTACGTCGGCGTGGCCTTCTCCACCGGCGAGGAGTTCGACGCGAGCTACAACCGCGGCACCCCGCTGCGGATTCAGCTCGGTGTCGGCCAGGTCATCTCCGGCTGGGACCAGGGCCTGCAGGGCATGAAGGTCGGCGGTCGCCGCCAGCTGATCATCCCGCCGCACCTGGCCTACGGCGACCGTGGCGCCGGCGGCGGCCGGATCAAGCCGGGCGAGTCGCTGATCTTCGTGTGTGACCTGGTCTCCGTCTGAAGACCCCACGCGCGGCACACGCCGGGGGTCCCTGCCTGTGGGCGGGGGCCCTCGGCTTTTGCGGTGCAGGCCCGGAGCGGTACGGTCACTTTCGTAAGGTCAAATAGAAAGGGCGTCGATGGCGATTGCCAAGGCCGAGCGGCTGATGAATCTGGCGCTGTGCCTGCTGGGAACCCGGCGTCCGCTGACCAAACGGGAGTTGCGGGGCTCCATAGAGGCATACCTCGAGGGGGCGAGCGGGTCCGGCTCGGCGGGTGACGAGGCGTTCAACCGCATGTTCGAGCGCGACAAGGACGATCTGCGCGAACTCGGTCTGGTCATCGAGACGGTGGAGGGCCTCGACGGCGAAGTCGGCTACCTCGCCCGCCGGGACAGCAACCGCCTCCCCCCGATCACCCTGGACGCCGAGGAGGCCGCCGCCCTGGGCCTCGCCGCCAAGGTCTGGCAGCAGGCCCGGCTCGCGGGCGCCGCGAGTGGCGCGCTGCAGAAGCTGCGCGCGGCCGGGATGCCGGTCGCCGAGGACCCGTACGACACCCAGCCGCAGAGCGCGCTCCAGCCGCACATCCCGGTCCACGAGGCCGCCTTCGAGCCGCTGATGCTCGCCTGCCGCGACCGGCGCCCGGTCGTCTTCGACTACCGCAAGTCCAACGCCGCCCGCCCCGAGCAGCGCCAGGTCGAGCCCTGGACGCTGGAGTGCTGGCGCGGCCACTGGTACCTCGCCGGGTGGGACCGGGGGCGGTCCGCCGAGCGCGTCTTCCGGCTCTCCCGGATCACCGGGAAGGTGCGGCTGCGCTCCGGCGCGTACACCGCCGAGGTGCCCGACCACTCCACCGTGCGGGAGACCGTGGAGAGCTGGGCGGGGGAGACCGCCACCGGCACCGCCCGGATCAGGGTGCGGAGCGGGCACGGCTATCCGCTGCGGGCGAAGGCGCTCACCACCGTCACCGGGGACGACGGCTGGGACGAGCTGGAGATCCCGTACGGGCACGGACTGGACGCCTGGCTCGTGGAGTTCGGCCCGGAGGTGGTCGTGCTGGCGCCCGACGAGCTGCGGGCGGACGTCGTCGACCGGCTGCGCGCCGTGGCCAAGGGCTGAGGGGACGGAACGACTTCATCATGGCCGGAAACGCCATTGACCAGACCCGCCGGATGCTGTCCCTGGTGACGTATCTGCGGGAGCGGCCCGGGGCCCGCGTCGCCGAGGTCGCCCGCGCCTTCGGCATCAGCGAGGACGAGCTGATCGCCGACCTCGACGTGCTGCCGCTGTGCGGCACCAGCTTCCGCGGCGGCGACCTGCTGGACATCGACACCGACGGCGAGCGCATCTGGTGGCACAACCCCGACGACGTCGCCGAGCCGCTGCGGCTGGCCGCCGACGAGGCCACCGCGCTGCTCGTCGCCGCCCGCGCCGTCGCCACCCTGCCCGGGCTTCGCGAGAGCGACCGGGAGGCACTGCTGCGGGCCACCGCCAAGCTGGAGGCCGCGGCGGGCGAGGTGGCGGGCGCCAGCTCCCGGCTCTCGGTGACCTTCGAGTCCGAGGGCGGCGTCTTCGCCGACGTCGACCGGGCCATCTCCGAGCGCCGCAGGCTGTGGCTGCGCTACTACTCGCCGGCGCGCGACGAGGTCACCGAGCGCGAGGTCGACCCGATCCGGCTGTTCGCCGTCGGCCACACCTATGTGGAGGCCTGGTGCCGGCTGTCGGAGGCCCGCCGCACCTTCCGGCTCGACCGGGTCGTGGAGATCAAGCTGCTGGACGAGGCGTCCGACCCGCCCCCCATCGAGCTGCGCGACCTCTCCGACCCGTCCACCGGGCTGGTGCAGACCGGCGCCGAGGACCCCGAGGTGGTCGTCGAGACCGGCCCGGGCGGGCGCTGGGTCGCCGAGTACTACCCGCACGACAGTGCGGAGGAGTTGCCCGACGGGGGCCTCAGGATCACGCTGCGCGCCCCCGACCCCGGTAGCTTGCGCCGGCTGGCGCTGCGGCTCGGCGGGGACGGCCGGATCGTCGCACCGCAGGGGCTCGCGGACAGCGCTCGGGACGCGGCGCGGCAAGCGCTTGCGCCCTACGGCGAGTGAAGGCCGACAGTGAGTGATGGCTTGCGGTGAGTGAAGGGACGCACACAGTGACCGCTGGGGGGAATCCCACCTCGGTGATCTTCAAGGCAGCCTGTCCGGAGTGCCGGGGCCGGTTCGAGCTGGCCGCCGGTGCGCTGCGGCTGGCCATCGGGGCCAGTGACCGCACCACCTTCTACTCCTTCACCTGCCCCGACTGCGGCAGCGCGGTGCGCAAGCCCGCGGGGGAGCGGATCGTGGAGCTGCTCACCGGCGGCGGGGTGCGCACACTGCGGCTGCACTCCACGGTCTGACCGCCGCGACGGCCCCGATAGGCTCGTCCCATGCTCTGGCCGATGCTCGCCCTCACCCTCGCCTTCTGCGGAATCGCCGTCCTCGCCGTGCTCTCCGTACGGGTCTACGCCGAGGTGCGCAGACTGGCCCGGCAGGTGTCGGACAGCTCCGCGCGGATCACCCGGGCCGCCGAGGACCTGGAGCGGGCCACCGGGCCGCTGAGTGCGCAGGTGGGAGCGGTGCGCCGGGACGAGGGCGCTGCCCGGAGCCACTGATCGACGGCGCACTGCTGCATCACAGGCAAGCGGGGTACGCTGGCTGGTCGTGGCCCTGGAATCGAGGCGGAGGGCCGCAACCAGGCGTCTGCATGGGGATTGCCCTGCATTTACCCCTGCGCGCTACGATCGCTGACAGCACGGCTGCCGGACTCCTGTCCGAACGGTCGGCAGCCCCACCCCCCAGCCGTCTCGGTGAGAAGGTAGACGAATATGTTCGGAAGGCTCGGCGCTACCGAGATCATCCTCATCCTGATCATTGTTCTGCTGCTGTTCGGTGCGAAGAAGCTCCCCGACATGGCGCGCTCGCTGGGTAAGTCGGCCCGCATCCTCAAGAGCGAGGCCAAGGCGATGAAGTCCGAGGGCAAGCAGGACCAGGACGCTCCGGCGGACCCGCCGAACCCCGGCCAGGACCAGGGCAACCACCGCACCATCCAGGCCGCTCCGGGCGATGTGACCAGCTCCCGTCCGGTGGCCGAACCGAGCGACACCACCAAGCGCTGACCCGGGGCCACTTGAAGGCGGCGCCGACGGCTGCCGTCCGACGCACGAGATGAGGACGTGGGTTGCTCAAGTCTGCCCGCAACAAGAAGGAGAAGGACCCTGAGGGGCGGATGCCCCTCGCGGACCACCTGCGCGAGCTGCGCAACCGGCTGGTGAGGTCGGTCCTGGCGATCTGCGTGGTCACGATCGTCGCGATGTTCTTCTACAAGGACATCGTCGACTTTCTGATGAAGCCGGTCCTGGACTCCGTCGGCTGCCCCGGCGGGGCGAGGCTGTCCCAGCTGACCAACAGCGGCGACACGAAGCAGTGCGCGTACTTCACCGTGAACGGTCTGCTGTCGCCGTTCACGATCATGCTGAAGGTCTCCTTCACCACCGGCCTGGTCCTGGCCACCCCGGTCTGGCTGTACCAGCTGTGGGCGTTCCTCGCGCCCGGGCTGCACCGCAACGAGAAGAAGTACGGGCTGTTCTTCGTCGGCCTCGGCGTGCCGCTGTTCGTCGGCGGCGCCTTCTTCGCGTACAAGATCCTTCCGACCAGCGCCAAGGTCCTGCTCGACTTCACGCCCGGCGGGGCCAACAACCTCCTGCCGCTGGACGACTTCCTCGATCTGCTCGCCCGCATGATCGTCGTTTTCGGTCTCGCGTTCGAGCTGCCGCTGCTGCTGATCCTGCTGAACTTCACCGGCATCCTCAGCGGCCGCCGGATGCTCGGCTGGTGGCGGGCCATGATCATGGGCATCACGGTCTTCGGCGCGGTGGCCACCCCCAGCACCGACCCGATCGGCATGTTCGCCCTGGCCGGGCCGGTCACCGTGCTCTACTTCGGCGCGACCGCCGTCGCCCTGCTCAACGACCGCCGCAGGGCGCGGCGCCGGGCCGCCGACCCCGACTTCGGCCTGGACGACGACGAGGCGTCGAGCCTGGATCTGACGCCGGAGGCCATCGAGGGGCCCGAGCGCGTCGGTGCGGGCGAGCTGCCCTCGGCGGACGACCCCGCGCGGCGCAACGGGTACGACGACGTCACGTAGGGGGTGTCTTGCCGGTCATGCCGGGCTCCCGACGCCGCTGTGACATCAGCCGCTGCCGCGGCGGGCGGCAGCTCGCGGCCCCGCGCTCGTCGCACGCAGCGCCTCCCCCAGCTACCGCTGGGAGGTGCCCCCTGACGCCGCTCGCTGATCCGGCCTGACCGACAAGACACCCCCTAGGCGGGCCGCCGACGGATGACCGGGGCCCGCCGGGGCCCCGGATCCCCATCCCGCCGTAAAGATCGCGTGCGTTGTCGGAGGTGGCCGGTAGTCTCGTACATACGATGACCGACGAGCTATCTCCCGCCGAGCGCTATGCGGCGGCCCGCATCCGGGCCGCCGAGCAGGCCACCGCGCTGGCCCCCTTCCGCGAGATGTACGCCTTCGCACTGGACCCGTTCCAGATCGAGGCATGTCAGGCTCTCGAGGCCGGCAAGGGTGTGCTGGTCGCCGCCCCCACCGGCTCGGGCAAGACCATCGTGGGCGAGTTCGCCGTCCACCTGGCGCTCACCCAGGGCCGCAAGTGCTTCTACACCACGCCCATCAAGGCGCTGTCGAACCAGAAGTACGCCGACCTCGTCAAGCGCTACGGCGCCGACAAGGTCGGCCTGCTCACCGGGGACAACAGCGTCAATTCCGAGGCCCCGGTGGTCGTCATGACCACCGAGGTGCTGCGCAACATGCTCTACGCGGGCTCGCAGTCGCTGCTCGGCCTCGGCTATGTGGTGATGGACGAGGTGCACTACCTCTCCGACCGCTTCCGCGGCGCCGTCTGGGAAGAGGTCATCATCCACCTCCCCGAGTCGGTGACGCTCGTCTCGCTGTCCGCCACGGTCTCCAACGCCGAGGAGTTCGGCGACTGGCTGGACACCGTGCGCGGCGACACCGAGGTGATCGTCTCCGAGCACCGCCCGGTGCCGCTGTGGCAGCACGTGCTGGCGGGGCGCCGGATGTACGACCTCTTCGAGGAGAAGAGCGGGCGGGACGGTGACCGGTCCGGCCGCCGGGAGGTCAATCCCGACCTCCTCCGGCTGGCCCGGATGGAGAACAGCCGCCCCGCCTTCGGCCGCGACAAGCGCCGGGGGCGGAACAACATGCGGGAGGCGGACCGGGAGCGCGAGCGCCGCCAGCGCAGCCGGATCTGGACCCCGGGCAGAGCCGAGGTCATCGACCGCCTCGACTCCGAGGGGCTGTTGCCCGCCATCACCTTCATCTTCAGCCGGGCCGGCTGCGAATCGGCCGTCCAGCAGTGCCTGTACGCGGGACTGCGGCTCAACGACGACGCGGCGCGCGCCCAGGTGCGGGCGATAGTCGAGGAGCGCACCGCGGGCATCCTCGACGAAGACCTGCATGTGCTGGGGTATTTCGAGTGGCTTGAGGGGCTGGAGCGGGGCATCGCGGCCCACCACGCCGGGATGCTGCCCACCTTCAAGGAGGTCGTCGAGGAGCTGTTCGTGCGCGGCCTGGTCAAGGCGGTCTTCGCCACCGAGACCCTCGCGCTGGGCATCAACATGCCCGCCCGCTCGGTGGTGTTGGAGAAGCTCGTCAAGTGGAACGGGGAGCAGCACGCCGACATCACCCCCGGTGAGTACACCCAGTTGACCGGGCGGGCCGGGCGGCGCGGCATCGATGTCGAGGGCCACGCCGTGGTGCTGTGGCAGCGGGCCATGGACCCGGCCGCCCTCGCGGGCCTGGCCGGCACGCGCACGTATCCGCTGCGCTCGTCCTTCAAGCCCTCGTACAACATGGCGGTCAATCTGGTCTCCCAGTTCGGCCGGCACCGCTCGCGTGAGCTGCTGGAGACCTCGTTCGCCCAGTTCCAGGCCGACAAGGCGGTCGTCGGGATCTCCCGCCAGGTGCAGCGCAACGAGGAGGGTCTCGAGGGCTACCGCGCCTCCATGACCTGCCACCTCGGTGACTTCGACGAGTACGCACGGCTGCGCCGCGAGCTGAAGGACCGCGAGACCGAGCTGGCCCGGGAGGGCGCAGCGCAGCGCCGCGCGGCCGCCGCGGTGGCGCTGGAGAAGCTCCGTCCGGGCGATGTCATCCATGTGCCCACCGGCAAGTTCGCCGGGCTCGCCCTGGTGCTGGACCCGGGGCTGGCCGCTGGGCGTTCCAACGGCCACCGTGGCTTCGATCACCACGACGGGCCGCGCCCGCTGGTGCTCACCGCCGAGCGCCAGGTCAAGCGGCTGGCCTCGATCGACTTCCCGGTGCCGGTCGAGCCGCTGGACCGGATGCGGATCCCCAAGTCGTTCAACCCGCGCAGCCCGCAGTCCCGCCGGGACCTGGCCTCCGCGCTGCGCACCAAGGCCGGCCACCACGATGCGCGGCGGCACCGCAAGGAGCGCTCACGCGCGGCCGACGACACCGAGATCGCCCGGCTGCGCGCCGCCATCCGCGCCCACCCCTGCCACGGCTGCTCCGACCGCGAGGACCACGCCCGCTGGGGCGAGCGCTACCACCGTCTGCTGCGCGACACCCGCCAGCTGGAGCGGCGCATAGAGGGGCGGACGAACACCATCGCCCGCACCTTCGACCGGATCTGCGCCCTGCTGTCCGAGCTGGACTATCTGCGCGGTGACGAAGTCACGGACGTCGGCAAGCGGCTGGCCCGGCTCTACGGCGAGCTGGACCTGCTGGCCAGCGAATGCCTCCGGGAAGGCGTGTGGGAGGGGCTGAAGCCCGCCGAGCTGGCGGCGTGCGCCTCGGCGCTGGTGTACGAGTCCCGGGCGGCGGACGACGCGCTGCCGCCCAAGCTCCCCACCGGCGCCGCCAAGGAGGCGCTGGGCGAGATGGTCCGCATCTGGGGCCGGCTGGACGCCCTGGAGGAGGATCACAGGATCAACCAGGCCGAGGGGGTCGGCCAGCGCGAACCGGACCTGGGCTTCGCCTGGGCCGCCTACCGCTGGGCGTCCGGCCACGGGCTGGATGAGGTGCTGCGGGAAGTCGACATGCCCGCAGGTGACTTCGTGCGCTGGTGCAAGCAGCTGATCGACGTGCTGGGCCAGATCGCGGCGGCCGCCCCGGAGGGCACGGTGGCGCGCAACGCCCGTAAGGCGGTCGACGGGCTGTTGCGCGGCGTCGTGGCGTACTCCTCCGTCGGCTGAGGGCTCGATCAGGACGGATCGTAGGTGAACGGCAGGGCGTTGCTGTTTCCGGCCGGGGTGTGGGCCATGACGCTCACCACCCCGGGCGGTCCGCCCGGGGTGGTGGCGACGACCTGGGTGTCGGAGATCGCGGCGAACGAGGCCGGGACGCCGCCGAAGGTCACCGAGTCGGTGTAGGTGAGGTTGCTGCCGACGAGCACGACCGATTCACCCCCGGTGTCCAGGCCGTTCGGCGAGTTGAGGCCGGTGAGGACCGGTGCGCCGAGATAGGTGTAGTGCGGGTTCCCGGTCCCCGTCGAGCTGGTGCCGCCGGGCGTGGTGACGGTGACCTGGACCGTGCCGGACCCTGCCGGGGCGGTGACGGTCAGTTGGCTGTCGGAGATCACGTTGATGGCGGTGGCCGGGTTTCCGCCGAAGGCGACGGCGCTGGTGAGGGTGAGACCGCTGCCGAAGACGGTGACGGTGTTGCCGCCGGTGGCCGGGCCGAGATGGGCGGACAGATCGGTGACGGCCGGCGCGGTGATGTAGAAGTACGGCAGTGGATTGCTGGTGCCGCCCGGTGTGGTGACGGTGACGTTGACCGCGGACGGCGGCCCGGCGGGCGCGGTGACGGTGATCTGGGTGGCGGTGTTGGTGAGGATGGCCGCCGCGTTGATCCCGAACATGACCGAGGTCGCCCCAGAGAGGTTGGTGCCGCTCAGGGTGACCGTGTTGCCGCCCGTGGTCGGTCCGGAGGCCGGGCTGAGGCTGGTGAGGGACGGTGCGGGGGCGGCGGCGTAGGTGTAGCCGAGCGCGTTGCTGGTGCCGCCGGGGGTGATGACGGTGACGGCCACGCTGCCGGTGCCCGCGGGGGCGGTGACGGTGATCTGGGTGGGCGTGTTCGTGAGGATGGTGGCGGGGTTGGGGCCGAAGAGCACCTGGGCGGCGCCGGAGAGGTTGGTGCCGTTGATCGTGACCGTATTGCCGCCGGAGGAGGGCCCGGAGGCCGGACTGAGCGTGGTGAGAACGGGAGCCGCGACGCTGGTGTAGGTGAAGAACACGTTCTGGGTGCTGGTCCCCGCCGGCCCGGTGACCGTGACCTTGACCGTGCCGGTCCCCGCGGGCGTCCTGGCCGTGATCTGCGTGCTGTTCACGACGGCCACGTTCGTGGCCAGGCCGGTGCCGAACCTGACCGCGGTGGCGCCGGTGAAGCCGGAGCCGGTGAGGGTGACGGGGGTGCCTCCCGCCGGGGTGCCCTGGGCGGGGCTGACGCTGGTCACGATGGGGGCCATGGCGCGGTTCTCCTTCTCGTACCTCGGCGGCAGCGCCCTGGCCGGCGGCTGTCGGCCAGGGCGGGGGGCGAACGTTGCGGTGACGCTGTCGGCGTTCGGTGGTCCCTGGCCGTCAGGTGATGGTGAAGGCCTGGGCGTTGGAGGTCCCGCCGCAGGTGTGGACCGTGATGGTCCCGGCGCCGGTGGCGAGCCCGCCGGGCACGGTGGCGACGAGCTGGGTGCCGCTGATGGGTGTGAAGACCGCGGTGGCGGTGGCGGCGGCACTGTCGGTGAAGGTGACGGTGTCGACGCCGACGAAGGAGGTTCCGGTGATGGTGACGGTGTCCCCGGCCGTGCCCGTGGCGGGAGCCACCGTGGTGATGGCGGGCGTGAGGTAGTAGTCGACCAGGGTGGTGCCCGACGCGCTGGTGCCGCCCGCCGTGGTGATGGTCACCGCCTGGGTCGACACGGCGCCGACCTGCCCCGGGTTGGCCGGGGCGGTGAAGGTGACCTGGTTGGTCTGCGTCGGGGTGACCGCGACGTTGCCGACGGTGCCCACCCCGACCTGTGTGCCGGTCAGGAAGTTGGTGCCGAAGAGTGTCGCCGTGCCACCGGTGGCGGCCGGCAGGCAGCTGACGCTCAGGGCCGTGGTCGTCGGCGCGGCGATGACGAAGAACGGCAGTGCGTTGCTGGTGGCGCCAGTATTGCTGGACACGCTGACGGCGACCTGGCCGGAGCACGGTGCCGTGCTGGGCACGACGAAGGTGACCTGGGTGGCGGTGACGCCGGTCGGGGTGACCGTTGCCGCACCGAAGTTCACCCTGGTGGTGGTGGCCATCGCGGTGCCATTGATCTGGACGGTGTCTCCGGGCTTGCCCTGGTTGGTGGTGGTGGTCGTGTCCACCACGGAGGTGATGGTTGCCATGATCCTTCTCCTTCGATGCTGCCGCTTCGCCGGGGGCGCGGGGAGCTGGCCGACGGCCGACGCGCTCCGTGGCCGTGGAGGGGCGTCCCGGCGAGCGGGAAGGGCGGGTGAAAGACCCGTGGCCTCGGGGCCGGCGCCTGGGGGCGGGTCTTCGTGAGGAAGCGACTCGGCGCCGCCATCGAGGAGCGCCGTCAATCTCGCTGCTTCCGATTTAACCCATCGGGTGAAGGGGCCGGAAGGTGGAATGGGGGCAACCAGGAATTCATGTGTAAATAGGGTTAAAAACGGTTAACGGGTTTTCTCTGCCGTCGTACGCCCCCCTCGAAGACTCTCGAAGACTTCTCGAAAAAGAAGCGGGGCGGGTGGGCGGCCCCAGCCGTCCACCCGCCCGCCGTATGCGTGGCGCGTACGTGCCCTACGCCGCGGCCTCCTCGGCGCCCCGGCCCTCCTGCTCGGCCTCCACCTCCTGGTTCCATTCCCGCTTCGACGCCTGCCAGCCGTCCTCGTTGTGGCCGCGCCGCCAGTAGCCGGAGATGGACAGCCACTCGCGCGGCACCTCGCGCTCCAGCCGCAGATGGCGGCGGATCTCCTTCACGAAGCCCGCCTCGCCGTGCACGAAGGCGTGCACCTGGCCGGCCGGGAACTCCAGCCCGCGGACGGCCGCCACCAGCGCCTCGCCGACCGGCGCGGTGCCCCGGTGCAGCCACACCACCTCGGCGCCGTCCGGCACCGCCAGTTTGTGCTCCTCCTCCGGCCCCGCGACCTCGATGAAGGCGTGCACCGGGGCCCGGTCCGCGCCCTGGGCCCGGTGGGTCAGCCGCTCCAGCGCGGCGGCGATCGCGGGCAGCGCGCTCTCGTCGCCGGCGAGCAGATGCCAGCCGGCGTCCTCGCGCGGGGCGTACGCGCCGCCCGGCCCCTGGAACCAGATCTCCTCGCCGGGCCGCACCCGCGCCGCCCACGGCCCGGCCAGGCCCTCGTCGCCGTGGACCACGAAGTCGAGCGTCAGCTCGCGGGCCGCCGGGTCCCAGGCGCGCACCGTGTACGTACGGGTGACCGGCCACTGCTCGCGCGGGAACTCCTCGCGGATCCGCGCCGGATCGAACGGCTCGGGGTACGCCACGCCCTCGGCGGGGAACAGCAGCTTGACGTAGTGATCCGTCCATTCACCGGCGCTGAAATCGGCGAGGCCGCCGCCACCGAGCACCACCCGCACCATGTGCGGGGTCAGCCGGTCGGTGCGCACCACCTGCGCCCGGTGGGGCGCCGGACGTTTACGGGCCGGACGTTCCGCCATGGCCGCCTCCTTGATCGACAGTCAGTTAGGTTAAGCTAACCTAACACTTTATTTCTCAAGAGTGGAGAGCAGTCGGCGTAGGGATCCACCCAGTCCCCAGCGCTCCGCGAGGGCGTCCACCGCGCGCGGGTCGCGGGGCGCCCGCGGCACGGCGGCGTCGAACGGGGGCAGCGGGACGTCCGAGGCTACCCGGACGACCTTCGGGGCGACCGCGAGATACGGCCGCGCCTCGTCCAGCCGCTTGCGCTGCGTGGGGGTCAGCTTCGAGCCGGGGTCGTCGACCGCGGCCATGATCCCGGCCAGGTCGCCATGGGCGGCCAGCAGCTTGGCGGCGGTCTTCTCGCCGATCCCGGGAACCCCGGGCAGACCATCGCTCGGGTCGCCGCGCAGCAGCGCCAGATCCGCGTACCCCGCGCCGTCCACCCCGTACTTCTCGCGCAGCAGGGCCTCGTCCACCAGTTGCAGCGTGCCGACGCCCTTGACCGGGTAGAGCACCCGCGCCCGGCGCTCGTCGCTGACCAGCTGGTAGAGGTCGCGGTCGCCGGTGACGATGTCGACCGGGCCGGCAGCGCGACCGGCGAGCGTGCCGATCACGTCGTCCGCCTCGTAGCCCGCCGAGCCCACCCGGGCGATGCCGATCGCGTCCAGCACCGCGTCGATCACCGGGACCTGCGGGGAGAGGGTGTCCGGCACCTCCTCCTGGTCGACCGCGGCAGCCTCCGGTGCCTCCTCGGCGACCCGGTGCGCCTTGTACGTGGGGATCAGCTCGACCCGCCACGCGGGCCGCCAGTCGAAGTCCATGCAGGCGACCAGGTCGTCCGGCCGGTGGTCCTGGACCAGCCGGGCGATGAAGTCGAGCAATCCACGTACGGCATTCACCGGAGTGCCATCGGGAGCCCTGACCGAATCAGGCACCCCGAAATAGGCACGAAAGTACAACGAAGCGGTATCGAGAAGCATCAGTCGTCGGGTCACGCCTCGATGATGCCGTACGTCAGTGACACCGCCGGACTGGGAATGTGAGCTGGGTCACCGTATGGTTTACGCCATAAGGAGCGGGGCAGGTGCGCGCCCGGAGCGAAGCCGATGCGTGATCCAACTATTGCGTAAGGCATACGGTCCGGTGTCGTCTGTTCCACGACCTGCCGGCGGGGGTGGCGGGTCGTTTTTTTGGTGAGACCTGAGAGGTATATGTGTCCAAACTGCGAGCCGAAGGCCTGTACAAGGTGTTCGGCAGAAGACCCGATGAGGCGGTAGCCGATCTCGAGGGCGGTGCGGACCGCGAGAAACTGCGGGCGGAGGGTACGACGGCTGCGGTCATCGACGCCTCCTTCGCGGTCGAGGCGGGCCAGACATTCGTTGTCATGGGTCTGTCCGGATCCGGTAAGTCCACGCTGCTGCGCATGCTGAACGGGCTGCTGGAGCCGACCGCCGGACGCGTCCTCTTCGACGACGACGACCTCACCGCGCTCAGCTCGCGCGATCTGCGCCAGGTGCGCTCCCACAAGATCAGCATGGTCTTCCAGCACTTCGCGCTCTTCCCGCACCGCACGGTGCTGGAGAACGCCGGGTACGGCCTGGAGGTCCAGGGCATACCGGCCGAGGAGCGCGTGAAGCGCGCCACCGAGGCCCTGGAGATGGTCGGCCTGGCCGGCTGGGAGAAGTCCTGGCCCGACGAGCTGTCCGGCGGTATGCAGCAGCGCGTGGGCCTCGCCCGCGCCCTGGCCACCGACGCCGACGTGCTGCTGATGGACGAGTCCTTCAGCGCGCTCGACCCGCTGATCCGCCGCGATATGCAGGACCAGCTGGTGCAGCTCCAGAAGCGGCTCAAGAAGACCATCGTCTTCATCACCCACGACCTCAACGAGGCCATGCGCCTCGGCGACCGCATCGCCGTCATGCGCGACGGCCGGATCGTCCAGATCGGCACCGCCGAGGACATCCTGGTCACCCCGGCCAACGACTACGTCGCCTCCTTCACCCAGGACGTCGACCGGTCCCGGGTGCTCACCGCCGGGGCGATCATGTCGGACCCGGCCGAGGTGCTGGGCACCACCGCCGACGACGGCACGCCGCTGCGCACCGAGCAGGACGTGCTGGACGCGGCCCCCGCCACCGTCGGCACCGACACCCCGATCGTCGAGCTGTTCACCCCCTGCTCGCGCAGCGGCACCGCGGTCGCGGTGACCAACGGTGACGGCACCCTCGTCGGCGTCATCGCCCGCGCCCGGCTGCTCGCCGTCCTCGGCGACGGGGACACCGGTGGTGATGGCGCGACGCCGCCGTCACCCGGCGGCGGGGACGCGCCCGAGTCCGCGAAGAAGGTGATCACCGGTGCCTAGGCTCGAACTCGGCGACTGGATCAATTCCGGCGTCAACTGGCTCCGTGACAACCTGAGCTGGCTCTTCGACTTCATCTCCTCCGTCGTGCAGGGCATGTACGACGGGGTGAACGCGGTGCTCACCGCCCCCCAGCCGCTGCTGCTCGCGGGCATCCTCGCCGTGCTCGCCTGGTGGCTGCGCGGGCTGCTGCCCGCCGTCCTCGCCTTCGCCGGCTTCGCGCTCATCGATTCGATCGAGCTGTGGACCGAGGCGATGAACACCCTCGCGCTGGTGCTGGTCGCCGGCGCGATCACCATCGTGTTCGCGGTGCCGCTGGGTATCTGGGCGTCCCGCAACCGCGCCGTGAGTGCGTCGATCCGCCCGGTGCTGGACTTCATGCAGACGATGCCCGCCTTCGTCTACCTGATCCCCGGCATCTTCTTCTTCGGCCTCGGGGTCGTCCCCGGTGTCGTCGCGACCGTCATCTTCTCGATGCCCCCGGGCGTCCGCATGACGGAGCTGGGCATCCGCCAGGTCGACGCCGAGCTGGTCGAGGCGGCCGACGCCTTCGGCACCCATCCGCGCCGCACCCTGCTGCGGGTCCAGCTGCCGCTGGCCCTGCCCACCATCATGGCGGGCATCAACCAGGTGATCATGCTGGCGCTGTCCATGGTCGTGATCGCGGGCATGGTCGGCGCCGAGGGCCTGGGGTCGACCGTCTTCCAGGCGATCAGCTCCGTGGACGTGGCCATGGGCTTCGAGGGCGGCATCGCGGTCGTCATCCTGGCCATGTACCTGGACCGGATGACCAGCGCGCTCAATCAGCGCGTCTCCCCGCTGGCCCGCCGCGCGCTGGCCAAGGAGCGGGCCAAGGCGCTCAGTGGCACGAAGGTGCTCCACTGGCGGCCCGCGACCTCGGTCGCCATGGTCGGCGTGGTCGTCCTGGCGCTGGTCGCCGGCGGTATGAAGATGTTCGGCGGCAACGAGAGCGGACCCACCGTCTCCGCCAACGTCGGCAAGGGCCAGTCGGTCAACCTCGGCTACATCAACTGGGACGAGGGCGTCGCCTCCACCTTCCTGTGGAAGGAGCTGCTGGAGGAGCGCGGCTTCAAGCCCAAGGTGCAGTCGTACGACGTCGGCGCCCTGTGGACCGGCATGGCCGCGGGCAACATCGACATGCAGACCGACGCCTGGCTCCCGGCCACCCACGCCACGTACTGGGCGAAGTACAAGGACAAGCTGGAGAACCTCGGCTCCTGGTACGACAAGACCTCCCTGGAGGTCGCGGTCCCCTCGTACGTCAAGGGCGTGAAGTCCCTCGACGACCTCAAGTCCAAGTCCGGCACCTTCCAGAAGAAGATCATCGGCATCGAGCCCGGCGCCGGTGAGATGAAGCTGATGCAGGACAAGGTCATGCCGGGGTACGGCCTGAACAAGGACTACCAGCTGGTCAAGGGCTCCACCGCGGCGATGCTCTCCCAACTGGAGCGCTCCTACGCCAAGAAGGAGCCGATCGCGGTCACCCTGTGGTCCCCGCACTGGGCGTACGACAAGTACAAGCTCACCAAGCTGAAGGACCCCAAGGGCGCCTTCGGCAAGGGCGACCACATCGACACGATCGCGCGCAAGGGCTTCTCGAAGAAGAACCCGCAGATCGCCAAGTGGATGAAGAACTTCAAGCTGGGCGAGAAGCAGCTCACCAGCCTGGAGTCGGCCATCCAGGACGCCGGTAAGGGCAAGGAGCAGCAGGGCGTGCGCGCCTGGCTGAAGGACAACCCGGGGATCGCGAACAAGCTCGCCCCGGTGCCCGGCGGCGCCGACCAGAAGGGCAAGGACGCGGGCGCCGCGCCGCAGATCGGCTACTTCCCGTGGGACGAGGACATCGCGACCACGTACCTGTGGAAGAACGTCCTGGAGAAGCGGGGCTACAAGCCGTCGATCAAGCAGTACGACGTCGGCTCGATGTTCACCGGGATGAGCACCGGCCAGGTCGACGTCGAGTTCGACGGCTGGTTGCCGGTCGCGCAGAAGCAGTACTGGGACAGATACAAGAAGAATCTGGTCGATGTCGGTTCCTGGTACGACAAGACCTCTCTTGAGATCGCCGTGCCCTCGTACGTTAAGGACGTGAAGTCCCTGGCCGACCTCAAGGGGAAGGCCGACCTCTTCAAGGGCAAGATCGTCGGCATCGAGCCGGGCACCGGCGAGATGAAGATCCTCAAGAGCAAGGTCCTGAAGACATACGGCCTGGACAAGGAGTACACGGTCTCCGACGGTTCCTCCCCGGCGATGCTGGCGCAGCTGGAGCGCAGCTACGCCAAGAAGGAGCCGGTGGCCGTCGTCCTGTGGACCCCGCACTGGGCGTACAGCAAGTACAAGCTCACCAAGCTCGCGGACCCGGAGAAGGCCTTCGGGGCGAACAACCAGCTCCACACTCTCGCCAACAAGTCCTTCCCGAAGAAGTTCCCCGAGTTCAACGGGTGGCTGAAGAAGTGGCACATGACGGAGAAGGAGCTCGCGACGCTGGAGCAGGCCGTGCAGGACGCGGGCAAGGGCAACGAGGAGAAGGGCGTCCAGAAGTGGATCGACGCCCACCCCGGCATCGTCGACAAGATGGCGCCGGTCACCCCCTGACCGCCGCCCCCGCGCGGTGACACCCGCCGCCGCGGTCCGGAGCCCCGATCGCTCCGGACCGCGGCGGCGGCCGTTTGTGCGGGGCCCGGTCGCGTGTGGCCGTACGGTGGTGCGATGAGTCCTCGTGTCCCGCGTGACCGCGTACGCAGCGTGGTGTCCCTGGTGCCCTCGCTCACCGAGTCCGTCGCCGCCACCGCGCCCGGCCTGCTGACCGGGGTGACCGACTGGTGCAGCCATCCGCCCGGTCTGCGCGCGGAGCGCGTCGGCGGTACCAAGAACCCCGACACCGCCCGGATCGCGGCCCTCGCCCCGGACCTCGTCCTCGCCAACGAGGAGGAGAACCGCGCCCCCGACCTGGCCGCGCTGCGCGCCGCCGGGCTGGAGGTGATGGTGACCGAGGTACGGACGCTGGAGCAGGCGTTCGCCGAGCTGGAACGCGTCCTGGTGCACGGCTGCGGGCTGCCGCGGCCCGGCTGGCTGGACGAGGCCGAGGCCGCCTGGGCGGACGTCCTCACCACTGGTGTGGAGCGCCGGGCCGTGGTTCCCGTATGGCGGCGGCCGTGGATGGTGCTGGGCCGGGACACCTTCGCCGGCGATCTGCTGGCCCGGCTGGGCGTACGGCAGCTGTACGCGGAGCACCCCGAGCGCTACCCCCGGATCCCCCTCGACGAGTTGACCGGGTGCGGCGCCGAGCTGGTGGTGCTGCCGGACGAGCCGTACCGCTTCACGGCCGACGACGGGCCCGAGGCGTTCCCCGGGCTGCCCGCCGCGCTTGTCAGCGGCCGCCATCTGACCTGGTACGGCCCCTCGCTGGCGGAGGCACCCGCCGTCCTCGGCGCGGCGCTCGCGGCGGCCCGCTGAAGCTCAGGGCGCGAGCAGCGTGCCGCGCGCCAGACCGAGCGCCGTGCGCGCCGCGACCAGCCCCCACGCCGCGACCAGCGCGCCGTAGAGCCCCACCGCCAGCCAGCCGAACGCGTGCGAACCCGTGTGCCGGGACAGCGCCGCCGCCCCCGTCACGCAGGTGCCCACCGGAAAGGTGAACCCCCACCAGGTCATCGCGAACGGCATCCCGCGCCGCGCCGTCCGCACCACCAGCGCCCCGGCCGACGCCAGCCACAGCAGCGCGAACCCCATCACCGGCACCCCGTACACCACCGAGGCGAACCGGGCGGCGGCAAGCCCGCCCGCGCCCGCCGTATAGGCCGCGGCGTCGGCCATGCCGCCCGCGGCCGTCGTGGACTGCCCGAGCGGGCCCAGCACGAGGAAGAGCGCGGGCGTCAGCACCGCCGGGAGAGGGCCGTGGCGGACCAGCCGGTCGAAGATCAGCGGCAGCATCAGGAACGTCCCCAGCAGGCTCGCCCCGGCCAGCGCCACGCATCCCAGCAGCAGGGCCTCCCGCCCCTGCCCGGGCGGCAGATGCGGCACCAGCGCCGGACCGGTCGCCGCCGACACCATCGGCGCCACGACCGGCAGCAGCCACACCGGGGACGCCTCCCCGGGGCCGATCCGGTGCCTTGCGACCATCAGGCCCGGGATCCCGGCCGCCGTCAGCAGGGCGGCGAGCGTTCCGGCCGCCCACAGGGCCGCGTCCACGGCCACCGCCGCCCGTACGCCGATCACCTCCGCCCCCACCGACAGCGTCGCCGCGCCGACCGCCGTCAGCGCCATGGGGAGGCAGCCGTGGAAGGGCGCGACCGCCGGGTCGAGGAGGTCGGCGCGGGCCCGGTCGCGATGGCGCGCCCAGTGCGCCGCGCGGGCGGCCAGCACGGCGCCGAGCAGCAGCACCGACAGCCCCCACACCACCCGGCAGACGCCGCCAAGACCTGGGACGCGCACCGGCAGCCCGGCGCCCGCGGTGGCCACGATCGCGGTGCCCATCACCGTGGCGTACCAGTTCGGGCCGAGGCCGCGTACGGACGGCCGGGGGCGGCCCCGGACGGTGGCGGCGGGGAGGGGCGGGGCGGGTGCGACAGTGACCATGAACGCACCCTCACCCGCCGCCAGGCCGCCCACCAGGCCCCTTCCCCCTATGGGGGCATAAGCTGACGTGATGAGCGAGCAGGGCCGGAAGAGCCCCACACCCGGCGGCGACGGCCTGACGGCCACCCCTCTCGCCCACCGCGTCCCCGATCTCGGCGCACTGGAGCTGCTGCTCGCCGTCGCCCGACTCGGCAGCCTCGGCCGCGCCGCCCGCGAGCTGGGCATCACCCAGCCCGCCGCGAGCAGCCGGATCCGGGCGATGGAACGGCGGCTGGGCGTCGCGCTCGTGGACCGCTCGCCGCGCGGCTCCCGGCTCACCGCACCCGGGGCGCTCGTCACGGACTGGGCGCGGCGCGTGGTGGAGGCGGCCGAGGCGTTCGACGCGGGCGTCCACGCGCTGCGCGACCGCCGTGACTCCCGGCTGCGGGTCGCCGCCAGCATGACGATCGCCGAGTATCTGCTGCCCGGCTGGCTGATCGCCCTGCGCGCGCTGCGCCCCGGCACCGCCGTCTCGCTCCTCGCCGGGAACACGGCGGCCGTCGCCGCGCGGCTGCTGGACGGCGAGGCGGACATCGGCTTCGTCGAGGGCCTGGACACCCCGAGCGGGCTGGACGCCATCGTCATCGGCCACGACCGCCTCACCGTGGTCACCGCCCCCGGACACCCCTGGGCCCGCCGCCGCACCCCGCCGGCCGCCGCAGAACTGGCCGCCACGCCGCTCATCCTCCGCGAGCGCGGCTCCGGCACCCGGCAGGTGCTGGATGCCGCCCTCGCGGCCCACGGCGGGCTCGCCGCGCCCCTGCTGGAGCTGGCCTCCACGACCGCCGTCAAGGCGGCGGCGGTGAGCGGGGCGGGCCCCGCGGTGCTCAGCCGCCTGGCCGTCGGCGAGGAACTGGCCGCCCGCCGCCTCGTGGAGATCGCGGTCCCGGACATCCCCCTCCGCCGCGACCTGCGCGCCGTCTGGCGGTCCGGCCCCCACCCCACCGGCCCGGCCCGTGACCTGCTCGGCCTGACGCGGCCGGGCCCGGCTCCCACCGTCTGAGCCGGGCCGCGACCGCTCAGGCACGCGTCATATGTGCAGGTCGCAGCACCCGTCGCGCCGCAACTGCCGCCCCACCTCCAGCCAGTGGTCCGCCGACTGCCCGTGCGCCGCGGCTCCGGCGGTCGCCGGGAACGCCTCGACGAGTTGCCGCTGCTCGTACGGCACCCCGCCGCGCAGCACCGAGACCGTCCGTACCATCGAGTCGAAGTCGGTGAAGGGATCGCCGTCCACGACCGTCAGGTCCGCCAGCTTGCCGACCTCCAGGGTGCCCAGATCCCGCTCCGCGCCGAACGCCCGCGCCGGGAGGACGGTCACCGTGCGCAGCGCCTCCGCGGGCGACATCCCGAACCGGTGCAACGCCCGCAGCCCCATGTGCAGATGGAGCCCCACCGGCGCCAGCGGCTGGTCCGTCCCCAGGGCGACCACACCACCCCCGGCGAGGATCCGCCGGTATATGTCGATCTCGGTGCGCAGGGTCGCCAGCTGGGCGTCGGTCGGCGGCGTTCCGGCGAGCTGCCGCACCAGGGCGGTGTCCCACGGCGGCATCAGCCGGGTGACCCGCTCGTCCTCGGCCAGCGAGGGATCCGCGCCGACCAGCGGCTGGGCGGCGAACGGCGTGGCGATCAGCCGGAAGTCGGAGGCCGTGTAGATCTCCTCCACGTCCTGCCGGGCCCGCCCGGTCGCCGACGTCACATGCCCGAACTCCAGCCGCTGGGTGGCCTGGAGATGGGTCGTCAGGTCCTGCCCGAGCTGTATGCCGGGCGTGCACAGATGGCTGCCGGAGCGCACCCCGAGCCGGTCGTGCGCGAAGCGGGCGGCCTCCTCCATGATCCAGCCGGGCGCGCGGACGTACGTCTTCACGAAGTCCCAGTCGAGCGCCGCGGCGCGGTCCAGCGAGCGCCGCAGCCCGTCCCGGGTGCGGTGCGCCCGGCCCATGCTGTACGCCACCCGCGGCCCGTCCAGCAGCTCCCCGGTGGCCAGCAGCCGCGGCCCGGCCAGCGCACCCGCCGCGACGGCCTCCCGCAGCCGCGCCTGCTCGTAGGCGAAGCCGCCGAACGAGACGGCGGTGGTGATGCCGTACGCGAGCTGCAGAGAGGTCTGGCGGCCGCCGTACGTGTACTGCCACGGGTGGGTGTGGGCGTCCCACAGCCCGGGGACGATCGTATGGGCCGAGGCGTCGATACGGCGCTTCGCCGGCCGCCCGCCGCGGTGCGCCTCGACGGTGGCGATCCGCCCGCCGCGCACCACGATGTCGACGTCCTCGCGGACCGTCCCCCCACCGCCCGTGCCGTCCCAGACCCTCCCGGCGTGCACCACGGTGTCGGCCGGGCGCGGCCGCCGGTGGTCGAGCGGGACGCGCACCGTACGGACGTCCATGCTCGCGACGTCCAGCAGCCGCAGTTTGCCCGCCGACAGATACAGGATGCTGCCCGAGTCCGCGGACCAGGAGGGATGGTCGGCCGCCTCGTCGGTCAGCCGGCGCGGGTCGCCGTCCGGTCTCCCGTCGGGCCGGACGGGCAGCAGCCACAGGGCGGACTCGGCGACGACGGCCATGTGGCGGCCGTCCGGGGACCAGACGGGGCCGGAATCATAGCGGTCGGTGAGGGAGGTGTGCGGCGCGACGGCGTGCAGCTTCGCGGTGCCGCTGCCGGTGTCGACGACCCGGATGAGGTTGTAGCCCTCGCGGAATCGCCGGTTCAGCCGGTTGCGGTCGCACAGGGCGACATACCGGCCGTCCGGCGACCAGGTCGGCCGCCCGGGCAGCCCGCCCGCCCCGAGCGGCGCGGCCAGGACCCGCTCCGTACCGGCGCCGAGATCCCGTAGAACGAGGTTTCCCGACATGTCGATACTGGCGAGCCGTTTCCCGTCGGGGGAGAGCGCGGGGTGCACCCGGCCGCCGGAGGCGAGCACCGTCTCCTTGCCGGAGGCGAGATCCCGGCGGCGCACGGCGAGCAGCCCGTCGCGGTCGTCGGCGTACACCAGGGCGCGCCCGTCGCGCGTCCAGGAGGGCGCGAGCAGATACCGGGTGGCGTCCGCCCGTACGACCCGGCGCGGGGCGCGGCCTCCCGAAACGTCCCCGATCCACAGGGAGTTGAGCGCGGCGAAGGCCACCTTGCGGCCGTCGGGCGACAGCGCGGGCAGATGCAGCCCGCGCACCGGACGCGCCCCGCCGCCCTCGAAGTCGTACCGCTTGACCGTGTACCGGGGGCGGTCGACCGGCAGGGTGGCGGCGAACGGAATCTCCTCGCCCTTGGCCGGCGCGTCGGGGCGCACCAGCCGGAACCGCCCGTCCACCGTCAGCAGCAGTTCCCCGCGCGAGACCCATCGCGGCGGCACCGGCTGCACATCGCCCTCGACCTTGACCGCCGCGCCGTCCACGACCAGCGTGCAGGACGCGTCGGGCGCGACGGTGGTGCGCAGATAGGCGAGCTTGCCGTCCGCCGACACGGACGGCGTCATCACCTGGGCGCCCGTGGTCGCGTCGGTGCGCAGGGCGGTCACCGGTCCGGTGCCGTCCGCCCGTACGGAGGCCACCGTACGGGCGTCCAGGGCGGTCTCGGCGGGCACGCCGCGCACGAACAGCACGCGCTCGCCGTCCGGGGACCAGGTGGGGTCGAAGTCCTCCCAGGCGCCGTCCTGGAGCGGCCCGTCCTGGCCGGGCAGCCCGGTCAGCCGGGTCAGCTCGCCGCTCGCCACGTCCAGCACCCACACCCGGTACGGGCTGCCCGCCACCGGATCGCCGCCGCGCTCGGAGGCGAAGGCGATCCGGGTGCCGTCGGGCGACCAGGCCGGACCGCGGTCGTCCCACGGCCCGTCCGTGCGCTGCCGCACATCGGAACCGTCGGGCCGCAGCGTCCAGATGTGGAAGCCGCCGCCCCGGTATGCGCACACGGCCAGCAGCTTCCCGTCGGGGGAGTGGACCGGACGGGTGGGCTCCAGATCGGGCGGGGTGAGCGCGACGGCGTCACCACCCTTACGGGGGACGGACCACAGCACGTTCTGGACCTCGGCGATCAGCCGGTCGCCGGAGGGGGAGAGGGACGCGGCGCCGTTGGTGGCCGCCGTGAAGGAGAGCGAGACCCGCCGCGCCTCCGCCCGGGCCGCGGCCTGGGCCACCGCTTCGGCCGGGATCGCGGTGCCGGCGGCGACGGCGGCCCCCGCGGCGGCCGCCTGCAGCAGCCGCCGCCGGGAGAGGGGGCTTTCTGATGTGGCATCAGGTGCTTCGGGTGTAACCAACGATCCTCCTGGTACAGGGAGTTGCACGGTCAGGAGTTGCAAGTGGTACGGAAAGCGCTTGATCGTTACACACCGCCCGTGCCCCCGGTCAACACCCCGTCAACACCCGTCCAAGGCCTTGGCTCGGCGGCCCGGCGAGGGGAGAGTGGGATTCCGCCCTCATCCCATCGGCTCAGGAGACGAAGACGCATGCCAGCTGGCGGCATCACCCATCGCACGGACCACCTGACCGCCCCGGACGGCGTGCGCGTCGCGACGTACACCTGGCAGCCGGAGGCGGGCACCGCGCGCGCGATCGTCCAGATCGCCCACGGCGCCGCCGAACACGCCCGCCGCTACGACCGGTTCGCCCGCTTCCTGGCCGGACACGGCTACGTGGTCGTCGCCTCCGACCACCGCGGCCACGGGGCGACCGCCGAGTCCACCGGCGGCCTCGGGGTCGTCGGTGAGGTGGGTGACGTGGGTGACTTCGGCGACGAGGGTGACGGCTGGCGGGCGATCGTCGCGGACCTGCGCGCCATCGGCGACCGGGCCCGCGCCGACCACCCCGGACTGCCGCTGGTCCTGCTCGGCCACAGCATGGGCTCCATGCTGGCCCGCGACTGCGCCCAGGAGTACGGCGCGGAACTGGCCGGGCTGATCCTCTCCGGCACCTTCCGCTCGCTGCCGGGCGCGGAGATCGAGGGCGCGATGGCGGACATCGAACGGGAGATCGCGGAACGCGGCCGTACCGCCCTGTCCACCTTCACCCCCACGCTCTTCGCCTCGTTCAACGACCCGTACGAGTTCGGAACGGGCTTCGAATGGCTCTCCCGGGACCGGGCCGAGGTCGCCGCCTACGCGGCCGACGACCACTGCGGCTTCCCCTTCAGTACCGGACTCTCGCTGGACTGGCTGCGCGCCGTCCGCAAGGTCAACGACCCGCGCAACCAGGCCCGCGTCCCGGCCGGACTCCCGGTCCACCTGGCGGTGGGCACCGAGGACCCCTGCAACCAGCGGATGACCCTGGTCTACGAACTCCTGGAGGACTTCCGCTACGGCGGCACCCGCGACCTGAGCTGGAAGGGCTACCACGGCGCCCGGCACGAGATCCTCAACGAGACCAACCGCGACGAGGTGCAGCAGGACCTCCTGGACTGGCTCGACAAGCACGTCTGAGCCGCCGTCGTCACGTACGCCGCAGAAACCCGCCGATCCGCGTCCGCAGCGACACCGCGTCCAGCCCCTGCCCCGCCAGATGCTCCTCGATCGTCCCGTAGCGCCGCAGCTCGCGCCGGGCGATGCCGAGCCCGAGCACCCGGTGCGGTACGTCGGCGAGGGCGTCGTTCGCGGCCGCCGTCGACGTACCCGCGAGATACGGCTCCACGAGCACGACGTCCGCCCCGGCGGTGTTCGTGGCGGCCCGCAGCACGCGCCCGTCGAAGGGGCGCACGGTCGTGGCGTACAGCACGGTCACGTCCAGCCCCTCGACGGCCGCGAGCACGCCGTCGAGCATCGGCCCGACCGCGACCACCACCCCGCCACGCCCCTCCCGCACGGTCAGGAACCGCCCCGGGGTGATGGCCCGCGGCGCCGCGTTGGCGTGCGCCGACAGCCGTACGTACACCGAGTCGTCCCCGGCGGCGGCCGCGTCCCGCAGCAGCGCCTCGGCCTCGTCGGGGTGGCCGGGGACGTGCACCGTCCAGCCGTCGAGGGTGTCCAGCAGGGCGACGTCACCGGGCGCCATATGGGTGAAGCCGCCCGCGGGCCAGTCGTACGAGCCCGCCGCGCTCACCAGCACCCCGCCCACCCCCTGATGCCCGAAGTCCAGCTTCACCTGCTCGAACGGCCGCTCGACCAGAAAGCTGGCGAAGGTGTGCAGGATCGGTCGCATCCCGGTCAGCGCCAGCCCGCCGCCGACACCGACGAGCAGCTGCTCGCGGATGCCGACGTTGATCACCCGGTCGGGATGGGCGCGCTGGGCGCCCGCGAAGCCGTCCTTGCCGATCTCCGCCAGGACGACGGCCAGCCGGGGGTCGTCGTCGAGGAGACGGGAGACGGTGGAGGCGAAGCGTTCACGCATGGTGTCCACGAGAGAATCCCCTGAAAACGTCGTGATCGGTGGCCTGATGGCCTCATGAGTCCTTGGCGGCGACCCGGGCGACGACGACGCGCGGCCGCCCCGGATGCGGTGCGGTGAAGGCGTCGTACAGCGCGTCGTGGTCCCGCCCGTCGACCGTCGCCGCGGACCAGCCCGCGGCCTCGAACCGGGCGGCGATGCCGCCGGGCCGGCCGTAGGTGGCGGAGGCGTTGTCGATGACGACCGTGTGCAGCCGCCCCAGCCCGGCGGCGCCCGCGTACGCGATCGCCTCGTGGTTGCTCCCCTCGTCCAGCTCGGCGTCGCCGATCAGCACCCACACGGCCGGTCCGCCGCCCCCGTCGAGCCCCTGCGCCCGCAGTCCCAGCGCCGTCCCCACCCCCAGCGGCAGCCCATGCCCGAGCGAACCGCTGCTGATCTCGGCCCCCGGCACCAGCACCCGATCCGGATGGTGGCCCAGCGGCGAGTCGTACGAGCCGAACCCCGGCAGCAGCGAGTCGGCGAAGAATCCCTTGGCCGCGAGCACGGCGTAGTACGCCATCGGCCCGTGCCCCTTGGACAGCAGAAACCGGTCCCGCCCGGGATCGTCCACCGTCTCGGGCGAGACGCGCAGCACGCGGTCGTACAGCACCCAGAGCGCATCGAGCGTGGAGGTGGCCGCGGGCCCGTGCTTCTCGTCGCCGGTCATCAGGCTCATCAGTCGCGGAAGGTCGGTGTAGGTCGAGGTCATACCGAGAGCCTGCAACTTAAAGTCAACTTGAAGTCAAGCGCGAGCATCGCCGCCCTCACCCCGACGAGCCCGCCGCCCCCGCCCCGCCCTCGGCGACACCCCGCCACCCCCCGCGAACAGCCCGTAACCCCGGGTCGCTCCCGGACCCCAGCAGGGGTGGAAGCGAGCACCCCCTGAAGTGCGGTATTGTTCTTCATGCGCGCCCGGCAAGGGGGAAACCCCGGGCCGGACAAGCACCGGGACGTGGCGCAGTTTGGTAGCGCACTTGACTGGGGGTCAAGGGGTCGCAGGTTCAAATCCTGTCGTCCCGACGGTGCGACAAGGCCCGCTGACAGGGAGAAATCCCAGGTCAGCGGGCCTTTCGTCAATCCGGAAGGCAGCCTCCGCTTAAGTGTCCGTCAGAGGTCCGGGGACCAGCTGGGGACCACGGCAGGGAAGAAACCCCAGATCGGAGCCTTATCGCTGGGGACCAAGATCATCTCGGTCCAGGTGACGATTGTCGGGTTCCTACAGTGCCCGCAAAGACGCGGCCAGTTGCTCCGAGGGTGCCCGAGCCCCGGACAGATGGGCGCTGAGGGACCGGCCCGCCTCCGCGATCGCCCGCAGATCGGGGTGGAGATACCGCTGAGTGGTCATCAGCGACCCGTGACCCGCGATGACGCGCAGCACATGCAAGGGGACTCCGGCGTCGGCCATCCAGGTCAGCCCCGTATGCCGCAGGTCGTGGCGGCGCAGATGCTCCAGACCGAGGGAGGTGACCACCTCGTCCCAGTGGGTGGCGTCCCGCAGCACCGCGGTGGAGATGCGTCCCCCGCGGGGCCCGGTAAACAGCCGCGCCTCGGGATCGCGCCCGGTGACCAGCAGGCGCTGGGAGACCAGGGGACGCACTTCCTCGATCAGCGGGACCCGGCGGGCCATCTTGCCCTTGGTGCCCTTGTCGACCAGCCCCCCAGGCGAGGGAGTGGTCTGACGGCGCACGGTCCAGACCCAGTTGACCGGGTCGATGTCCTTGACCCGTATCCCGGAGACCTCACCGATGCGGGCCGCGGTGCAGGCAGCGAAGGTGACGACGCTGCCCCAGCCCGCGTACTGGCCATACGAGCGCTGCACCAGGGCATCGGCGAGCGTGGTCAGGGCGTCCCAGTCGGGCAGCGCCAGAGTACGAGGGTCGTCGAGTTCGTCCTCGGCCCGCTGGTATTCGGACTGCCAGCCGGATATCCGCGTGGGGTTGATTTGTATGAGACCGTCCCGCACCGCCTGCTGCATCACCCTCGCCAGCACGGCCAGACTGTTCTTCACGGTCGAGCGCCCGACGCCGTCAGCGATCCAGCCGTACACACTGCGGTCCACGGCACCGTTGCTGACCTGCGTCACCGGGATATGGCCCAAGGTGGGCACCACCCGCAGCCGCCAGCCGGCCAGGTACGGATCGCTGGTCTTGGCCTCCAGCCCGCGCATCGCCAGCCTCATGTTGGCGTTGCCGTAGGTGGCCAACGACTGGGTGGAGGTGGCCGGGTCGATACCGCGCAACGCTGCCGCAGTCAGGGCATCGATCCAATCCTGCGCCTCATCAATGGTGGCGTGGGCCTCCGAGATCGACGGGCGCTTCTTGGTGACCGGATCGGTCCACCGCACCCGGGCCCGATACGGCAGCGGGCGTCCGGGACGGTGCTCGATATCGGGGGAGAGCGAGACGGCGATCGGCAGCCGCTCGACGTGCGGCATCAGGCAGCCTGCCCGGGAACGGTGCGCCGCTCGGCGAGCCACTGCCGCACATCAACGGCGCTGTAGAGGACCACGCGCCCGGACAACCGGACGAACGGCGGGCCTTGGGCAGGGCGCGCGGTGCGCCAGCGGCGCAAGGTCGAGGCATCGACCTTCAGAAGCCGGGCGAGTTCCTCGGTGGTGTACCACGGATCGGCTGCCGCGGCGGGCGGTGCATTGTCGGTGGTGGGGTGGAGCGGGGTGGCGCGGTGAGGCATCTACGTCCTGAGGGAAGGGGAGGAAAATGGGC
This sequence comes from Streptomyces sp. NPDC021212, assembly GCF_044332925.1. Taxonomy (NCBI): domain Bacteria; kingdom Bacillati; phylum Actinomycetota; class Actinomycetes; order Kitasatosporales; family Streptomycetaceae; genus Streptomyces; species Streptomyces sp. NPDC021212. The sequence continues at coordinate 241,823 of NZ_JBIRPZ010000005.1, forward strand.
AGGGGCGAGCCGGCCGGGAAATACTCGGCCGATGCGCTGATCAGATTTGGACCACACACCGTGCGGTAAGACCGGCGTGAAGTCCACCCCAAACAGGGAAGTTCTCCGCCGGAGAACGGCTCCTCGGGAAAGCGCAGTAAACAGCGGACAGTGACCAGCCATCACACGTATCTCCTTCGATGCTGCTGGGGCAGGTACTGGTGGGCGATGCGTGACGCCCTGTTGGAAGGCAATGTGCGCCGCGACGCAGAACCCAGTGTGGTCGGAAACGCCGGTTTGGCTAACCGGCGATCCGCGTGTATAAAGCCGCGGCCTCTTCAGAAATCCGGCGGTGAGGCAAAGCGAGAGCGCGCGGACTTGGCGATATTCCGCATGGACGTTGGATGGCGCGACTATCGGGATTGCACTGGATGGGCTTCACACCGCGTCGACCGTGCCAGGTTTTGACCGGGAGGCGCCGCCGCTGACGTGGAGTCCATCCCGCGCGGGATCAGTTGTCGCGGAAGAGACCAGCGAGCGCGGTGACCTGCTGCGATGTGCGGCAGTGGTGCTCTGGCCAGCATGGATGATCTTTCGGGTGTTTCACGCTCGTGCCGGTTGATGGGGCTGGAAGTCCCAGAAAAGTCCCAGAGGACTCCCACGGTGGACTGACACCCCTTCGGCTTTACTCAGCGTGCGGCAGCGCGGCGTGGGCTGGAGCCTGTGCACTGATGGTCCGCCTTGCCCGAACGGCACCACGGGTTCCTAGAGCAGCGTGTTGTCGACAAGGGTGCTTGAACCTGGATGTCAAGTGGCTGGCGTTCGGCCGATGCCTTGCGGGATCGTTGGCTCCTGATGATCGACGACGACTCTGCGGTCGCCGACGGCGGTAAGCTGGCGGAGCCTGCCAAGCCTCGGTCGCCCTATAGCGAGCGGCCCGTCGCGCGTGCCCGGCGGGCGAAGGCGCAGGAGCTGATCGAGCAGCTCGTCGCCGAGGGGTGCGTCCAGATCACTGATCCCGATGACGACGAGGTCGCGGAATGGCGGCGCGTCGTCAATTACGCGAAGCGCCACAACCTGGAGCCAGCGGGCAAACGTATCGAGAAGGTCCCTTATGGCGGGCCGGGGCTGGAGCTGTTCCTTGCGGAGGGACCGCATCCCAACGCGCGGAGTCAGCGGCCGAAGGCGGACGGGGGTCGGTCCTTGTCCCCGCACGACTGGGGCACCTGCATCCGGTGGTGGCTGCGCTCAAAGGCGACAAGAGTCGGCTGGTGATGCCGTCTGCGCTGCGCCGTAGGTCGCTTCTGCTGTTGCAGGGTCTGTCGGCTGAGGCGGTACGGCGAGGGTATGAGGTGCGGAAGGCACGGTCGTCCTTCTTCCCGCGCGAGAGCGGAGTGGACGTCGTTGTCGACGGCTTCGCGTACACCGTCTCCGTCAGGCAGGAGTTCCCGGAGTCCACGGATCCGGAGCGCTCCGCTCGTCTCGTCGTGGAGCTTGCCCATGGTCTGACCGGTCGGCCCGGTCGCTGGCGGGATCGTAAGAGCCGGACGCTTGAAGAAGCCTTGGGTGTGATCCTTGGAGAGGTCGAGGCGCGAGCTGTCGAGGACGCTCGGCGTCGGCAGGATGAACAGCAGGCCAGGGCAGAACGTGAAGTTCGTTGGCAAGCGGCCATGGACGTGGCGAAGGAACAAGCTGTTCGCGAGCAGCTTGCCCAGGTGCTGCGTGAAGAGGCCGGGGGGTGGCAAGAAGCGGCTGCCCTCAGCGCGTACTGCATGGCGCTGGAACGTCGTATCGGTGAGTTGGACGGCGCCGTGGATGAGTCGGCTCTGGACTCGGCCCGACGCTGGTTGGAGTGGGCAAGGGGATATGTGAAGTCGATAGACCCCTTGAGCGGGCTTCCAGAGATGCCGCACTCACGTGAACCCACGTCGGAGGAGCTTAAGCCGCACCTCAGGGGATGGAGCCCCTACGGACCGGAACGGCGTGGCTGAGGGCGATGTGAGCGGGTGGGGTGGCGCGGCGGTCTACCCGGGGCAATTCTCTCGCGCTGCCCCGGCCGCCTCGCCGTGGTCTCCCCAGCCCCTGAGGCCCGGACACTGTCGGGCACATCCTCGCTAGCGTGATCTGTGGCAGCACGCATGCCACACCTGTGTTGAGAAGTAGGTACTCGTGTTGTCGATGACCCACCACTTGGAGTGCGTCGCGATCCTTGAACCGACCCTGAGGGCTCCTGACCCGCGGTTTATCGATGCGCATTATGTGCGGTGTCAGGCACGCCGTTTGGCAGGTCAGGCCCTGTCAGGGTGGCGTATATCAATGAGGTGTCCGAGGGTGGGTGACGCCCTGCGCGGAGCTGCTGGGCCCAGGTGGCCAGTTGTCCCGGAAAGGGACCAGCGAGGGGGCATGGTGACCTCTGAGTAGTGCGAATGGACTTTCGGTTGTTTCACGCTCGTGTGTCTTCGTCTACTTGATCGCTGGGTGCTGGGGGCCTGTCCCCGAGTGCGCGGGTGGAGGGTCTGCTGAGCTGGTGAGAGTTCACCGTCTGGTGGTTGGCCGATCGGGGTGGTGACCCAGGGCCCTGCGCCGATGTGGGAACGGTCGGCGACGATCACCCGGGGGCGAGCGTGATGGTCAAGGTGACCGCGTTGTGCACGTGGAGTTGATCGGCTCCGTTCTGCCGTGCGATCGATCGGGCGTCAGTGGCGAGCCGCGCGTAGACGCGGGGTGCTGGGTTCTCATCGAGAGCGAGGGCGAGCGGGCGCGTGATCTCCCGGGCGATCCATCCGAGGAAGACGCCATGGTGCTGGACCTGGATGGCGTTCGGGTCGGCCTCGTTGCTGGGCGCGCGGACGAGGTCGAGGGGGGTGCCGGCCGGCAGCTGCGAGAGGTGGGCGTCGTTGCCGCTGTGGCGGACGCCGCGCAGGGGGCAGGTGAAGGTCCCGGTGCCGCTGAGGATCGCTGCCTGGGTGGCTCGGGGGCTGCGGCGTTCGGTGCTGCGGATGAGGAGTCGGGCGGTCTCGGGGTCGGTGAGCGTGGTGATCTCGTCGGTGGGGAGCTGGCTGAGCCAGTCGAGGAACTGGCGGAAGGTCGGCTCCGGGTAGGGGCATTTGGCGGCGAGGGTGGTCGCGGTGGCGCGGTCGTGGATGCCGATGCTGGAGGCGTAGCAGGCGGCGGGGCTGCCGACCCCGTATTTGATCATGGCGGGGAGTGCGACCAAGTGGCCCTCGGCGGGGACGCCGCGCCGGAGTTCGAGGATCTGGAGCAGCGCGGAGACGACCCAGGCGAGGTCCTGGACGATGATCTTGTCTATCGCGCTGGTCGTCGCGGTGATGTCGGGGGTGAGCAGGTTGCCTTGGTGTCTCTGGTGAAGGTCGGCTGCCGGGAGGCCGGCGATCCAGTCGGTGGCCAGGGGTACGAGTGCGGGGGCGGCGACCTTCTTCTGGCGGATGCCGCGCTGGACTTCGTGCACGTCCGCGGCGAGGGTCAGGATGAGGCGCTGCAGGCTGGACCAGTGCTCGGCGGTGAGCAGTTCGGGTCGTACGTCGAGAACGGTCTGGATCTGCTCGGCAGCGGCGAGCGCGTCGGTGCCGCCACGGACGCTGAGGCCGGAGCGGACGATCGCGGCGCGTGCGGGCCGGTCGGGCAGGCGCTGGGCGATGGCGGCGACGCGGCGGGCGGAGAAGCGGGCCAGCGGGGCCAAAGACCAACCCTCGGCCCCGAGTTGGTGTCCGGCGAGGGTGTCGCCGAGGAGTGCCTGGGCAGCCTGTTCGAGGAGGTGCTGGTCGGGAGTGTCGACGACCTCCTCGGCGAGCAGGGCCAGGAGCTGGATGTCCAGTCCCTCGGCCCACTCGGCCAGTTTCCCGCCGTCGGGGTCGGCCAGGTCCAGCGCCGTCAGATCCTCGCCGGCGCCGGGCCGGTGGCCCAGACGGGCGATGACCAGCTCGTAGTAGAGCCAGCCGAGTGTGGAGACGACTGGTTCGATCCTGTCCCGGTCCAGATAGTGGCGGCGCAGTTCCTGAGCGGCGTTGGAGTCCTTGGCGATCAGCACGACGTGGCCTTCGGTCTCCTGGCCGGCGCGGCCGGCCCGCCCGGCAGTGTTCCAGAAGTCGCGGACGCTGACCCGCTCGCCCTGGCCGCGCCAGGTGTCGGGCACGAGGACGGTCTTGGTGGGTAGGTTCATGCCCTGGGACAGGGTGCTGGTCGCGCACAAGACCCGGAGTGCCCCATTGCGGTAGGCGCGCTCGAGGGAGTTGCGGACGGCTTGGGGGACCTCGGCGTGGTGGTAGGCGTAGCCCCCGAGGACCATGAGGGCCAACTCGTGGCTGGTGCCGATGTGCCGGCCGATCTCGGCGGAGGCTTCCAGGCGCCGGCGGGCGACCTCGGGGCTGAAGGAGCCGTCCGCGGTTCCGAGTTTGGGCGCGCCCTCCTTCTTCAGGGCTTCGCCCAGGGCCTTGGCGGCGGCGCGGGCCTTGACCTTGGTGGGCTGGGCGATGAGGACGGGGCCGAGCCGGTCGAAGTGCAGGGCCAGGGCTGCGGCGACGTCCTTGGGCGCGCTGGGGAAGAGGTTGACGCGCTTCTTGTGCCGGGTCAGGACGCGGGGGAGGAAGAACTCGCCGTTGCCGGCGTTGCCGTAGTCGATGGCGCCCTGTTGGCCGTCGGCGTCGCGGCCGCGCCAGGAGAAGACCCCCATTCGCAGGCGCGAGGGTGACCAGTTGATGCTGGCGAGGTTGGTGGCGTCGGCGTCGGGGTCGAGCCAGCGGGCGAGGTCCTCGCCGTTGGGCAGAACGGCGGAGAGCAGTAGGAGGCGGGCGGCCGGGGCGGTGCGGCGGATACGGGTCAGCAGCATCTCCAGGCGCAGTCCGCGCTCGGAGCGGTCGATGGAGTGGCCCTCGTCAACGAGGACTAGGGCGAGGCGTGCCGCCAGTTCGGGCATGTTGCGCAGCAGCAGGTCGAGTTTTTCGCTGGTGACGACGAGGACGTCGGTGAAGTCCAGGAGTTGCATCTCGTAGCGGACGTGCTCGGCACCGCCGAAGAGGGAGGAGACCCTCAGGCCGAGCAGTTCGAGGCTCTCGGCCATGTGCCGCTCGACCTGGGCGGCGAGGGCGCGGGTGGGGACGACGTAGACGGCGAGCCGGGAGACGAGCCGCCAGCGGTTCTCGTCGCCGGGACGGGGGGCGAGGGCATGGAGGATGGCCCACTCGGCGATGTGGGTCTTGCCCGCCGAGGTGGGCATGGTCACCGTCATGTTCCGCGCTGAGGCGTCGACCAGGCCGGCGTCCAGGGCGGCGCGTTGGGAGGGCCACACCTGGATGACGGGCCGCTCGGCGACGATCAGAGCCTTGAGGTAGTGCTCCCACAGGCGGCCCCAGGTGGACGCGCGGCGCAGCAGCAGCCAGGGCGAGGTGGCGACGATGTCCTCGGCGACGTGGGCGAGGGAGTCGATCAGGGTCCAGGTGTCGGCCACCGAGGCGTCCAGCAGGATGGAGGCGGCCTTGCGCAGGTCGGCGACGGCCGCGCGGCCGGCGGCCCGGTTGCCGGTACGCCAGAGGGCGGCGAGGTTGCGGGCGGCCCGTCCGGCGAGGCCGTAGGCGGCGAGCACGGCGGCGTCCGCCACATCGGCTCGTCCCTCGGCGGTTTCCCCCAGGAGCCGCTGCCCCAGGACGCGAAGGTCGTCGGCAGCCTGTTGGGCCAGGCGCGAGACCTCGTCGAGGTCGCGGCGCAGGACTGCACCGGTCAGTTCGGCGATCCGGTACGGAGCGGCCGTGGTCGGCGTTTCGAAGACCTCGAGCTCACCGAGGGCGAACAAGGACCGCGCCTCGCGGGTGAAAGCGGCGGCGAGAGTAGCGGCGTTGGCCTGGTAGCCGGCCAGACTCCACATTGCCGCGGCGATCGCCAGCAGTTCCACACGCCGGTGGTGCGCTGCCTCGTACCTGTCGGCGAGATCGGCGTACGCCTCGGCGATCTCCGTCAGCGGGCCGGGATCAGCGCGCCGTTCGCGCGGGGTGCGGGTGAGCTGACCAAGCCGGGCGAGGGTCAGGCCGTGACGCATGCCGTCGAGGTCGTACGTGTAGGCGACGGGGGCGCCTTCAAGGCTGATCTGGTCGCCCAGGACATGCGAGCGCAGCTGGGCGCGCAGGCCCGGGGCGGCTTCGCCGTCGGTGAGGACTTCCTCGCCGAGCCGGTGGATGGTGCCGTTGTAGTCCTTCACGCAGCGTTGTCCTTGCTGGTCTCGGTACGGCGGGGGCCCGCGCTGGTTTCGGCGGCCTGGTAGACGCGGGTCACGAAGTCCTTAAGCCCGCTGATCTTGACGACCGTCAGCTCGGTGCGCTGGGTCACAACGCCTGCTAGGAGGTCGACGACGTCGTCCTTCCAGACGAGGGCGTCGTGGACGAAGACCATGTGCCGTTCCACCACCCGCTCTTTGGGGCGGCGCAGCAGAGCGGCGAGGTGCCGCACGAGGAACTGGTGGTCGCGCTCAGCGCAGCGGGCCAGGGCGAAGTGGAGGCTCTCGTCGAGGCGGTCGAGGACCTTCTCCAGACTGTCGTTCGCCTCCTTCCCTAGATCGCGTTTGCGGGTGGCTCGGGTCTTGACCTCGGGCACGGCGATCACCGGCGGCGTCTGGCGGAAGCGGAAGGCCAGCACGTCTGTGCCCTGTACGGCTTGGCCCGGGGTCTGCTTGTAGCGCAGCTTCAGGATCGGCACGCACCAGCGGCGCACCCTCCGGTACAGGCCGGCGGTGACGACCTCACCGAAGTCCCCGTGGCGGACGATGATATCGGCTGGGAACTTGTTGACGCGCAGGTAATCCGCGACCTCCGGAGACCCCAGGTCATCGAACACGAGCGCGAGCTCGCTCGGGTTGAGGTAGTTGCGGGCTACATCATGGCCGAGCTGGCCCATCAGCTCCTTCTCATCGAGCTCGCCGGACTCGACGAGAGCCTCATAGCGCAGCTCGCCCTCCGGCTGCTCTACCGGCTCCTGCTCCAGCCACTTGCCGAACATGCGCACCCCCGAACTCGCTAGCCCTCCCGTATCCTCATTGTCGCGTATGCCAGAGCTGTACAAGTACAGGATTGGGAGTCTCTGACCCCAGTGGTGCCCAGGTGCACTGGTCTTCGGCTGGCGGGGCGCGAAGCGGACCTTTTGCCCGAGATGGGCGTTGCCTGTTGAATGGCCTCGGGCCTGTCGGTGGGACCCTCTACATTTTCGGGTGCGGACCAGAGCCGTCACTGGGCAGCCTCTCAGCAGGGGCTCCGCTGCATCTGTGTCAGGAAGGACAACTCAAGTGGTCGACCTAGAGAAGGACGTCTGGGCCGTTGCCGACACCCTGCGTGGTGTCTATGCCCGCAACAAGGCGGGTGACGTCATCCTGCCTATGACGATCCTCCGTCGCCTGGAGTGCGTCATGGCCCCCCACCGAGATCAGGTTGCCGCGATCGTCGCTCAGGAGCGGAGCGAGGTGTTGCGAGTCAAGGCAATCAGGTCGGTCACCGGCGGCGTGAAGTTCTATAACACGACGAAGCACACCTTGGCCTCCGTGTATGACTCCAGTGACGACATGGCCGACAACCTGCTGGAGTACGTCCAAGGGTTCAGCAGCGACATCGACGTCTTCGCGAACTTCCACTTCCCTCAGCATATCGAGCGCATGAGGAAGGGGGGCATCCTCACTACTATTGTCCGCCAGTTCCGTGACCTCGATCTGTCACCTGAGGCCGTGCCGAACTCCAAGATGGGCGAGCTGTTCGAGCACCTCATCTACAAGGACTTCGAGTCGTCGAATGCCGAGTCCGGCGACCACTACACCCCCCGCGACGCGATCAACCTGCTGGTGGACCTGCTGTTCGCCGAGGACGACAACGCGCTGTCCCGCGACGCCATCCGCAGCATCTATGATCCCACCGTCGGCACCGGCGGCATGCTCAGCGTGGCCGAAGAGCACCTGCACCGCATGAACCCGGACGCCGAGCTCCTCCTGTACGGACAAGAACTGCGATCCGAGTCGTACGCAATGTGCCGCTCCGACATGCTCGCTAAGGGGCAGAACCCGCAGAACATCGCGCTGGGCAACACCTTGACCAGGGACATGTTCCCGGACGACAGGTTCAACTACATTCTCTCCAACCCGCCCTACGGCGTGGATTGGAAGAACATCGCCGAGAACGTGGAGAACGAGCACAAGAAGGGCTCCGTCGGCCGCTTCGCGGCGGGGCTGCCACCGACCTCAGACGGTGCCCTACTTTTCGTCCAGCATGCCATCGCAAAAATGAACCCGGCGGACAGTCAAGACGGTGGCGCACGAGCCGGCATTGTTCTGAACGGCTCCCCGCTGTTCTCCGGTGGCGCGGGCAGTGGCCCCAGCAACATCCGGGGATGGCTGCTGGAGAATGACTTGATCGAAGCTATTGTCGCGCTGCCGAACGACATGTTCTACAACACCGGCATCCCTACCTATCTGTGGATTTTCGACAACGATAAGCGCTCAGAGCGTGAAGGAAAGGTGCAGCTTATCGATGCCACGGCACTCGGCGTCAAGATGCGAAAGTCTCTGGGCTCCAAGCGCGTTGAGATCGACGAGGGAGCCCGTGAGCGCGTACTGCAGCAATACGCTGACATGGAGTCTTCGGACACTTCCAAGGTATTCGGCAACCTCGACTTCGCCTTCTGGCAGATCACTGTGGAGCGGCCTTGGCGTCTGAACTTCGAGACCACGCCCGAGAGGGTCGCCCGAATTGCCGAGCACAAAGCACTCAGTAATATCGCCGGCCTGGTAGAGGCCCTGAAGTCCTTCAATGGGGGGCACTATCTCAACCGGGAAAATTTCCTCGGCGACCTAGGGAAGCATCTCGCTTCCCGCGCTATCAGCCTTACCGCTGCGCAACGCAAGGCTCTATGGCAAACCCTGGGCGAACGCGACAAGAACGCTGATATCTGCCGCATCCAGTCAGGAAAGAACAAGGGTGACGCGGAGGCTGATCCCTACCTGCGTGAGACCGAGAACGTCCCCTTCGGGTGGGAGGGGCATGCCAAGATCCATGATGCGAAGGACGCCACCATCGAGGCGTACTTTGACGCGAAGGTCCGCCCACACCGCGAGGACGCCTGGATCGACCACACCAAGACCCGGGTGGGTTACGAGATCCCCTTCACCCGCCACTTCTACAAGTACGTACCCCCGCGCTCGCTAGCTGAGATCGACGCCGACCTCGAGGAGTCCTTGCAGGAGATCCTCGGGCTGCTGCACAAGGTGGAGGCGAAGAAGTGAGCACCCCGCGCCCCTGGGGAGATGCCCAGCTGCCGTGGATGATGGGTCAGGTCAAACACCTGGGGCGTGTCACTCTCGGCAAGATGCTTCAGACGAAAGACACTGGAGACGACGTACTCGCTCCGTACATGCGAGCGGCCAATGTCCAGCCGGACGGCGTCCTGGCGCTCGATGACGTCAAGGAAATGTGGTTCTCTTCCCGCGAGTTGGATGATCTCACCCTCCAGCAGGGCGACGTCGTCGTTGTCGAGGGCGGGCAGGGCGGCTTCGGACGTGCCGCATACATTAGCGGCAACCTCGCCGGGTGGGGGTTCCAGAACTCGATCAATCGGGTGCGGCCAGAAGCCGGCCACGATGGGCGATTCCTGACCTACTACCTGATCGCCCTGCGAGCCACTGGATTTGTCCGTAGGTACTGCAACGTCGTCTCTATGCCACATCTGACTGCTGAGAAGCTGGCGACTGTTCCTCTCCCGCTTGCCTCCGGCCCTGAGCAAACAGCCATCGCGGACCGACTAGACCGTGAGACGGCCCACATCGATGAGCTAATTGCCGCGCAGGAGCGGTTTGTTGGTCGTCTACAGGAGCGCAAGCAAGCGGTCGTGGAGCATGCCCTTGCCACGGCTGAGCCAGCGGTGCCTGATACGCGGCTGAAGCACGTGGTGTGCTCGGTCCGGCAGGGATGGAGCCCCCAGTGCCTTCCATGGCCGGGCGACGGAGTCCAGACCTGGGCGGTTCTGAAAGCTGGAGCAGCCAACCACGGGGTCTTCCGCCCGGAAGAAAATAAGGAACTCCCGGCGGAATTGGAGCCACGTCCGTCCACCGTAGTGCGGCCGGGTGAACTCGTAGTCTCCCGAGCCAACACTCGTGATCTCGTCGGCAGCGCAGCCGTCGTGACCGGGAACTACCCGCGGCTTATGCTGAGCGACAAGCTCTACGCTCTCAACCTCGACGCGTCCAAGGCGGTGCCGCGATACGTCGCCCACCTCCTGGCCAGCCGCCGAGTGAGAGATCTGATCGAGATGGCCGCCAGCGGCGCGAGTGCCTCGATGCTGAACATCAGCAGGGACGAAATCCTGAACCTTCCGCTGAACGTACCCCTCCTCGAAGAGCAGAGTCGCAACCTGAAGCACTTGGACCAGGTAACAGCGGAGATCGACAGCCTGATCGCGAAGACACAACGGCACGTCGAACTCGCCAAGGAACGCCGCATCGCGCTGATTACTGCGGCCGTGACCGGCCAAATCGACATCATGAAGGGGGCCTGAGCCGTGGGGGACCTGACGTATGAGGAACAGTTCGAGCGGCAGATATGCGAGTATCTCGCGGCGCGCGGCTGGGAGTACTCGCCGAACGACGAGGGGTATGACGCGAAACGTGCCCTGTTCCCGCAGGACGTCTTCAGATGGTTCCAAGACATGGCTCCGCAGAAGTGGGCGCGAGGCATCGGATCGGGCCCTCGGGCAGTCGCGGCGAAGGACGCCTTGCTGGACCTGATCGTTCAGCTCCGCGCCACGCCTCTCGACAACAAAGGCGGCGGCCCGGGAGGGACTCTACAGTTACTGCGCTCGAGCGTGCCCGTTGGACTGCGTGATGAACTGAAGATGGTCCAGTGGCGCTCTGCTGACCCGACCAATGTCACCCGCGTCGCGGCCTACGACAAAGTGCGCCTGCGGATCATGAGGCAGGTGCACTATTCGCAGCAGAAGCCCCACGACAGCATCGACTTGGTCGCATTCATTAACGGCATCCCGGTGGCCACATTCGAGCTGAAGACCAAGTTCAAGCAGTCCATTGAGGCGGCCGTCAAGCAGTACGCGCAGGACCGCAACCCCAAGGGGGAGCCACTGCTGGCGTTCGGTACCGGAGCCCTGGTGCACTTCGTGGTCACCGAGTCCGAAGTCCGGATGACCACCCGACTGGACGGCGAGAACACCTACTTCCTCCCCTTCAACCAGGGCAAGGATGGTGGCGCAGGCAATCCGGTCAACGAAGACGGGCCGGCTACCGCGTACCTATGGGAGCAGGTCATGGCCCGCGACACTTGGCTCGACATCTTCGGGTCCATGCTGTTCGTGGACGTGAAGACCAGCACGAACCTGATCACGCGTGAGCGCAAAACGTCGACCAACGTCATCTTCCCACGGTTCCACCAGTGGCAGGCCGTCTCGCGCATGGTTGAGCAGGTCCAGGCTGAGAACGCAGGCGGGCGGTTCCTGATCCAGCACTCCGCGGGCTCGGGCAAGACGAATACGATCGGCTGGACCGCGCACCACCTATCGAATCTGCACGATCAAGCAGGCCGCAAGATCTTCGACACCGTGGTGGTGATCACCGACCGTACGGTACTGGACGATCAGATGCAGCGAGCGGTCCTCCAGATCGAGGGCAAGCGGGATTACGTCTATAACGTCGACAGGCGGGCTCGCACCGATGCAGGTTCCAAGTCGCGTGCCCTGCTTAAGGCCCTGCAGGACCGGCGCCGCATCGTTGTGGTGACCATCCAGACCTTCCCGGCCGTGCTGAAGCTTCTGTCAGAAGACGACTCGCTGGCCGGACACCGCTTTGCGGTCATCGCGGATGAGGCACACTCATCGCAGGCCGGAGCCACGGCGAAGAAGGTGCGGCAAGTGCTGCGCGCCGGCGGCCAGGAGGTCGACGAGGGCGCGGAAGTCGACGCCGAGGATACGATCAACGCCTTCGCAGACGTTCCGACGCCGAACGTGTCGTTCTTCGCGTTCACCGCCACCCCGAAGTCAAAGACGGTCGAGCTGTTCGGGCGCCGAAAGACGCCCGATGCCAAGCCCTCCGCGTTCGACGTGTACTCGATGAAGCAGGCCATCCAAGAGGGCTTCATCCTGGACGTTCTGCCTCGCTTCCAGTACTACGGCACCGTTTACCAGATCGCCGAGGTGATCAAGAAGAAGGGTGTCAACACCTCCGTAGACGACGAGGACCATCTGGTCGAGAAGACGGCTGCGGCCAAGGCCCTCAAGCGGTTCGTGCGTCTGCACCCGACGAACATCTCCCAGAAGGTGGAGATCATCGTCGAGCATTTCCGTGCCAACGTGGCAGGCATGCTTGGTGGCCATGCGAAGGCCATGATTGTCACCTCGGAGCGCAAGCACGCGCTGCGGTACAAGGTGCTGATCGACAAGTACATCAAGTCCAAGGGGTACGACTTGGGCACCTTGGTGGCCTTCTCCGGCACCTTGGACGATCCGGACTTCGGCATCCATGACAAGGTCTCCGAGGCCAAGATGAATCCTGGTGTCGGCCCCGACCTGGCCGCGGCGTTCGCCGAGCCGAATTACCGCGTAATGATAGCGGCAGACAAATTCCAGACTGGATTCGATCAGCCGTTGCTCTGTGCGATGTACGTCGATAAGCGACTAGAGGACATCCAGGCAGTACAGACCCTTTCGCGTCTCAATCGCACCTTCCGCATGGACAACCTGGTCAAGGATCGGGTGTTTATTTTGGACTTTGTGAACGAGCCCAAGGACATCCAGGCGGCCTTTGCGAAATGGTACGAAGAGGCCGAACTTGAGACCGAGACCGACCCTAACCAACTGCACGTATTGGCGATGGGGCTGCGGACCTTTGGCATCTTTGATGCGCAAGACGTTGCCCAGTTTACCCAAGGCGTTCAGTGCCGCGATCGCAACATGATTACCGCGGCGATGAGTCGACCTCAGGACGAGTTCGCCCGTAAATGGCAGCAGGCTATTGGCGACGAGAACACTCAGGACGTCGAACGTCTCGAGCAGTTTCGGAAGAACGTCTCCTCGTTCGTGCGGCTATACGACTTCCTGTCGCAAGTCTACGAATATTCGGGTTCCCCGCTGGAAGATCTATCCTCCTTCTGCCGCGAACTTGCACAGTGGATCAAAGCCGAGCGCACGCGCGACGAGATCGATATCTCAAGCGCCCGATTGGTCGCCATCGAGCAGAAGGATAAGGGCGTCACTAATGCCTCGGTCACGCAGAAGGGGGACAAGCTGACCGGGCCGACCGCGGTGGGGACGGCCACGGTGAAGGATCCCAAGATGGTCCCGCTACTGGAGGTCATCGACACCCTTAACACTCTGTTCGACGACCTCTCGGAGTCGGCCATTGCGGGTTTGATGGCGCTTGTCATCCAGGCGGCGAAGTCAGATGAGATGCTGAAGTCGAGGGCACTGGAGAACAGCCTGGAAAACTTCCTGAAGTCAGAGAAGGTCCGCGATCGGATCCTGGACACTTTGCTCGCCGCCCCCGGAGAGCTGGGCAAGGCAGTAGCGGAGGTCGTCGGTGACGGCAGGGGTCTGAACAGCATCATCGCTGGGGCGTTCCATGGCGTCCGCCTGGACGCCGAGCAGGAGGATTCCGGAGGGGGTGACACGCCACGACCCTGACAGGCACAAGTGCTGCTCCGGGTACCTGTCAGCCACCGAGTGCGATGAAAGGGCCCAAGGCCGGACCGGGAGCGTTAGCGACTGCAGTAGCCGCTCTGAACGGTGCAAGGTGCTGATGTACGCCCCGACGCCCGCCGTACGATTGGTGGGCTTCGGGTCGTACGGCACGTCAGGAAAGGGCCGGAGCGCCGACGGCGTTTCGCGTTTCCGCCGTCATGGTGGTCGATCCAACTGACTGCGTTCTCCTGGTTCGTGGTCGCGGCGAAATTACTCCGCCTGCCCGGGGGACCCGCTCTTTCTGGTGGCCTTCGATCAGGGCTTCCCATGGGCGCGGCTCGAATCTTGGTGCGGGTAGAACAGGTGCGAGGGCAGCGACTTCCCGGCCGCGAGGTGGACGCGTGGTCGGCTATGAAGACGAACAGAGCAGGTGCTTAGAAGGCTGCTCTATCCACTGAGCTACGGGGGCTGACCTGCGCAGACGCAGTCTTCCGGGCGCTCGTCCCGCGAGCCGGGGGGACGTATGTGGGATTTGGTGATCCGCGGGACCGTGGGGCGTGGGTGCCTCTCGGTGGCCCGGATGCAGCGGCTCACATCATCTTCACACCCTCGAAGCCCCTCGCGGAAATAATCCTGACCCGGCTCGGCGTTGGGGATCTTGGAGCCGAGGAGGGGAAGGTGTCGGGCCTGAAGCTGTTCCGCACGGATACGACGAATAGCGGCGTGACCGAAGTCACGCCGCGTCTTGCTGAGATCGAGGCAGATGTGCAGGGCCTCGTCGAGGCGAATATGGAGACGCTGCTGGGCGTCCGGTTCCTGGCGAGCGAGTACGGCACCGGGCTGGTGCACGCGGGCCGGATCGATTCGCTCGGGCTGGACGAGAACGGATCGCCGGTCATCGTCGAGTACAAGCGCGGCGTCGACGCCGGTGTCATCAACCAGGGCCTGTTCTACCTGGCGTGGCTGGTGGATCATCGTGCCGAGTTCGAGCACCTGGTCCGCGACCGGCTCGGGGTGACGGCCGCGTCTCAGGTCCTGTGGAGCGGCCCGCGCCTGATCTGTATCGCCGGCGACTTCACGCGCTACGACGTGCATGCCGTGCGTGAGCACCGGCGGTCGATCGACCTGGTCCGCTACCGATTCTTCGGCAGCGAACTGCTCGGGCTTGAGACTGTGGCGTCCGTGAGCGGCGGCATGCAGGCGGCTCGCCGGGGGCGGCGCCAGGCGGTCGCTCGGGCGGTGGCCGATGGCCAGGGCGCCTCGATGGTGGAGCTGGCGAGCGCGGTCGACGAGGCACTGCTCGGGCTCGGGGACGGCGTGAACCGCGTCGAGCGCAAGCAGTACCGGGCGTATCAGCGGCTTCGGAACTTCGCCTGTCTCTGCCCGCCGCAGCGCAGCAAGCTGCTGGTCTACCTGAAGGTCGACCCGACGGATGTCGACCTCGTTCCGGGTTTCACCCGGGATGTGTCTGGTCTCGGTCACCACGGGACGGGTGATCTGGAGGTGCAGCTGCGTACGCCGCGAGATGTGGAGCGGGCGCAGGATCTGTTCCGGGCCAGCTACGCGGCTGCGTGATCGCCTGCTGCCCTCTGGTTGCTCTGTGGTCGCAGGGTGATGCCTTTCGACGTGCGTTGATGGGGGGATTCTTGAAAACGGTTCTGGCCGCGATTCCGTGAATGATCTTGTCCCTGGCGTCACAGACTCAGCAGCAGGTCACGGACTGCGGCAGGCTGGGACAGGAACGGGTGGTGGCCGGCGTCGAGTTCGACGACCCTGCTGGCCCGGCGGGCGAACTCACGCTGGAGGGGCGGCGGGGTGCCCCGGTCCTGGGCACAGACCAGGTACGTCGAGGGCACCTGCTGCCATGCGGCCGCCCCGACCGGCTGCCCGGTCACCTGCGCGCTTTGCCGGGCGAGGTGGTCCGCGGCCTGCGCCTGGACTTCGGGGTCGCAGTCCTGCAGGAAGGTGTCCACCAGCAGCTCGGGGCGGACCCCGAAGGTGCCGGCGTCGAGGTCGACGTCGAGGAATGGGGCGGGGCTGCCGTCCCCGAACTGCGACAGGCTCTGCCCGACCTCGGGCAGGTAGCTGGAGATCATCACCAGATGGCGTACCGACCCGACGCCCGCCGCGGCTTCCGCGGTGACGATGCCGCCGTAGCTGTGGGCGACCACAACGGTCGGCTCGTCGCTGTCCAGCAGCGCCCGCCGCACCGCCGTAACGTCCTCGGACAGCCCCGGACCGTCCGCACCGCCGGGCACGCCCGCCTCCCCGCAGCTCGGCAACGCCGGGGCCACGCTCGACACCCCTCGCTCCTGCAGCAGCTCGGCGGTGCGGTGCCACCACCACGACCCGTCCCGCACACACGCCCCATGGACGAACACGACCCTCAACGCTGCCTCCACGTCTGCCGCGGCTGCCCTTCGAGCAACTGTAGACGTAGCCGCCGCGCCAGACAGGGGGCGAAGATCATTCACGGAATCGCGGCCAGAACCCTTGAAAACGGGCAGGGCTGCTCGTCGCCCCACTCGGTCCGAAGTTCAACGGAGTGGGGAGTTGTAACGAGCGGGGCACGTGCTGTCGGAAGTCCAGGGCGAAGCGTGGATCAGTGGCTGCGGGGGGCATACATGATCACGGCCATGCCGGTGAGGCAGACCAGGGCGCCGATGACGTCCCACCGGTCGGCGCGGTAACCGTCGGCGACCATGCCCCAGGCGATCGATCCGGCCACGAAGATCCCGCCGTACGCGGCCAGGATGCGGCCGAAGTTGTCGTCGGACTGGAAGGTGGCCACCACCCCGTACAGGCCCAGCGCGATGACGCCGGCGCCGATCCAGATCCAGCCTTTGTGCTCGCGGATGCCCTGCCAGACCAGCCAGGCGCCGCCGATCTCGAAGAGAGCGGCGACGACGAACAGGGCAACGGAACGAGCGACAGTCATACCGTCGGACCCTACCGGCGGCCCGCGCCCGTGATCTTCAGTGGGTCCCCGGGCCCCTGGCAGCCGCACCCGTTCTCACCAGGGGCCTTCGGTGCGCAGGAGCAGGAGCAGGCGCGGCGGCGCTGGCTGAGCCACCAGGTTCCGGCGGCGAGCACCGCCAGGGCGACGGCGACGGCAGGCAGCCAGCCCACCACCGCCCCGGCGCCGGCCCCGACGACGCCCGCCGTGATCAGGACGGGCAGCGCGCAGCACGCCACACACGCCAGGGCGGCCAGACCTCCGAGCGCCTTCGGGGTGCGATGGGGGCGGGGGTCAACAGCAGGGGTCGGCATGGCGGTTCTCCTCGGCGAGGTCGGTGAAGGGGATGGGGCAGCACGCATTTCCGGCGCAGACGGTCAGGTCGTCGCACCCGGCTTCGACGGCCGTGGCCGGGGCGGTGCGGATGGTGGTCAGGTCGGCGATCTTCGCGTCGACCTCGGCGAGCTTGGCCGCGGCCCGCTCCTGGAGCCCGGCGACGGGACGGCCGTGCCGGTGGCGGCCGACCTCCAGCAGCTCGGCGACTTCCTCCAGCGTGAACCCGAGCCTGGGCGGCCTTGATCACCCGCAGCGTGGTCACTGCGTCCTCGCCGTAGAGGCGGCCGACTTCGACCACGACTTCCCAACTCTGATCGCCCGTACCCTGTCCGACCTCACCCCCGACGAGCGGTACGTCCTGCGCTCGGTCTCACTCCTGGACGCCTTCGACTTGGCCCTGGCTACCCAGACTGCGGGCATGACCCATGAGGCACCATCGGTGCGCCTGATCGAGCGCCCTTTCGTCCGCGAGAACGTCTTCGGCGTATGGCGCTACTCCCTCCCGGGCTGATTCGCTCCACCATCCGCAACGCTGACGACCAGGCCGACGACCGCTGGTCCCCCGGTGACTGGTCCAAGGCGGCCCGGCGGGCCTTCGCCGCGGTGGGCAGGCAATGGAGCGTCAGCCCCGACAACCGGATGCTGCTGGTCGCCTGCCTGCGCCAGGGGCTGATGCTGGCCCGGGACCACCGTCTCGATCTCGGCTGGCTCGCCGACGCGGCCTGGGCCTACATCAGCGACTCGGTCTGGGAACCGCTCGCCCCGCCTGCCCCACACGAGGCGGCTGCTGGGCTGGAGACAGCGGCCGACGCCCTGGTCGAGACGCTCAGCACCCTGGCCCGGCGGCAGCACGAGCACCGCGAGCGCACCGTCGACCGGCTCATCGCCGTCGTCGACACCGGCCTGCTGCCCACCGACCTGCACGAGATGGCCGTCTACTACCGGGCCAAGGCCCAACGCGATCTCGGCCGCTCCGACGACTCCCGGCGCGGCATGCAGCTGGTCGCCGACGGCGGAGGCCGCCTCGCCCCCGCCGCCCGCCGCGGCCTGGCCCGCCTCGCTGGCGACTTCCCCACTGCCATGGAAACCGCCCAGGCCCTCGGCTGGGCAGGCCGCCACCACCGCGTGATGGGCGACGTGTGGTGGGTCCAGGGCGACATGGAGCGCGCGGCCGCCGCGTACGCCGCCGCCCGCGGCGAGGCCGAGCAGCACGGTGTCGCCGGTGAGCGGGCCACCTGCGAGGCCCAGCGCGCCTTCGTCCTGGCCTTCCCGGCGCGCCGAGGGCTCAGCGCGCCGGGAGGTTCCTTAGGGCACAGGTGTCGAGCGGGCCCTCCAGAGCCGAGCGCCCGGCGGTGTCGATGGCCAGTCCCCGAGACCCGGGCACGGCTGTGGGTGCAGCGGTAGTCGGCGAGCGGCGGCTGCCAGCGGCGGGATCTTTGTCAGCCTTCAACGGTTGGAGCGGGCGGAGACCGCGACGAGCTGGGAGTACACGAGGTCGTTGGCGAATGCCATCGTTTTCGTCATGCCCACCCAGCGCGGCCAGGGCAACACCCTGCGTGTCACCGCCGTGCCAGCAGTCCACCGCCGACTCCTCGGTCTCTGCCAGCACGGCACCCCGGGACCTCGGCGGTCCCGGCACAGCGCAACGCCCGCCGCCCGTCTACGAGGCAGCAACAGCCTGTTTAGATGACGTTGATGGTCGTGGATGGTGAGTTCCGGTCGCCGATGGTGAACTCCAGGCTGGTGGGTCCGGGAGGGGTGTCGTCGGCGGCACTGACGCAGACCCACATGACCGACGTCGATCCGGCATTGGGGATTGCCAGGTCGACGTCGGTGAAGGTCAGGGTCTGTCCGTCGTCGGAGATGGTGCCCATGTAGACGGTGGTGTTGCCGCCTGCGTCCCAGACGGTCAGTTGGTGGTCGGGGTTGTCCTGCGTGCCCCACAGCATGTCGGCGCCGGCGGGGAGTTTCGCGGTGACCGTTTGCCGCGGGATGGCCTGGGATCCGTTGTTGCGCACCTCCACGCCCGGATACACCGGCCATCCTCCCTGCTCCGCGGTCACCGGGGCACCGCCGGGGGACACGCTGTAGCCGGGGGTGACGATGACCGTGGTGGAGGGGGAGGTCTTTCCTCCGATGGTGAAGGTCAGGGCGGTGGCTCCGAGCGGGGCGTCGTGGCCGGCGCTCACGGCGACCCACATCACGGATGTCCCGGGCAGCTCCAGGTCCACGCCGGTGAAGACCAGCGACGTTCCGTCCGCTGACAGGGTGCCCATGTAGGGGGCCGTCTGCCCGTCGGCGCTTTGGACGGTCAGCTGGTAGTCGGCGAGCGTCTGCGTACCGAACAGCAGACCGCGGCCGCCAGGCAGGGTCACCGTCACCGATACCGGGTCGAACGCCGCGTCGGCTTCGACCCGCACTCCCGGGTACCCGACCGGTCCGCCCTGCCTCAGCTCCACGTCCGGGGGCCCGCCAGGGGTCAGCGTGAACTCGGTCCACTGCAGCACGACCTGGCCGTGGTTGTCCGCGTCACCGACGGGCGACTGGTAGAGGGGATCGTCCTTGCCGCCTGCCTGGAAACCGTTGCCGGCCCGGGTCTGCCCTGCGGTGACGCCAGGACCGCTCACGAAGCTGCTGCCACCGGCACCGCCGCTGTAAAAGGCGCCTGCCGTACCGCCGATGCCCAGCCCTCCGCCGCCGCCCGCGTAGCCCGCGCCGCCACCGGTGTTGCCGCCGTAGCCTGCGCCGCCGCCGCCCCCCATGCCCGGGATCGGCACCTGGCCCCCGGAGGTTCCGTGCACGTTGGCGCCACCGTTCTGGCCGGTGTTGCCGCCACGCCCCCCGTAACTGGTGTTGGTGGAAATGGCCCCGCCGGCGCCGCCGGTTGAACCCGACGCTCCACGCGCCGGCGGCCCTGTCCACCCACCCCGCGCGTAGGGCACTCCATCGGAACCGCTGGTGCCGCCGCCCGCACCACCACGCGCATCAACGACATTCCATGCCGCTCCGCCTCCGCCGGCGATCAGGAGCGTCTGTCCCAGCCGCTGGCTGAATAGGCCGCTCATTCCGCCCCCGCCACTCGGGCCTCCTCCCAGGTCGACAACGACCCGCAGGGTCTCCCCGGGCGTGACGGCGATGTCGCCGGTGGCGAAGCCGCCGCCGCCCCCGGTGCCGGCTCCACTGCCGCCGCCGCCCCAGCAGCGGGCGTTGATGGTGGTGACGCCAGGGGGAACGGTGAAGTCCTGGACGCTGCCGGAGTAGTCAAAGCGCCGGATGTGGGTGTAGGGAGCGAGGGGTGTGCTGGTGGTCGGCGCAATGGCCGCACGGGGCTCGATGACGATGGCGGGTTCGGGGGTGGACACGAGGGTGGCCTCGGTCATGGCCGTCCTTTCATTACAGATCGACAGACGCTCAGATGTCCCAGCGGTGTTTCACCGCGGTCCGACGAGTTCTTTCCTGCTCCGGAAGAGCGTGCGGCGTGCTCAGATGACGTTGATGGTCGTGGATGGTGAGTTCCGGTCGCCGACTGTGAACTCCACGCTGGTGGGTCCCGCTGGGGTGTCGTCGGCGGCACTGACGCAGACCCACATGACCGACGTCGATCCGGCATTGGGGATTGCCAGGTCGACGTCGGTGAAGGTCAGGGTCTGTCCGTCGTCGGAGATGGTGCCCATGTAGACGGTGGTGTTGCCGCCTGCGTCCCAGACGGTCAGTTGGTGGTCGGGGTTGTCCTGCGTGCCCCACAGCATGTCGGCGCCGGCGGGGAGTTTCGCGGTGACCGTTTGCCGCGGGATGGCCTGGGATCCGTTGTTGCGCACCTCCACGCCCGGATACACCGGCCATCCTCCCTGCTCCGCCGTCACCGGGGCGCCGCCGGGGGACACGCTGAAGCCGGGGGTGACGACGACCGTGGTGGAGGGCGAGGTCTTTCCGCCGATGGTGAAGGTCAGGGCGGTGGCTCCGAGCGGGGCGTCGTGCCCGGCGCTCACGGCGACCCACATCACCGTCGTGCCGGGCAGCTCCAGGTCCACGTTCGTGAAGACGAGCGAGGTTCCGTCCGCTGACAGGGTCCCCATGTAGGAGGTGGTCTGCCCGTCGGCGCTCTGGAGGGTCAGCTGGTAGTCAGCGAGCGTCTGCGTGCCGAACAGCAGACCGCGGCCGCCAGGCAGGGCCACCATCACCGACACCGGGTCGATCGCCACACCAGCCTCGACCCGCACGCCCGGGTACCCGACCGGTCCGCCCTGCCTCAGCTCCACATCCGGCGGCCCCCCGGGCACCACGGTGAACTCGGCCCACTGCAGTACCACCTGGCCGCGGTTACCCGCGTCACCGGCAGGAGACTGATACAGAGGATCGTCTTTACCGCCCGCACTGGTGCCGTTACCGGCCACGGTACGTCCGCCGGTGACGCCAGGACCGCTCACGAAACTGCTGCCACCGCCCCCGCCGCTGGAAATGGAGCCGGCCGAGCTGCCGAAGCCCATCCCTCCACCGCCACCCGCATAGCCGGCGCCCCCACCTGCAGGGTTGCCCCAGTCTGCGCCCCCGCCGGCCCCCATGCCCGGGATCGGCACCTGGCCCCCGGCCTCTCCCCTCACGTTGGTGCCACCGTTCTGGCCGGTGTTGCCTCCGCGCCCCGCGTAGTAGTTGCTGGTCGACGCACCAGCACCGCCCGTGGAACCCGATGCACCACGCGCCGGCGGCCCTGTCCACACGCCGGTCGAATACATTTGTCCGTCGGAACCGCTGATGCCGCCGCCCGCACCACCACGCGCGCTACCGGCATTCATGAGGCCCGCTCCGCCTCCTCCGGCGATCAGAAGCGTCTGCCCCAGCCGCTGGCTGAACAGGCCGCTCATTCCACCCCCACCGTGAGGGCCTCCTCCCAGGTCGACGACAACCCGCAGGGTCTCCCCGGGCACGACGGCGATGTCCCCGGTGGCGAAACCGCCCCCGCCCCCAGTCCCGCCCGCAATGCCGCTTCCACTGCCCCCGCCGCCCCAGCAGCGGGCGTTGATCGCCGTGACGCCGGGGGGAACGGTGAAGTCCTGGACACTGCCGGAGTAGTCGAAGCGCCGGATGTGGGTGTAGGGAGCGAGGGGTGCGCTGATGGTCGGCGCAATCGCCGCACGGGGCTCGATGACGATGACAGGTTCAGGACTGGACAGAAGCGTTGCCTCGGTCATGGCGTATCGTCCGTTCGTTACAGATCGACAGAATTGGCCACGGTTCGCCCGTGTGCCGCGGCGCCGTGGCGGACGTGCGGTTCGGCCTTCTGGGCCGCGGCGTCGCTTCCAGGGCTGCGGCCCATCTCGCCGGCGTCGACGAGCGTGCCGAGTGCGCGCCCGCGGTAGCCGTTCGGCCTGCGTGTCTTGGCCAGCGCTTCAACGGCGTCGCACCACAGGTCGAGGTCGGGGGCCGCACTCAGTTCGATGGAGCGCGCTTTGGCCCGGCGGGAGGCCCGGGCCCAGGTGTCCGGGTCTTTCAGGGACGTCAGGGCGTGGATCCACGCGTTGAGGTCGTCGCGGTAGGCGAAGATGCCGGCTTCGCCCAGGGACTCCACCAGCCCGGGGGTGGGGTGGGCGATCACCGGGATGCCGGAGGCGAACGCCTCCACCGCCACCCGCCCCCACGACTCGTACAGGCTCGGCATGAGCATCACGCGGGAACGGCTGTAGACGTGCTCACGCATCCGCTGTCCGGGCACCGAGTCGAGAACTTCGCAGTTGGGCAGCCGTGGCGGCGGCATGATCTGCTGCCCGTAGGCGCCGCGGACACCGAGGAATTTCCAGTCCGGGGTCCAGGCGGCGATCTGCCAGAACAGCTCGCCGCCCTTGTCGGAGTTGAGGTTGACCAGGGTCGCGCAGTCGCCGGGCTGTGTGCGGTACTCCTCGGCGATCACCGGCGGCCGGACGACGATGCTGTGCCTGGGCAGGAACTCCCGGGGGTAGCGGGCGTAGAAGATCTCGCCGTCCCGTCTGATCCACTCGCTGTTGTAGACCACCAGGTCAGCGCCCGCCGCGTTGTGGAAACTCACGGCGAAGTTGTCGTGGCAGATCACGGCCAGGGGGATGAGCCGGTCCCGCGCGAGCCCTGCCACCACCGGCACGTTCTCGAAGTGGGACAACAGCACATCCGCCTTCTGGGCACGGGCGGCGAAGTCCATGCCTTCCTGGAAGGGGACGACCCGCACTCCGTCGATCTCGTACGACTTCTCCGTCTTTCCGGGATGCGACAGCCACACCTCCACCTGGTGGCCGCGCTCGGCCAGAGGACGGAGCATCGAGTGCAGCATCCACTCGGAACCGGCGTTGTGATCCGGCGGATACCCATACACCCGGGCCACGAGGGACAAACGCCGCCCTGGGGATATCGCGGCCAGCCGGTACGGGTGTAACGCCACCGTCTCCACCTGTAAGAACTCCCTTTCGAGTGGGGTGATGCATCGAGAGGTCCTGCCGTGGTTGGGGCGGGGCAGCCGGTCGTCCGGCGCGGCCCTGCCCTTCTGCGAACCGGCTGGTGGCCCGTCAGGGAGCGGGGGTGTAGGTCAGCGGGGCGTTGGGGCAGCCGTCGGCGAGTTCGGTGAGGGTGCGCTTCTCGGCGGGGTCGGCGCTCAGGGCGTAGCGCAGCTTGGCGGTGGCCCAGTCGGCGGTGTAGCGGCAGTGCACCGCCTCATCCGGCATCCACTCGGCCGGGTCCCGGTCGCTCTTCTGCCGGTTCGACCGCTTGGTGACCGCCACCAGATGGCGCGGGTCGGCCAGGTCGTTCGCGTAGGCCACACGGCGCTCCCGGGGCCAGGCCGAGGCACCCGAATCCCACGCCTCGGCCAGCGGCACCATGTGGTCGACATCAAGATCACGGGGGCTGGTGACGTACTGGTCGTCATACCAGGAGTACCAGCGGCCGGTGCCGGGGGTCAGGGTGCACCGGCCGGTCATCTCCGGCGCCTGCAGCGCTTCGTCCAGCAAGACCTCCGCGCGGGTATTGCAGCCGTCGCGGTCCGCGTCGGTCCAGGTGCCGAAGCTCTCCTCACGGTCGTAACCGGTACGGTCCTCATCGGCCACGGGCAGCGAGGCGACGGCCTCGCGTAGCGGCAGCGTCACCGCCGCGTCCTTCGTGGGGGCCGCTGCGCTCGCACCAGCGGAGGGCAGGACACCGACAGCAGCCGCAGCAGCCACAGCGACCAGAACACGGCAAGTGCGCACGAAATGACCTCCAGCAACGACTACGGGGTGGCGCGCCGAATCATGCCGCTGACCTGCGCAGCCCGCCTCGAAGCCCAGTTGAGGACCGGTGGATTAGACGGCGCCCTCGCCCGACCAGCGACCTGGTACACCGCCCTGGCATCCGCCGGCGCGCGTACCTGACGTAGGACCAGCGGTTGCTGGGCGCCCCGATCTCGGAGCAGATGAGCGAGAGTGCAGCCATGACAGGTCACGCATCCGTACCCGGGAACCCACGCGAGGGAGAAGAACACGCTCTCCTGTTCGTCCGTGTCTGGGCCGAGGCCGTCCTGCGACAGGCCGCTCGTGTCCAAGACGCCCGCGACAGAGCTGCGGTCAACGACCGCAATTACGAGCGCATGGAAGATTGGAGTCCTACTGAGGAGGAGCTCGCCCGGGACTTCCGCGAGGAATGGGCTGAGCAGCACACCTTGGTCTGGGCGGCGTTCCAGCTCGAGCAATGGCGTTCTCGGCTCCATAAGGAACGAGGAATAGCCCCGCCCGAGGAAGATCCGCTCCTGCGTACCGTGCGGAACGCCCTGGAACACCTTACTGATGCCGCATTTATCGGCGAACGCGCAGTGTCTCCGGGAGAGACCGGGCAGATGGGCAGCGCGTTGCGCAGGCTCCCCGGCAGCGGGCTGGAGACAGCGCTCTGGGGCGAGAAGGTATTCGGCCATATCGACCCGGTGGAGGTGCGGAACGCGGCTCTGGACCTGGTACGGACCATCGAGAACGACCTAGAGGAGGAAGCAGTCGAACGATATCTGGCGCTGGTCGAGGGGCTGGCTCCGGACGAGGACGAGTAGCGAGAGCCGGATCAGGCTGAGGTGGCCGGTCCCGGCGGTCAGCCGTCCACCTCGACGCCTCCGGCATCACCAGCCTGCTGGCATCGGCTCGGCAGCACGCATGGCGGACATGCATACACGTCTGGCGCAGCGCACTCGTCGGCGGGTCGCCAGCAGGGGTTCAAGGGGTCAGTACAGCTGAATGCGGGTGAGGACGATGTACGGCGGGTCGGCGTCGGCAACGATGACATACTCGGCGACGCCGAGTACCCCGTTCCGGCCGAGCGGCATTCGTCGTTGCTGGGGCCACTTCCCATCTGGCAGGCATGCCTCGCCCGAACACGGCTGCTGTACGACCGGCTGGACGCGCCGCGTAGCGAGGGGCCCGAGGTGGGTCAGCCGCAGTCGTTGCGGTTGATGCGCAGTGAGCGGGTCTGGTCGTTGAGGTTGTAGCCGCGCAGGTCGTGGATCGATCCGCCGCTCTTGGTGACGCACACCCACCGGCCGGCGAAGTTGCGTTTCTCGTAGACGCGTGCGGTGCGACCGGAGTTGTTCCGCACGGCGCTGCCGCGATCGCGGATGGCGGAGGGCAGGTCCTTCACGCTGCCGTCGACGGCGCGTTTCACCCAGGGCTGCCCGCCGAAGTTGATCTCGGGGTAGATGCAGACGTAGCCGTCGGGGCAGTCGATCTCTGCCGAGGCAGCGTCGGCTGGCGCGGCAGCGGGAGTTGCGGCGGTCAGGAGGGGCACGGTCAGCGCGGCGGCCACCAGGCCGCGGGAGAGGAGATGGTTCATGCCCATATTGAAGAGCCGCCGCATCGCTCGCCCGGGTGTCGGAAGACGAAACCACACGGTCGGGGGGAGCGCAGACTCGCGTCTCCAGGCTGGGTGACGCGAGCGCCGATGAATGCGCCCGTCCAGATGATGATTGCTGCAAGGGGGCCCGTCGCAGTTGGTCGACTGCTGTGAGGGCCCCGGCCGCCGTGGGCCGGGGCCTGGTGGCCGTCGGTTAGGGGCGGGCCAGGTACCACAGCTGGGAGGCGGTGGCGTTGCCGCCGGGCATCTCCCGCAAGGGGGCCACGTTGTCGTCGCCGTAGGTGGCGGTGACGGCGAGGTTCTCGTTGAGGTAGGGCACCAGGGCCCTGGCGGATCCGTCGGTGGTGGGCTGCAGGATCCACCATTGCGCGGACTTCCGGTCCTGGCACTTGGCCAGGTAGACCGACGTGCCGGCGTCTCCCCTGACCTCGGCGCAGTTTCCGGTGGTGACGATCGTCCACTTGTAGACCGTCTGGCCGTGCGGGGTGGCGACCGGGGTGAAGGTGAAGGTGCGCGGGAAGGGGTGGTCGGCCCGGTAGTACACCTGCAAGTAGGTGCCCTCGTTGCCCGCGCCGTCGTCGGGGATCAGGTAGTTGGTGTGGGCCACGCTGGTGGCCACCACCGGGTAGCTGGGCGCGGCCGCGGCCACTGGTGCGGCGTGAGCGGCACCGGTGAGGGACAGGCGGGCTGAGCATGGCGAGCCCTCGCCCTGCCGGTACCGCGGTCTGACGCCGGGCGAGCGGGCCTTCGAGCATGAGCACGGCTGGTTCGAGGAAGCTTGGCGGGAGACGGCGGTCTTCGGGAGCGCCCTGCTGCGCCGACTGCTGATCTTTCGCTCTGGTGCCGACTGGCTGGACATGGCGGGCTACACCAAGCACGCCAACACCTACGGGTCCCGCCTGACCTTCGCAGGGGCCCGCTGGACGGACCACGATGTGCTCATCGGGCACCTGACGCACGCGCTCTGCGGGATCGCGCTCAAGGAGGACATGCGCACATGTACTTGCTCGTATGGGGAGCGGGGGTGCCGACTCTGGTTCGACGCCCCTGAAGAGATGACCGGGCGGCTCGACCTGCAGATGCACGAGGCCGGCGCGGACTGCGAGATCGCCGAGTACAACCAGGCACTCACCTTCACGGGCAGCCCGACGGACGAGATCGCACACGTAACCGGTAACCCGCCCGGCATGACAGCCGAGTGCGCCTCGCACTGCCACCGGCGCCACGGCACCCTCGCGCATCTTCAACGGGTGGCTGAGACACGCCGGAAGGAGTACGACCGCTTCCGGCGGAGGGCTCGCTGATGCCGCCGTGGAAGGCCCGCATGGGGCTGGGGCAGCGACGCGGAGCGGAGGTGCAAACCCCTTGGGCTTCAGGTGAGCGTGTGGTCGAGGAGTTCTCGGCAAGTGCGGCCCCGGAGGGGCCCGCCCGGGGAGCACGATCTCCGGTGGCGGATCCGCTGTTTGCAGGGATCGAAGTCGTCGAGGCAGGCGGTTCACCCGAAAGAGTGGCGAGGCTCGGGCCATCCGCGAGGGATTTTCAGGTCCGCCTGACCACTCTCGACCGTGATTGCCAAATACGGTTCGCTCATTGTTCGCGCGAGCGGGCTATTGGGGCGAGAAGTAGTCAACACCACCCGTTCGCTACCGCTCCGTCGGGAGTGCCCGGTTCCGTTTTCACATGGATCAGAGGGCCACCGCAAGCGGGTAATGCGACTAGCGTCCGACTGGGCACGGGAAAGGGCCCCGAGGCGACGTCAACCAACTCGGGACCCCTCCCTTCGTGCCATCTCAACTACGCACCGAGGAGCGCGAACATTGATTCAGCACGTCCGCCGGAAGCTCGCAAGCGTCCTTCCAGCAGCGCCAGAGATTAGCATTCCGCCGTCGGCCTTCCTGCAAACCGCTGGTTTGAGCGTCGTGATGCTCACGCTGCGTTTCAGCTCTCTGTCCCTGATCGGAGTCCTCGCGGCAGCGGTCGTCCGTAAGGAGCCCTTCCCGGTGGAAGTGCTGGCGGGTGTGACGGCTGCCTCCGTGACCGACCGCAGCTGTTTCACCTACCTGAGGGTCCGCCGTACCGTCTGACGGCGCGACCCGGCGTGAAGGGGCCCTCGCCCGCCTGGCGGGCGAGGGCGGCGCCGGCGGCGCCACGGCGAAGCGGGCCGGCCGTGGCCTCCTGTGTCCTGACAACCGACGTGCCCTCTTGGTCCACCGCGGCTTCTCGCCCGCGAACTGGGTTCCACTCCGCCCTGCCCCTGCACCCTCTTGTGAGGTGAAACGTCATGCTGATGTGCTCCAGCCTGCCGGGGCTGCGCGCTGGTTCTGAATTCGGCGACCGGCACCTAGCCCCGTGGGTGGACCCGTCGGCCGCCCGGCGATTCCCGGTCTCCTACGCTGTCTTCTGCTGCGACCGGTGGACGGTCTATCTGCGCTTCGGCACGGCTGCTGCGGGTTCCGTCCGCGGCGGTACGGGTATTGCCCGGGCCGCCCTGCGTGATCTCGCCGAGGAGTGGGAGAGGGCGCTTCGCAGTTCCTCGCCAGCGGCACATGCCTGGGGCTTGCTTTCCCGCAGGGCTTCGGAGCGGCGGACCGCGTCGTTGCGGGGACTTCATCATCTGCTCGGCCGTGATGAAGCAGACGCTCTGGTCCTGCGTTACAAGCTCGGCCTGTCGTCTTTCCAGGCTGGTGATGCGATGGGCCTGCCGGAAGTCGACTTCGAACTGCTGCGTCACCGGGCTCTGCGGGAAATATGCCTGCGTCGTATTCCTGATGAGACAGTTGATGTGAGCCGGAGCATGATGGTCAAGTCTGCGGCTGAAATGCCATCAAAATAGGTGCTGCATTGGGGGGTCCGGGTAGCACTGTCTCGGCGTGTCCTCCTAGCATGGGGCCTCTGCCTTCGGGTACCGGCAGCGTCTCAGGGGGGACGTATGCCTTCCGAGAGTGTGGGGAGTGGATCATCATTGTTGTCAGCAGGCCAAGCGTTGCCAGAATGTACGACCACCTCCTGGGCGGCACGGACAATTATCAGGTCGATCGGGAAGCGTGCGAGGAATTACTCCGCCTTGCGCCCAGCAGTCGCCAATTAGCGCTGGTCAACCGGGCTTTCCTCGGCAGGGCCGTGCGTTATCTCGCCCGGGAACAGGGTGTCCGCAGATTCCTCGACCACGGGTCCGGACTTCCGACACGGCCCAACGTGCACCAGGTCGCCCAGGACGTCGATCCGGCCAGTGAAGTCGTCTACATCGACAACGACCCCGTAGTCGTCGCGCATGGGGAGATCATGCTGGCCGAGGACCCGAGAACTACCTCCGTCCTCAACGCCGACATCCGCGACACCACGAAGATCTTCGAGAGCAGCGCCGTGCGGCGGCTGCTGCGCGACGACCAGCCGGTCGCGGCGCTGTTCGTCTCCGTTCTTCACTGCATTCCCGATGACGACGACCCCTGGGAGCTGGTCCGCCGGACCTGCCAGCAGTTGCCGCCCGGCAGTTACCTGGTGATCTCCCAGCTGGCCAGTGATGATCCGGAACTCCGCCGGAGCATCACCGATTTCATGCAGGAGATCACCGACGACTCCTGGGGAAAGGTCCGCTCGTACAGCGAGGTCAGGCGGTTCTTCGAGGGCTACCAGATCCTGGAGGCCCCCGGGCCGGTTGAGGTCTCCGGCTGGCTGCCGGACAGCACTCTCGCTCCGCGGCCGGGGGGCGGGGAGTGGATCGAGTACGGCGGGGTCGCCCGCATCGGGTGATGGGCGCTACCGCGGGGTCTCGGGGGTGAGCCGGTTGATGTAGTACTGGAGCCGGTCCATGGTCTCCGTCTTCGACAGGGCGTGTCGATACCAATGGTCCATCGACGCCATGTAGGTCTCGACCTGCGGGGTTTCGGTGAGGAGCTTGCCGCCGACGTTCTTGTCCTCCAGGTAGACGGCCCGGCCGGTGGCGTCGTCGTGGGGCTTGCACAGGGTTATGGCGGGGTGCAGCGGGGAGCCCTGCCGCATGGCCGACCCGGGCAGGATCCTCAGGTGCACGTTGGGCTTGTTCTCCGCGATGGTGAACAAGTGGCGCAGCTGCTCCCGCATGACCGGTACGCCGCCCAGTTCCTTGTCCAGCACGGATTCGGCGATGACGGCCATGAACATCGGGGCGTTGGGCTGGTCGAGCAGATGCTGCCGGCGAAGCCGCATCTCCAGGCGGCGGTCAATGGCCGCGAGGTACTTGCGCCGTGTCTCGGGGTCGTACTGTGCCAGGGCGAAGTCCGCCATCAAGGCGCGGGCGTAGCCAGCGGTCTGGAGCATCCCGGGGACGTTGTTCTCCTGGTACACCTGGACCACCTTCGAGGTGGACTCCAGGGCGTACAGCGCCATGAGCGTGGAGTTCGCGACATCAGGGAAGGAGGACCACCAGGTCCGCTCATGCGGCCACTGCAGGAGCATCTCCGCTTCCCTGACGCAGTCTTCCGGCGCCTTGTAGAAGCGCAGCAGCGCGAAGACCTGTTCCGCCTTGAGCTTGACGTTGGCGTTCTCGCAGCGGCTGAGCGTGGATACGGACCCGACCTCGCGGACGGCCCGCACGACGTCGCTCTGGATTAACCCGCGCTCCTGGCGCAGATGCAGCAGCAGAGCGCCGATGAGCTTCTCGGCTGCTTGGGGTGTGGCCGGCGGTGGCTCTTCCTGCCGCCCGACCAAGGTCAGAATCCGACCCGACATGTGCACTCCTTGGCGCGGGCGGGACTTTCCCGCCCGCGCCAAGAATGAACAGCTCTCTGTCTCAGCGGCAACCTATGGCCGACGTATTTTAGACAGTCATGGAGGTGAACTCCCCTTGGCTCGCGCCGTCGAGGAAGGCGACGATCTCCGCGCGGGTGAATACTAGCGCCGGCCCGTCGGGGAATCGCGAGTTACGGACCGCGACCTCGGTTTCATTCACGCGTGCAAGCTCGACGCAGTCCCCGATCCCGTCACTCGCCGACGCCTTCTTCCATCGGGCGCCGGTGATCGCGCTGGCCGGCGTGCCGTTGATGGCCTTGATCATTTTCGCACCTGTCCCTTGTGTCTGGCCAGTACCGCACCCTCACCGGTTCCGGCCGCTTCCCACTTCCCCGCAGCCCCGCTTGCAGCCGCCTCTGAAATTTGCACGGGGCGGTGAAACATGACGGAAGCCTAGCGCTGCCGATCTCCCCACGGTGTCCCTCGAATGGGCGCTCTCACCGATCTGGAAAACTGCTTATATGACAAACAGTAGGGGCCTGAGATCTTGATTTAAGGCGGAGAATGGCTGGAGATGAACCCGTGGCGCAGGGGGTGCGTGGGGTGGCGATTCCCTGGCCCTGCATTCAGAAGGAATTCTCCGGAGCGGTGCAGCACCCCATCGCTGAGTTACCGCCCGACTCCGCTGCTGGACACAGCTGCTGGTGCTGCGAGTCGGGGGATTCGCGTGTGGCCCGGCCGCAGAACGACAACGGACCCACGATGCAGTTGTCCGCGATGGTCACAGGCTCCGGCCGGACGACTGCGCGGGGGCAGTCGGGAGACGCGGTGGCGTGGTAGTGCGCCGCACGGTGCGCTGAGCTGCTGCTCTCTGATGGCCGTGGGTGCGGTGGGCGAGTGTCTCGGTCAGGTCGGCGATCAGGGGCGCAGGGGTGCTGGGCGAGGCACGGAGTGCCCAGGCGGGTCGGCTGATGCTGGGCCCGGCCCAGATGGTCCAGGTGGTGAGGAAGCTTTCCAGCCTGTGAGCGGCAAAGTTGTCGAATCGGACACCTGCGTCGTTGGACGGGTTCATCCAGCGGAGCCAGCGTCCGTCGTCGATGGTGTGCGTCCAACCGGCCTCTGTGAGGGGCTTGGTGGCGGCGGTGATGTGCTTCTTGGCTGCGGGGCTACCGATGGGGATGTCCCAACCGTCGCCGTCGGCGAGAAGGTCGAGCAGGGTTTGAAGCACAGGGGCCGGGGTGGAACCGGTTGCGGTGAGGTGCCATAGGCGGTCGGAGACGGGGGTCTCGTAGGCGGCCACGGTCCAGGCGATCTCGCGGGGGTGCGCTTCGTGGACGCGCTCGATGCGCAGGGTCTGTGATTCGTGGATGGCATGGGTGGTGTCATCGGACCAGGTCCGCCATCTCTCCCAGTCCCCGTGGGCGGTGAGGAATGCATCGAGGATGGCGTCGTGGTCGCCGGGGTCGGCGGCGTAAGCGGGCACGATCTCCACTTCCGCGGCGGGAGGCTCGGCTTCGGCGGTCGGTGTACCGGGTGAGGCACGGGCTTTGGCGGCCTCGCGCTCGGTATCGGTCATCGGCACGGGGCCCGGGCGCATGGTGTCGCCGTGGAGGCGCTCGAAGAGCGCCAGAGCCTGGGCAGGCGTATCGAAGCTGCCGGCGATCTGCCGCAGGTGGTTCTCGCCGTGGAGGTAGACGCTCTTGCCGCTGCCGCGGTAGGTGGCGACCGCGACCATGGTGTGGCTGTCTTCGGCGTGGGCGTGGACGGTGAGCCGACCGTGGCGGATGTCGTCGTAGATCTTCTGGGCTTCGTCGGAGACCTCACGGATTTCTTCGCGGGTGCACCAGGGCATCGGGTAGTTGGCCCAGTCCCATTCCTCGTCGATCGCCTCCCGCAGCCGGGTGGTGATCTGCGTGGTGATCCCCTGGGCGGTCAGGGCCTTGGCAGCCTTTTCGGCCCAGTAGGGCTCCTCGCGATCGATGCGGACCAGTACCAGGGTCTGGTGGTCGAGAGGTTCGAAGCCGTGAGCGGTCAGCATGCCGCGGGCGAGGTCCTGCCGGGTGCCGGTGAGGGCGGCGGTCACGGCGCTGGAGTGCGTGGGGTGGGTGTCGAGGCGGACATGCGCGTCGATGGAGGGTGTCGTCACGAAGGGGCGCTCGCTTCTGCCGGTTGCCGGACCCAGGGTCCGGCCACCGGCGGGTTCGGGGTCAGCGGGAGAAGCGGTGGGCCTGGGGAGGCGCGGTCCGCGGCGGGCCGGCTCGGGGCGAGCCCGCGGTCCTGGTGCGTGTGGGTCTGGGCGCCGGGCCGGGGGAGGGGGTGGTGGCGTGGTGCCAGCGGCTGCGTACGGTGGACAGGGAGGCGAGTGCGCGACGGCTGCCGACGACGAGGTGGTGCGGAGTGGTGGCCGGGTCGTCGGTGAACGCCACGATGCAGCGGGCGGTGTGGTGGGCGGTGGCCAGGACGGAGCGCTGGAGGACGCGCTCGCCCCAGTGCTCCGGGGAACCGGCTGGTGAACCAAGGAGATCGATCAGGTGCGTGGGGTCGGCGTCGGGCGGGATGCCGTGACGGGCCTCCCAGAGGACCGTCACGGGGTCGACGGGAACGCCGCGCCGGGACAGGGAGGTGATGCTCTGCCACAGCTCGCCGTGCAGGGGCCGGGTGAAGTCGCGGGGGGTGAGCCAGCGCATTTGTGCCGCGTCGTCGGGGTGTGCGGTCGCGGTCGCGAGCAGCAGACGCTCCTCGTCGGATGCCTGCTCCTGGTCCTGAGCGGCGGTGGGCGGCGGTGTGGCGGTGCGGGGCCGGGAACCGGAGTGCGGGGGGAATTGGGCGGCGATGTTGTCCACGACGGTGGCCAGGGCGTCGGCCTCGGCGAGGGTGGCGGTCACGGGGTGCGGGAGTGAGGTGTCCTGTGCGGTCTGCGCGAGGCGTTGGGCGGCGGTGCGCAGGAGACGGCGGGCGTGTTCTCCCTGAACGAGCCGGGCGTAGGCGGGCGCGTGCGGCGGCCACAGGCACGCATGGATCAGGCTGTGCAGGTAGGAGGCGGTCAGTCCGCGGGCCTGCTCGTGGGCGGCTGCGAGTACCGCGTCGAGCCATTTGGTGTTCTTCGCGTGCTGGGCTGGATCGGGGGTCGGCAGATAGCGGATCGCGGCGAACAGCGCGGCGTGGTGGCGGTGGGCGAAGGAGTCGGGGCCGATCCCCGGTACATCGTTGATTCGCCAGGGTTCGGTCAGGAGCGCGCCGAGGAGGGACTGCTCGACGTAGTACAGCAGCTGCGGGGAGGGGGTGGTGTCGAGCTGGTCTTCGTCGGGGGTGGGGAGGGGCATCAGGCGGCCAGAGTGAAGTCGTCGGGGTCAAGGGGAACGCGGAGGTGTGGGGCGAGGAGGTGGGCGGCGAGCCGCGGGGGGACGGCGTTGCCGATCTGGGAGAACTGCTGGCCTTTGTTGCCCTGCCAGGGGTAGTCGGCCGGGAAGGTTTGGAGGATGCCGGCCTCGCGGGCGGTGATCCGGATCGGCTCCGGGACTACCGGGGCGCCCGGCGGCACCGGCGCATCGCCGCGCGGTGCGGCCACCCAGGTGCACTCGTTGGCGCGGTGCCCGAAGAACAGCGTCCCCGCAGGCTCGTCAGCACGGCGGACAGTGGCGTTGGCCTGGTTGTTGCTCCGCAACGACCACGCCCACCCAGCGCCTTCGCGGCGGGCCTGCGGGACGGCCCCGTCCGGGCGTGGTGTCCAGGTGCCGCGGTCTCGGGCGTCGGACAGCGATTTGCGGGAGCCGGACGGGAAGGGCTCCGGACCGCCCCCCGGGCCGCCGCCCGCACAGATGGTCGGGACGGGCCGGTCGGTGGCGCCCCAGCCCAGTGCCTGAGTCATACTGACCCAGCGGGCGCGGCCCGGCCCGAACAGCGACTCGGGCTCGGTGACCCGGGCGTGTGTGGGCTCCGGCGGCTGGGCGGTGCGAAGCCGGGAGGCGAGTAGGATCGCCCGCCGCCTCGTCTGCGGTACACCGTAGTCGGCGGCATTGAGGATGCCGGTCCATATGGAGAACCCCCAGCGGCGCAGCACAGCGGCGTATTGCGTCCACAGAGGCAGGACATCCGGTACTTCCTCCATCGCGACCCATTCCGGCCCGCCGCCGGTGTGGAGGGCATGGAGATAGCGCATGGGCTCGGCCGCCAGCAGGCTTCTCTCGTCCCGGCACGCGCCGAGCAACTGCTTGCGGGTGTCGCGGCCGGCGGCGAGGTCGGCGACCGCCTGGTGCACCAGCGGCTGGTCCACCAGGCCCAGGCGCTTGCCGGCCATCGACCACGCCTGACACGGAGGACTCGCGATCAGCCCCCGCGTCCGGCCGACCCACGGCCACGTCGGGTACATCGCCACATCGGTGCGGATCGTCGCTTGTCCGGCAGCGGCACGGGTTTTGCAGGCCCATGGGTCCCACTCCAGGCCGACATCCCGCACGCCGAGGACGGTCAGCGCGTGGCTCCATCCGCCCGGCCCCGCGAAGAGGTCGAGAATCAGGAGGCCAGCCCGAAGTCGTCCTGCGCCAGCGCGTCGGCCTCTCCGCGGCAGGCCCACGGCGAGCAGCCGTCCACGGTGCCGTGCTCCAGCTCCTCCGCGTCGGCCAGCTCGTCCTGGAGAGCGGCCCGTTCGGCGGCGGTGACGTGGTCGATCGGCGCTTCGGCGAGCGGCACCCGCGAGCGGTGGAGGAACGCCTGGCCGAGCAACTGGTTGCCGCTGGCGTTGGCGCGGGCGTTTCCGTTCCGGATCGCCGCGTCGAAGTCGACCACGTCCCTCCACTCGTCCGGGCTGGTGTCGCGGATGTGCCGCCACTGCGCGTTGCCGTGAAAAGGGCAGCCGAGACACGATGATTTCGGGGTGTCCGCGAGGCCGAGGGATGTCAGGTAGCGGACGCAGTCGCTTCGGGTCCAGCCCATATCGATGAGGGGATGAACGTTGCGCATGTAACGGACGCCGGAATCCTTGGCGCGGTGGAATTCGTCGGTGGAGATACCCACCCACTGCTCAACGAACACGTCCTTGGGGATGCGTTGCGGGTGGGGGTATCCGAGGAGTTCGCGGATCTGCCTCTTGATCGGCTTGATCTTGTATTCACCCGTGCACTGGCGCCGGGTCATGCCCTGCCCCCCGTCCTTGTTCAGGATGTACAGGGGCATGGAGGCGAACCGGTGATCCGGGTCGAGGGCGTCGGCTCGAATGTTTCCGGAGGAGACCCGCAAGACGGGAATTCCGGCAGGTGTCGCGATGTCCCTTTCGAGACGGTCGAGGTGGGCGTATACGGCGGCGGGCTCCCAGCCGGTGTCCGCGAAGATCGCGACATCAGCCTTCGGGAGGATTCCCTTGGCGGAGAGGGCGAGCATGGCGCTGGACTGAATTCCCGCGCCGAGCGATATGGCGCGGAACTGCGGTATGAGGGTGGGGATGGCGATTCCTGGTGAGATCTGCGGGGGAGACGAGGGGCGCCCGGGCGGCTCTGCGCGCAACGGAGCGAGCGGGGGATGGGGGCGATTGGCCGTATGCCGTCGCGAGCCGAGTGAAGGGGGGTACCGCGCTCTGCGGTCGATGGTCAGCGCGCGGCGACGCGGGTGGCTGTTGCCGCCGGTCGGGCAGGTGGGCGCGTGGCGGCGGGTGTCGTGGCGCTGGTCTGGCTCAGCGCGGTGGCCAGCGCGTGGCATCCGGCCGCGGTGAGGTGGACACGTTCGTCTTGCAGGATGAGCGCGCAGGGCTCGCGGTGGACCAGCTTGCGCGTCTCCAGGGAGCGGATGGTCGTGATGGGGATGCGGGCGTCGCCGCGCCTGAAACGCACTTTGTCCAGGAGGCGGTCGAGGGTGATGTGGCCGGCGGCGATGGCCTCCAGGGTGGAGCGCTGGAGCGGCGAGAGCGCTGGCGGACGGTGGCGGGTGCCGAGGTCCTGGCGGTGTAGCTCTCGGGCGATCAACCGGGCGGCGGCCAGGCAGTCCTCGGCTCCCAGGGAGGTGAGTCGTCCCGCGAGCGTGGTGTGCCGTCCGGCCTCCAGCAGGGCCTCCCGCGGGACGGGAACCGTGTTCTGCCCCCGGAGGAGGTCTACGGCGTCGATGAGGTGATCGGCTGCAAGGGTGGCCAGGGCGCCGAGCTGCGTGGCCCGTTCCATCGCGGCGCGGACATCAGGGGAGTGGTAGAGCTGCGGTGCCGTGCGCAGGGCATCGGCCATCTCCAGGGCTCCCCGGGCCAGGGCCTGGGCGGTGGGGATGTGCCGCAAGAGGGATCCGGCCGGGTTCGCCCCGTGCAGGAGGTGGATGTCCTGGAGGGCATCATGGTGCCGGGTGAATGCGGAGCCGAGGGCCAGAAGGCGGTCGGGGACGGTGGAAGTGGCGGCCATCGTCTCGGGCGTCGTTCGGTGTGCGCGGGTCAGCGGTGACGCCCGGCCGGTGGCGCCGGAGGGCTGACGGGGGCGAGGGCACGGTCCAGGTCCTGTTCGTGTCCCGGGCGGGGTGACGTATCAGGGCGGTTACTGAAGGCGGGAGCGACGCGATCGAGGGTTCGCACGATCTGCTGGGCTTGGTCGTGTGCTTGGCGGACCTGCTCGGCGATGTCCGCGGGGAACCGGTCCCATCGGGCTCTGTCCCCGTAGTCCTTGATGATCTCTACGGCGTTGCGGAGCTGGTCGGCGAGCTGCCGCAGGACGGCGGCCTCCTGCTCCCCGGTTTTCGCGGTGTGCGTGGCTTGCAGGAGTGCGTCGAGAGCGGTGGGCAGCGGTCCGGGGTCGGTGGGGAGGCCGTAGAGCTGGGTGTGCAGGGCCTGAGCGAAGGTTGTGACCGGCCCGCCGGTGGATCGGTGGCCGTACACGGCTCCGGCCTGGCGTCGAACGCCGAACCTGACGGTCACATCCC
Source organism: Streptomyces sp. NPDC021212 (assembly GCF_044332925.1). Classification (NCBI taxonomy): domain Bacteria; kingdom Bacillati; phylum Actinomycetota; class Actinomycetes; order Kitasatosporales; family Streptomycetaceae; genus Streptomyces; species Streptomyces sp. NPDC021212. The sequence continues at coordinate 279,174 of NZ_JBIRPZ010000005.1, forward strand.
GAGGCGCAGCGTCGGGGTGGAGCTGAGCGGCAAGAGCCCGCGCGAGGTCATGCGCGGTGGGAGTGTCGGAAGACATCGTGACTCCAGGGGTGGGGCGGTCAGCGGCGGCGAGCGGCGAGGGCACGGCCGGCCTGTGCCGCGTGGTGATGGGCGTGGGAGTTCACGCTGGCGCCTCGTACGGGGGTGATGAGCGTGTCGCCGAGGTCCCGGGCGAGGTAGGGGATTTCGCGGTACTCCCGCTCCACCGGCTCGGCGGTGGACAGGTGGGCGAAGAACTGCGCGACGACCTGCTCGGGGGCATCGATCGTGAAGGTGGCGTGCCATTCCGTGTCGAAGCCGCCGTGGATGGAGTTGTGCACGGCGTACGAGGTCTCGGCTTCGGGGGTGTGGCGGAGGGTGCAGTACCGGTCCGCGGAGGTGTGCTGCCGTCCGGTGAGGCCGTCCAATGGTTGAGGGCGGCGGTGTCGGCGATGCTGAAGCGGGTGAGGTGGATGCGTTCGGAGTGGCGCTGGTCCCCGAGCATCTGGGGGAGGGACTGGGTGACGGGCGCGACCGCCTCGGCGGGCGTCTGACGGGTGAACTCAGCGGCCCAGTAGGGCTCGTGGTGGGTGATGGTCCACCAGGAACCGTCGAAAGTCGTGGGGTCGAAGGCGACTTGGAGGCTGTGGTCGGGACTGTGGACGCGGACGCGTCCGGTGGCCGCGTCGTGGTCGGCGTTCCAGCCGAACTGGTGGATGAGGGGGCCGAACGCGTCGCCGACGCGGTCGAGCCCGGTTCCGGCGAGGTGGCGCGGGGACACCATCACGCGGTCGGTGCGGGAGAAGGCTGTCAAGATGCTCCTAGGTTGCGCCCGGCACGTTCGGCCGCGGTGGGGACGGAGAGTGTGGCTGTCAGCGGGTGTGGCGCTTGGACATGGCGGGCTGCGGGGGATGGGAGGGCGCGGGGGCGCTTACCCGGGAGGGCGCGGGAGAGATGGCGTCGGGTGTAGGGAAACCGAGGCTGACCTCGACACCGTGGCCGAGAGCCCACAGGTGGATCTCGGCGCGGACGACGATGCCGACACGTTCCCGTTCGCCTATCTCGCCAGGCAGTGCGTAGCCGGTGGGCGTGCGCTGGAATCCGTGCTGCTCCAGCACCTCGCGGGCCACATCCGTGTCAGCGGTAGCGGTCACGCGCCCGTCGGACAGGTCGATATGGGCGCCCGTCTGCGGCAGCGGACCGGAGTCCATCCAACGCGTCGTCCAGCTGAGATCGGCGAAGTCCATGGTGTGCGGGAGCAGCTCGTGGAGGACCTGGCCGGTGCGGTCGTGTGCCTCCGGCGCCGAGGTGGGCGGCAGCAGATACAGGGTGCGGTCCTGGTGCTCGCGGGCGGTGAAGCCGTTGCGTGTCAGGATGCGGTGGGCTGCGGGAAGGCTGCGGTTGAGGGCGATGAAGGTGTGCCCGTCGGTGGTCGAGCCCACGAACACATCGTGGTGGTCGATGAACGCCATGGTGATTCCTCTGGGAAGATGCGGCGGGGCAGGGATGTGGGATGTGTCTTCGGGGGCCTGCCAGAGAGGGCGGGCGATGTACTCGGTTCCGCGTGTGGTCCGTGGCCGGGAAAGGGGTGGGCCAGCCCGGTCTGGGCGGGCGGCGGGCGAGGATGCGCCAGTCTGCTCCGGGCAGGGAGGCGCCGCTCCCGCCGTCCGGGGTGTCTGTGATCAGCTGCCGGTATCGCCGGGGCCTTGGCCGCCCGCCACGCGGTGCCGTAGAGAGGGGAGTTGGTGGTGCGGGGACTTCGAGGGCGCCGTCGTCGAGGTGGGGGGCGACGGGGCGGCTGATTATGGCCACTGCCCGCAGAAGACCGGCGTCGTCGGTGGCTCCGACGGAGAAGACCTGTCGGGCGGGGAGCGGATGGTGCCGGTGCCGGGCACGGACGCAGTCCTTCACACGCGGGAGCGGACCGGCACCAGATGCGGGTCGCTCATGCCGCCTTGTGGAAGTCGGACTGCTTGGGATCCTTGGCGATGGCGCGGGTGGTGATGGCCTTCGAGGCACGGGCGGACGCCGCGGACAACTTTTTCGCTCCGGGTTCCAGGTACCAGGGACGCAGGTCCAGTACGGCGACGCGCATGCCGGTGGCGAAGGCGAGCGCGGTGCCCTTGGGCAGGGCCCGGATGGCGTCGGCGGGCAGGATCCGCTCCTGGCGCATGCTCACGGAGGTGGACTTGCCGGACTCCGAGTGCGAGGTGGAGGTGCTCTCGACGTCGTGGTCCCCGATCATCCGGGACAGCTTGTCGGCGAAGTCGGGGTCGTCGATACCGGAACCGACCACCTTGATGGTGGCGGCGGACCACATCGCGTCCATGCCTGCGTCCCCCCAGACCTTCTGGCCCTGGCGGTAGGACTGCAGGATCGTCATCGGGATGACACCACGGGAGCCCAAGTGCGAGTACAGGTCCGGTAGATCCGAGATCTTGCAGACGTTGGCAGCTTCATCGAGGATCGCGAGCAGGGGCGGGTCGAGGCGTCCGCCGACGCGCTCGGCTGCTGCGGTCGCGGCCCGCATGACGGAGTCCGCACACGCGGCGATGAGCGCTGATCCTCCGCCGCCACCATCCTTCGACAGCAGGTAGAGGGTGTCCGTGCTGGTCACGAAGTTGGCGGGCGTGAATTCCGCGACGCCGGTCTGGGGGGTGACCCAGGCGGCGATCTCCGCATTGAGCAGGGGCGCGGCGTACTGGCGGGCGGTCTCGTAGATGCCATCCCGTGTTTCCGGAGGTCCTTCCACCGTTCCTTTGAGCTGGGCGGCGACGGCGGCGAAGCCGTGGTCGCGGAGGATGTCGAGTGGGGTGCGGTCGGCCGGGAAAGCGAGCCACTGCATGATGTCGGTGATCGGCCTCTTGTCGAGCGCTGCGCCCAGCAGCAATTGGGACAGGATGTTGCTGCCAGCCTTGGACCAGAAGTCGCCCTGCTGGCTCGCGTCTACCGAGGCGGCGACGAAGTGGCCGGCCAACCGTCCGGCGCCGTCCAGGGTTTTGGCGTCCGCCAAGGGGTTCCACCACATGGTGCGCTCGGCGTGGGCGATCTGCTGCGGGTCCATCGACCACACCCGTCCCACGGCCGCGCGGGCGTCGAGCGTGGCGGTGTAGGCGTCCCCTCCGGCTTTGTTGGAGGTCAGCAGGACCGCGCCGGGCGCGGAGAGGATCGAGGGGATCGCGAGCGCGGTGGTCTTGCCCGAGCGCGGGGCCATGATGGCGACGGCCACGTCCTCGTAGCCCATGCGCACTTCGTGCTTGGTGCCTTGCAGGTTGCCGAGCAGGATGCCGGTGTCGCGGGCCTCGATGTGCTGGGCGTTCTTCAGGCTCGGGCGCAGGGAGCGGGCCTTGTCGGTGATCGCCTTGGCCATCAGCGGTTCGATGTCCCGGGCCTTGGCCATGCCGGTGATCTTCTTCCGGCCGCCGCTGCGGTTCTTGTACCGGGCCCACAGGATGCCCGCGGCCGTCCCGAGGGCAAGGAGGAGGAGAACGGGGATGATGCGGGCGCCGATCAGCAGGGACGTCTCTCCTGCGTCGGGCCAGAGCTGCTCGGGGTGGAGCAGGGCGGTGGTCGGCTGGTAGGGGGCCCAGCTGGCGCCGGTGAGGTAGGCGGTGATGTTGCCGGACAGCCAGGCGAGGTGGGCGAGGGGGACGACGACGGCGAGCACGCCGACCAGGAGGCGCAGGACGAGGTCGTACCCGTCGGTGTTGCTGTTGGAGGAGGGGGGCAAGGGCTATGTGCTTCCGGGCGGGGACGGGGAATTAGCAGCTGCGGTTGTTCCTGGCCGGTGGCCGTCGCGAGGGGATCGGTTTTGTCGTCGGGATGGTGTGCCGGGCAGTGAGGGAGTGGACGCGGTCTTCCAGCGCCCCGGCGACGTCCATGGCGAGCGTCGGTGGTCCTACGGGTGACGACGTGGGACGGTGATCCAGGCGGGGTCACCGCCGCCGGCGAGGTGGCGCGGGGCGATGAAGTCGACCTCGACGGTCTCGGGAGTCGGGGGCATGCTCACTTCCGTGCCGCACTTCGCCGGACAGGTGCGCGCGCCGGTATGGAGGCCAGAGGTGAACGGGCCTTGCGCGCGGCGGAGTTGACTTCCCGGAGTGCCTTGCCGTGGGTGGCCCAGTCATCGAGGTAGCTCCACGATTCGGCGTGATGCTCGGCGAGGGCGTCGTCGAAGTCGGTGGTGCCGGGCTTGGCGGTGGCGGGCAGGGTGTCTCGGGTCTCCAGCCACTGCTCGTGCAGTTCGTCGAGCCGGTCGAGGGCGTCGTGCAGGACGCCCAACTGGTAGGCCCAGCGGCCTTGCACCGTGTTCTTGGGCAGGTGGGCCAGCTGCGTCTGGGCCGTGGCCAGCAGGTGACGGGCGCTGTAGCGGAGCGGCTCGAACGCGGTGTGGATGTCGGCGTCGCGCTGGCTCGCGCGCGTGCCGTAGGCGTGGTCGTCGTGGGGCCAGCCGTCGAGGTCGGAGTGCTCGTCGGAGTAGGCATCCCAGGCGTTGAGGATCTTCTTGCTGTCGCTCAGATAGTCGTCGAGGTGGCGCAAGAGGTCGTGGTGTGCGTGGTGGTCGGTGGAGATGAGGAGGGATCCTGTCGGTTCAGCGGCGAGCGGCCGGATGGGCGGGCCCGGCGTTCGCCGGGGGTGTCGCGGGTTTCGTCTGCTGCCGGCGGGTAGAGCGTGCCCGTGCGCGAAGTGCCTTGATGCGGGCGGTGTGGGCGTCGACCACCTGCTGCGGGCGCAACGGACTGGGCTCCTGCACGGCGCTGTAGTGGCCGGTGCGGTCGTACATGCCGCGCTGGAGCGGGCCACGGTCGGCCAGCGCGGTGAGGAAGGAGCCGACCAGGTGGGTGGGGGTGTGCTCGTCGAAGTAGGCGTGCCAGATGCGCGGGCCGCGGAACCCTCCATAGCCGGGCTCGCGGGTCTCGACGTGCCAGGACGGCCGGGTGATGAATTCGTTCAACTGGCGCAGTTCGATGCGGCACATGACGTCCGGCGAGTGCGCCGTGTCGTCTGAGTCGCGGTGCCAGCCCGCCGAGGTCACCGGCTCCCACAGGTCCGGATGCTGTGGCGGCGTGACGATGAGGGCGTCGGTGAAGCCGGAGAGGACCTCGGCGGGCACGAGTTCGCCGAACTCGGCGTACCAGCCGGGCTCGGTGTCGGTGGGCTCGGCCCGCAGCCGCCACCACGCGGAGGTAGAGGACTGCGGATCGAACTGGAGATGGTGGAGACGGTCGGGGCTGCGCAGGACGATCTCGGCACTGAGCGGATCGGAGACGGCGCTCCATCCGGCGGCGGCCAGGCCGTGGGTGACGTGGCGGGCATCCCCGGGGCCGGCGAGGTGGCGAGGACTGGTGTCGAACGGGACCTGCCAGGCGTGCTTGTCGGCGAACGTGGCGAGCTGCCGTTCGTTCAGCGGCACCAGCAGCCACCCGGCCCGCTCGCGCCGACGCTGCCGTACAGGGCACGCAGGTCGTCCAAGGCGTAGTGGAGAGTGTGCTGGTCGGTCAGCTCCCACGCGGCCGTGCGCAACTCGTCGACCAAGAGGTTGGTCGCCTTGCCGCGCGGTGTGTCCGGGTGGTCCTGCACGGCGCGGGCGAGGGCGCGCAGGGTGTCGGCGAGCTGGACGGGCAGGCCCGTGGACTCGTCGAGGAGGGGCTCGACGAGGGCGAGGGCCTCCACGGGGTCGGGGCTGTCGCGCAGGTAGTCGGTGAGGCCCGTCAGAGTTTCGGTCGCGGTGCGGATGGTGTCCGGGGTGAGTGCGGGCATCAAGTTCCTTGGGACGGGGGCGTCGGGGTCAGTGGCGTGCCCGGGCACCGGCGGGGGTATAGGGACGGGCGGTGGCGCGTGGCCGGGTGCTTTGGGGGCTGTTGCGGGCCCAGGTGGCGGCGCGGGCGGCGGTGATCCGGGCCTGTTGCCACGCGCGGAGTTGGGAGGGCTTAACGGAGACCGACCAGGTGCGGATCTGCGCGCTCAGCGGGACGCGTCCGCGCGGGCGCATCACGGGATCGGGGCTGGCGAGTTCAGCCGAGAAGGCTTGCACCAGATGCATCGGGGTGTTGGGCGAGAAATGGGCCGTCCAACTGTTGCCTTGCTGGTCCTTCGCTCCGGTCCACCACATCGCCGTGCCGTCCGGGCTGTGGTGGTACTGCATCCACGCGGTGCCGTCGGGGCTGGTCGCCCTGTAGTGCTCGCCCTCGAAACGCGTGCGCCAGTTCTGCTCCTCCAACGGCGCCCAGACGTTGGGGGCGTGGGCGGAGCGGGGACGGGTGAGGGCGTCGGTCAAACCGGCGACGATCTCCACCGGCGTCTGCCGGCCCAGATGCGCCGACCATTCGCCGCGCACGCCGTCCGCTTGGCCGTGGATGGTCCACCCGCCGGGCAGGACGTAGGGGTCGTAGGCGACACGGACGGTGCGGTCCGGGCTCTCCATGAACAGAACGCCGCCGGTCTTGGACTTGTCCCGCCATCCCGAGGCGCGCAGGAACCCCGAGACGTGCCGGACGTCGCCGCCGCCGGCCAGGGCCCGGGGCTGGACGAGGTAGTGCTGCTCGGCCTGCTCGTCTGGCCCCCAGCCTGGCCACTGCTTCTTCTTCACCGGCGCCGCCGGACGACGAGCGGCGCGGGTGTCGGCGGCTTTGCGGCGGTGGTGGCGGGCTGGGTGCCGACCTGCTGCAGGGTGTCCTTGTGTTCGTCCAGGTTGAGGGCGACGTCGTGCAGCTCGTTCGAGGCGCGGCCCAGAGCGAGCCACACCTCCGCGGGGAGGGCGCCTCGCTCTGCCTGGTCCTTGGCGAACACGCTGCCGGTGGCGACGAGATGGGTGACGCCGCCGAGGACTCCGGCGTCCGGGTCGAGAACGCGGGCGATGACCTGCGCGGCCTGTGGAGTGGGGAGCTGAGAGAGGTGGTCGGCGAGCTGGCCGAGTTGGCGGGTGATCTCGTCGGCCAGTCTCACCGGGTAGGGGGCGGGGTGGGACATGCTCCTCCGGGTCAGGGGACGGTCAGTGGTGGTGGCGGTGGCCGGCGCGCTGGGTCTCGGCGAGGACGGCCTCCGGGCGTGCGCTGGCCAGCGGGGAGGAGCGGTCGGGGCCGGTCGGGATACAGGCGCGCAGGTAGCGGCGGAACACGGCTGTCGCGAGTCGGGGCTTGAGCCGATGGCTGATGGGTGGGGGCGTGTGGGCTGCTACGGGCTTCTCCGGGGGAGCGAGCGGGTGCGGGTGGGCGGCCCCGGCGGGGCGCCGGGGCCGCCCGGGTGGTCTTACGGGGTGCGCCGGGCCGGTGCGGGGCGCGAGGGGGAGCTGGCCGGTGCCGGATGCTGCGCGGCGGGGTGGGCCGCACGGGTGCGGACGTCGTGCACGGCTTGCCGGTAGGCGGCTTCGTCGAAGACTTCTGGCGTGCAGTTGACCTCGTACCCGGCCAGGAGCAGGGCGGGGATGGCGCGGGTCGCCAGGCGCTTCTGCTCGTCGGCACCGAGGTGTTCGGGCACGGTGTGCCAGATGTAGAGCGGTGTACCCGTGGGGTATTCGTGGCGTTCCAGGCCGAGCTGTTCCAGCAGGTCGTGGAGCTTGGCGGGGGCGCCGGTGGGGGTGTCGGCGTGGATGGTGGTGGTCAGGGCCTTGATGTAGATCTCGACGTCCGTGCCGTATTCGTCGGCCATGTTGGCCATGGATGTCTCTCCGGGGTCAAAGGTGGCGGGAGGCCGAGGACGGGGCGGGTCTCGGCGCAGATGCGGTGGCCTGGTGTTGCGGAGCGCGGCGGGCGTGGTTGCGGGCGCGGAGGATGACGTGCGCGGCCTGGCTCATGAAAGTGGCGGTGTCCCCGAGCCGTGCGAGGGGTTCGGGTTCCTCGCCGTAGGCGGCGCCATGAAGGTTGCTGGCGGCGATCCAGGCCCGGACGACCACTTCCCTGGTGAGGGGCAGCAGCCCGCTAACCGGGGCGGCGATCTCCGTCAGGATCTCGGCGACCTCACTGTTGGTCCTGGCGGCAGAGGCCCGCTCGGCGAGATGGGCGAGGTAGCGCAGCGCCGCGTCGTGTTCGCCGTCCGGTGTGGCCAGCGCGGTCAGGGCGGGATCGAGGTGGACGCTGTGACCGGCGGCGAGCAGGGCATGTGAGGCGGTGGTCGCCTTCAGCCGCTGCTGCTCGACGGGCAGGCCGTAGGGAAGCCGGTGGTAGTCCCCACGAGGTCCAGGGACGGAGAGGAAGCCGCCGCTTCGCTGGAGGATGTCCGCCGCCCTCTCGGTGCCGCCGATGGCGACGACCAGGTCGGTACGGGGGTCCTTGGTGATGGTGACGTACTCCAGCACCCAGAACTCAGGCTCCGTCTGCGTCATCGAGCCCTGGCGGCCGGCGGCGTACGGCTGCCGGCCGGGGAGGGCGGCATGGAGGCTGGGGCGGAGGTGGGAGCGGTCCGGCCTGCGGGGTGCTGGAGGGCGGTGCCGATGCCGAGCGTGTCGAGCTGCGGGCCGATCTCTCGCAGGGCGCGCGCCTGCGCCCTGGTGTCGTCGCCGCTGAGGCGGTAGATGCCGCTCTGCGGGTCCTGGATGAAGCCGTTGGCCACGAGGACGGCACCGGCACGGTCGCCGACGGGGGCCGTGGCGACGCTGCCGTCCGGCTGCCAGGTCAGGACGACCCGGTCGGGCCGGGAGGGCTGGATGCCGCCCAGGGCGTTGTGCCGGACCTGGGCGAGCGCGCTGTCGTAGCGGGCGAGCAGATCGCCGGCGACCTGCTCGGCGCTCAGGAACGGGTCGTCCACCGACAGGGCGATGCCGTTGGGCTCGGGAACGTCGCGGTATGCCTCATCGGGCAGGGCCTGCGGGGCGACAGCGGCGATGAGGAATCCGTCGCTGTCGTCGTGCCGGTCCAGAAGGACGAGCTGGGCGCCGTCGGGGCGGCTCAGGACGGCTGCCTGCTTCAGCGGGTGTTCGGCGAGGGCGGCGGCGACCAGGTCCAGGTCCCAGATGCGGTCGGCCAGTTCGGCGAGGTCGTCCTTGGCATCGGCCGGCAGGTAGAAGCTGGTCCAGGTGTCGGGGAGTTCGCCGGCGAGGACGTCGGCGTACGAGGCGAGGCGCTCGGAGGTGTCGTGGTCGTGCATGGTGTCCTTGGCGGGATAGGGTTCAGCGGCGCATACCGGCGGCCATAGGAGGCGGCGGCGGGGTCGCAACGGTGCGCGGCAGTGGCGGGCAGGCGCACACGGCCGACCGCTCGCGCTCGTTGGCGGGGACCTCTTCGGTGCAGGTGGTGCGGCCGGGGTGCGGGGCGTGCCGGTCGGCGAGGTCGTTGCGGGTGTGGGCGAGGTCGGTGCGGATGATGTGCAGGTACTCGCTGGCGAGGTAACGCAACCGCCGGGCGATGTAAGGGTCGGCCGCCTGGCCGAGGCCGTCGTGGAAGTCGGCGGTGGCGGTGAGGACTTCCTCCAGCGCGGCCAGGATGCCGTCGTGGGCGGCGGTCAGCTCGGTCAGCCGTCGGCCGCTTCTTCGGTGGTGGTGGCCTCGCGGATCCGCTCGGCGAGGTGAGCGACGCAGGAGCCAAGCGGCAGGTAACTGGCCTGACGGGCGTCGGTGTCGAAGTCCGTATCGCAGTCGACGTGGTACCCGGCGGCCCGGAGGCGAGCGACGGCGTCGGTGGCCAGACGGGACTCGTCGTCCTGGGGGAGGCCGGTGGGGGCGCGGTGGTAGGTCTCGTGGACGCGGACGACGGCGATGAACCCCGCGCGCTGCAGGATGCTGTGGGCTTCCCTGTCGCCGCCGCGGGCGAGGACCTCCTCGGAGTGCGGATCGCGCCGGATGGTCAGGAAGCGGTCAGCAACGTACAAGGAAGCGTTGCTCCTACGTTGAGCGTGTCGGGGCCCGGGCAGCAGGCGGGGCTGGGGCGGCGACGCGCGGTGGGGCTGGAATTTCCAGATGGCCGGCTGCCATGTCGAGGTCCTGCTGGATGTCGTGGAGGTGGCGCGCGACCAGCTCCAGGCGGTAGGCCACATAGGCATCGGCGGGGCCCGGCTGGTGGGCGATCCGGCGGGCGGTGTGCTCCACGAGACTGCGCATGGTGGTCAGCGGGCCGGTCCGCTCGTCGGCGAGCTGGGAGAGGGCCGTCGCGAGCTGCGCCGAGGAGGTCGTCACGGCCCGGGCGCTGACGTGCTGCTCGCGGGCGGCCGGTCCGGGGACGAGGCGCAAGTCCTGCTCGATACGGCTGGCCTCGTCCGAGAGCCGCCGCAGGAAGTTGGCGGGCCGCGGCTGCCAGGTGCCGTCGAGCCGGATGAGGTTGGCGATCAGGTCCAGGCGCCCGGGCTTGCCCTGAACGGCGATCCACCGGCAGCCGTTGTTGTCGCCCGGAGTTTCGAAGCCACTGGCGCGGGCGAGACGGTGGGCGGCCTCGGCCCACTCCGCACCAGAGAGGTCACGGTCGTCGGGGTGAAGCCGGACGTGGAGGTGGAAGATCGCCCGCCGGTCGTCGCGGGGGCCGGTGGTGAACGGGTTCTCAAAGAGCGGGTCTTCGAGGTGCTCGGCCCACTGGACGGCGGTCCACGTCGCCTGTTCGTCGTCCAGGGCGTAGGAGTCCAGGCCCGGCCAGTAGGCGACGACGCTGTACTCGGGCAGGCCACCCTCGACCGGCACACCGCGCCCCAGTGCCTCGCCGAGCGGGTCGTGCGGGCGGTGTGTGCGCTCGTTGATCCGGGGGATCATCGGCCGCCCCGGGCGTCAGCGATGTGCACGAGCTGGCCGAGGGCCGTGGTGGTGTACCAGCCGCAGTCGATGAGCGCGTCGTGTCCGGCGTACGTGCGCAGGAGACGGTCCTCCATGGCGCGCAGGTAGATCAGGCAGTCCGGGCACCGGTACGAGAGGTGCGCGAGGTAGCGGGGGTGGGCCGTGACGTAGGTCTGCGCGCCACCGGTGGCGTCGCGCAGCCGCCACCCGTCCTCGTCGGTCGGGGTGTGCCACGACGGGGCGACGACGCGCATCGCATCTCCCCACAGTTCCCCGCCGGCCACCCCCTTCAAAACGACGACGGTGTCACCGGCCTGGAAGTGGGCGTGGGTGATGTCCCGGTCAGGGGTGAGCGGGTCAGGCGTCGGCGCGAACGCCGAAGTGGGCGGGGGCTGGGACATGCGGTTCCTTCCACGCAATCGGTGGCGGGGTGGGAGGAACAATGGTCCGCAGGAACGCCGGTTTGGCTAACCGGCGTTCCCCGGCTATGTTCCCCCGCCGTCAGCGGAACGGGTTCTCCGTCCCGCGGTCGTTCTCGCCTGCGGCGTCGAGGAGTTCAAGCAGGTCAGTGCCTTCGGCGTCGCGCTGATCGATCCACCATCCGGCGCGGGTGACGGAGCGGGCCTTGTCCTCCAGCTCCGCCCAGTCCGCCTCGTCCCAGGACCCCTCCACGACCAGCGCGGTGTGCGCGGCCGTCATCAGCTGGTGACGGGAGCGCTCGCCCCAGTCCAGGGCCTTGGCCGGGCCCTCCAACTGCGCCATGTCGAACTGCTTCGCCCACGCGAGGGCAGCCTCCTGCTCTGCGGCGCGCTTGGCCGCCAGCCACTCCTCCTTGGACTCGGTGTCGGCCTCGCGCGCCGCCTTCCAGCAGTCGGTGCAGTCCTTGGCCGCGAGCCAGCGGGCGAATCCGGCCCGCTTGTCGGCAGGACGACCGGACAGATCATGAACCACCTGGTGGGAGCAGGCGTGCTCCACGGTCCACTGCGTACGAACAGCCATAAATCGATCTCCTCCAAAGGGTCGGAAAGTAATCGGGGGTTGCGCCCTGACCAGGGCGACTTGTGCCGGCCGCGCTGCGGCTGTCCGGTGGTGCCCAGACGTCGGCGCACGGCGAAAAGGACGGCGAGAGCAAAGGCCGCGCCGGCGCCGGGGAGCGCCGCGCTGGCGAGTGGATGCTCGGCAAGGCGCCCGGCGAAGGCGGTGCCTGGGCCGAGGGTGCGGTCAGGGACAATGGGCGCTTGCTCGGTGCTTAGCGGTGACGGGCGGGCGTGCTGGCGCGGGGCGGCGGCGTGGGCGGGGTGGTGTCCACAGCGGGGCGCGGGCGTACGCGCAGCACGGGGGTGCGGTGCGGCGGCAGGACGGCGACGGTCGCGCCGAGGTCCTCGGCCGCCTCCTCGACCTCGCGGGTGAGGAACTCGATCTGCCGACCCAGCGCCGAGAGGCGGGCGGCGATCTGCCGGCCCTGCATGGTCTCCAGGGCGCTGGCGAACTGACCGCTGGTTTCGAGAAGTTCCTGGAGACGGACCATCGGCCCTGCGTCGTATCCGCGCTGGGTGGCGCCGAGGAGAGCGTTGGACGCGTTACCGGCGTGCTGGGCCTCGACGACGTCGCGGATGAGTTCCTGCAGCGACACCTCGGGTGCGAGCGCTGGGCGGTTGTGCTGGGAGACGTCCGCGCGCAGTACACCGGGCGGGACCGCGGCAGGCAGCGCCTGCCCCGCCTCGTACTCGTGGGCGTAGTGTCCGATCACCTGCCAGCCTGGTGCGTCCGGGGCGCCTCGCAGCGCGACCACCGTCGTGTCGTCGTCTTCGACGAGGTAGGCGAGGGTGATCGGCTGCCCGTCGGCGGCGTACCAGGACTCGGTCGGATCCAGCTCGCCTCGCCTCTGCGCGGCCTGGGCCCTTTCGGTCCACATCCGCTGTTCCTCTTCGGTCAGCGGGGCCTTGTGGTGCTGGCCATTGCTCTGGTCGGCGAGGTTGCTGGCGATGTAGCTGTGATCCGCCCAGGCGGCAAGGTACGGCCACAGGGCCGAGTGCTGTGCGCGTTCGGCTGCGGAGCCGGGGGTGGCCGGCCGGTCGAGCGCCCGGCGGATCTCGGTGGCGGAGGTGGCCAGGCCGTCCAGCACGGCCCGCCACCCGGCCAGGTGCCGGGCGGGTGGCAGGTCGTCGAGCGCACGGCGGGCGGCATCGAGCAGAGCGTCGGCGTGCGGGGCGAGGTGGGTGGTGTATGCCTCCACCGCCGCCTTGTCGCGGTGGGCGCGTGCGGCTGCCGCGGCGTCTGTGTGGAGGGTGCGGCCGTAGCGGTCGCGTGTCATGTCGAGCGCGGTTTCGGTCTCGTGGTCGATGACCGCCATCCGCAGCTGGAAGCGGCGTGCACCGTCCTTGAGTTCCGGTGTCATGGGCAGGGAGCTTTCGGGGGGCGGAGTGTTCGCGGGCGTCATCGGGACCGTCCATTGCCCGAGGCCGTCAGGTGGACGGTCGGTGCGTAGGTGGGTTTCGGCGGAATGGGCCGGGCCGAGGTCAGGGAGGTGGTGGGCGGTGTGGCGCGCTGTGTCGTTCGGCCTGCGGCGGCCTGGGCGAGACGGCTGCGGCGTTCCTGCAGTGCGTTGGGCCGGGCCGGGCGTGGTGGGGCGGCGGAGGGGGACGGGTTGAGGCGGATGTCAGCCTGCACGGTGTAGCCGTGGCGGCGAAGATCGTGGATGGCCTGGCGGGTTCGGCGGGGACCGTCGAGCTCGGGCTCGGTGAGCCGGAACAGGCCCGGCTGTTCAGAGATGGGCTCGAACTGCTCCCGTACGAGGAACCAGTGAGCCAGGTGCGCGGGCATGGAGGTGGTGAAGGCCGCGACGAAGCCATGCTGGGGATGTGTGCCGAAGGCGAAGTGGGTGCGAGAGTCCACGCAGATGGGTCTCCTGATGGTGGTGGCGCGGGTCAGCGGCGGGGTGCGGGCCGGCCCGGCGGGAGGGTGCGGGGCGTCGCGGTCCCGGCAGGGGCGGACCGCTGACCGGGGGTCGTCGCCCGGGCCTGCCGCAGGAACCGTTCGCCGTGGGCGAGCCAGGTTTCGATGGCCGGCCACGTCCGCGTGATGCGCTCGGTGCGGGTGAGCAGGATGCCGCGGGCCAGTTCCTCGCGCACGGTCTCGGCATCGTTTAGAGCATTGGCCAACTGGGCGAGAGCATCGGTGTCATCGGGCCACTGAGCGGCGGCGGGTCGGCACCGTTTGAGGAGGGCGGGGGCGTGGTCCATGACGGTGAGGAAGCCTCCCCAGGCGTTGTCCAGAAGCCGTGCGCTCGCGGTGCCCAGGGCGTCGATGCCGAGCGGGCTGGTGTCGCTGTGCCAGCCGGAGGCGACCTGGGCGGTCCAGGCGTGGTGCTCGGTGCGGATGCGGTCCAGAGCGTCGGCGACGGCTGCGGTCTTGCGGGTGTGGACGGCCCGGTCGTAGCCGGGGAGGTACTGGTCAGTGATCGTCTTGGCCGCGGGGCCGGGTGAGGGCGGCAGGACGATGCCGTGCGGGGCATGCGGATCGCCGTACCCGCCGTCGAACGGGCCTGGGGCGAAGGCGCCGACGAGATAGTCGTGTTGGTGGCCGGGGCGCTCGATGAGCAGCAGATTGGTGCCCGAAGCCGGGTCGGTGAGCGTGGCGGCGTAAGGAATGCGCTCGCGCTGGAGGGCGCGGCCGAGTTCGCCGCTGTCCCAGATCCAGGGCACGAGGTCTTCCTGCCAGGCGGGGTGGGAGTAGATCCCGACCGAGGTGTTCCACTGGCCGGGCAGCTGGCGCGCAAGGTCGCACGCGGCGTCGCCGATGAAGCGCCGGCTGCTCGTGTGCACGCTGGTGCGGTGCCGTTTCGCGCAGGTGACCAGGTCGGCCACCGTGGTCCCGTTGCCGTCCGCCGGCAGGTGGTGGACGCCGGCGTCGTCCCGCTTAAAGCCGCTCTCCGCGAGGGCGGTGTGCGCCCACGGGTACTGCTCGCCCGAGGCGATGGCGACGATGCCCGAATCCCGGCTGTGCGAGAGGATGATCTGCGCCTCAGCCACGGGCCAGCTCCACGTCGCCGCGCAGGATGGCTCGCAGGCTGCGGCCGTACTGCCAGGCATGCTCCCGGGCTCCGGCCTCCAGCTGGTCGTATTCGGCCTGGGCTGTCATCTGCCCGTCCCACTTGCGGTATCGGTACACGGGGACCGGCAGCAGGATCCCGGGCGCGAGACTGGTTGCGCCGAGGGCCGCGCAGTAGTCCTCGCCCTGGACGAGGCCGCCCATCGGAGCGGCGCGCACGAGTTCGGTGCGGGCGAGGATCGTGGTCGGCCCGATGGGGATGGTGTCCGCTGGGGACTTCCAGTACGTCCACACGTCGCCGGCCGCGTGCCGGCCGGGCGGGGTGGGGCATCGCCACAGGGTGGTCGAGCCGTCGGGGTGCTGGTCCTCGCTCCATCCCGCACACCAGCTGACCCCGGTCGATTCCAGGGTGTTCAGCCGTACGGACATGGCGTCGTCGGTGAATTCGTCATCGTCGTCCGCCCAGTTCGTGTAACGGGTTCGAACGTGGGCGAGGGCCAGGTTCCGGGCGCAGGCGGCGCCGACCGGACGGGGCAGAGCAAGGGTGCGGACGCGGGGGTCTTGCGCGAGTGGGGCCGGGAGACGGTCGGGCGAGGCGCCGTCGAGCGCGATCACGGCCTCCCACGGCACGGACTGCCGGGTGAGGCTGGCGTGCATGGCGGTCAGGTAGTCGAGCCGGTCGTCCCGCAGGCGGCTGGCGATGACGACGGTGATCAGGGGGGTGGAGTGCGGGGGCAGGGAGGGCTCCGGGAAGACGAGGGGGGAACTAACGGCGCGTGGCGGGACGCGGGGCGCCGCTGCGGGCGACTGGCACGGCGGGAGTGTTCTGGGGCGGCGTGCTGTGCGATGCCCGGATGGTTGGCGCGGGGGCGAGGGAGGACCAGGCCGCTGGGTGGTCGCTGAAGGCGGTGCGCGGGTCGGTGGCCCAGTCGACAAGCGGTCCGATGTCCTCGTGGAGGAGGCGGATCACCTCGACTCCGTGCTGGTGCAGGACGTAGCCCCACTGCATGTCCTGCGCGTCGGCGGTCTCGTCGGTGACCGTCATGCGCACCGGCGGGGAGCTGTCGGAGGTGATCAGGTGGTCGAGCGTACGGCTGGGCCACTGCTCGCCGCCGGTTAGCGCGGCCACGAGCGTGGGCGGGGCATTGTCAAGGAGGTCGGTGCCCAGCTCGTGCCAGCCGACGGCGACGTCGTCGATGAGGTGCTGGCACATGGCCTCGACGTTGCGCCCGAACTTGTACTGGTAGGCGGCCACGAGCAGGGGGAGGTGGTGGCTGGGGACGCCGTCGAGCTGGACGTGGATGCCGCTGTACCCCGTGCCGATGGTGGGGCGGGCGATGAAGGAGCGTGTGGACAGGGAGTTCTCCAGATCGAGCAAGGCAGCGGGGACGTTCGGCGTCCATCGAGGTAGCGCGCGGGAAGGGACGCGTCCACGCGCGGTCCGACCGCCAGGAGGCCACCGGGGGCCGGTCGGTCGGACAGGTCGGTGCCGGGTCAGGTCATGTGTTCCTGGAGAGAGGCGGTGGTCCCGCGTCACCGCGTGTGCCGCGGCGGTGCCGTCGGGAGGGCTCGCGGTGGAAGGACCGGAGGACGGGCCGGGGCGGACGTGTGCCGCGGTGCCGGCACGAGCGGAGTCAGTGCCCGCATCCGGTCCTCGGTCACGTGCAGCAGCTCTCCGAGGTTGCGGATCTCGGCGGCGGCGTCGGTGAGGTCGTAGGACAGGTCGAAGCCGTCGTCCTCCTCGGCTTCCTTGGCCTTCTCCCCGGCTGCTTCGAAGAACTCGCCGAGCCCTTCGAGTAGACCGTTGACCGGATCCAGAATCTGGTGCAGCAGGGCAGCGGCGTCCGCGTGCGACTCGGTCCCATTGAGCCGGTCGGTCAGAGCGCGCATCGCATCGCCGTAGACGTAGACGGGAGCGCGGTCTGCTGGGTCGGAAACATCCGGGCCCTGGGGCGCGTGGAGCGTCGGCGTAGCCGGGACCGCGTGCGGGTCTCCGGTGGACGGGACGGGATACGGCAGCAGCCCGAGCTGGGCGAGGCGATGGTCGAGCGCCTCGATCAGGGGCTGGGCACTGCCGCCGTGGCGGGCTTCGGGCCGCTGGGCGGCACCGGGGTCGGCCGGGGGAGCCGAGTTGTAGACGACTTCGAACAGAGCCTGGTCGTCGGGGTGCTCCCGGGTCGCGATCCAGCCCTCCGGGTCTCCCGGCAGGCGGTCGGAGGAGGGCTCCTGCGGTGGACTGATGAGCAGGTAGCTGCCGTCGGGGAGGGATACGCGCACGAGGTAGGCGCTGAGGCTGAACTCGATGTCGCATTCCAGCCCGCGCTGCCGCAGTGGTGTGGTGATGTGCGCGTGGCGGCGCCACAGCTCCTGCCACCACGGGGTGTCCACGTGGCGATGGTCGGGAAGCGGGGCGAGCGGAGCCGCGTGGCGGGCGTCTGGGGTACTCGCTGCGTCAGCGGCCATGTCTCCTCCTGCGGGAGGTCGGCGTGCGGTGCGGCGGAGGCGTCCGGCGGGCGGGGGTGCCTTCCGGTGTCGGCACCGTATGGAAATCGAGTTCGTACTCGTCGTAGGTGGCGATCAGGTCGTGTTCCATCTGGGCTTCGCGTTCGGCGATCTGCGTCATGAGGTCGTCGTGCTCGGCTTGACACTGCTGGTACTCGGCCCAGTCGGCGTCGCTGAAGTGGGCGGGGCGGTTCAGGGGACTCCTCGTGAAGGGGTGGGGGCCGGCCCGGGCTAGCGGTGGCGACCGCTCGGCCTGGGCGGTGGCGGCACAGGGCTCTCGCGCTGGGCGGGCGCGGGAAAGGCGTGGTGGAAGTCGAGGTGGCTGTCGAGTTCCTTGGCCGCGTCGCGGAGCGATTCTGATGTGAGCCGCAGGTACGCGCGGGCTGTGCCATGGTCGCCGACCATGCAGTTCTTCAGGTAACGCTGATCGGCTGGGCTGGAGGAGTGCAGCAGACCGAGGGCGGCCTCTGCAGTCTCCGCGAAGTGCGCTGTCGCGTGGGCCGACATGGTGCTCGCCATCGCGAGGTGGGCCAGGGTGACGCGGCCTGCCCGGTTCGTGCTGTGAGGACGCGCGGCGAAGTCGGCAGTGAGCCGGAGGACCTCGCGGGAAGAGTCCTGCGCGTTGGTGGCGTGCTGGAACAGCTCGGTGAAGGAGGGCTCGGCCGGCACCTGGCCGCTCTCGTCCAGCAGCCGCCACTGCTCGGCGTTGTCGGAGCACTCGGACTTCAACGAGTTGAGCATGCTGATATAAGGCCGCGCGCGTCGTCGCGCGGTATCAGTTCACGCTGGATATCAGGTTTCATGAGCCTCTGGTGGTTGTCTGCAGGGCTGTCACTTCGTTCGGGCCCCGTCTGAGCTGGTGAGGGTTTTGCGGGTGGGGTCGGCCCGGAGTGACTAGCGCCCCCGTCTTGGGGATGGTGAGTGAGGTGGCACCGGCGGTGCGGCCTCGGGGTAGCGTGGCGCAGACGCCGGGCGGGCCCCGTACCCGTGGCCCGGGAGTGCCTGGCCCTCTTCGGTGAACAGCATGTCCACGAACTCGGTGTGCGTGCGGCCGTCCGAGGTGAGCAGTGTGGATCCCCACCGCTTGAAGATGCCCTCGATTTCCAGCCATTGCCCGCCCGGGCTCATGGCTCCTGTGTGGATGACCATCACCCACTCGCCTTGGATGGGCTCGGGGCGAGGGGGATGGCCCCCGTATTCGCGGTAGGCGGCCATCAGATCTTCGAGGGTGGCGATGTCATCCGAGGTCAGGGTGCGGTGATCTATCCAAGAGAAGGTCACTGACGTGTATCCGTGTTGTCGGCGGTGTTCAGTTGCGGCGGCGGTGTGGTGGAGAGTCGGCTGTTCCGGTGCGCGTCGCGCTGTGTGTCAGCCAGGGGGAACTCAGCACTGTGTGTGACCCCACCCGTGAGTTCATAGGGATCAAGGGCCCAATATCCGGGCACTCGCGGGGGACTCACTGCATGCGGGCGTCGGTGTCGAAGAGCGCCAGCTCGTGGGCGTGCAGGAGGTGCTGCACGATGAAAGATCGTCCGGAGACTTTCCACAGGCCACGCCCTCGGTTGAGGTGGGCGATGGCGTCCATTTCGACGGAGGTCAGACCGAGTAGCGAGGCCGCGGCGTGGAGTTGGTCGGTCTCCTGGCGGTAGATGATGCGGGTGGAGCAGTCCGCGAGGAGTCCCTCGGCCAGGGCTCGGCCGCGGGATCCGGCGTCGCCTGCGGTGAGCAGGTCGGACAGCCGGTGGATCACCATGAGGTTCGCGATGCCGAGCCCGCGGCTGAGCTTCCATTGGGCCTGCATGCGCTGGAGCAGACCGACGTGCCGCATCAACCGCCACGCCTCGTCGTACACGATCCAGCGCCGGCCGCCGGATGGATCGGCCAGGGCGGATTCCATCCAGGCGGAGGCGCAGGTCATCGCCAGGACGAGGGCGGTGTCGTCGCCGGAGCCGCCGAGCCGGGAGAGGTCGATGGTGAGCATCGGGGCGTTCGGGTCGAAGGCGACGGTGGAGGGGGCGTCGAACATGCCGGCCAGGTCACCGTGGACGAGGCGGCGCATGGCGTGGGCCAGGTCGCGGGCAGCGTCGCCGAGTTGGCCCGACATCATCCCGGCGGCTTCGTCGAGCGCGGCGGGGTTGTTGAGGGTGGCGGCGATGTCGCCGAGGAGCGGGGTTTGGTTGGTGGTGGCGGCGCGGGTGACGACGGTGTCCAGGGCGATGTCGAGGGCGGTGTGCTCCATGGGCATCAGGTCCCGGCCCAGAACCGTCCTGGCGAGAGAGCCGAGCAGGAGCAGGCGCCGTTTGCGGATCTCACCGACCCAGTCGGCCTCCGCCACGCTCTCCGGGCGCGGGGCCCCGTCCAGGGGGTTCAGCCGTCCGGGCAGTCCGGGGCCGAGAGCGACGGACCGGCCGCCGAGGGCTTCCGCCACCGGCGTCCACTCGCCCTTCGGGTCGCACGGCACGTAGACGCGGTATCCGAAGGCCAACGAACGCAGCGCGAAGCTCTTGGCGAGCGCGCTCTTGCCCTGACCGATCACACCGGCCAAGAGGATGTTGGGGTTGGTGAATCCTTCGATGCGGCCGTACAGCGCGAAGGGATCGAAGACGAAGGACGCTTCGGCGTGGACGTCGCGCCCGATGTAGATGCCGTCAGCGCCGAGCCCGCCCTCGGCGAGGAAGGGATAGGCGCCTGCCGCGATGGCGGTGGTCATCCGGTGGGCGGGCAGGCGCAGGCGGTCCCCGCGAGCGGATGCCGGTCCGGGCCGGCCGCTCGGCGGGTACAAGGGGGCGGGGGTCCCGTGCTCGGCGGGTGCGGGGCCTGCTGGGGGGAGGGTGGCTTTGGCGGTGGCTTCGGCGAGCTGACGGCGGGCGGCTTTGCGGGCGGCCCGGTCGGTGCCGTGCGGGGTGAACAGAGTGCTGGCGGAGGCGCGGTGGGCAGCCCTGTGGTTCATCAGGGGCCTTTCGATCCGACGGCAGGGTTTATCGCAGGTCAGTGGGGGTGTTTTTGCGGCGCGCGATGTGTCCCGCGGCCAGGTGGCGCTGGCAGATCGTGAGGACTGGCGGCCCCTCGGGGAGCCGCTCGGGCCGGCACTCGGCGGATTCCGCCGATCCGGGCGGCAGGAGGTGGAAGGCGTCGTGCACGGCGGCGGTGGCCCGCCACAGCCCGGTGCGCGCCGTGGCCAGATGCCGGCCCGCGCCGGGAAACGGTGGGCGGGTGGTGGTGGCGAGGTGGTCCAGGAGCCGGTGCAGCGCGTCGAGGTGGGCGTGGAGCGCGTCGAGATGTGCGCGGTCCACCGGCTCCGGCGGCGGTGGCCGGTCCAGGCCGCGGGCGTGGTGGCGGATGCCCGCGGTGGCGGCACGCAGGTAGGGGTGCGCCGTGGGAGGGGTGGGAGAGGTCAACAGGGTGGTCCGTGGGTCTGTGTGTGTCAGCGGGGGCGCCGGGGCGGCCCGTAGGACGGTGCGGGGCCGGGGGATGCAGGGGCTGCCGATGTGGTGTGCCGGAGGGGTGCATGGGCCTGTTCGTGGCGCAGATCGATGTACGACCCGGATGCCCGGATACCGGGGTGGCTCTGGCCGGGCACCAGCTGAGCGTCGCCCGGGATCTCGTAGCCGTCGGGGGGACGGTTATCGGCCTTCCACTGCTGGAAGGAGGGCAGGCGGGTGAGGGCGCGGTGGGCGTCGTCGAGGCTGGTGCCGGTCACGACGAACAGCCACGCGGCGGCCCCCTCCGCGTGACCGGGGCCTTGGAGGGCGACGGTGAATGGGCGGCGTGAGGGCACGACCACCAGGTTCTCCAGCCGGTCCATGAGGGTGTCGAGCGCGTCACCGGCTTCCATGGCCGTGGTCTGGCGGGCCTCGTCGTAGTCGGCGTACCGCTCCTCGATCACTTCCCCGTCCGCGGTGCGGTAGAGGTCCAGTTCTGCTCGGTGGCGGCGCTGCATCTTCCGCAACGCCAGGAGCAGTGCGGTGATCTCGTCGGTGAGATGTGCGGAAGGGGACATTGCTGTGGGGTGCGGGGGCTGGCGGTGGGGTGTGCTGGTCACAGGGCGCTCCGGGCGAGCGGGAGCGCGGCGAGGGCGAAGGCGTCCGACTGCTGATAGTTGAGCCGTCGCAGGTCGACGCCGGAGGTGACGGCGTGGGTCTCGATCTGCGCGCAGGCGGCGTCCAGGAGCGCGTCGGTCTCGGCGGTGACGGTGACCAGGCCGGTCAGGGCCACGTCCGCGTGCCCGGCGATGAGCTGGCGCTCCCGTGTCTTGACATCGGCGTACTCGACGGAGTCTTCCTCGCTGTCGACCTGCCCGCGGCGGGCGCGCTCGTTGGCGTCCGCGAGGATCGCGGCCTTCTTCCGCTGGACATCCCGCAGCGCGGACTCAAGCCCCTGCGGCACGTAGATCAGGGACAGGCTGCGCCGCACGCCGGCGGTGAACATGATCCCGTGCAGGAAGCCGGCTCCCATCTCGGTCCTTGGCCAGTTCTCCACCCAGTACGTCGCGTGCCGTGCGCTGTCGGTGGTGAGGCGGTCGTACTCCTCGAACTGGACGACGGGACCTGCGGCTGCGGGGTCGGCCTCGGCGCGGCCGGTCTTTGACCACTGCTGGAGTGCGGCGAGGGCACCCGGGTCGTAGGCGGTGCGGATGACGGCGGCGATCTCCCGCGCGCTCAGCCATCCGGTGACCTTCAGTCCGGCGTTGCGGGCGGCCTGGGCGATGGACGCGGTGGTCTGTCCCATGACGGTGAACGCCCCGGGCAGCCCTCCACCAGCCTGGCTGATCAGGCGCCGGGCGGCCTTCAGGTCGAGGGAGATCGCGAGATAGGTCTCATGCGGAGCAGCGGCGGGTCCGGCGGAGGCGACCAGTTCGGAGTAGATCTGTCCCGCGACGGGAGCCTGGGGCTGACCGCTCTGGGCCCAGTGCCGGGAGAGGGTGTCGCCGCTGTCGGGGACGGTGCGCTCCAGCACCTGCACGGTGGCGATGTGCCCGGTGCGGGCGATACCGGCCAGAGCCCGTCCCCAGCTGCCCACGTTGTGGTTCTGGGCCGCGGGATCGAGGAGGGCGAAGGCACGGCTGCTGACGCGGGCGATGACGGTCAGCGTCTGCTGGTGGGGGTCGTGGACGGCCGCGGCACCGTTGGCGGAGTCGCCGGGGGTGACCACCGTGAGGGAAGCGGCCGTGCCGGGCAGGTGGAGGACGCCGTCCTGCCGGGGCCGGGTGACGGGCCGGGCCAGCCAGAGGGTCTGGCCGGTACGGCGTCGGTGGGCGTAGCGGGCGACGATCGGTGCCCAGTCGATCAGGGAGCGGCCGTGTCGGCGGATCGCGACGAGCGCACCGGATGCCGCCCACAGCGGGGCCAGGGCGACGGCGCCGAGCAGCCCAGTGGAGACCACCGTCAACAGCAGCAGCGCCAACGTGCAGGAAACAAGTACGAGTTGGGGTAGGGAGAGGCCGAGGAGGATGCCGCGGCGTGACCGGTGTGGGAACTTCACCGTGACCGGGGCGACGGACAGATCAGTCATGGGGCGGGTCCTGGAGGCGCGTGTGGCACCCGGGAGCGGGAGGTGCAGTGCACGTCCCGCCCCCGGTAGACGGGCAGGGGATTCAGGGGCCGGTCGGAGGCGGCGGTGGCCCGCTCGGCCCGCTGGAGGTGGTGTTCGGTGAGCTGGAGGACGGCGGTGCGCCTTGCGGCGGCGGGGTGGTGGCAGGCGCCGTGGACTGCCATCCGTCCTGGCCGGAGGTGGCGCTCGCGCCGGGCCCGCCAGATCCCGGGCTGCCGCCCACCTGGCCGCTGGTGTCCTCGGACACGCTCGTCGGCGCGGGCTGAACGGCACTCTCCAGACCGGACTTGATGCCATCGCCACCGGGCGAGACGCCCGTGCCGCCGCCCTGCGAACCTTCCTTGCCCTCTCCTCCGCCGCCGGTCGGGTTGGCGGCGATATCCCCGGGGAATCCACCCCCGCCAGTGGCGTCGGGGCCTTGCGGGGCACCGCCTGCTCCGGCTGCCGCGCCGCCTGTTGCGGCGGTGGCGGCCATGGGCGCAGCCTTGCGGGTGGCCTTCTCGGCGTGCTGCTTGGCGAGCTGGGCGCCGGCGCCACCGGCCCGGTGGAGCGTTTCTCCGTCGGATCCTTCGGCGGCCCAGTGCACGAACTTGAAGGTTGCGTACGGGCACAGCAACACCATGACCATGATCACGATGCCTGCGAGGACGTCGGCGAGGGCGCCCACGCCGTCTGTCGCCTGGGTCTTGCCCATGGCGGCGATCCCGAGCACGAAGATGATCGTCATCAGCAGCTTGCTGACGACGAGGGTGGCGGTGGCTTCGATCCAGCCCTTGCGCCAGCGGCGTGCGGCCTCCCAGCCGCCACCGGCTCCGGCGAAGACCGCGAGGGTCACCAGCACCAGGATGCCGACCTTGCGCGCCATCATCACGCACCAGTACAGGATGGCGCCGATGGCGGCTCCGATCCCGGCGAGAACGGCGACGAGCCATCCGAGCCCGGCGAGCCCGGGGATCTGGCTGACCTGCACGACGCGGCGGACAGCGGAGGCGATGTCCATGTTCGCGGCCTTGAACAGGCCCGCGGCCAGGGCGTCGACCGCTTCGATGGCAACCGTGGTCAGGGAGATGGCAGCGAAGGCGAAGATGACGCCGGATGCGGTGCCAGTGAACGCCTGCGTCAGGGCCTGCCCGTCGCGCCTGATGGCGGCGCGGACGAGCTGGGCGCAGAACGTGGCCACGAGCAGGACCAGGCCGATGGGAAGGATGGTCTCGTAGTTGTCGCGGAACCATCCGGCGTTGAGATCGACGCGCGTGGTGGCGTCGACGGCCTTGGCCGCCAGGTCCGCGGAGGCGGCGGCCAGTTCTCCGGCGCTCTTGGCCATCCAGTCGCCGATCGCTTTGCCGGGGTCGGAGGCGAAGTCGACTGCCTCCCCCACGTCGCAGACCTTGTCCGCGACGGGAAGATCACAAAACCCCATAGGGGGCTACCTCCCTTGGGTCAGGGCGCGACGCGCGGGGCGATGGCGACGAGCGAGCAGTTCTGGGAGGGCCGGCACTGCACGGCCAAAGTGATGGAACGGTCTTCCGTGCCACCGCCGCCCTTGGACCAGGCGATGGACTGCTTGCCGGTGACGGTGACGGCGTAGATGTACGCCTTGGTGATCTCCGAGGGGTCCTCGGCCAGGGCCTGTTTGAAGGCGGCCGGGTAGTGGGCCTCGGCAACGGTGGCGGTGGCGTGCTGCTTCTGGTCGGCCATCCGCGACCACAGGACGGGGCCGGGCGTCTGCGCGGAGACCGAGACCCAGTCGCTGTACTGGCCCTCCTGCGTCATCCACGCCTTCGTGCCGGCGAGCTGCTGGTCGTGGCTGGTGGTGCGGGTGTCGTAGGCCCACAGCATCTGGGCGGCGGCCCTGGCGAACTGGACCGGATCGGAGATCTTCGGCGGCCGAGGTACCGAGCCGGTCCCGGACACCGGCTTCCGGATGTCGGGAGCGGAGCTGTGCGTGGGGGACGGGGCGCTGGCGGTGGCGTGGTGCCGTTCGCCGCGGCCGGTGAAGTAGGCGGTTGCGGCGGCGAGGATCAGCAGGCAGGCCAGGCCGACCGTGATCACGGTGATGCGGCGGTTCGGCGACCATCCGATGCCGTACTTCGAGAATCGTTTCCGCATCAGTGGACCTGCGACCCGAGGGTGGAGAAGAAGGCGACGATGCCGTTGGCGGCGCCGAGGCCGAGCGCGGCGCCGGCGGCCACGGTCGCGCCCTTCTTGCCGTTGGCCTCAGCCTGGTGGCCACCGGTGTGGTGGCCCCATGCCCAGACCGCGAGGCTGACGGCGAGGGCTCCAACGACGGTGATGATCCCGAAGAGATTGATCGAGTTGACGATGTTCTTCAGGACGGACAGGCCCGGCAGGCCGCCGCCCTTGGGGGAGATGCCCGGGTCGTAGGCAAGGTGGATGAAACGGATGGCGGGCTCCTTGCGTGCGCAGGCCAAAGAGACCCGGCACAGGGGAAGTTGAGACAGCGGAGAAAGGGGCGCGCGAGCGGCGCGAGAAGGAACCGGTGTCAGGCGACGCGGCGGGCGGCGAGGATGTCCCAGTCCTTGATCTGCGTGATGCGGACGGGTTTGCCGGTGCGCGGCGCTTCGATGACCAGGCCCTTGCCGAGGCTCATACCGACGTGTTCGGGTCGGGTGGCGCTGCCGCGGCTGAAGAGCAGGTCACCGGGCTTCAGGGCCTTCGGCGAGATGGCCTTGCCCTCGCGGACCTGGGTGTACGTGGTGCGGGTGAGGGAGATGTCTGCGTGCTTGTACGCCTGCTGCACGAGGGAACTGCAGTCGCAGCGGGCCATGGCGTCCTGGCCGTGCGGGTTGGTACAAGAGCCGCCCCACTGGTACATCGTCCCGAGCTGCCGCATCGCCCAGGTGATCGCCTTGCTGACCTTCGGGTCGGTGCCTTTGGGGATCTTGTAGCCCTTCGGGATGGTGCCTTCGGGGATCGTCCCGAACGACGAGCCGTCGCTCGCGGAGCAGCCGGAGGCGCCGGAGGCGGTGGTCGGCTTCCCGGCGGTTTTGCCGGTGTCGCCCTTGCCACTACCGGGGAACGTGGCGGCGATGGCCTTCTGCAAGGCGGTGGCCAGTGGCTCCCAGCGCGCATACGCGTCCGGGTAGCCCGACTTCTGTACCGCCTGTGCGGCCTGCGTGAGGGTCATCTGCTGCCAGCCGTGGACCTTGAGCAACGCCTTGTAGAACTGCTCGGTCGCGTTGACCGGGTCGCGGATCTGCTCGGCGGTTCCCCAGTCCTGGCTGGGCCGCTGCTGGAACAGGCCCAGGCTGTCGCGGTCACCGGAGGACAGGTTGCGCAGTCGGCTCTCCTGCATCGCGGTGGCCAGCGCGACGATCTGTCCGCGCCGGGGCACATCGGTGCTGAGGCCGGTGGCGACGATGGTCTGGGCGTTCGGGATCTGCTCACCGGGCAGGTCCAAGCCCTTGATGTGCACGGCGGAGGCGTCTGCTCCATCGAGGATCTTGGTGACCTGCGCGGTGACCTTGCCGGTATCCGGGCCGGGACGACAGGGGCTGGTGGCGTGGGTGGACGTGGTGGCTTCGCTGGAGCTGACCATCATCATGGCCGCGCCGCCCAGGAGGAACGGGGAGAGGAAGACGACGCCGATGCCGGCGGCAACCCCCTTCAACCGGAGCGGACCACTCGGGGGTCGGCGTTTTCGGGCATGGGCGGGTAACGAGAGGTCATGAGCGTTTCCTTCGGGGGTGCGGTGTCCGGCGTGCCGAGTGCGCGAGGCGTGGTGGAAGGGCGCGGCGGCCGGGGGGGGCGATCGAGGCGGGCCGGTGTGGGCGAGTTGCCGCTCGCTCCGCGTGGCCGGACCGTGAGCTAGGTGTCCCGGGGCAGGGGGTATCTCCGTGAGGTGTTGCGGGAGTAGCCAGCGACGGTGTGCGCCGGGCGGTTCAAAAACAGTAGGCGCGGACCGGCGGTTGACCAAAAAGTAGGCGCGAGGTACCGGAATCCGGCACCTCGACGGAGCACTTCTTGGTCGTCGGCGGATTCGCCTCTACAGTTTTTGGACTCCCCCTCGCCTTCCTCGGTCTGCGGCCCCGGGCTTCTGCATGCCCACTTCCGGCCCGCGAGGACTCCTGTGCGAGGCGGTCAGTTACCTCCGCGCTTCCGCACCCGAATAGGGGTTCCTCTTTGCCTTTTTCCCTGCACCAGGGTGACGCCCTCGGCGTTCTCGCCGGCCTCCCGGACGGCTGCGTCGACTCCGTCGTCACCGACCCGCCTTACAACAGCGGGGGCCGGACTGCTAAGGAGCGCACGGCCCGCTCCGCGAAGCAGAAGTACACCTCCGCCGATTCCAAGAACGACCTCGCCGACTTCACCGGCGAGAACATGGACCAGCGCAGCTACTCGTTCTGGCTGACGCAGATCATGACCGAAGCCCACCGCCTCGCGAAGACCGGCGGGACTGCGCTGTTGTTCACCGACTGGCGTCAGCTCCCGACCACGACGGACGCGATCCAGGCGGCCGGCTGGCTGTGGCGCGGGGTGCTGGCCTGGCACAAGCCGCAGGCCAGGCCCCAGAAGGGCCGGTTCACCCAGAACTGTGAATTCATCGTCTGGGCATCGAAGGGAGCAATCGACGGCTCCCGCAACCCGGTCTATCTGCCCGGCCTGTATTCGGCCTCGCAGCCCTCGGGGGCGAAGCGCCAGCACATCACGCAGAAGCCCGTCGAGGTGATGCGCGAGCTGGTCAAGATCAGCCCTGAGGGCGGCACCGTGCTCGACTTCTGCGCCGGCTCCGGATCCACGGGCGTGGCCGCCCTGCTGGAAGGCCGAGACTTCATCGGCGTGGAGAAGACCGAGCACTACGCCTCGATCGCGGCCGACCGGCTCACCGAGACGATCCGCGAGACCCTCACCCAAGACGACGTGATTCTCACCGCCTGAGCCGCGAGCGCCGCTCCCGTCAACGCGACCGGCGCCCCAGGCGGCAATCCGACGAAGCGCATCTGTAACTTGCTGGCCGGTCCGCGCGCCGCCGCTTCGCTTTCCACTCATTCCGCGTCTCGTAGGAGGCAGAATTCTTCATGCCCGAATCCACAAAACCGTCTGACGATGAGTTGGATCCGGTTCGCATTCCCGATCCGCAGCTGGAGGGAATCGAGGCGAGCGTCCGACGGCTCATGGAGCAGTCGACGCAACAGGCGCAGCAACTCGACCACCTCGCGTCCGCTCCAGCACCGGGCGGATCGCCGTTCGCCGCGTTCGGCGTGCCGGGCCTTGGCGGGCGGCCTGCAGCCGCTCCGCCGGAGCCCCGCCCGATCCTGGAACTCGACGGAGAGGAGCGCGAGGACGAACTCGACGCCCTGTCGGACTGGGTCGACGACTTCCTCCTCCCGGTCTACGGGGCGGAGGTCACCACCGCGGCGCCCTGGTGTCTGCGGTGGCAGGAGCACGACGATGTCGTGGCCTGGCTCCATGCCCTGTGGCTCGCCTACCAGCAGCACAAGGACCCCGAAGCCGGGCTGTCCGGGCTTTTCGTGTGGCACCGGGACTTCCTCACCCACGCTGTTGCGGCGATCCGTGCGCCGGGCGGGCCGCTGTCGGCCTGCATGACCTCTCCCGATCGGCCCGCGCACCGGCTTCTGCCCGGCCCGCCGCCGTCCGTGCGCACGGAGACCGCGTCCGCGACTGAGGCCGCCGGGCTCGCCGAGCCGGATGAGCCGACGTCATGACCGCGGGAGTGGGACAGCCCGCCTTCGGACTGAGCTTCGACCCCCGCGCGCTGACCGATCTCCTCCAGGCCCCCAGCGATATCCGCGACCTCGCTCTCGCCGGCTTGCAGGAAGTCGTCAACGCGCAGCGCTTCGGGTTGCGCCTGGACGGTGACCTGGAGGGTTTCCGCAAGCTGGTCGTGGACTCCCGGAAGGACTGGCGCGTCGTCTACGGCGTCCGCCCGGCACCCGCGGAGTCCGCGCACCACAAAGAGATTCACGTCGTCGCGGTCCGGCCGCGTGCGGGCAACGACATCTACGACGAGGTCGGCCGCCGCCTGGGGATGACCCGCCGGCCGCTGAGCGCCCGCACTCACGCGGCCCGCTCCCGCTCCCCGCAGCTGAGCACTCGCACTCCCGCGCCCCGGCCCGGTCCGCCGCCCACCGCGCTGCAGAGTCTGCCCCGTCCCGCGCAGAACCCCCAGCACCACCACACCCGCTGAACGCACGGAGCGTCTCCCATGCCCTCTGAACCCGCGCCGAAGCCAACCCGACGTGTGGTCTCCCCGCTCGACCATCGCATCGAAGCCGTCACCGGCCACGACACCGACACCCTGTGGGCCTACCGAGACCGCGGCGTCCTCGACGAGCCACATGCACACCTGGTCGACCGTCACCGCGAGCTGGCCAAGACACAGACCAGCGTCATCTTCTACCTCCGCCTCCTCAACCGCCTCTCCAGCGGCGAGTTCGACGTCGATGACGCCCTGTTCACGCGCATCGCCCGCACCGTGGACCAGCTGGAGGAAGCCACCGACGCACGGGACGCCGCTGCCCGGAAGGTGCTCGCCGCCCTGGAGCCCATCGAGGCCGCCGCGGCGCCCTCCACACCCGACGCGAAGCCTCTCTCCACGGACGACCCGGCGGCGCTGCTCGCCATCGCCGGCGGCGCCAAGCTCTACGAACACCTGCTGACCGGCCGGATGTCCGTCACCGCCGCCTCCGGCACCCGCATCCCTCACGCCAAGCTGCAGCGGCTGGAGGAGGCCGGCCTGGTCGTCCGGGATACCGACCACCCCGTGCACGCCGGCCAGTCGGTCTCCCTGACCGACGCCGGACGCGCCGCGCTGTCCGCCGCCCGACGGACGCCCACGACCCAGGCGCCGAAGGTCCCGGCCCGCCCCGGCACATCCCCGTCCACCTCGGCACAGCGGCGCTGAACTCCATCGAAAGGCCCTTGTTGGCTCCCACCGAACCGGCGGCGCCCCGGAAGCCCATCCCGCAAGTCGACTTCGAGCTGGACGACTTCGACGCCGACGAGGAGACGTACCTCGACTTCTACCGCCAGGTCGCCGTCCACGAGGACATGCTCGTCCCCCTCGCCGAACACCACACCCCCAACGGCGCGCACAGCTACTACGTCCTCTTCGACCGCACCGCCACCTACGGGCACCCAGGCGTGCCGCACTACGTCGCCGTTCACCTGAAGCGGGACCGGGAGAAGGAGACGTTCGACTTCGAGCAAGCGCTGCTGCCACTGCCCGCGATGGCGCAGTCCTGGCTCATCCACCGCGGCTGTCCGCACGATGCCATCGGCCTCGACCCCGAGCTGGGCCCCCCCGCCGGCGGACGAGGCGACTCGTGCGCTGGAGCGCCGCCTCGCGGGCGACGGCGACCACTACGCCATGGGCTACTCCTACACCGCCGACGACCCGGACGACATGGTCACCGTCGTGGCACTGCGCGCCCTGGACGAGCGAGCCCCCTCGCCCTTCCGCGTCATCGTCGAGGAGGTCGACACCGACGCGTGGACGCGCACACTGCGGGAGGGCGGCTTCGCCACGGTCGAGGATGCCTTTCAGTGGTGCGACGACCGGCTCACCGGCGAGGCCGGTCCGCTCCCACCGGTCCGCCCGGCAGCCGCGGCCGTCCGCCCGGCCGGTGTGGCGAAGGCCCCTGTTCCGCGCCCGTCCGGCCGATCGCGCTGAGCGCCAAGGCCGACGCGGGCGGCGAAACATAGCCGACGATCGCCGGTTAGCCAAACCGGCGATTCTCCGGATTCTTATACAGCCGCCGGGACAACACTTCCGCGGCGCCATTCCACGCAATCCCTATGCCATCACGGAGGTTTCTTCCGCATGCGCTCCACCCGAATTGCCATATCCGCGGCGATGCTCGGCGCGCTCGCCCTGCCGGTGCTGTCCGCTACCACCGCCAGCGCGGCACCCGCCGCCGTCTCCGCAGCCCCCGCTAGCAGCTGCTCGTCTCTGCCCCCGCTGCCGTACGCGGTCCACGCCAAGGCCGTGACCATCCGGTCCAAGGCCAGCTCGAAGTCCACCGCGCTCGGCGTGCTCTACAAGAGCCACACGTTCAGCGTGGCCAAGAAGAGCGGCAACTGGCTCTACATCACGGACAAGTCCACCGGCGTCAAGGGCTGGGTCTCCGGCACGTACGTCTACCGCGACATCCAGATGTGCCTGGACTGACAGGCATTCAGCAACTGCCCCTCAGCCGCTGAGAGTCCCCCTCGCATTCCTCCAGGCATCGGCCTTTTCAGAACAGGAGCATTCCTTTGTCCGACGGCATATCCGATGACGCTGAGGATCTCGTGGGCGTGCTCACCGAGCGGATGGAAGCGCGCTTCGCCATGGACATAGACCGGTTGAAGGCCGCAGTCGTCGCCGCGCCTGCCGTGAATCCTGACGCCACCGACGTCGTCAGGTGGCACGGCCTTCTCGTCGAGGCCCAGTCGGTGCTCGACCGCGCGGAGGACGATCTCCTTGCCGCGCTGGAAACCCAGCCCAGCGAGGTCGACGAGCCGACGATGGGCCTCGCGCACCGCGTGAACACTGCCGTCGCCGTACGCGACGGGCGGGCCATGGTGGTGCGGTGGCTCCTTGACCCGGACGCTCCGGGGAAGAAGGGGCTAGCGGCCGAACGGCTCGCCCGTCTTCGTCCCCGAACGGGGCCGGCGGTGCAGACCAGCGCGCCCCGCCAGCCCGCGGGTACCCTCGCGCCTGCGTCTGCGTGGCGGGAGGGAAGGCCCGCGCGATGAGCCGGTTCAAGACCAGCACCATGGATGGCGACCTGCGGAAGGTCTTCGGTAACCCGCTGCCCGAACTGTACGAGGTGGCTGCCGGGCCCGATGCCTCGCCCGCGCTCACCCGTGCACTGGAACTGCGCTCCTTCCTGGCTGCGGTCGAGGAGCAGGTTGCCCGGGTCCGCGACCGCGTGCACGCGGATATGGATCCGGACCGCGACATGGGCGAGCTGTCGGCGGACAAGCTCCGCTTCGACGCGCAGTGGCTGGAGGCGGCGCTGGAGGCCCGCGACGGCTACCGCGCCGCCCTCGGCGAGTTGCTGCGCACCATGCCTCCGCCCGACCAGCGGGCCCGGCCCGTCCGCACGACGCAGCTCAGGGCCACTGCAACCCTGCCCCCGTCCGCCGCCCCGGCACCTCAGCGTGCCGGGGCGGCCCGGGCCCGCCGACCGTGAAAGCCCCCGCTTGTCTCACCTCACGTCCACCGAGATAGCCGGACGGATCGAGGACCTGTACGGCGCGCCGCTCGCCGACCTCGCAGCCCACGCCCAGGACCAGCCGCCCGGCATGCTCTCCGCCCTGCTCGGCATGCACGACGACCTCGCCCTCGCCGAGCGCAGCATCGACGTCCACCGCGACCACCTCGCCCGGCTCCTCCATCCCGAGCGCCAGATCGGCCGGCACCAGGTCTCCCACCTCCTCGACGGCTCCCGTCGGCTCGCCGAAGCCGTCGCAGTCCGCGACGTCCAGGCCAAGTCGGTCGCCGCCGTTCTGCAGAGCCTGGCACGCGTCCCGGCCTCAGCGCCGTCCCCGCCGACTCCTTCGCCGCCCGTTCCGGCTCCACCCCCTCCGGTCCAGAGCACGGCGCACAGCCGCTGATCCGCAGGCGATTCCCCTTCTTCACCCAGGAGTTCCTCCCTTGGCCATCACTGCTCTGCCTCCTGACACTGACGCTGACATCGCCCGGGTCACCGAGGCCCTCGCCATGATCACCCCGCGCTGGAACGTGAGGATCCTGCTGGCCCTCTCCGGCCCGCCGCTGCGTTACAGCGAGCTGGCGGCCAAGGTGTCCTGGCTGCAGAACGGCCAGCTCCACCCCAAGCTCAAGGCGCTGTGCGACGCCGGGCTTGTCGAGCGCACCGAACACACCGCACGACATGTGACCTACCGCCAGACCGAGCGTGGCATGGCCCTCCTGCCGGTCCTGCCGATGATCGCCACCTGGGCCGAGGAGCATCTGGAAACCGCGGACCGCCCGCTGCCCGCCATCGAGCAGATCGAGGACAGCCTCACCCTGCTCACCCGCCGCCACGCCGCCACCATCCTGTGGGTGCTCAAGTCCCGCCAGGAGGTGAGCGGCCGTGCCCTGGCCCGGATCGCCATGCCCAGCAGCGACGGGACCAACATCTACCCGCCGCTGCGGCAGCTCGTGGCCGACGGCCTGGTCGACACCGAGGGCACCGGCCGGCCCTACCGGCTGTCCTCGGCGGGCGACGGCCTGGGCCCCGTTCTGGGCGCCCTGTCCGCGTGGTCCGCCGGGCAGCCCCTCAACCAGGCAACCCAGCACCCGATCTGGGGGCACCCGAAGGCGAAGCCCGCGCCAAGGCCGTGGGTCAGCAGCCAGTCCCGGCTGGCCCCCGCAGCGCTCCCGCAGGCCCGGACGGGTGAGTCCTCTCCGGCGTGGCACAACCGCGACCTCTTCTCCCATGCCACGACTGCCCGCCCGAAGGCGGCCGTCACGGCGGGAGGCCCGCGCCGATGACCACCCTCTTCACCACGGTCGAAGTGCGCAACGCGGTCGAGCTGCTGGCGTCGCGCTCCTTGATCCGCCTGGTCACCGAGATCGACGACAACGGGGCGATACCGCCGCGACGGCTGGCCGCTACCCTCCCCGACATCTCCTCCCACCAGCTGCGGCGCGCCACCGAAGCAGCCCGCGCTCACGATCTCATCCGGGGCGCACCCGGCTCCGCCCTGGAACTCGCAGACATCGGTGCGGAGTTGGCCGATCTCTATGACGCGGCTGCGCGCTGGGCCCGACGCCACGCCTACCCGGCCCCGGTCTGCGAGTTCAGCAGTCGCATCCGACACGTCCTCGACCTTCTTGCGCCTTCGCTCACGACCGAGCGCGCCGACGGTTTCACACGGCCGAGCACCGCGCCCCTGCCCAGCGCCGAGGCCGAGGTGGACCTTGCCCGCCCCCGCGCTCTGCTGATCCAGTGGCTGAGCGATAACCCGCAGGTCACCCGGGGGTCCGAGCCCGAGCCGGTCGCGTGAGCGCAGCGGTTACACCCCGGCACGCGCGCCACACTGCTTGGCTGATGCGCAGCATCTACCTGCCGCGCACGGCGGACGCCCTCGCGTTCGCCATGTCCACTTACGGCATCCCGCTGCTGGCCCTGGCCACCACGCGCTCGGCCACGCTGACGGGAGCGGCGTTCGCCCTGGAGTGGATCCCGCGGCTGGCGGCGTTCGGGTGGGCCGGATCGATCGTCGACCGGCGCGGGGCATCCGTGGTCTTTCATCTCGCCTCTCTGGGACGCGCGCTGGCCCTCGCCGCCGGCGCGGTCCTGCTCCATCTCCACCCGTCCGGCGCCGTGGCGAGCGTGACCGTGATGGTGCTCGCGGCGGCAACCGGCGTGCTCACCGAGTTCAGTTACATCGCGGTCGAGACCGCCGGCGCCGCCGCCGGCCGCCGAGCGGGTGCGCGGGCCCACCGCGTCCAGGCCGTCCTACTCGGCATCGACCAGACTGCGACGCTGGCCGGCCCGGCGCTCGCCGGAGTGGTTCTGCTCGCCGGGCCGCCGTCGATGCTTGCGGTGATCACAGTGCTTTCGCTTCTCGCCGCGCTGCTCGCCCTGCGCACACCCCCCTCGCCTGTCGCCGCGGCCCGCGCGCCGAAGGCGCAGTCCGGCGCCGGACTCCTCGCCGGGTGCCGCACCATCCGCTCGCTTCCCGCGCTCGGCTGGCTCGTGACCGGGCTGACCCTGTCCAACCTGGCTACCGGGCTCCTCCAGGCGGCCGGCCCGGTGATCGTGGTCCAGCACTTCGGGCAGTCCACCACTGCCGTCGGCCTGGTCTGGTCCGCCGCTGCGGGAGCGACGCTCCTGAGCGTCACGCTCTGCCGGTTCGCGCTCGACCGCCTGGGCCTGTGGCCGGTCGGTGCCGCCTGCGCGGCCCTGGCCTCGCTCGCCTGTCTCGCCGCTGCCCAGGCTCCCGACTACCTGTCCTACCTGGTCCTGGTCGCGGTCCTCATGGCGGCCGAAGGCGGCATGACGGTCGTCCTGCGCACCCTGCGCTCCCGCCTGATCCCCCCGGAGAAATTCGGCAGCACCCTGTCGGCGACCATCCTCATCCTCCTACTGCCCTTCCCTGTCGCCGGCGTACTCGCCGCGCTCACCCCGCCCGACGCGATGGGCCACGTCATCACCGCCTGCGCCGCCTTGCAGACCCTCGGTCTGTTTCTCGCTTTCGCCCGCCTACGCACCGATCCAGCCCTGCGCACCTGACCCTGTCGTGCTTCCCCAGCCTGTGGAGAACCCCATGCCCACCGCTGCTCTCGGCCCGCGCGGTCGCACCATCACCGAACAGTTCCACGCCTTCGATGCGAACAACCCGCACGTCTACCGCGCTCTGGAACGCATGGCCGCCCTGGCACCACACGGGTCAGCCTCAAGGACCTCTTCGAAGACTTGCGCCGCCAACTCCCGTATGGCGTCGCCGGACTGAACAACAACTTCACCGCCCTCTACGCCCGCCGCTTGATCGACGACCACCCCCACTGGGCCAGCGTGTTCGAGCTGCGCCGCCGCCGAGCCGCCTGACACACCCCTTTTCTCTGCTCTCGTCCTGCCGTTCACTGATACGGAGACCCCCTTCTTGTCCGATCGTCCTCTCGTGCTCGTCGTTTCCCCTGGCGATGAGACCTATCGCGGCTACTGCCTGGAGCAGGTGGCCGCCGCGTACGATGTCGTTCTGCTCACCGGTGCCGAGCCGTCGTGGGAGGCACCGTTCATCGTCGACCACGCCGTCGTCGACCTGAACGACACCGCCGCGCTGCTCGCTGGTGGCCGGGCCCTGGCCGAGCGCCACGACCTCGCTGGCGTGGTCACCTGGGACGAGTGGCGCCTCGTCCCCACCGCCCGCCTCGCCCGCGCGCTCGGTCTGTCCTCGAATTCTGTCGAGGTGATGCGGGCTTGCCGCAACAAGGCCACCGCCCGCACCAGCTTCGCACGCCACGGGGTGCCGTCGGCTGCCTCGATGAAGGCGCGGACCCTGCTGGAGGCTGGCCTTGCGACGATGACCCTGGGCTGTCCCGCCGTCATCAAGCCCGCCGCATGCGCCGGCAGCATCGGCGTGATCCGCGTCGACCACCCCGAAGAGCTGCCCGCCGCGTTCGCGTTCGCCTCGGCCGGCGCGAGCCGCAGCCGCGAGGACACCGGCGTCCTGGTCGAGGAGTACCTCGACGGATCAGACGTCTCCGTCGAGTGCGTCACCCACCGCGGCGAGACCACCGCGGTCGCCGTGACCCGCAAGCACCTGGGCCCCGCACCGTACTTCGACGAGACCGCGCACACCGTCGATGCCACCGACCCGCTCCTGGCCCAGGTCGCCCCGGCGGCCGCTGCAGCGGTCAAGGCCCTGGGGATCCGCGACGGCGTGCAGCACGTCGAGCTGCGCCTCGTGGACGGTCGGCCCCGGCTGATCGAGGTCAACGCGCGTATCGGCGGGGACATGATCGGCCACCTCGTCCGCCTCGCCACCGGCATCAACCTGCCGAAGGCCGCCGCCGACCTCGCCTGCGGCCAGGCCCCGGACCTCACCCCGACCCGCAGAGGGGCAGCAGGCATCCGCATGTTCTACCCGGCCGCATCCGGCACGCTCACCGAGCGGCACATCAACCAGCCGTTCGCCGCCCAAACTCCCTGGCTGCGGCAAGTGCAGTGGACCCGTGAGATCGGCGACCCGCTCCTCCTGCCGCCCGAAGGCGACCTGTTCACCGCCCGGGCCGGGTTCTACATCGTCACCGGCCGCGACACCGCCGAGGTCACCGAACGCCTCGACACCGCCGCCGACGAGATCACCGTCACCACGCGGGCGGACCGATGAACCGGCCCGATCCGCGCCTCGACATCGACGGCGACGTCTACGTCTCCCCGCGGCATCTCGCCTCCACCAACGGGATCGGTGACCCCGCCCTCGCTCCGCTGCTCGACCTCGGCTGGGACCTCCAGCACGACGAGTACTCCAACGTCTACGTGACCGCCCTCGATCGGCGCGTGCGCCTGGGCTACCTGCCCGAAGGCGAAGACGACGGGCTCTGGCGCATCAACGCCTACAAGGACTCGTTCGGTCCGCCGGCGTGGGGCGTCTGTTTCAACGACCGCGTCCCCACCGAGTTCGTGGCCGCGTTCACCACCGTCCTCGCCGCGGCGTACGAGCAGGGGCCGGATGCCTACCTCGCCCGGCCGGTTTCCGGGACCGACGGGCACGACCCGTTCCTCGCTGTTGTCCCGCTCCTGCAGCAGGGCTGGGAGATCGACCGCCCGCGCTGGGGCGTCTTCGCCGTCCAGGCCCCGGACGGACTCGCCGGCATGGAGTTCACCACCGGCGACCTCGATCCGGAAGCCGAGCTGACGACGCGGGATGCCCGCTGGCAGCTGTGGGCGGGCAAGTCCATCGACCGGCCCCTCTGGTACGCCACGGCCAGCACCGACACTCCCGTCGCACTGCTCACCGCCGTCACCCAGTGCGTCGCCGATCCGGCACCGCTGCCCCGGTGGCGTCAGGACACCTTCAGCTACGCCAAGGGCATGGCCCAGCTCACCCCGATCCTCCCGCCCCGGTCGCCGGCCCCCACCCCGCTCGACGTGCAGCGGGCCGCCGCGTCCCGCCGCCCGGCCGCGCTGCCCGCGGCCAGCGTCCCGCGCTGGAGCACCACCAGTCGACCCGCCCTGCCCGGCCCACGCCGGTAGGACCAGCCCGACCCCTACCGGAGACCCCTCTTGTCCCTGCAAGCCCCCGAGTTCTTCGCCGAGCTGCGCCTCCCCTTCCACGACAACACCGTCGTGGGCAACACCTACTACGCCACCCCCGTCCCCGGCGCACCGCTACGGCTGCGGATCGACTTCAGCCGCACCATCTACGCGGACACCTACGGCGGCCTGCGTGTCGCGGTCGTCCACCCCGAACGCGGCGAGATCGACGCAGTCGCCCTCAGCTTCGAAGATCACGGCACCTTCCACCGCCGCGACGAAGCCACCAACACCCGGCCGAACACCAAGCAGTACGGCACCTTCGACAAGTACCACCGCCCCGGCCGACCCCCGTGGGAGGGGGCCGTCACCACCGGGCTGCGCGACGCCATCGAGCAGTACACCGCCATCTGGTTCCCCGGCGCCTGGACCACGTCCGAACCGAGCCGCGGCGCAGGCCGGACCGCGCTCACGACTCCCGCTGTGCCGGTCGTCCGCAGCGCTGCCCGCGCCCGCTGAGCCGCGCCGACACCGCCAGCCCCGGCGTTCCGCACTCTCCCAGCAGAAGCCCTGCCCGTGATGACCCACCCCGTTGAGAACCTCGACCCGGCCCAGACCGTGCACGTCCTTCCCCGCCACCTCGCCGGGCCCGGCGCCGTCGATCCGCGCACCGCATGGCCCTTCCCCTTCGACGAGGGCTGGCCGTTCGCCCAGACCGACGCACGCACGGCCGCGGCTTTCAGCCCGTGCCTGCGACTGCAGACCACCTACGACCCCCAGCCCGACATACCCGGCAAGGGCACGTGGACCATCAACGCGCACCGGGCCCCGTTCACCCCACCGGCCTGGCGGATCACCTTCGACGCCACCACCCCCATAGAGCTGCTGCACGACATCCACACCGAGCTGCTCGACCTCTACCTCGAAGACCGGCACAGCGACCAAGACCGACTGTTCCAGGACGATACGGCGCCGAACGAGGCGTACACGCCGCTGCTCACCTGCGGCTGGAGCCACGACGTCAAGACCGACGGCACACAGACCTTCCTCACCCCCGAAGGACTCGGCGGCGTACGCCACCGCTACGCCTACAGCGGCTCCAGCGATCCGGTCTGGCGGGCCTGGGGCGGGTACCCCAGCGAGCCGCACTGGAAGGCACGCATCTCCTTCGGTACGCCCGCCACGCTCGTCGCGGCCTTCACCGCCTCGCTGGTCTCCACCGAGCCACTGCACCGCACCGTCCAGGACGTCCCCGTCCGCACCCGCCGCGCCCTCTACACCGCCGCCGCGACAACCAAGCAGCCGCACGGCAACACTCCTGTTGCCCCGCCGCCTCCCGCCCCGGTCTCTGGCCGAACCCGATGACTTTCCTCGCCCCCTGATCCAAGGAGTCCTCCTCCTCGTGCACGCACGTTTCGTCCGATCCGCCGCTGTCGCCGTCGCGGTGACCGGCGCCCTCACTTGGGCGCCGGCCGCGAGCGCCCAGCCCTCCGGACCGGCCCCCTCGGCCTCCGCCGCTCTCGCCCAGACACCGGCCCCGGACGCGGGCAGCGTCGAGATCACCACCAAGGACACGACAGGGGACGCGCTCCCCGGCGCCGCGTTCCTGCTGCTCGACTCCGCCGGCCAGGAAGTCGGACGCGGGAAGACCGACCCACACGGGAAGCTGACCTTCCCCGACCTCGCGCCGGGGGTCTACCGGCTCAAGGCGACGGGGTCCGGCAGCCCGCTCCCCGAGGCCGTCGCCGACCAGGACGTCATCGTCACCCCGGGCGCGACCACACGGCCGACGATCACCGACCCGTTCAAGGCCGCCAAGGTCCTTCTGCAGGCCAGGGACGACAAGACCGGAAGGCTCCTGCCCGGCGCGACCGTGAACATTGGCACCGGTACCTCGGCGCTGCTCACCCTGACCACCGGAGCCAAGGGCATGGCCTCCGGAAAACTGCCGGTGTCGAGCCGGAAGACGCAGTTCTGGGTGAAGGAGATCAAGGCCCCCGCCGGGTACGACCTCTACAAGCCGTCCAAGATGTTCACCGCGGGCGCCGGCGCCCCGGTCACAGTGACCGTCACCAACGCCAAGCCCGCCACTGACCCGAAGCCCGACCCCTCGGAGAAGCCGACGCACCAGCCCACCAACACCCCGTCCACCCCAGGTAAGCCGAGCAGCGGTATCGGCGGGGCCACGCCCTCCGCGCCGGGCACTGGCACACCGTATGCCCACTCCTCGTCCACCGCCGCCGCGATCCCGGCCGGCGACTCCACGCCGGAGGCATCGAAGGGTTCCCTCGCCCACACCGGCGCCGACGCAACACCGTGGCTGATCGGCGGCGCGGGAGTGTTGATCGCCGCTGGCGGAGGCGCCCTGGTCATGGCCCGCCGCCGTCACGCGGATGAGTCCACCGACGACGGCGGCACCGAGAGCTGACCTCACCCCCTTCACGAGCCAAGCCCCCGGAATCCGACCTTGTGGATTCCGGGGGCTTTGTCGTCGGTGAACGCAGGGATGGACGAGTGGTTCGTTTGCTGAGATTTACGTTGGCTTAGCGGGCCTGGAAGATCACCGCCAGATGCCGCTCCGCCCGCGCTGCTGTGGAGTAGCCGAACTGGGCGGCGAGAGCTAACCCACGATCACCCCTCGACCAGCAGGCCCCTGGGATCTCCCCCAGGGGGGCGTGCCGCGTATACCAGCGTCCGCAGGCCAGAGCCACGCTTTCAGCGATAGCCCGCGGCAGCGCCGGGGACTACGCCTAGGGTCCGGCGGCAGACGGACTGGGCGAAGAGCTGAGGAGGGGCGTGTGGCACGACGTGCTGCTGCTGGAAGGTACCGGTACTGGTCGGGCCGCCGGGTTCGAGCCGTCGCCGAGGAGGTCGGTGTGGCTCTGGATCGTGGCTGGCGGTGGTCGTTCACTCTCAGCCTGCCCATGACGCAACTCCAACTCGGCGAGGGCACCGGCGCCCAGAACCGCCTGATCACGGAGGAGCGGATCATCAAGAA
Source organism: Streptomyces sp. NPDC021212 (assembly GCF_044332925.1). Lineage (NCBI taxonomy): Bacteria > Bacillati > Actinomycetota > Actinomycetes > Kitasatosporales > Streptomycetaceae > Streptomyces > Streptomyces sp. NPDC021212. The sequence continues at coordinate 319,663 of NZ_JBIRPZ010000005.1, forward strand.
GCTCGGGCCTTTGGCTGCCACCGCCTTCGACCGTCCGGCGCCCGTTGGCTATGCCCAGGGCATCGGGCACGTTGAGTTTGCGGAGTTCGTCGGCAGCTATGCCGCCAATGAGGCCGTTCTCTGCCATGTCCGTGCCCGTTGCGGCGAGGGGCGGTCGGTGGACGTTGTCCTCTTCGGCAGCATGGAGAACGTCGAGGGGTTCCGGTCCGGCGACGCGATCGACGGCGGCTGGGTCTCATCCGCGGCCCCGGCGATCGAGGAGCTGCTGCGCAGCCGAGGGGCTGAGAACACTTCGCAGTGGGACGACGATGAGTCCCTCGCGGTGGAAGCTCTCAAAATCGCCGTTCAGCAGGGCAAGCTCTTCGGACAGGACCACGAAGGGCGTCCCTGGACCCGCGGTTACACCCTCGGCAACGACCGTCAGGCGCACTGGTGCGCCGAGGTCTACGCCGATGTCGTCCTGGACGATGATCGGTGGGATCTCGAAGGGGAGCTTGGCCTCGCCGACGCGCACCGGATCGTGATCGGGGCTCCGCTGTGGATACGGGCGCTGCAGCGCGACACCCTCGTTCGGTACCAGCAGGGGGCTACCGGGCGCTTCCGCCGACTCCTCGGTCGGCGACCGGCCTCCGCGCTTTGACCATGACGGACGCAGGTCCGGCTGCTAGGCGTAGCCTTCACCGAGTTCGAGCGCCGGAATGAGGACGGTCGCGGCGTCGCAGTCGTAGCAGGCCCGCGCACCTGGCCGCATCAAGGTATCCAGGGCCTCCATCGTGCCCAGCTCCTTGCCGCCCTTGTCGATGACGTGGCGGCAGGCGGCGTCGTGCACGATCGTACGCCCGCGCCGCTCCGGCGCCGGCCGTACCAGCCAGCCAGGTGCTGGCGGAGGCGGACGCTTGGAGAGTCGGCGGGTCGGCACGGCGTCGAGGGCCACGTCTTCGATGGGGGTGAGCTGCTGGTCGGTTACCCAGACCGTGTACTCGGCGGCCTCGACCCCGTCAGGTGTGGCGACCCAGGCCGGCACACCGATGAGGTATCGCCACGGGAAGCGGCCGGGGACCTCCTGGCGCTTGTGGAGCCGGACCCGCACGGTCTGCCCGTCGGGCAGCGTCAGTGTAATGGCGGCCGGGACGGCACCGGTCGGCTGCGGATCACCACCCGTACCGCGCATCTACCCGCCTCCGGACTCCAGCTCACGCGCCCGCATGCGCAAGGTCACCCGGTGACCAGACCCGGCCGTGCGCCAGTAGGGGTGCCACCACACCCGCGCCGACAGCTCCAGCAGTCGCCGTCGCAGCGCCGTCGTCCGTTCACGCTGAGCCGGATCGGGAGCGCCCGATAGGTACGCTCCCAGGCACTCTGCGCGGCGATCAGGTCCTCGGGAAAAGCAGGGCATCGCATAGAAGTATTGCATCATGTGTTCGATTTCCGTTGCATCTGTGCAGGTGAGGCCGTGCGGTAGACCGTCTGCGGCTCGCCGTACTCGACCACCTCGCCGTCCGAGGACAGGCCGATCGCCTCCAGCAGGCGCCGGGAGCCTGTGTTCGCGCTCTGCGTCACCGCCACCACCGGAAAGTCGCCCGGCAGCTTCCGGGCCCACTCGACCGCGGCGGCGACCGCTTCCCGGCCCAGGCCGTGCCCCCACCACTCCGGGAGGAGGGTGTAGGAGATCTCCGTACCGCCCCGGGGTGAGCCCGGCTCGACGGTGACCAGTCCGATGAACGCCGCCGTGGTGCGGTCCTCGGTGGCGAACGCCCCGGGCAGCCCGGGCAGACGTTCGCGTCGGAGCGCGATCTTCGCCTCGGGCACCGGGCCGCCGAGGTAGCGGCGGACCCGCTCGTCGCGCCACAGGCGCTCGACGGATGTCAGGTCCCCTGTTGCCACCGGCCGTAGTGTCAGGCGGGCTGTTTCGAGGCGAGTGGGCCACCAAGCGTGCGCCTGAGCAGTCGAGTTGGAGGTCATCTGGCACAGCATCCCAGCCGACGGCGGCCGGGATGCTGTGCCGCGCCGCTGTAGGTTCTCAACTTCAGTGTCAGGCGCCGACCCTGTGACCTGGATATTTCCCTTGAGTCTCACGATGTGTCGGCAGGCGGCTGTCTCAGATCGGTGTCATTTCCTTAGGCTGTCCAGCAGGCTGCAACGCGGCCCGGGGCGTCACGAACCTGCATCGGCAACCATCCGTTCCACCCACTCACACACCTTCGTTGCACACGAACGTCCCGAGCGTCGTCGCCGACAAGCGCCTGCGGGACTACGGACGGGTTGATCAGCCCATAATTGGAGTCAGTGCCGAGCGACCCGGCGCATCGCACCCGCCCCGGGTGCACTCACCGCGATCGGAGAGCATCGTGAAGAACAGCGCGTTGTGGCGAGTGGTTGACAACGAGAGTGGTACCCAGTCCATCGTCAGCTCGCCCTCCGAGGCGGTCGCGTTCGTCAACAGCCGGTTCGACACCGATGACGACGACGAGCCGTTCAGCATCACTGAGGTCGGTCCTCTCCTTCCGAAGCCGCTCGGGGTCATCACTGCATGGGCCGCCGAGAAGGACGGCGAGCGAACCGACGGGCGTACTGCCCCGATCACCATCAGGCCGGTTGTGACGGACAACGCCAGCGAGTGCGATGACGTCGTGCTCTGGGGCGACGTGTACGTCTCCTGGGACCACGACATGTACACCGTCGAGGAGCCGGACAGCTCCGAGTACAGCGAGGCTTACAGCGCAGCCGAGTTGAGCGCGATCCTCGACGAGTACGCCGACGACTACGAGTACGCGCCTGAAGGGCCTGAAGGGCCCGACAGCCACAGGGGGCCGAAACCGGAAGAGTTGATCACCTACGGCGCCCAGGAGTGCGCCAAGCGGTTCGGGCACCTCGACGACGACGCCCTGCTGTGGCTCGCTGCCACCCGCATCACGCTCGCCGTGTGGCGCAACACACCCGTCGAGAACTGGCATGCCGGGAAGAGTCCGCTGCACGACGGCACAATGATGCGGATCAACACGGCAACCACCCGACTCGTGCGCTCGATGCTGTCGTTCGACCATGTCGACTGGATCGGTCTCGGTCTCGCGATCGTCAACCCGTCCCGGGTTCTACCGACCGGGCAGTCTGTGCTCGAGCTCGGGCTGGCCTGCCACAACCCTGACGACCCGGCACACGAGGTTGATCCGCGCGTAGAACTCGCGGGGATGGCACAGGTCGCGATCTCATGGGGGCGAAGGTACTGCCGTAGCGAGAAGGAGTTCGGCCTGCGAACCCTGATCGAATCCTTCTGCGCGACCGACAACGGCTGGTTCGGAGCACCGAGTTGGGGGCACATCGTCGATCGGTTCCTTACGGCTGTCGACGACCGGGAGAATGCGCACTGGCGCATACACCGGGACAAGCCTTGGTTCGACGAGTGGTTCACCAACCGGCCGGCCGAGATTGCGGACACCACGGAATTTCGTCGGCTGCTCCTTGCCGGGCCCGACTTGCTGTCCGAGGAGGCCGCCGAATGGTGCGTGGATGGCGCCATCGGCTACGTCTGTCAGGACGACCACGCAAACGGCTGCCCGCGGTGCGGTATCCCGCTGGCAACGGAGTCCTCAAACGAGTGACGGCAGTGGCCAGCGATTCTCAATCCCGTGTCAGTTCGGCCAGTCACATGACATCGCGACTGAGAAAATGACACGGGATCTGAGAACCTACAGCCGCGAACGGTGCGTAGCAGTTCGCCGGGGGCAGACAGGAAAGATCGCGGAAAGACTGGCCAACGCGGGCGGGAGCATGTCAACGTAGACGACCTTGCAAGAAACCCCAGGTCAGAGAGGTGATTGCCCGTGACCGTAGCGCCAATGAGCCCCGGATTTTCCACCACGATCGAGGCCCTGCGGCTTCGGGAATGGCAACTCGGCCCCGGCCAACCCACACTCGTGACGGATCAGTTCTCCGCGGACGAGTTCCACCTGATCGTGGACGACCGCGCGGACGTGCATGTCAGCTCGAAGGATGGGAGCTTCTACCTCGGTTGGTTTCCGAATGGCCGTCCCGGTACGGACGGTGAGGGATGGAAGATCGCCGTCACCGGCACGGCCAATGTACGCGGCTACCACCTGTCGTTCGACACCGAGACGCCGGCCGACATCGTCGCTGCCGCTGTAGCGCGCGTGCTGGAGACCTCGCGTCGCGTACGACAGCCAGGCGCCCACGAGTAGTCCTCGCTGGCGGGCGGCCGGCTGGCTGCCAGTCCCCCGCCCTATCGTCGCTCACCATTCCCCTCACCGTAGGAGGCTGTTCGTGACGTCCCCGGAGATGACCGTCGGCGATCTCATCGACTTGCTGTCCGCCTGCGACCGAGATGCTCCGGTCCGCCAGGCCATGAACCCGTTCTTTCCGATGGCACACCGCATAGAACAGGTCGTGCAGTCGGTGGACGAGACCGGCCGGACCGTTGTCTACCTCGCCGAAGGGCGGGACGAGGACACACAACTCGGCCATCTGCCGCCCGAGGTCGCCGTTGCCCTGACCTGGCAGGGCCCGGTCCAGGCACCCCCGCGCCGCCCCCGCCGCCGTGCCGGCGGCAACTAGACCCGAACCGAGCCCTTGGAGGCGCCCCTGTACCCCGACTTCCCGCTCGCCCCGTCCACTCCGCGCGGCGGCCAGCCCGCGTTCTGGGTCGGTCCCCGACACCTGGCCGGTGATGATGGGCGCCTCTACGACGCCGTCGCCGACACGCTCGCCGGACTGGGCTGGACGAGCCTGACGATCGTCCGCGGACGTCATGAGCCGGACGAGGAGCCGGAGGACCGCCAGGTCCTGCGCAGCACCGTCCTGCACATCAGCCCCGACACCCTCCGATGGGCGCAGTGGAGCCTGGCGGACGAGCCGTTCCATCTGGGGGAGCTGCCGATCGCCTGGCAGATCTCCGCCCGCGCCGAGACGAGTAGCCCGCTTGCTCAGTGGTCGGCTTACTTCACCACCGATGTCCCCGGCGAGGCCGTGTCCGACTTCCTCGTCGCGCTCGACGCCCGCGACCAGCCCGCCATGCCGCTTGTCGGCCCCGAGCTGGTCCTCGACGCCGTTGCCGAACACGGGTGGCTCTGCGATGTCGACCAGTCCCAGGCGGCAGCGACGGATCCGACGTTCACCTCGCACATCAGCCTCGGCGAGGTGCCGCCGCTCATCCAGGACGCCGACCCCCGCGTCCTGACCACCGAGGCGGGCGAGGTGGGACCGGCCGGATGGCAGGCGTGGGCCGAGCCCGCGCTCGGCGCGCCGTGTCTGTGGGCGGTCTCCTTCGCCGCCAGCGTCCCGCACGACCTCGTGGCCGCCTTCGCCGCCTCCCTCACCTCGACCGCACCGGTCCTGCGTCGGGTGCTGCCCGAGGCCACCCGGGAGCGCCTCCTGTGCGCCCCGGCCGGCTAGGGCTCAGATACGTCCGTCTTCTCCTACCACTCAGAGGTGGTTGCTTGCTCTTCGCGGGATGCGACTGGTTGGACCGGTGGCTTGACGTCGCAGTGGTCGACCGGTCGGGAGCCGTCCTCGGCGAGACCCGGATCGTTTACGCCGAGAGCCCGGACCTCGTCCCCCGCTACCGGGAGTTCCTCGCGCCGCTGTGACGCAGGTTACGAGGCACGGTCACCGGCATCGAGGACGTGAATATCCTGTTCGCCCGCTCGCGGGCGGCGTCGGGGATGGAGGTCGTTCATGTGGACCCCACCCGCGCCGCCCGTCACCGCGTAGCTCGGGGGATTCCCAAGAGGGATCGTGCCGATAGGAGGCTGATCGCCTCGATGACTCTGGCGGGCGAGTACCGCCCCCTCGTCGCGAACTCCTCAACGGCGGAGGCACTGCGCGTCGTGGCGCACGCCCACCGGGCGGCCGTGGCCCACCGCGCCGAGGCCCTGCACCGCCTGCGGGCAGCGTTGATGCGGATCTGGCCAGCGGCCGTATCGGCGTGGCCGACCAGTGTCGGAGGGTTGCGCAGCCCCTAGGTGCGAGCCGTCCTCACCAACGCCCCCAACCCTCGTGCCGCCGCCCAGCTTGATCGCACGAGCCTGGCGGCGCTGTTGACCGGGGCGGGCAGGAAATGCACGGTCCAGGACGAGGCCGAGCGCCTGCGCATGATCTTCTCCCGCCCGGTGATACTCCTCGACTCCCATGTCGAAGACGCTGAGGCCCTGCGCATCGGGCACCTCCTGGCGGTCCTCGACCATGCGGTCCGGCGGGCCCCGCACAGCGTGAGAGTGGCTCTATACCTTCGGAATCTCTCTGGATTTTCCTGCGACGCCAGTACTGGATGTCACAGGATGGGGACATTGTTGCTGGCCCCATGCCTGGGGGCTTGCCGAGCGCAAGGGGGCACTGTGGCGGAACTCGTCATGATGACGGTGGACGGTGATGACGAAGGCGCTGCCGTCTTCGAGGTTGACGGCGGCCTGGTGGGCTCTGACCTGGAACTTGCAGCAGAGGACGGCGTGGTAGCCCGAGCCCAAACCTCGCTCCGCCAAGCGCTGGACCGCGTGAGGCCGGCTCTGTCGCAGGTCTCAGAAACAGTCCGAGAGCTTAAGCCGGATGAGATGGAGATTGAGTTCGGGCTGAAGATCGGTGGCGAAAGCGGCGTGATCATCGCAAAGGGGACGGCAGAGGTGAATTTCGCCGTCCGGGTGGTCTGGAAGCGCGCTTGACCCATATGCGTGCTCGACGAGAAGGGTTCATCGTAAAGATCCGGTCAGCGGTCTCGGGCGCTCCCATCGGCCTCGGGTTCGTCGTCGGAGACCGGCACATCGTCACATGCGCCCATGTCGTCAATGCAGCGCTCGGACGCGACAAGCACCACCTTGACCGCCCCAATGACGACGCACGAGTTCAGGTTGAGTTCGTGTTGCTCGGCGACACCGACGGTGCACCGCTTCGTATCTGTCGGGTGGAGGCGTGGGATCCGCCCTCCGGGCCAAGCGGCTCTGGGCGCGATGTAGCTGGCTTGGTCGTTGTGGGCGGGGACACTCTGCCCGTTGGAGCCGGGCCAGCGCGGTTAGTCGATGCGCGTATTGGCCTGACCCCCGATTCGCAAGTATCACTGTTCGGCTATCCAAGTTCCCCCGACCGAAAGGACAAGGGGGCCTGGGCAAGTTGCTCCATACGGGGAGCAGTCGGTGGTGGTCTAATGCAGCTCGATGCCCGCGCCGAGGCCGCCTTGCGAGCTCAGCCCGGATACAGCGGCACGCCAGTTGTGGCGACAGATCGCTGGGGCGATGCAGCCGTGGGAATGCTCGCAATCGCCAGCAAAGGGGGCGCAGCGCAAGATGCATATGCGGTGCCCCTGTCGGAGGTAGCGGCCGCATGGCCCGAGGTCCTGGGTCGGTTGGTACTTCCTCCCTGTCCGTACCGAGGGCTGCAGGCGTTCACAGCCGCAGACGCTCAGGCGGGCATCTTCGTGGGGCGCGAGCGTGAGGTCAAGCGGCTCGGGGAGATGGTGAGGGCTCAGCCACTCGTTGTCGTCACCGGTCCTTCCGGTGTCGGCAAGTCGTCCCTTGTTGCGGCTGGACTGCAGCCTGCGCTCTCGACCGACGGATGGACCGTGGCGTCCTTCCGGCCGGGAGTGACCCCCTATGAATCAGTTGCTCGGGCCCTGCTTGATCTTGAGCATCCCGGAGCGAACCACTCCCTTGAACAGTTGGACCATCGAGCCCGGGCACTGCGCGAGGACGGATTTTGGCCGGTAGCTTCGAAGGTTGCCCTGTTGACCGGTAAACGCCTAGCACTCATTGGGGATCAGTTCGAGGAGGTGCTTAGCGGGAGTCCGGACACGGAGAAGGCGCTGGAGTTCCTGCAGCATCTGCTACCGCCCCCAGACACTGTGCAAGACGCAAAGGTACGGCTGGTGTGCACACTGCGCGCCGACTTTCTTCCCGAATTGCTGGAACTACCCAATATCGGTTCCCGGCTACAGGATCGGCAGTTGAACGTCTCCCCGCTGGACGAGGCAGCACTGACACGGGTGATCGTGGAACCGGCACAGCTTGCTGGCGTGGCCTTCAGCCCGGGGCTGGCGGAGACGATCGCGGGTGAAGCCAGTAGGGCGGCAGGTAGTCTGCCGCTCCTGGAGTTCACTTTGACCGAACTGTGGCCCTTGCAGCGTAAACGCCAGATCAGTTTTGACAGCTATCACGGCCTCGGAGGCGTTGCTGGGGCCCTGAACCAGCATGCAGAAAAAGCCTATTACTGGCTACACGAACAGCTCCGACTGGATGAGCAACGTATCCGTCGCGCCCTGCTTTCTATGATCCGTGCCCGTGGTGGGGCGGCCAGCGCCGTCCGCGTCACCGCCGACCGCTCCTATCTCGGCACTGACTGGTACATCGCCCAGCTACTTGCCGAACCGGACCGCCGTCTTGTCATCCTGGGACCTGAGGGACCCGAGACGGCCGAGATCGCACACGAGGCTCTGATTCGGGAATGGGGCAGACTCTCTGTCTGGGTCGAGGAAGACGCCGACTTCCAGCAGTGGCTCACTGTCATGGAAGAACGCGCCCGAGACGAAGACCTGCTCTCCGCTACCCGAGTGGCAGAGGCGCAGCGCTGGCTTGGTGAACGCCGCCCTGACATTCCGCAGAAAGTCGCCAATCTCATCCAGCTCAGCAGCGCAGCAATCCTGGAACAACAGCAAACCCAAGAGTTGTTAAGTCAATCTCAGGAGATTGCCGCACAACTGCGCAATCAGACGGCAGAGTTGGAGGAACGACAGAGGTCCCTCCAGGAGTCCAATGCTCAATTGGAGCAAAGGGCTGAGATGCTGACGCAGAGAAACCGCGACGTCGAGGTTAGGAATACGGAGATCGAGGAAGCCCGGCAGGTCCTGGAGGACCGCGCCGAGCAACTGGCGCTCTCCATGCGCTATAAAACCGAGTTCCTGGCGAACATGTCGCACGAACTGCGCACACCACTCAACTCGCTGCTGATCCTGGCCAAGCTACTCGCCGACAACGACGAAAAGAACCTGTCGCAGAGGCAGGTCGAGTTCGCCGAGACCATCCACGGTGCTGGATCCGATCTGCTCCAGCTGATCAATGACATCCTCGACCTGTCGACGGTTGAGGCGGGCAAGATGAAGGTCTCCACCAATCCTGCCACGCTCGTACAACTCGCCGACTACCTAAGGGCCCTCTTCGGTCCATTGGCAGCGGAAAAGGACCTCAACTTCTCGGTAAGTGTGTCTCCCGAACTACCCCCCACGCTACTCACCGACGAACACCGACTGCTGCAAGTGCTGCGCAATCTGATATCCAACTCGATTAAATTCACCGACTCCGGAGAGATCGGAGTGACCATTCACCGTGCTGGTATTGAGATGCCGCTAGCTATCCGGCAGCAGCTTCTTGAAGCCGGGCCGCTGTCAGGTCCAGACGCCGACGTCATCGCGTTCGCCGTAATGGACACGGGGATCGGTATCGCGGCCAGCAAGATGAAGCTCATCTTCGATGCGTTCAAACAAGTGGACAGCCTCACGAGCCGCAAGTACGGAGGTACGGGCCTCGGACTCAGTATCTCGCGAGAGATCGCGAGGCTGCTCGGCGGTGAGATCCATGCGCGGAGCGAACCAGGTCACGGCTCGACGTTCACGCTGTACTTGCCGCTGCATCCGAGCGAGCTATCGCAGGACGACGAAAAAGTAGCAAGGGCGCAGAACGAATTCGCTGCGCTCAGCAGTCGCCGTCACAGCGCTGCAGCCCTACCTCATCAGCAGACGGAACTGCCTGACCTGCCTGACGCCCAAGGGCAGTCAGGGGGCTTGAGTCAGCATCGGAAATTTTCGGAGTCAGAACGGGACATCCGCTTTGACGGTGAGAAGGTGTTGATCGTTGACCACGATATACGCAGCGTCTTCGCACTCGCCAGCCTCTTGGAACGCCACGGCCTGGACGTGAGCTATGCCGAGAACGGCGACGTGGCCCTCGATACTCTGGAGCAGCACGACGACATCAAGGTTCTCGTAATCGACGTGATGCTGCCAGCGGCGGACGGGCCGACGACAATCGCGAAGATTCGCCGGACGCCAGGGCGCAGTGCAATGCCCATCATCGCGCTGGCTTCGGGGGGTCCGCTCGGGGGCCAGGAGCTGGCTGTCGAGGCAGGCGCATCCGACTGCGTGGCCAAGCCGGTCAACCCTGACGTCCTGCTGCCCCTCCTGCGTCTTTGGATTGAAGAACCCGCAGACGCCCCTGATGCCGCCCCAAGAGAAGGCGCCTGATGTGATCAAAGGACAGTGCCTAACACATCACCGAGCTCGGACACCTTGGGCGGCCTCGTGTGCGCGGCGGAGTTGGGCCTGCGAAGACGCTCCGCGCCCGGAATCGGACGGTGCGCGTTCCTAAGGCTCACTGAGACGAGACACTGACCTTCGCTTTCATGATTATCCGCAAGGCCCCCCGATGACAGGTCGGCGCACTCGTTCGATCCGAAGGCGGAGGCGTTCACCGTCCGCCGGTGAACGCCCCCGCCCTCGGCCAGTGCGAGAGACGCGGGTGGACCGCGGTATGCCCGAAGGCAGCCCCGGGCCCTGAGCCCCGACGTGGGAATGGCGCCCACGGACCCCGCCCGCCTCGCCGAGCACCAACGAACCGGCCCCTATGAGGGGGGCCGGGCTTCGCGCATGCTCGCGTCGCCAGCCAACCGGAACGCACGAGCATGTGACACGGGGCACATCAGGCCGGTCGCGCATACGCAGGCCCCGCTACACCGAAGCCCCGGCCGCACGGTGGCGACCGGGGCACACGGATCCCGGTGTCAGCTCGTCGCTGTGGCCTTGGCGAGGGCCTTGCCGAGGTGGCGGTCGACGAGGGCCGGGGAGCCGGAGACGATCAGCAGCAGACTGCCGTCGCGGATCGCGGTCTGCTTGACCACGGTGCTCCGCCCTCCGGTGGAGAACGTCAGGAGCTGGCTCCACTGCTCGTCGCCGAGTTCGCGGGGCGCGGGCAGCTTCTGCGAGGCCATGTCGATCGTGGTGCCGCCCGCGACGACCTGATAGGTCGGGCACCCGGTCATGGCGTCGAAGATCCGGCCGATCCCGTCGGACAACTTGTTCGCGCTGTCGCTGTAGAGCTCCTCGGAGATCTCCGAGCTACTGCCGCCGTAGGTGAAGGTGGCCTTCGCCTTGCGGGGGAAGGTGAGCGTGCCGCCGGTGGCCGCGTCGCCGCCCAGCTTGCTCAGGGCCGGGCAGCCGACGACGGTGACGTCGTCGTGCTGGGCGGGGCGCTCCGGCTTGCGCAGGTAGCCGGAGCCGAGGTCGTTCTCGTCGAGCAGGCGGGTCTCCAGCGCGGCCGGTGAGAGCACGGCGGCCTTCCGGGCCGCGTCGGCCGGCTTCCCGGAACGGGCGGAGGAGGTGGCGTGGTGCTTGGCCCCGGAGGTGTTGGTGGAGCAGGCGGGCACGGCGAGGAGGGCGGCGGTGATGCCGAGTGCGGTGGTGGCGATGCGAGCGCGCATGACGGAACTGACCCCTTGGTGCTGGGCGACGGCTGGTCAGTGCGGGCCCGCGGGCCCGGTGGGGTCGTAGGAGTGGGGGTCAGTGTCCGAGGTGGCGCAGGCAGTCCTCGAACGTGGCGTGCGTCGCGTCCGCCGGTCCGGAATTCCGGTTGAACCAGGCGGTGTCGAGGCGGGTCTCCTGCTGCTGGTGGCCGGCCCGGCACCGCAGCCAGATCTGGTCGCGGGTGGAGAGGATGAGCCAGTCCCTATACGACCCGCACGCGGCGCAGGCGGCCATCTCACCGTCGAGGACGAGCGGCTGCTTCCACGGCATCATTTTGCCGTCCAACTGGTCGTGGCTCGGCACGCGCAGCTCCGGCGGAAGGAAATCGTCCACCATGCCGGTCGGTTCGATGTGCTGCGGTTCCACCGCCGGCGCCCCGAAACCCGGCGGGACCTGGTTCTGCAGCCGCGCCGAAAGCTCAGCGAACTGGCGCTGCGCCTCGCTCGGTCCCTTGACCCGGCGGCGTATCCGGTGAAACACCCTGGCGTCCTCCTTAACCTCGTCCTGCTCGCTTCATGAGCGTGCCCCAAGCCCCAGGTGGTTTCAATTCACAAAGTCCACAGTCACCTTTGACCAGGTCAGCAGGGCTTCCCTGCTTCTTGGATGTGGGGATGGCGAGTTGGCCACGGCACCTGTCCCGAGCGGAGGAGTGACGTCCCCACGGTGTGCCCGAACACACGTCGTATCCTGCGACGTCCCCCAGCTTCGCGACGTACTGGCGCGGTTCGCCGAATCTGCGCCTCTCTCTTCCTTCCTGCGTGTGCACCGATGCCCGCGACCCGCAACGCGGACCTGCCCGCCGGCGAGGTCCGGTGTGGCGTACCACCATGCTGCGGGTCGCGGGCGGGGCGGTAGCGGGGCCCCTTCTCTCGGTGGTGCGCTGAGCCCGTGCATCGACACTCGGCGGGGCTCACAGGGCCTTACGCGATGTTTCCTTCGGGCTGCGCCGCCTGCCGGGTGTGGAGGGCTTGGTCGCCGTCCTGCGCGTTGCGGGGCGGCTTCCTGCGGTGGTGTTCTCGGGCAGGTTTGAGGCGTCGGCGGGTAGGTCGGCCGTCCGCCGCATCCGCCACACGAGCACGTCGCTGACCGAGTCCGCGGTGTCGAGTTCGCGACGCTCTACGGCGTCGGCGAGGAGGGCGGCCGGGTCGTGGCCGGCGGCTTCGGCATCCGCGATAGTTGCGGCCAGGGCGTACCAGCCGGGCTCGGCGAGGATCTGCTCCGCTAGCCCCGGCAGTGCCTCGCGCAGCAGCGCTGTCTGCCGCTGAAGCACCGGTCGGCTCAGGCGTCGGCCGCGCTGGTAGAGCACGCCGAGGGGCTGGGCGGCGGCAGCCTGGTAGGCGGAGCGCAGGTGCTTGGCGGCCCGGTCGGCGGCCTCGGCCTGCTGGGCATGGCCTTTTCTGGCGTGCCAGTGCGCCGCGGCGATGATGAGGAAGAACAGCATGTCGATCGCCATCGCGGTGGTAGCACCGTCCTCATCGCGACCGAGGGCGGGCCCCCCGTGGACGAGGTCGCGTGCGGCCTGCCGCAGCGCACGGTCGTGTCTGCGGACGGCGCGGACGTGGGAGCGCGAGGCCCGCTCGAAGGCCGTTGCCGCGTCGCGTAGTTCGCGGCGGGTGTGGGCGGCAGAGGTCTTCGCGAGGGCGTCCAGGACCTCGCTGGCCGCGGCGATGTGGGCGGCGGCGACCGCGTCCTCGCCGTGCTCGACGACGAGCACGGCCTGCCACGCGGCCGATGCCGTCCCGCGGCGGGCGGAGGCCGCAGTGCTCGGCCCCGTACGGACCGCATCCTCCTGCCGGGAAGCCGGATTGTTCCGGGCATCGGCGGACCAGCGCTCCCGGACGCGGGGCAGCGAGAGGTCAGGGGCCAGGCGCGCGCCGGGATAGAACACCGGCTCGCCGTCCTTGTTCAAGTCGTCGGGCAGGGCGACCTTGTATCCGAGGAGGTCCCCAGAGGGCGCGGCGCGCTTGCGGATCAGGAGGCCGGCGGCGGCGAGCCGGTCGAAGAACTCTCCGTCGCTTGTCGCGCCGGTCACCGCGCGGCGGACTGTCTCGCGTAGTTCCTCTCGGGCGGTGCGCTCGCGGCCCTGGCGTTCGGCCTTGTGGCGTTCGGCGCTGGTGGGCCGCTGTGCGGCTGTACCGTCGCCGGGTGCTATCTGGTGAAGCCCGAATTCCTTCTCGATGAGGCGGGCTTCAGCCTGTGCCCGTTTACCGGATCGGTGGTGGTCGGGTCGTCGTCCGTCTTCGCGCACGAGGGTGGCAACAACGTGGATGTGGTCGTCAGCGTGACGCACAGCGGCCCAGCGGCAGCCCGCGCCATCGTGCGGGTCGATCCCTGTAGCGGCGACGATGCGACGGGCAATGTCCGCCCACTGCTCGTCGGTCAGGACGGGGTCTTCGGGTGCGACACGCACCGAGCAGTGCCACACATGCTTGTCGGGGCGCTGGTCCGCGGCAAGGAGTCGTAGGGGCTGGTCGAGCAGTTGCTGAAGGTCCTTCTTCGTGGCTGCCGTATCGCGTCCTGGGTCGGGAGACATGCCGTCGAAGGAAGCGACGAGATGTGGGTCGAGGTGTTCCTCGTGGGTTCCCTTGCCGTAGAGGTAGTACAGCAGGCCCAGGGTGTTGGTGCCCTGCTTGTGGATCTGTGGAATCAAGGTGCCTCGTCTGCCTGCCGGTTGGCTACCTTGTCGGCAGCCATCCTCACCGCGTCGGCCGCACGGTGAATGTCGGCGATCACTTGAGTCAGGTGGGGCACGTCGCCGCCGGAGTTGAGGATCTTGGCTGCTTGGTTGAGGTTGCTGCCGGCCCAGCCGAGCTGCCGCCGCGTCGCGAACAGTTCGGTCAGCACGTCGCGCTCGGTGGCGATGGCGACGGCGGTACGAGACTGGTCCCGGGCCATAGCTAGCCCGGCGTAGGCGAGGAAGCCTGCCACGCTCATGCCGACGGTGTCTGCTCCGGCCTGGATGAGGGCGTGTTCGGACGGGTTGAGGCGGACGCTGTGCGCGCGCCGTTGCTTCTTGTCGCGCGGACGCGCTCGCCCCTTGGGCCGCCCCTTGTGGGCGGCCTTTGGCTGCGATCCGCCCTCGGTCGCAGCTGTCCCGTCCGGCGCCCCCCGGTGCCGGTCGGGCCCCGCCACCCCAGGGGCGGGTACAGGTTCGGACGCTCCCCCCTGGGGGGAGTGTCCGAACCTCCATCTTGCTCGCCCCGAGACCGAGTTGGAGTCACGTTCACCTGGGGTGGGGGAGGGGCTTGGGACCGGGTTCGTCACTGCCCACAGCCCTGAGCATCGCGGACGACATCCAGGATGCCAAGGACGAAGTCGACGGCCCCCTCCGTCAGGTGATGGATCTGCTCTCCGGAGCCGTCTACAGCAAAGAGGAGCAGTCCGTACGGGAGGAATGTGAGCGGCAGAGCCCAGATCAGGCGGCTGACGAAGCGGTCGGGTACGGCGGCATGCCGCATGGTGAATTCCTTCGGGGCAGGGCGGGTGGCCCGGCGCTGGCCGGGCCACCGACCAGAGAGGTGGGGGCGGTGAGCTGCGGCTTCGTAGATTCAGCCGCACTCGAGGCAGCGCTCGACGTGGCCGCTGAGCGCCCTGGCCATCCGGCCCTTCGTCGTCGTGGCGTGCTTCGCACTGGCCTTCGCCGACGGCCTGCCGGCATGCCGGCGGGAGTGGGCGCTCAGGTAACCGATCTCCCGTTCGTACTCCTCACGGAGGGACGCGAATCGGTGGCAGGTCTTCATCGAGTGGTGCTCCTTGCTTTCGTGGTGTCCTCGCTCCGCAGCTCCTGGAGGACGAGGCTCAGCCGGTCGTTCCGGCCGCCCTTCAGGCCCTCGCGGCGGAGGATCTCCCGCAGCTGGACCCGGGTGACGGACTCGTTGCCGTCCCGTTCGAGCAGGGCGGGGACATGGGGACGGACCTGCTGGACGAGCTGCTCCACCGACTGCTCCGGCTCGCGAGGCGGGCGCTGCGTCTGCGGGGTGCGGGGCCGGCCGCGCTTCCCCTTGTTCTTCGTCCGGGGCTTTGTGGTCGTCTTCCGGCGGAGGGGGACCTTGTGTCCCCGGTCCCCGCTGGTCGCGCTCCCCGTGTCGGTGTCGGTCGGTCCCCGGTCCCCGGTGGTCTCGGTCCCCGACTGGGCAGCGGTCGGTCCCCGATGCGAATCAAGGCCCTGAGCAGGGACTTCTCGCGTAGTGCGGTCGGTCCCCGTGTCCGCAGAGTCTCCCTCTGCGCCTTCCGGATTGGCGGGACCGGTCCCCGATCCCGCCGATGCGTTCGAGTCCGTCCTCTCGGGGACCGGTCCCCTCGGGGCGCTCGGTCCCCGGTCCCCGTCCGACTCGTCGGGACCGTGGGGACCGGCTACGGGGACCGGCGCTTTCGAGGTCGGCTGCGAGGGGACCGTGGCTGCCGTTGTGGTGCTGTGCGCCGGGGACCAGGGAGAAGGCAGTGGGACCGTGGCGAGCGCGAGTGCGTGCCGGCGGGCGGCGAGCTGGTCGAGCATCTGCGCGCGCTGGATGGGGTCGGTGCCGACCGAGGCCCTGCCGACCGCTTTCGACAAGCGCCGGGTCAGCCGACGGCCGCACCGGCTCTGCTGCTGCTCGGGCGTGCGCTCGGCGAGGCGGGCGGCGAGGGCGACCGCGCGTGCGGTGGCCCGGTCCCGGGTGATCTGCGCGGCGTCGCGGTCCCGCGCGGCGATGCCGAGGCGGGACAGGAGCCGCTCGCGAGCCTCCCGGCCCAGGACGGCGATCAGCCCGTGGGAGGCGGCGCCCGGGGTGCGCAGGCGCAGCTCGATACCCATGGCGAGATGCCACAACATCGCCGCCATGACGGGTCCGACGAAGGCCCGGACTGTGCCGCCGACCGGACCGCTCTCAGCATAGGCAGGGATCACCTGCACTCCGGTGATAACCCAGACCAGCGTGCCCGGCAGACCTGGGGCGCCCTGAGTGGCGAGGTTCTGGCGTGCCATCAGCGCGGTCGCGAAGAGCGCCAGCTCGGCCGCGGCGAACATGCTTGCCCGCTCGGCGGTCCCGGCCATGTCGAGGTAGTCGGCCGCGAACCGCCACGAGGTGTCGGCGCTGTAGACGGTGCAGCCGAGGGCGGCAGCGGCCGCGACCTTGACCGCCGGACCACCGAGACGTTTCTGCGGGCGCGTGCCCCGGCGCCGGATCGTCCAGGCGGCCAGCACCAGCACGAGGCCAGCGGGTACGCCGGCGCCGAGGAGGAGAGGGACGTTCGGAGCGGCGCTGAGGGCCAGGACGGGGTGGGTCATGCGGCCTTTCCGAGAGGGGCGTTCGCCGGAGTCGACGCCGCCGGGCGGGCTGCTGGCTGCTGGGTGCCGGGTGCCGTGGGCGCGGGGCTGCTCGTTGCCGGGGTGGTCTTCTTCCGCTTCTTCTTGGGCCGGGGCACGCCGTAGGTGCGGTCGCGGTCGAACACCTTGTGTGCGGCCTGCCGGAGCAGGTCACGGGCGTGTTTGTGGCTGATCTGCAGGGCTGCGGCGAGCCGGTCGGGCCGCCAGCCGCGTACGTAGGCGTGGCCGATGACGACCTGCCGCTCGGCCTCGGTCAGATGCACGTCGCGTCCCCGGAAGAAGGCCGTCACGCGCCGGTAGTCGAGGCGCTGGGGCAGCCCGTCGTGCCAGGGACGCCGCTCGGCCTCGGTGAGGCCGCCCCAGATGCCCTCCTTGAGGACGTTCTCCAGAGCGAAGTCGAGGCAGTCGCGACGTACTGGGCACCAGCCGCACAACTCCTTCGCCTCGGCGATGGCTTCGTGGTCCCGGGGGAGCGGGAAGAACACGGCGTCGGCGTCCTCGACGTCCATGCCGTGGCACGCTCCGCGGGCGTGCCAGCTGGTGTCGCCGATGCCGCGCAGGCCGGTGGCCGGCGCGTCGTGGGTGGTGATGTGGTGCAAGGGTGGTCTCCGATGTGCTGCCGCGTCGGCCGGTGGGCGGCGCTGGGCGAGCGCGGTGTCGGGGGTCGGCTGCGGCGCGAGGGCGTGCGCCGGGCCGGGGCGGGACGGTGAGGTTGGGTGGCGGTGCACCGGACGGGATGCACCGGCCTTTCGAGCCGGTCAGGCCATGGCGGACTGCTGGACCTGCTCGCTCTGCTGGGCCTGCTGGGCGGCGGCGAGGTCGAGGCGGCCGGGATGCGAGGTGTCGCGCGGGGCGGTTCCGCGCGCTCCGCCGTCGGGGCCGATCCGACGGCGACGACACGGCTCGCCGGGCTGCGCCAGGCACCACTCGCACCTCACGCTCAGGGCGTCGGGCAGCCCCTGCGCGACGGCTGCCTCGCGCGCTGCGCGGGCGGGCCGGTAGGGCGCGAGGGCGGCTCGGGCGGCGGGCGGTATGCAGGAGCCGATCTCCCGCAGCCGGGCCTCCAGCTTCGGGTCGATCCCGTCGCGACCGCTGGTGATCGCCCGGGCCTGGGCGGGCTGCGCGGTGCCGGCGGCGACGGCGCGGCGGGTGCCGACCAGCTCGGCGGTCCAGGCGGCCTGGTCGTCCGGGTCGACGGACGGCGTGGGGTCGGAGTGCCGGGCCAGGCGGTCGCGCCGGTAGCTCTCCCAGGGACGGGCGATGTCCGCGGGCAGGATCTGGTACGGCGAGGTGCGGATGTGCTGGCGGGCGGCGACGCGGGCGTCCCAGCCGTGCGGGGTGGCCATCGGCACGTCCCCAAGCAGCTCGTGCCACTGAGCGAGCTGGTCGCGGGCCTCGCCCTGGTCGGTGCGGATGGTGCGGGGGTCGAGTCGTCCGATGTAGGCCAGCAGGGCGGCAATTTCGCGGCGGTCCACTCTCAGCCCTCCGTTCCGGTCGACTCGTCGAGGGCGGCGATAAGAGCGGCCTGGTGCGCCTCGGCCCGCGTCATGCCGTGCGCCGGGCGGTGTCCGCCATCGGGTACGGCGTAGAGGTTCCGGCGAGCCGGGGGGTGCTCTCGGGCGACCCAGGAGCGCCAGTCGGCAGCCCAGGCCGCCGCCGGCCTCGGCTTGAAGTCGGCCCGGTGGGCACGCCACTTCGCGTCGGCGGCGGCGAGGCCCTGCTCACCGAGGCGATCGAGGTGTCCCTGCTGGCGGGTCCAGGTTTGGGTGGCGGGGTCGACCTGCCACTCGGCAGCCGAGAGGACGGCAACACCGCCACTGCTGGTACTCCGGTTCAAATCCGGTTCACTACGGTTCTGTGTGCCGGTTTCCGGTACATCGCTGTGCCGGTTTCCGGTACGTCGAGGTGCCGGTTTCCGTCGGGATCTGCCGGATTCCGGTACTACCGGTTTCCGGACCCTCGTGGGGGATTCCGGCACCTCACGCGGGCGAATTCCGCACCGCCGCAGGGCCGAGATCCGCAGCGCCGGGGTGGCCTCGGACTCCTCCTCCGATGTCTGGTCGGCCTCCTCTTCCTCCTCGGTGGTCTCTGCCACGGCCTTGGCGGCGAGGGGGAGGCGGTAGACGGTGCTTCGCTGCGGGCCGGTGAGGTCGTCCAGCTGCTCCAGCTCACCGGCGTGGACCAGGCGGTCGATGGCTTCGCGCACCGTGGAGACAGAGGCGCGCGTGCGCTTGGCCAGACTGGACAGCGAGGCCCAGGAGACGCACTGCTCGTCCACCACCCGGTCGGCGATCGATAGCAGGACCAGGCGCGCGGTGCCCCGGCTGGAGCTGTGGTCCCACACCCACTCGCGTGCCTCGCTGCTCATCGGCCGCTCCTGATGAGCGGGCGGGGTCGGCGGCTCGCCGGGGCCGGGATGGTGTGTTCCGGCTCGGGGCGCTGAGACCCCGAGGCGGAGGTGGCTGCCGCGCAGGCCAGGCGGAAGGGCCTTTTGCGCAGGGCAGGAGGCATGCAAAACTCCCCTTTGCAGTGTTGCCACGCTGACGCGCCCCTTGGAAGGACTCAGCGTGGTGATGGTGGGCAATCCCCGCCCTTGCCGGGGCGGGTTGCCGTTGAGCGTCCGGCGTCCGGGAGTAGCCGCTCCCGGACGCCGCCGCTGTACGCGGATCTACACGGTCTCGTCGGCGCCTGCTGCGCTCCTCACGTTCGTAGCGCCGGGCGGGGTGCCCGGGGGACGACGAACATACGCAGCCATCCGTGTCAAGATCCAGAGTTGGTTCTTAATCTCTGTACTAGTTGCAGAGAGTGACGAAGAGGGACGATCTCCGGCCCCTACCGGGCAGGAGCGCTATGCCGCCACTGGCTCCTGAGAGTTGCCGCCCCCAGAAGCCGTCGCTGCCTGCCGGGGCCATTCGGCATGCGCACAACGTCCCCCTTGCGGTCGTCATCGAGCGGCTCCCGGTTGCGCCGCAAGGTGAAACGACTCTTCATCTGCGCGTTGATGCCATGCGGCCCGTAATGGCGACCGCTCCGAGGCCGAAGCGACTCGACCAGGCGGCACCACCGTCAGGGGTAGGCCGCACAGATACCGAGGGGGCGAAGTGCGGGTGCGAAGGCCCGCGCATGGGTGAGGACATGCGAAAATCTCCTGTTGCATCCGCTCCGGTAGGGCCCGTGCGAAGGATCGGAGCGGTTTCTTGGTGGCCTCATGCCCTTGCCGGGGCAACGAGGCCGCGCTGTACGGCGCCCGAGGGTTCGCGCCCTCTGGGCGCCGGTCTTCTTGCTGGGTGCGATTCAGCCGAGCGGGGTGCGGGTTGCCATCTCGGGTTCGCTAAACTGAAGCTATCCCGGTTTGAGGAACGCGTCAACTAACTAATATTTCCTTTGTTTCGACAACCTTGGCTCTGAGGGAAGGTCTCGATGGCTGCTCGCCGATTCGACAGGCACCGCCTGCGTAGGGTTCGGCGAGCGCGAGATCTTACGCAGAGTGACGTAGCGAAAGTGGTTGGTGTCTCCGATCCAGCGGTAGCAAGTTGGGAAACCGGCCACTCATCACCCGACAGCGAGAAGCTCCCTGCTCTTGCCAGGGTGCTCGGTCAGGATCTCGATGAGATGTTCCCGCGGGCTGGCCTGCCGGATCTAGCCGACCTGCGCTGTGATGCGGGCTACTCCCAGTACCAGACGAAGGAGCTGACCGGGACGAAGAGCGCTGGCCCCGTGGCGAACGCCGAACGGGGGAAGCGCCGCCTGAGCGAGAAGTTTGTTCGTCTCCTGGCCGATGGGTACGGGGTGACCGTGGACGCGCTGCTGGATGCCCAGGAGCGATCTTTCGGGCACGACGTCCGTGCCCCTGAGACTGATGCGGACGGCTCTGGCCAGGGCGTTCCGCGCTCGCTGGCCGAGAAGATCACCTATCTGCTCGATCACTCATTCCCAGGACAGACGCCACCCTCGGATGCTGAGATCGCAGAATCGGTCAACACGTACGCAGGGGGACGGGTACTCACCGAGCGCGACGTGGAGGATCTGCGTGTCGGTAACCAGCCGGAAGCCTCACCCCTCGTCCAGGAGGGGCTGGCCCATGTCTTCCATGTGGACTCTACGTACTTCAAGCCCCACGAGGCGGTGGCTCGGCAGGTCTACGAGGGCCTGCGGCTTCTCCGGTCTGTTCGTAGAGGGGCTGTCGGCCGGAGTGCGGCGCGTGGGCTGGGGTCGGAAGGGCTTCCGGCGGACGTTCTGGCCTACGTCAACAAGGTTGTTGAGGAGCTCGAGGAGAAGGGGTTGCCTCCGCAGGACGGCGGCGAAAAATAGCCCGGACGCCGATGCTTCCAACGTGAGGCGAAGCAGGCGTGAAGCGGCCCCGGGACTGGTGGGCTCGCATGTTGAGGTGTCGCGTATTCCGGACTGATGCGGGCCGCCGTCACTCTGCGTCAACCGCGGTTGGGTACTCACCAGTCCCGACGCGGTAGTAGAAGGGCGAGGGCCCGTCGATCCCCGCCCGCTCCAGAAACAGCCCCTCGTAGTGCTGCAGCAGCTCCATGCCGAAGTCGACCTCCGGGGCCGCCCCGTCCTCCTCAAAACTGCCCAGGAGAAGCTGCGACCAGTGCTGCTCGACAGCTGGCCACACCACCAGGTGCGAGGGCGCGAAGAAAACCCACACGGCGTCGACCTCGTCTGGCAGCATCGGGGCAGTCAATGTGTGCGCGATCACCGGGTCGAGACATTCCACGTAGGGCCGGTCGAAAAAGTGGGACACGATGAACACCACCCGCGCCCTGTCGGGCGATGACTTGTCCCGTAACTGCTTCGCGGCCTTGGCGATCATTGGCTGGGCCGCCTCGACGACATCGTTCGCTGACACGACCGTCGACCAATGAGTGTTTGGCTCCTCACCTCGCTTCAGTGCCCGCGATGCCGCTGCGTTGTGCTCGCGGAAGCCACCGGGTATCGACTTCACCTCGAAGTCGGCGAACTCGACACCGTTGCGGCCGAGCAGCGACGTTAGTACGTCGCTGTCCAAGTCCGCCACGCGGTAGCCAAGATCCACGCCGCCGTGGATGTCTACGGCGACCGGCGCAATGCCGAGATAGGCGGTCGTCAGCATCGCCGCGAGATGCTCGCCCGCGGCCAGTCTCAACTTCTTCAGGTCGTCCGCCGGTACGTGCGCTGGCAGTGCTTCCGTCGCCCAGTCCATCTTTTCGTAGGTGATGAGGTGGACATGGGTGCCGATGACTCCGTCGACGCTCTTGGCGCTGTCGTCGCTCATGGGTGCGAGTGTGGCAGCACCGTGACGCGGTCGCGACGGGTTTCGGCACTGATGGGCGCGCCTATCTAGCTGTCGCCAGTTTCCCGTGAAGTCCACCCTGCTGGTGATCCGAGTGTGATCTCCGGGGGGCGTACCGGCTCCAGGTGCCTCCGGCCTCTGTGACCAGCCGGGTGACTGTCTTGTCGTGGTAACCGAGTGCCTGCGCGATGACGGGAGCCGGGGCCTGGAGGACGAGTTGGCGGATCTCCATCGCTGGCCGACAGGCTGCTCCGCGCATCCGGGGTTGCTCCCGTCCCCGTGCGGTGCACGCTGAGGGGACGGCGGTCCCCGCGTACGCGGGGTCCCAGCCGGTCCGCCGAGGACCACCACGGTGGCCAGGTGCTCGCCACACACGGATAGTTGGGTACGAACTCAAGCTGTCGCAGTGTCGATGACGGAACACACTCGCCCACCCGTAAAGCCGATTAAGCAACAGAGCCGGCAGCCGGAAGTGCAGCAGCACGTCGGAGCTGCAAGAGCGACTGAGGCCGGGACGTCGGGTCTGGTTGGTCGCCGAAGACGATCGAGGCTGGAGGTGAACGCCGGTGGCCAGACGATGCCTTCCGGCACCGTCACAGGTTGCCGTGGTCTTGTTCTGCGCGCCTAGCCGGCGCTGTTCTCGGGCTGGTATTGGTTTCCGCCCGCGAAGACCGTCTTGACCGCTTGCAGCGCGCTCAGGTCCTCTAGGGGGTCACCGTCGACGACGAGCAGATCGGCCCGGTAGCCAGCAGCCAAGCGGCCGATCTCCTTCCCCAGGCCCAAGGCATGCGCGGCCTGGTTGGTGGCCATGTCGATGATGTAGCTGGCCGGAATCTCCAGGCGCTCGTAGAACCCGAGGCTCGTGGCGAGTCCGCCGAACTGCGCGCGCTGGACCCCGGCGTCCGTGCCGGCGATCAGCCGCGCTCCGGCCTCGGCCATCCGCTTCACGTTGCCGGAGATGGTCTCGAAGCGCTCGGCGCTGAAGACCTGCGGCAGCATCTTCCACTTCGGAGTGATCGTCGGGCACACGTAGATGCCCTTGCTGACGATTTGAGCGAGGACGTCTTCGCGGAGTTCGAAATTGCGGTCGGGAGTCATCCAGGTGCAGTGCTCGATCGTGTCGACCCCGGCGTCTGCCGCAGCCGCGATGCCGTCCACACCGTGGGCATGAGCGGCGACGGGCAGCCCTGCCTGATGGGCCGTATCGACGACGACGGCAAGCTCGTCCGGAGTGAACTGGGGCTCCCAACTGGCGGGCCCGTCCTTGGTGAGGCCGCCCCCGGTCGCCATGACCTTGATGACCTGAGCACCTGCTGTCACATTGCGCTCGACCAGGCGGCGGATCTCGGACGCTCCGGATACCTCCCCGCCGAGGAACCAGCAGTGGCCGCCGACCGGGGTGAGGGGGACTGCCGCGGAGACGATGCGCGACCCGGCGGCCGATCCGCTACCAATCGCGTCCGCCAGCCGCAGCGCGAGCCCGTTGCGATCTCCCAGATCGCGCACTGTGGTGACACCGCTGCGCAGGAGCGTCTCTGCCCGCCCCTGCATCTCGTCCAAGAGCTTTTCGTCATCGTGCTCCAGGACTGCCTTCGGATCCGGGGAGGCATCGAACAGGAGGTGGACATGGGCATCAACCAGGCCAGGGAGGAGGGTGGCATCGGGGTACGCGATCCGCTCCTCATCGGGGCGTGCTTGCGCTTCGACCTGCGGGCGCGGCCCCGCGGCCACGATGGTCTCTCCGTCGACGAGTACGGCGCCGTCCGGCACGTAGGTACCCGATGAGGGATCGGTGAGGACTCGTCCAGCAGTGATCAGCATGTCGCTCCTTCGTGATCAATCAGGCTGTCTCGCGCAGCGCGTTCGACAGCGCCACAAGTTCTAGGACGTCATCGTCACGGTGCTCATGATGAGGGGCGGCTACCGGCATCGCTCGGGTCTGCACGGCGACGCCCCGGCTGGCAGCGTAAGCGGCGTCGCGCAGACGAGCGGCCAGCACGTCCGGCGGAGTGCTGTCCAAGGTGGCGCTGCCGGGAGCGTGGGCGAGCAGATAAGGGCTGAGACGAACCAGGCAGTCCCGGCACTCCGCCCACCGCCGGGTGTACCGGCGGTGCACGCCACGCGCCGACCAGCGATCACGCCACGACGCGGAGGAGGGCTCCATCACGTACTCGGGAAACGCTTCCGACAGCAGCTCCCAGAGCGGTTGCAGCTGGCGATGTATGCGCCGGTGCCGACGCCACACTCGGAAGACGTCGAGGCGGGATCGGGCGCAGCGATAGGTGACACCGATGATGAACGCGGCGATCGAGACCATGAGGACCAGCGAGATGCTGGACGTCACGACATCGGCCACTGAGCCACCGGAAGCCCGGATGACGATGAAGATCGCGCGAGTTGCGCAGGCGAAGGCCATCCCTGTTAGTCCCGCTGCGACGAGCCACAGGCCGGTGGCATGAGGGCGCCGGGAAACGCGCGCGTACCGACGGGTCCACCAGCTGGCCGTCGCCAGCGTGTACAGCATGTACAACCCGGCGCCTAGGTAGAACACGGCGACAGGTGGGTTCGTCATATCTGCCGCCTTGAAGCCGACGGCGATGGCCTCGCCCGGAGCCGTCGTGGCCGCGACCGTGATGACGCCCGTGACGATGACCATGGCGGCCGCTTCGCGCCGTGCCCGCCGACGGCTGACAGGCTTGTCGGCGACGGAGTGCAGATAGAAGCACATCAGGAAGTACGACGTCGCCAGGAGCAGCACGTTCTGCATCAGCTTGGCCACGTTGTGAGAGGCGATGTGGTCGAACCCGGGGCTGCCGTCGGGCATGGCAAACAGGTAGGAGCAGGCGATACAGACCAGACACAGGGTCAACGAGCGCAATGAAGCATCGCGAGGGGCCTGGTAGAGCTGGTACAGCTTCCACGCCACAGCCGCTGCCAAGACGGTGAGAAATAGGGCGATGGCCATGGTCTCCATCACAGCCACCCCATACGGTCCCCGAGGGCAGAGTGGATGCGGCGAACAGCAGGGTCCGGGGAAGGGGGATCGGTTACGTGGTCGAGGACGGATGCCCACGACAGAATGATCGTCGCGACCAGTTCAGCTTCCCGCTCCTGTTCGGTGCCGTAGGAGCAGCGTTGCAGCGCCCGGCGGATCGCGCCCGGCTTGAGGCCGGGCAGGAGCGTCTCCCACTGAAGGTCGGCGCTGGTGCCGGGATGATCGGCCAAGATGTGACCGACCTCGTGCAGGATGATGTGGTCCTGATGACGAGGGGTCGTCCGATCTTGGAAGATGATCAGATCAGCGTGGGGTGTGTCGAGCCACAGGCCGATCGGCCCCGATGTCGGCAGGGGGTAAGGCCGCAGTTCGATATGCCGACCCCGGTGGACTGAGAGTGCCTTGCACAGTTGATGCACACTCAGCGGAGGCTCGACCTCCAACTCACGCAGCATTCGGCGGATGCGCCGTGCTAGCTCACGCTCGCTTTCGCGTCTGATGCTCCGCGGTTTCTCGGGTGCGACGCGCGAGTAGTCGGAATCTTTGGTGCGCCACCACATGACTGATTCGGCCCTTTGCTCACCTTCGGTTGCCTCAGCCATCTTGCACAGCGACCACCGCCACTCCGGGTGGCGATAGCCGCCGTGGCGCTTGGTCGGGCCCATCCCGAGATGGCGAGTGTTGCGCTCCGTATAGCACGCGTATGACTTGATAATGGGGCAAAGCGTGGCAAATAGTCGCCCGCAGTTGAGATGGAGGGCAGAAGCGTGGGTGATGAACCCCATAACGCGGCGCGACCAGATTCAGAGGGGCTGTCATATCTTCTGAGGCATTGGCGGGAACGCCTGGATCCCACACGTATCCGTGGGATCGACTCTTCGCGCAGACGACTCAAACCCGGCCTGACGCAACAAGAGGTCGCACAGCTCACCAATGTCAGTCTGGCTTGGTATCGGGAGCTGGAACGCGGCAAGCACCGTCGCTTCGATGAGCAGTTCCTTCGTCGACTGGCGCAGGTACTTCGCTTGGACGAGGCTGAACGAGCCGTGCTCTTCCGGCTGGCGGCTGGCTATGCGCCGCTGCCGGGGAACTCGTCCTCCGGCGCCGCTATGGACCAAAGTATGCATGTCGT
Organism: Streptomyces sp. NPDC021212; assembly: GCF_044332925.1. NCBI lineage: Bacteria > Bacillati > Actinomycetota > Actinomycetes > Kitasatosporales > Streptomycetaceae > Streptomyces > Streptomyces sp. NPDC021212. The sequence continues at coordinate 345,885 of NZ_JBIRPZ010000005.1, forward strand.
CCTTGATCAGATGGCGCCCCACCCGGCGTACGTGTCGAACCTGTGGTGGGACATCGTCGCCCACAACCAACCGGTCGGGGACTGGTTCCCTCAGGTCTTGGAGCAGCCGAACCTCATGCGGTTCGTATTCCTCCATCCTGAAGCGCGACGGCAGCTCCTCAATTGGCGGCGGGACTGGGCCGCCCCCTCGCTGGCTCAAATCCGCTACGCCAGCGCTATTCATCCCGACTGCGAAGAACTGGTCCAGCTTCGCGACGACATCCTCATGGGAAACGCCGAGGCTCGGGAGATGTGGAGAGCGAACCAGACCCGGGCACACTCAGACGGGGACAGGCGCTTCCTTCGCCTCCCGTATCACGGAGGCCAGGAGGTCTGCGTGCGCATCACGGCCTTCGCTCCGCTGATCAACCAAGACCTACGATTCGTGATCCTGCTGCGTCTGTGAGTCCGTGCCGTCTCCAACGGATTTGCCTCTACGCAGCCGTGCGCTCGAACGAGATCACTCGACGGGCTGATGATCGGGCGCTCCCGGAACTGAAGGGCCAAGGAGGGCCTACCTGGACCCCTGCACGACTACCTGGCGGCATCTTCAGCGCGCTGAGGGTACTCCTGGAGGACAGGGCTACGCTGGTCGGTCGAAGGGCCGGACCAGCCCGTGGCCGAGCTTTGTCCACGGGGTGACTGTGAGAGGGATTGACCATCGTGACACCCCGTGAGCCCCCGACGGCGCAGACGTCGCCCCGGACCGTGTGGGAGTGCTGCATGGTCTGGGCGGACCTGTTGATCGGCCTCCATGTGGAGGCCCTGGAGCAGTCTCGCCAAGATCGACTCTTCAAGCTCTCCGAGGAGGAGACTGCTCTGTACGTCGGCGCGGATCGGCCCTTGGTGTCGTTCCTGATCGCGGCGGCCCTGCGTGAGCGGATCCTGCATCTGGACCTGTCGTTCACCGACGCGGTGTTCGTACCGCTTGCTGCTCCGCAGGAGGAGGGCGTGACCGGCACCCTGCGGCGGTCGGCATACAACGCGCTCGATCTCAGCCCCGATCTCGTTGACCAAGGCGGCTCCTCGCGCGCCACGTTGATGCGAAATGCCCTCTCGTCCCATCCCGATGGCCGAGTGCTGTGGGACCGGGTGCGAACGACCGCCCTGACCGTCGTGGACGCCGTCGCCGCAAGCACTCCCGCACGGCAAAGCGGACCCCGCCATCCTGACGCCCGGGCTGACGGCCCGTATTGGGAGCGCGGCAGCACGATCGGGGACGTGCTTCTCAGGGAACACCGGCAGCGCCAGCTCGACAGGCTCGCCGAGGTCTTGGGCGAAGACTGATCACCTACGTGCCGCAATCTTCCTCTTGTCCGTATCTGCCTGCTCGTGTGTGCGTCGTCAGGTGTTCCGGAAGTGGATGCGGTAGCACGACCGCTCACCGAGCAGGGCTTCAAAGCCGCGTGTCAGGGCGGACTCCGTGCACAGATGCCGCCATGTTCGGGTGACCGCGTCGTCGGTGTCGTCGAGGTCGTGGCCGAGCGCCTGGAGGCGTGCGCCCCACTGCCGCGGGATCTCTGCGGCGTTCCGGTCCGCGCCGCCCGGGGGCATCAGGCTGCGGACGTCGTCGATCGTGATCTGGTCGACGCCGGTGTCTGCCTCGCGGGCCAGGAGGTACTGGGCAAGGGCCACAGCTGCACAGCCGTCGGTGATGCGGCCGTCGCCGACGCGGTTGCGGGCGAAGTGGCGGTCGGCCATCTCCAGGGTGCGCAGCCAGGCATCCTGCCACACCTGCGGTCCGCCCTCGGCCCGCCAGGCCCTCAGGCGGTCCACGACTGGCTCCCGGGTAGGGGCCCACCGTTCGTTCTCTGTCTTCAGGTCGGTCACAAGGCCGCGCACGGCATCGGCCAGCTCCCGGCCGTCCGCGGTGTCACGCACCGCCGGGGCGGACAGGGCCTCGAGGACCTGAAGCAGGAGCAGGGTGAGGGTATGGCCTCCGTGACGCTCGGGCATTCGGGGCTTCAGGACCGCGGCCAGGGCCTCAATAAGATCATCGCCGCTCAGGTCGATGGCTTCGGCGAGGGCGATGTCCTCGTCAAGCGGGCCGCGGTACCAGCTGCTGGCGCGGGCCTGGTGCTCGCGCTCCCGGTACCTCGTCAGTGGCGGCATCAGGCGGCGGGCCGCGTAGGCGGGGTCCGCCTCGCACCAGATGAGCCGCTTGAGCAGGCGGCGGCCCAAGTCATCGGGAGGGGCGTCGAGAGGAGACATGATGGTGACGCCGCAGCGGCAGTGCAGGGTGAGGGGGTCGCCCCAGCGGCCTTCGGCGAGGAAGGGGCCACGGCTGCCGCAGGCCGGGCAGGCCAAGGTCTCCAGGCCGGTCTCATGCTGGTAGTTCGGCTCGCTGATGGAGGATTCCTCGGAGATTGTCTCGTTCCAGCGGGCGATGTCAGCGTCCCACCGTTGCAGAAGAATCCGGTCGGTGTTGATCTGCCAGGTGTGGTCGGCGCCGTAGCCAGCGGGTGCGTCTTCGACGGGCTCGTCCTCGCGGTAGCCGATGCGCGGCAGGGCGACGCGCCGTCCTCCCGCGGAGGGGGACGCGGCCACCTGCGCACCCGCGCTGTTGTCCAGGGCCGGTCCCCGGTGCGCGAGGGTGCAAGCGTGATCTTGCTCGCGCAGGCCGTGCGGACAGTCCTTCAGGTGCATGGTGATCGTGCGCTGGGCGAAGGTGCACAGCTCGGCGAGGAAGTCGCGGTTGCTCCGGGCGAAGCGCTTGACCGGGACCGTCACGTCGTCGGTGTCGGGCGGGGCCACGAACGCGCTCAGGATGGCCCCGACCTGCTCCGGTTCCTGCAGCACCGGCAGCACGCGAGTGAAGACCAGGGTGCGCACCTCCTGAACGCTCACCCGGTCCTGGCGGGCCTGGTGGTGGAGCACCGCGCCCAGCACCAGAGCCAATGCGTTCACGCCGTTGCCCGGCAGGCCCGCCGCCCTGTGCCCGAAGACGTACTGCTCCCACGCCTCGGTGAACTCCCGGCGGGCCATCGGCGCGGTCGAGAGCCACCACTCGACGAGCAGAGCACTGATCGCACAGCACATCTGCGCCAGCGTTTCCTCATCGTCAAATCCGATCGAGTTGGCGAGCGTCAACTGGCCGACGAGCAACTCGATGGCGTAGCCGGCCGCGGCCCGCCGATCGGCGGCCGTCATCTGTTCGCACACCTCGGTCACCGGCTCGGCGGCGGTGACAGCCCGCACCAGCCGCTTGAACTCCGGCGCGGCTGGACCGGATACGTCGTCATCGTCGGTCATGAAGCCGGGAAGTTCTCCATGGTTCAGCCGCAGACCGGTGAGCCGGGACACTTCCACCAGACGCACCGCGCAGGCAGGGTCGGCTGCGACCTCCTCCAGCAGGCGGTCCACACATGGCGTACAGCCGTTGATGGCCGCCCCCATCAGGGCACCGAGTAGCGGCTCGTTGACCGTCTGCCCTTCGGCGTTGACCGGGCCTCCCGGCAGTTCCACCGGCCGGTGCTCGTGCGCCCCCATCCCAGCCCCCTTCTCTCATACGGCTCGACGTCACCCTAGTGCCCATGCTGCGTCCCGTCGGGTTGCGTCCGCGACAGCGGCGACAGCCCCCTCCTGGCCGACCGGCGCATCCCGCCCTCGCCACTCGCGTCACCAATACCGGCAGGCCGCTTCCTACGCCCGGTGTCCCGGCGGTCCCCCACCCGGCCAAGGGCAGATCGAGCAGCCGCGGAACCTCTGCCTCCCGGGAAGGGCAGTAAGCGGCCGTGCACAGGACAGCACAGGCCCCCGAGGGGCCCAGGCCGCGCGCATGGGCCCGGGCATCCTTCCCTCTCGCGGGCCGGACGAGATCAGGAGACCCGCAAGTGCAGGGCGTGCATGCACTCGAAGGAGTATGTGTTGCGCTGCGGGTGCTGTTGCTCCCATACCAGCCACACCGTGTTGACCTGGGCTTGCGTGCGGGCCGGGCGGATGCTTGTGCCAATCTCCGAAGCGAACTGGTCCGAGCGGGCTGCCAGCTCCGGGCTGTCGGTGTCATGCAGCCCGTACCCGCAGGATATGTGACACCAGAAGTGATCCTCGGCCGGAGGAAGCACCATCCCTGCCGCCTCCAATCCCGCGCGCACGCGCCGGTTGAGCTCCGCCGGGCCCGCCTGCGGCCAGATGTCCACGACGCCGGCGGAACCGGCCGCCCGAGCCGGACCGATCTCGATGTCAAACGGTGCCATCCCCTCCAACTCCTGCTGGACCAGGCGGGCGGCAAGGGCCAACTGCGTGTCGTCCACCCGAGCTCCCTCGGTGTTGAACTGGCGGACGGACTGAATCGTCATGTGGAGGTCGTCGTCGTCGATCGGCGCGATGACGTCCGGAAAGCGGTCCACGACTTCCCGCAGCTGGCCGAAGTACGCCATGACCTGAGGCTGGTCCTGGGGGAGCCACAGCACATGCGCTTTGACCCAGTCCTCATCTGGTCCTCCCTCGCTGCCCCACAGCCGGTGGGGGCCCATGAAGCGCCGCATCACTGCTCGTTGCTGATCTTGCTGGGGTCGAAGTCCGCGTAGACGGGGAGGTGGTCGGATGCTTCCTCGGCGGCGGCACTGCGATGAGCCTGGTAGTCGGTCAGCGCGGGGGCGACGGATCGGCTGGCCAGGATCAGGTCGATGCGCCTTGGCCCCCATGGGTCGGGGTCACCGCGGCCGTCCTCCCAGTGCCCGACCGTCGGCTCCCACGGAGCACCGAGATGTGTGGCGGCATCGACCATGTATCCCTTGCGCAGCAGCGCCTCGGTTGGCCGACGGTCCGCCAGCTGCGTCGTGCCGATCGTTCCGGTCTGCACCTGGGATTCGAGATCGTCATGGTGCATGGCGGTGTAGGGCTCGTCGTCGTAGTACTGGCGACCGCTCTGTCCGTCGTCGACCTTGGCGGCGGAGATCGAGTTGAAGTCCCCCACGCAGAATCCGGGCTTGACGCCACCTGTCGTACGGAAGGTGCCCTTCAGTCGGAGCGCCTCGTTGTACCGGAAGTCGGGACGGAAGGGGTCTCCGTGGTAGCTGGCCACGAGGATCGGCTCCCTGGCGCCGACGTCGAAGCGGGCCGTGGTGCAGCCGTGCCAGTAGTCCGGCGCGCCGAAGGGGCGGTAGGAGCCCTCGACCAGTTCCACGGTGTCGGGGTTCCACATCAGAGCCGTCCACCACGGCCGGTGCCAGTTCGCGGCCATGGCGGTGCCGTGCGGGTGGCCGTCGCTCGCCCTCATGCTGGCGGTCAGGCCGCACTGTGCGGCCAGGTCCTGGATGAGCGAGGCGGCTTCGGCCTCCCATGAATCGCGGCTGGTGGTGTTCTCGTCGATGACGACTTCCTGCAGGGCGAGGATGTCCGGCGCGATTTCCTGGATGGCGGTGGCCCGGGCGTCCCAGGAGCTGGTGCCTCGGGTGGCGGGGGTGAGCTTGTAGGCGTTGAGGTTAGCGAGACGGATCGTCCGCATGATCCCCTCCTTGTCGTGGGTTGCTGTTCGTGGGCAGGGTGCCGAACGCGCCCCGCCGGGGTGGTTGGTCTGGTGGCGGCGGCGGGCGAGCAGCGCCCCGGACCATGTGAGTTCTCACGGTCACGTTGGCGGGAGTTCGGTGATCGGCGCCGGAGCAGGGTGGGGGATTCCCCAGCGGTCTTCGGCTAGCCGGGCTGCCAGTTCGGCCTGCTGGTAGCCCGGCTCGCCCCAGCCGAGGAGCGCGGCAGCCTGGTCGGGGGTGGCCAGAAGCCGCGCGAAGGTGCGACCGGTGGCCGGATCTACTGCGGCCGGGCCGACGGAGGTGACGGGAGCGGTCAGCCGGAGGCGGGCGCACGGCCCGATCCCGCCGTACACCTCACCGGTCGCGTCAAAGACCCAGCCCAGACGTACTGGCTCACCGATCGTGGCCTGGGCCTCCTCCACGGCCTCACGGCACAGCGTGTCCTCAGGCGAGGTGTCGGCAGCCTCAATCGTTCCGCCCGGCAGCGCGGGGAGCCTGTTCTTCGGGTCGACCACCAGGACGACCCGGCCGTCCGGCACAAACAGCCATCCCCACGCCTGCTTCACCTCCAGGCCAGCGGGCACCGGCTCCGCGTGCCAGGGCAACCCCCCGCCGGCCCGCGACCGCACACGGACGTCGTACCGGTCCAGCGGCGGTTCCTCACCCACGTGCCGGCCACCCTCCAGGTGCGCGGTCGTGCCGGACAGCCGTGCCCGCAGCGCGGCGAGGAGGATCCGCGCGTCGACGGGGATCATCCGCTGCTCCACCTGGGTGGAGTCGACGAACTCGAAGCCCGTCAGCTCCTCCGCGGGGGTGCGCACCGCGGCGATCTCCTCATGGGTAAGAGTGCCGCCGTCGAGGATGTAGCGGATCTCGCCAGGTACTCGCATGCCCGGGGCGATGTCGGGGTGATCCGGGGGCAGCCAGTGCACGGCCAGGAGCCGTCCCGGTTCGCGCGTCAGGCCGAGCTCCTCGCTGACCTCGCGTCGGCAGGCATCCGCCGGGCTCTCCCCGGGCTCAGCGGCACCGCCGGGCAGCAGCCACTGCTCACGGTAGGTGGGCTTGACCAGCAGAACGCGGCCGAGCGGGTCGGTGACCAGGGCAGCGGCGCTCATCCAGACCGCGTGCCGGGATCGGGCGTACTCAGCCGCCGACATCTGCGGCTGTTTGGGGAAAGCGGGGGCGGTCTCGTGCTCCGCGTCCATCAAGGACTCCTTATCCACGTGCGAATCTGAGGCATGGCGAGTTCCGGCTGGGCCTGAGCACTCCTTCAGGCCGACCGCGGCCTCTCGTCTGGCGACCGGGGGTGAAGGAACGACGGCGGCCAGGCAACGGGGGCTTTCGCCGCCGCTTGTTGAGCGGGTGAGGGGTCATGACGAGGCTGGCTACCCAGCGCGCGGATCGGGGGCAAGGGCGATGGTCATCCAAGGCACGGATTCCTCGCGGAAGGAGTGCCCGACAGGGGCGATGCCGCTGCGGTCGTCGAGGCTGAAGCCGGTCACCATGATCATGTCCGAGTCGTCGGCGATGGAGACGAGGTGGCTTCCGCAGCGGGGGCAGAAGCCGCGGCGCAGCGTGGGCCAGGTCGCGTACCAGGTGGGCTCGCCGCCTGGTCCGGTCCAGGTCAGCGTGGTCTTCGGGAAACCGACCCACAGCACAGCGGGTCCGCCGGAGAGTCGTTTCTCGTGACGGCACGAGCACAGATGCGGATCGTCCGGGAAGCCGACCACTTCGTAGGCGATGTGACCGCACTCGCAGCGCCCTGTCCGCACCTCGGATCTCGCATCCGCCGAGTCGAGGGCCAGTGCCGCCTCTGCTTCCGAACAGCCCGTCGCGGGGGCGGAGCCGACCATCTGGTTGCGCAGCCGGACGGCCTCGGCCGACTCGCCGTCGACCCCTGAAGGGGGCATGGCGCGCGGGTAGGAGTGGACGGGCGGCAGGCCAGGCAGCACACCCGGCCAAACCGCCTCCAGGGCCTGCGCAGAGGGGGCGAAGACCGGGCCTAGACTGGCCAGGGTGTGCAGGTCGTGCCACTCCCACCGTGTGAAGCGGTGCGGCTCGGGCAGGGCCAAGTCGGCGGTCCAGGCGGTGACGCGGACCACGGCAGAGATGCGGCGGACGTCGGCGCGGTCGTCGTGGAGGATCGTCAGCAGGTGCGTGTCGTCGAGGCTGGCTTTCAGACCGGTCTCCTCGGCCAGCTCTCGTACGGCTGCGGCCTGGGCCGATTCGCCGGTCTCGATCCGACCGCCGGGCAACTCCCACATACCCCGCGTCGAACGCCCGAGCAGCACGCGCCCGGCGGTGTGCGTGATGACGACGCAGGCGCCGAGCACCGCTTGCGGTGTCGGACGTCCCTTCTCCACCGCGGTGAACCCTTGCTGCGGAGCGCGCAGCACCAGGAATGCCAGGCCGTCGGCGTCGTACTGCTCTGCCTGCTCCCAGCCCTCGGCCACCAGGTTGATCTCGTCCTCGTCTAAGGCGAAGTCCTGCCGCTCCTGCGAGGTGCTGGCCACTACGGGGGTGATGATCACCAGGATGCCGCCGGGCCGCAGCCGGGCACTGAGGCTGCGCACCGCGCGGGTGCGGTCGCGGATGAGGGCGACGCTGAGCCGCATGGTGATCAGGTCGTAGCCGTCCTCGGCCAGGACGGACAGGTCGTCGTGCTCGATGTCCAGGCACAGCCAGCGCACCCCGTCCGCGCCAGCGTGTTCTGAGCGGGCCCGAGCGAGGGCGCCTTCAGCGAAGTCGGCACCGTCGACGGTGTATCCGAGCGCGGCCAGGAACGTGGCCAGCTCACCGGTTCCGCAGCAGGCGTCGAGCGCACGGCCGCCCTCGGCCGCCGGAACATGCTCGACGAGCAGAGCCTTCTCCTGGTCGCCGAGCGGCCGGAAACCGCGGCCGTCGGTGTAGTGCTCGGACCAGTCGGCCCGGGTGTATCCCACAGATCGCTCCTCGTACGTCAAGGCGGAACATGGCGTGGTTACGGCAGTTCGACGGGCCCGTACAGGGCGGCACGCTGGCTGCTTTGCAGGGCCCAGTACCGGTCGCCGAAACTCCAGTGCCAGTACTCGGTCGGGTAGTTGACCAGCCCGGCCGCGGACAGCGCGCTGGCGAGGGTGGTGCGATTCGTCCGGGCTCGGCTGCTGAGACCGGGGGCATTGGTGTAGCAGGCGCTGTCGGATTCCTCCGGCGAGGCGTTGACCCGAGTCCCCATGTCCAGCTCGCGGCCATGGTGGTCGACGAGCGTGACGTCGACGGCCGCACCGGCGGAGTGCGGCGCGATCTCCGGGGGCGAGACGAAGCGGCTGGCGGCCTCCCGGATCTGGGCGGTCTGCCAGTCAGGGTGGGCGCGGGCCAGCTCCTCGGAGTACTCCTCAAAATAGCGCCTTTGCAGGGACGGCGGCCGGAATCCCTCCACGAACAGCAGGCGCATCCCTGCGGGCAGCAGCGACTGAGCATGGAGCAGCCGGTTGAGGACTCCTCGCCGAACGTGTACGAAGGCTCCAGTGTCATCCATCCTGCGGAGGTCGACGTGAATGCCGTGCGCGCGGACATCGGCGAGTTCCTCGCCGCATTCGTGGAGGGGGATCGCGGCCACTCTCCGGTCGGACATCAACACGATGCTGCTGCTCATTCGTTCCCCCAGTCCCAGGTGTCGAAGTACGCGGCCACGCCGGTACGGCGGGCCTGTGCCACGGCGCTCAGCCGCGCGAAGTCCCGAGGTGGCATCAACGCCTCCCACTCCTCCAAGGGCAGGACGCGGAGATGGTCGTGTTCGGCTGGATCCAGAGCGATGCCGCGGATCTGCGCCGCGGTGAGTCGGCCACCGTCGAAGACGCAGCCGATCGTGCTGTAGGGCCATTCGGTTCCGGGCAGGCCGAAGACCGTCGCCAGGAGTCGCGGTGGCCCGGCCAGGGTGATGCCGGTTTCCTCCTCGCACTCGCGGATGGCCGTCTGCCATGGTCGCTCGCCGGGATCCATCGTGCCGCCGGCCATCTGCCACGGATGCGTTGAGGAGTAGACGGCGTGGAGCTGGAGCGGACGGTCGTCCTCGTCGGTGAAGTAGACGCACGCGAAGCCGGTCGCCTTCATCACCGTTTCGGCGTACTGCTCGGGCGGCAGCCGGGTGGGGCCGCTGTGCCGCTCCTCAGGGACGGCCGGTACTTCAAGGCGCGTCATCCGCATCAGCGCCGGACTGCTCGCGAACCCAAACTCGCGGTAGAGCGGCGCTGCTTCGTCGCTGGCGTGGAACTCGAATAGCGTGACATGCTCGGCTTGGAGCTGGTGCAGCAGCGCGGACACCACGGCCCTGGCGCAGCCGCGGCGCCGGAGCTTTGGGTGTGTGGCCACGACGTGCACGCGGGCGGCCAAGCCCTTGGGATAGGCCGGTGCAGGGAGCACGGGGTGGATCAGGCCGAGGGCGCAGGCGGCGAGCGAGCCGTCCGGCGCGTCGATGACGAAGGCGCGTGCGTCCCCCGCCGGGGTCAGCCGCGGTGCCAGCTCGGCGGTGGACCGTTGGATCCACTCCTCGTTCAGGGGCTCGGACAGGACGTAGGCGGAGCGCAGCCGGGCGATGCCTTCGGCATCGGCAGGCGTGGCCATGCGGACCGCCGGTCGCCCTGGCGCGTCCGGAGGGCCGGCCGTGGCGGCCGGTGCCGGGCCGCGGTGCAGTCCCATCGCCTGTTCCGCGAACTCCACAACAGCGGCTTCGGGGCGGCTGACGGGCGGCTGGCCGGTCACGTTCGGCACGATGCGAAGACGGTCGGCGTCAGGGTGGTAGGCGATGGCGTCGCCGGACATCTGAAAGTGGACCGCCAGCCGTGCGCCTGCCGCGTAGGCGTCCAGTCCGGCACGGCAGTACGCCACCATGTCGGTGGGCAGAGCGTCGAGACACACCCAGTCCATCGCGTCGCACACCTCGGGCTCCGCGATCTGCGGTTCGCCTTCCCACCGCCGGACTTCGAAGAAGAACCCAGTCCGGGAGTGCCCGCCGGGGCTGCGGTGATGCACGGTGACAGCGGCCCGTACGTCCACCGGATCGATGACGACGCAAGTCTCCTCCCGTGCCTCGCGCACCAGGGCGGTGACGACATCCTCGTGCGAGCCGTCCAGATGTCCGGACGTTTTCCAGGCACTCGCATGTTGTAGAAATAACCTGCGCAGCATGGAGGAATTATGGGGGCGACCGATCGCTGGACCGTCGACTTCTACGACATGGTTGAAGCTGTTCCGTCTGACCTACTTGAGGAGTTCCTATGGTTCGGTGACCTGCACGAGCGGACAGCTCGTAACGGGGCCCGCCACGGCACGCCGATTCTGAACTCCCCTACAGGCCATGCAGATCCGCGGATCAACCTCTTCTTCCGTACCGGCTCGATGGCGGGCGCGTCGGTGAAGACGATGCGGCGGTACGCCTACTCCCTCGCGGTGTGGCTGACCTTCCTTCACGTCTTCGGCCGTAAATGGGACGAAGCGACGCCTGGTGACGTTGAGGCGTACAAGGACTGGCGGATCACCGACGCCCGCAATGACGAGCGAGTCAAGGGCACGAGCTTCGACACCGACCGTGCGGCCCTCAACTGCTTCTACACCTGGGCAGGCCCCCGGTACCGGACGATCAACCCGGTGCCCTCCGTGCCCCGCCAAGCCCATGCGCCCGCGAAGCCATCCGGCCCGGTTGACCAGGACGGAAAGCCGCTGGCCAGAAACGGGCGTGACCCCTTGAGGCCGGCGGGCAGCCGCCGGCGCCAGGTGAAGTGGCTCCTGCTCAGCGGGTACGAGCAGTGGCGCAACATCGGGCTGCGCGGCTACGGGTTCGACGGCCTGCGACGCCCGGGATGGCGCGGGTACAACGAGGACCGAGACGTCGCCTTCACCGATGGCCTGTACGGCACCGGGCTGCGGCTCCAGGAGTGGGCCAGCATTCTCGACGTCGAGCTGCCGTTCGGCGCAAAGGGGCGGTACCTGAAGGCATGGCTGGCCGCCGCGTGCATCAAGGGCTCGCCGGACGAGGGCCGCTACTACCGGATTCCGCGCCGCGTGTTGATGGACTCGATGGCCTCGTACATGGACGAGGTGGAGGGATCGCGAACCGAAGTGATCCGCCGGGCCCAGCGGGCCGGGCGCTACGACCGCTTGCCCGGGCTGCGGATCGTGACGGGCTACAGTGCGCGCACGCGGGAGCTGCACATCGAGTCGGCATCCGGAGGCTCGGTACCGCAATCCTTGGACGTGCTCGGTCCCGACGAGCGCCTACGGCTGTTCCGCAGAACGCCCAATGGGCTGGAGCCGCTCGCGGTGTGGCTCTCGCACGACGGCCTGCCGAAGAAGGTCGGAGGCTGGGAGGACACCTTCCGGGACGCCAACGAACGCATCGCCGATCTGTGGGCCGACCTCTCGGCAGAAGAACTGACGCCCGAGCAGCGCGAGCGCCGCCGGTCACAATGCCCTGTGTGGGCCCGCGCTCATATGCTCCGCCACTCGTTCGCCCTGCGCTGGTACCTGGTGCTGTCCATGGTGTGGCAGCCCCACCTGGACGGATACACCGACGAGCAACTCAAGGACCTTCGTGACCAGTTCGGCGACGTCTGGTACGCCCTGTCGATTTTGATGGGCCACAGCCACCCGGACACGACGCGTGATCACTATCTGGCGCCGTTCACCGGGCTTCACGTCGACTACCTGATGGCGCTGCTCGACGAAGACGAGCAGACGGCACTGGAGGCCCTCGTCCGGACCGCCGTCGCCGCCACCGGGGTGGTCCTGACGGCAGCGGAGGCTACCCGATGAGCCGGGGCGGACGGCGAGCGAGTCTGCCGTCGGCCTCGTGGCAGCCGCCGCAGCGAGGCATCGTGCCGGAGGGATCCGGCACGCTGGTGCGGTTCTTGGAGGAGTCCGGCGAGCGGTTCAAGACCTACGACTTCTCCACCTGCGACGTGACGCCCGAGCTGCAGCAGTGGCTGGCCAGGTGTTTCAGCCGCCGCGTCGGCACGGCTCGTACCTCGGTCAAGCGGCTCAGTGCGGCAGGTCAGCACTTCGACGCTCTGCAGGGACTTGCGCGAGCTCTCAACCGGTACCAGCCCCAGCCGGCTTGTCCGCAGGAGCTGACCGGTGCGCACATCCGTGCGTTCGTGGAGTACTACGACGACCGTCCGAAGCGCCAGCATTCCGCCCTCAAGAGTCTGCGGGCCGCGCTGCGGGGCGATCCGGAACTCCCTGAGGAGGCTCGCCAGGCCCTCTTCGACGTTCGTGTGAAGAAGCCCGAGGAGGTGAGCCCCGGCGCCTACGAGGACGAGGACTGGCAGGCGATCATGACGGCGGCGCGTCGGGACGTCCGCCTGGCCCGGGAGAGGATCGAGGCCGGACGCCGCCTTCTGGCGCGGTGGCGCGATGGCGATCCGGACCTCAGCCGACACGAGGCGGAGGAGGGCGCGCTCCTGGACCTGTTCGACCGGACCGCCGACCTGCCACGTATGCCACGCTCGGGTGACTACACGAAAGCAGTACTGCGGGGCGGCGGCTTTCGCCGCCTGGCCGCGAGGCTGTGTCTGACCAGGGCGGACGCGACCGCGTTCTGTCTCTTGCTGACCGCGCTGACCCAGGAGAACTTCGGCACCGTCGCCACCTGGCCCGCCGCCCATTTTCACCCAGAGGGCGCCCGGGACGACGAGCGCGTCCTCCTGGTCGAGGAATCCAAGCCCCGGCGCGGCCCCGAACAGGAACACATGGTCGCCGCGCTGGAGCATCTGCCCGACGACGTCGCTGACCTTCTCGGCGTGGGCGCCGACGAGCCCCGCCTCATGCGATCGCCGCTGCGCCTGTACCTGCTCCTGCTGTCGCTCGCGGAGCTGCCGCGCCGTCACAGCGGGGCGTCTGCGGCCTTCGTCTCGCTCTATCTCAGCGGGAGTCAAGAGGGCCAACAGGCGGATCGCTGGGGCGTGGGAGTCGGGGCCCACGATGTCCTCAGATGGGCCCGCGCACACGGTTTCCCTGCGGCCCGGCACGCCACCCCCGGTCGGCCGGGGGTGGACGTGGTCAGGGTCCGGCAGACGTCCCTGGAACGCCGTCAGCATCCCGTGGCGCACTCGCGCCGCACCCTCAACGACGTCTACCTCAAGGGCAGCAGCACGGTGCGGGTCGACAGCCGGCGGGTCGTCGGTGCGGCCCTGTGCCAGGAAGTCGCCAAGGCCCGTGTGATCCAGTCCGTTCCCGTCTTCACCGCCGAGTTCGTCGCCTGGGCCCGAGAGAACCTGGGCGAGGCCGCCGCCCAGACGGGTCTGGAATCCAGGACGCTGAAGGACCTTCTCGACGCCCAGCGGGATACCGCCGCTGTCGCCTGTGTGGATCACCTTGCCAGTCCTGTCGCAGAGCCCGGCCAACCGTGCCCGGCCTCGTTCTTGCAGTGCCTCACCTGTGAGAACGCCCGGGCGCTGCCGCATCACCTTCCGGTTCAACTGGCCGTCCGTGACGGCATCCGTCAGCGCCGCCCTCACCTCGAGCCACGTGTGTGGCAGGCCCGTTTCCGTGCTCCGCTTCAGCAGTTGGAGGAGATCATCAAGCACTTCACCGACGCCGAACACGAGCAGGCCCGAGCCGATCTCGGCACAGGCCAGCAGCGGCTCGTGGATGATCTCCTTGACGGCCGTTGGGACCTGCGATGACCACCGCCGCCGCCTTTCGCGCGGCACCGGACGGCATTTGGCCAGCCGCCGACACCGTGATCCTCCGCAACCGGTCCCTGCGCGCCGGAACCGACGTGAAGACTTTGTCCCGCTTCGGCGACCCCGTCTGGCACATCAAGCCGGCGCACCCCGATGCACACCTGAACGTCTCGCCCCTGGCCTGGGAGCACTACCCGTCCGACTTCCAGCTTCCCTTCAAGACGTTCTTCCTCGCAGCGCTCGACCACCCCTATCCGAGCAATCCGATCACCGTTCAGCGCGGTAACGAGCGCCCGAGCGTCTCGACGCTCGACTACTGGTTCATGGACCTGCAGGTCTTCGCGGAGTGGCTCGTCGGGACGGGCATCTCGTGCCTGTGCGACGTCACCGAACACCACCTTGACGCCTACCGCGCCTACGTCCTGGCCCTGGCGCGCAAGCCAGGGCGGAAGGTGGACATTCTGGCCGCGGTGCGCACCCTGTGGCTGTACGGCACGCACCTGCCGGCCGAGGGACGGCTGGCCACCGGTTATCCCTGGCCCCGCGCATCCGACGATCTCAAGGTCCCTTCCGGAGGCCGGGCCAACAAGACGCCGCAGATCGCACCGGCGACCATGACCGCGCTCCTCGCCTGGGCGCTGCACGTCATTGAGGTGGTCGGCCCGGACGTCCGCGACGCCTGGGTCGCACACCACCAGATGCTCGCCGGGACACACGCCTCGCAGGCCGAATTCCACGGTCTGTCGAAGAGTGAACGCATCGCGCGGTACATAACGCGCTGCCGACGAGAGGGAACCCCGCTGCCGGGGCACCGTACGGAGAACGGGCAGCGGGACATCAACTTCTCGGCCCTCCAGCGAATGCTTCATGTCTTCACGTTCACCGCCCGACAGAAGCGCACCCTGCGGGAGGCGGGGCTGACCATCGCCGAAGACACCTATGTCGGGCAGATCACGGGCACGATCGACGGCCGGCCATGGCAGGACTCGCCCATCGCCGTGTCCGAGCTGCGCAATCTCATCCGCATGGTGGCCACTGCCTGTTTCGTGGCGATCTGCTACCTCAGCGGGGCGCGGCCCGGGGAGGTGCTCAACTTGCGGCCCGGCTGCCGGGACACCGACGAGGAGACCGGAGAACTGCTGATCGTCGGCCGCCGAGGCAAAGGCTACGACCGCGCCTCGCTCCCGGAGCTCCCGGAGACCGAGGAGGAGGCCGATCAGCGGCTATGGGTCGTCGTCGCCCCGGTGCACGAGGCCATCGCCTTGCTGGAGAGCCTCGGCGACTACCCCTTCTTGTTCCCCGCCAGCTTCACCAACGCCCACACTGCGAGGCCCAATGACTTCAACGCCCGGCAGGTTGAGTCGATCACCAGGGATCTGGAGGACTACGTGGAGTGGATCAATGACACCTTCGGCAGTCCTGATGCCGAGGTGCCGATCCCTCCGGATCCGACCAAGCACCTGCACGCCTCACGGTTCCGAAGGACATTGGCGTACTTCATCGTCCGCCGCCCCCGCGGACTGGTGGCCGCCGCGCTGCAGTACGCCCATGTCCACACCAAAGTCACCTTGAGTTACGCGGGCCGGGATGATTCGTCCTGGATGGACGACATCCAGTTGGAGACCTTGGAGATGGTGCTGGAACAGAACGACGAGGACGCGCGCCTGCTGGACACCGGCGAACACGTCTCTGGTCCTGCCGCCGACGATTATCGCCACCGCGTACGCAGGCGGGCCAGGTTCGCCGGACGGGTCGTCACCGCTGGCCGGAGCGTTGAGCGACTGCTCGATGAGGCGAATCCGGACATCCACCACGGCGAGGCCATGACCTGTGTGTGGCGGCTCGAGACCGCCGCCTGCCGCAAGGCGCGTCTGGAAGCCAGCCTGCCGGCCGAGGACGGTCCCAACGAGGGGGAGTGTCGGTCGAGTTGCATCAACCTCGCCTACACGGACAGGGACATCGTCGAGCAGTGGCGCCTCCGGCGACAGCGGGAAGCTGCAGCAGCCGACCGGCTGAGCCCGCGTCCCCTGCGGGACCGGGCGGCTGCGCTGGCCGAGAGTAGCCGGGCTGTCATCGAGGCCCACCATGCGAGCCCGCCCGATCCCAACCCCGTGACGAAGGAGCCGTGATGGGACGCCGACCGCGTGATGAGGAAGCCGACCGGGCCGCGATCCGGGCCGCGGCCGACCGGCTTTTGGCCGGGACGCCTCTGCACTCGCAGTCCGGAAAGCTGACCGCATCGGAGTTGATCGCCGAGAGTGATCTTCGGCGCGATGTCGTGTACCGGCACAACGACCTCATCCAGAACTTCCAAGCCCGCGCGAAGGCCCAGGACTCCACGCCGTTCGCGATGCAGGAACTCGCTGATGAAAACCGGCGACTCAAGACCGAGATCGACGAACTGAGGGGCGATCTCCGCCAGGAACAGGGGAGGGGTAAGATCATGCGGATGATCACCGCGGAGCTCTCCCTCGAATTGGAGCAAGCCAAGGCCGAACTCGAGAGCCGCTCTGGCGTCACTCGGCTGCCGGACCCACGCTGATCCGAGATCACGCTCGGCGATTACGGCCAGAGGCCATCTGGTGCCCGTCCGGTCCTGTCTATACGTTCGCTGACCATGAACTGGACGACTGTGCTTGCTGCGTTCGGTGCGAGTACGGGTGCGGTGGGGTGGCCTGGCAGTTTTGGAGCCACTGGCTCACGGGCGGACGGGTGCAGGTCCTCGCCTTACGGGAGCGCCGGGACGAGCGCTGGGCGATATCGACGTTGGTGATCAACCTGGGGCGCCAGGACGTGACCGTGGCCGGGTACACCGTCTGGCTGGACCGCGACGGGATGCGCTGGAAACGCCTGAGATGGAAGATCCAGATGCTGCGCCGGTTCGGCCTCGCCCATGTGCGCCGCACGCTGGTGACGCTTCCGCCGTCGCTGAGTTTCGCCGGTGAAGCATGGCTGCGCGACGATCGCGGAAGCGTCCAGTTCCCCACGGCTCTGCGGGCCGGCGCCGCTCTGCGGATGCCGCACATCATGCTGGACTGGTCGTCGAACAAGCCCTGTCGACCGCGGGTCGCCGTCCACCTGGGCTCAGGGAGATCGTGCAGGTCGAGGTTCTGTCCGCGGAAGCCTTCGAGCCGATGGACATCGATGCCGGCTACCGGATCGATGCGGACTTCGAGGTCGACGTACGGTCCGACGAGCATGTGCACGATGCGAACGGTGCCGACGGAGGGCCGATCCGTGTGTCCACCAGCGTGAGGAACCGCGGCGCCGACCAGGTCCATGTGTCCACCCACATCGAGCCGTCCAGCCCGGCGTGGCGTGCGTCGCCGGTGCTCGCGTCGCTGACGTCGCAGATCAGACTGCTGCGCGGCGGCGGTGCCGTCCTGGCGATCGCCGGATTCGTCGATCGCGAGCCCCATCGCTGTGCGGGGACCTCGGACTCAGTCAGGGGGCCGTCGAGCAGGACGAAGTCCAGCCGACCTTCACAGGACTTTCAGTAGACCGGACGGGCGCTCGGCGAGCAGGCCGATCACTGCGGTGGTGCACGCGTGGGCAGCGGCCACGGAGATGCCTGATCCGCCCTGGCATGACGGCTCCCGCAAGAGAAGGTGGCGGCTTACCTCACGGCGCGTGTCCCCGTGATACCGCTCATCGGCGTATTGCGCAGGAGGGCGGAGACCAGCATCAGGTCAGCTGCGTCTCTAAAATGCGCCGAGGTCAGTTGGTTGCGAAACGAACTGTGAACGGCCAGATATTCTCGTAAGGTGGTGGAAGTCAGAGCCTGCCAGACTCGTCCATTGAGCCGCCTTTTTGACAAGATTACGGGGACGGCCCTTCTGTACTCGTCCGGATATTCCTGGAGTAGGGAGCAGAAGAGGTTTTCGCATCCTCGCAATAAATCCAACCTGATGTCCTTTAGGTCATCGGCAAGCTTAGCTGCCATTCCTAGAGAGGCAAACTCATTGAGGACTGTAGTGGATGGCATGTATCCGTGGGGAATTCCGATGAGGCGAGCAAGGAATACCATGTAGCCAGAGCATTCACCTGAGAAGCTGGAGAGTAGGGCCTGGAAACTCTTTTTGGAACTTTCTGGCGGCTGCCAGACATGGCTCTGATAATATTCCGAAGCATCTTGAGTGAGCAGGCTTAGACTCAAATCGGCAATCTCGGTGCTGTACCTCTTACGCAAGAGTTTAACCAAGGCAGACAGGGCTACCTGCACTCGAGCATTTGCCACGATTACCGAAAAGGTCGGGGGTTCGCTCTCCTGCAAGTGTCTTTCGTACTCGTCGTCTAGGGCGGAAGCAAAAAGCACGTAGCGTACAGCAATTTGCCCATCCGTCTCCTCTACTTCAAAGCCAGCAAGGCGGCCATATCCCCGGAGGATTATCTCAAGTACGGCATCTGTGGCAGCAGATTGGTGGCGCGTGCTCACGGTGGAAGGCGCAGCGAAAGACGGTTCCGCCTCGAGTTCTTTCCGGTAAGGTTGAAAGATCAGATGGCGAACATAATATGAGAGTAGGCGGACAGCGAGGAGCGCGTGGCGACCCACGCAAGGCGGAGTGCGCTTAGGAGATTCACTCACTCGTAGCCAGCTCCACACTTTGCCTCCCGCGGCAAGCGACGCACCCAAGGATCGGTTCGATCAATTATGCCGGGCGAGCATCTATAGTGAAGGCGCCGCGCTTACAGCCGAGGGGCCGGTCAGGAATCAGGTCGCTCAAGAGTCAGTGCAAAAGGTGTGAAAAACGATAAGGGTCTCCGTGATGCTCGTCGAGGATAGGGCTCAATTCGTCAGGCGCGTCAGAAGATCGCTACGACAGAGGGCCATTGATTTCGCTTCGCTGACCCGTTGGACCACATGTGTGGCTGCTGGTGTCGCTACTGTGTTGGGGGCGCATTTGGCCTCCCCTCAAGTGGAGTCTCCTCGAACTACCATTTTCGCTGCTGGTTGTATGGCATTTACCTGCGCTGTGGCCAATGTGGTGAACGATGCCGTGGACGTAGACGTGGACTCAGTGAACAAGAAGGACCGTCCAATTCCCTCTGGCAGGGTTTCTCCGAGTGTCGCTTTGTGGTCTGCCGTGGTTCTGTCCACCCTGGCATTGACCCTGGCTTACCCTCTCGGATGGATCAACTTCGTCTTCGCCGTATCGTTGCTAAGCTCGGGAGTCGCTTACTCATACCTAGTCAAAGGTCGGCTTGTAGCGCTCAGTAATGTGGTCGTAGCTTTGGTGGCAAGTAGCTCCGTACTCTTCGGAGCCTCTGCGGTAGGGGTCGTCGGTCTCGAAGTCAGTTTCGCCTACCTCAGTGTTTTTTTGTTCATGCTCTCTTATGACTTACTCAAAACGATTATCGACTTGGATGGAGACGCTCAGGCTGGCTTGCGAACTCTTCCAATCTCAATAGGGCGAGAGAAATCATTTGTGGCCTTCCGTGTCGCGGCAGGAGCATTTATTTTCGATGCCATCGCTGGAATTTCGGTGAGTAGTAGTCCTACAACGTACGAGTATAGAATTTTCTTCGCTGCAATCGCCCCGATAGTCGTCGCCGTCATCCTGACATTTAGGCGCGGATCCCGCAGTGCGCATGCCGCTGCAAGAATCTTGTGGATCTCCTGGCTGCCGGGCCTGTGGGCACTCGGTTCGCTGAGGTGAGGAGTTCGCAGCGAAAAGGCCGTAGTGTTTAGTGCGGTAGACGATTTCTCACAGACCGGTGACGGCTCAGGATGAGCAATAGGTGAGCATCAACCGCCAATCTGAGTTTCGCGGAGTGAATAAGGTTGTAGTGCTCGGTGGCATAAGTGAAGTAGGCTTCATAGGTCTTGGGGCAATTTCCTGAAAGCCAAGAGCAATCTGCCTCTTGTCGCCGTCCCAATCTCCCCTGAAGCACGCTCAATTCCTCAGTGTTCTCTTGGGCGATCGCGAGGAACAGGTTCGGGTTATTGGCTCCGAAGTCCTCTCGTAGGTCGGCGATATCGTCGCAATATTTTCCGGCAATACCCATTCTGTAGAATTGATCAGCGCACTGACGACTGAAAGGGTGGCCGCAAAATATCCGTATGATCTGGTATATCATTAGCAAGACCGTCCCTGAGTCATAATGTATGATATCGCGAACGGTTGCGAAGTCGCCGACGTGTTTTGCTCGCTTGATCAGGTGGCAGTAGTGGTCAAAATCTTCTCGGAATGTGGATTCGACGTATTCTAGAACCTGGTTGTTGTGGCTTGTTGCCGCAAGAGACGTAGCGAACGCTCGCCAAACTTCGGAAACGGACGGCATCTCTAGGATGTCATGAAACCTTGGCATCTCAGTCCGCGATTGGTCAGAATCCAGTGCATCGTCAAAGCTGTGTATCAGTGCGTTGAATAGGACGACTGATAGGCCACACTCGGTGGACACTTTTCGTGACGTAATGTCTGTATATCCAGAGAAAAGCACGCTTGATGTTATGTCGTGGCGGAGGCTGTTTCTGTATTCGGTCAGCGTTACTTGATCGCGGATGTGTCGTGCTATATCGGTTTTCCGGAACGGCCTAAATGCCCACTGGTGCAATGCGTGCGGAAGTGCTCGGGCGACCGTGGCGATGCGTAGCCGCCGAGAGAACGCTAGGTCCATACGATCGATTTTGGTGTCGGTCGTTTGCTTCATAGGGAACACGATGCAGTCTCTAGCGAGACTGCGCGATCTGACCTGCTCATAGGTGCCGGTGAACGAGGGTTTCCGATGGACCGAATGAGTGACCCCGGCGACATCCTCACCCGCGTCCAGTCGAGCCGGGCCAAGGACTACGTCAGTGAGTTCAACGCCGCCCTGGCCCTGTGGCGACGCGAGCCGGCCGTGCGCGAGTTCATCCACCGCACCCGCAAGGAGCTGGGCGTCGCCGCCTGAGCATCTGCCGCCCTGGCCGTCTCTTCCCTTCTGTTCCGTATGACATGCGAGGTGAAGGGCTCAATTGGCGTTGCCGAGGACCGCGGGGGCGAATTAGCGTGACGGTAGCGGCGACGTCCTTGTTGAGTTGCTGCCGCAGGGTTTCCTTGTCGTGGAACAGGGCGGCGATCGCGGTTTGGGCGGCCTTGACCTGCCCTCTACCTGGTGGACGGCACTGCACACCGCACTCGCCACCATCACCGAGATACCCACCGACCGCTACACCATCAAACAGCAGTATTTCGACTGAGCCATGCCTAAGTTCCTCGGAACTCCGATCGATACCCGGGCCTCGGGCTGGACCACAGCCCACGGTGACCTTCGCTGGGCCAACGTCTGCGCGCCCCGGCTCACGAATTCGACTGGGAGGGAGCTGGGGCCTGGCCCCCACCGGCTACGACGCTGCCATGGTCTCCTCACGCCCAGCATCGCAGCCTGGGTCCGCACCGAGTTCGCTGACGTACTCGACACCCCGGCCGGCCACTTCGCCGAACTCGTCGCGATCACCGAACTCCTGCACGGCGTCGAGCGCGGAGGCAATCTTCCACTCGCCGAACCACTCCGCCAACGGGCAGCACACCTCCTGGAGTGCGCGATTCAGTAAGCGCGTTGACGTGTGTTTTCCCTCGGTTCGTGGACGTAAAGAAGGCCGAGGGCAAGATCCTCACCAGCCCGGGATCGGGACGGCACGAAGCAGCCCAGTAGCGTCGTACGCGCCGCGGGGCAAGCGATGCCCGGCACCCCACCAGGTGTGAATCTCCCGCCAGCGGAGCGCGCCCGAGCTGGTCTCCCGCGCCATGGACTTCAGACAGTCGCTCGTGAAGACGGCAGCGGTCCACACGAAGTTCGCGTCCCGTAGATCGCGAAACTCCTCGTCCGCGCGCGCGAACAGAACAAGGACGTACAGATCGTTGAGGGGAACCGTCTCTCCGTCCACGTCCTTGTACGCCACCGCCTCCAAAGAACCCTCATCCGGGGCAAAGGGCGCGAAGCGCGCCTTGACGCGTATCCGGGCCAGCCCTGCGTATCGATCCGTGGGTGGCTTCTCTGATCCGAAACGCGGCGCTGTCCCCTCGGTCATGTCCCACGCCCATCGCTCGCCCTGGCGCTGGCGCGCGAATGCCGTCAGTGCCGGTACACGTTGGATGACTGATCGCCAGGGGACGGCCAAGTCGACACCGGACGAACGTGATTGCGCCTCCCGCCCACCTATCGCCGGCCCGAACTCCCCGGATTCGTCGAACGCTGTACGCACGGCTCGTGCCCTGCCGTAGGCCGCCTGTACAGACACGCTCGGCCAGAGGGCAGCAGCAGTCAGGGATTCAGCCAGACCCCCGATCGGATCGCTGCGGCTGGTCGCCAGTCCTGCGTCCAGAAGCCGGTCCCGTGCGGACCACAACCCGAGCAAGACGTCGCCCAGCATGAGGACATCCCCTGAGGTGTCCATGAAGGTCGACCTCTCTCAATGTAGGAGCCAGATACTCTCTGGAGTGCGAAACTCGACAACCCTCGAACACGACATCGGGCTTGCCTAGTGAACGGACGGCAGGTGCCACAGCCCGGCGGCGTACACCGGCCCGGCCCGCCGCGACAGCAGCACTTCGGGGCCGTCGGCGGTGTCCCTGCGCAGGATCAGGTGGACATCCAGCGGCTCGGTGTGCCGCGTGGCGCTGCTCACGGCCGCGAACAAGGTCTCCTGTTCCGGGGGGAGGCTCGGAAAGGGGACGTCGGAATAGGTCACGCGGCGGCTCCCTCATCGGACGGGCGGGGTAGGGGAAGGTGCCAGGACAGGCGGCCGCACACCGAGGCGGCCCGCTGCCCGCCGTCCGGATCGAAGGAGAGCCGGTAGCGGTCCGGAGAACCGGCCATCCGCCACAGGACGGCGAGGTCCTGGATCTCCTTCCAGATGTCACGCGGCCCGTGGGCGGTGACGCTCCAGCGCCGTTGGCCCGCGGGTTCCACACGCAGCCACGACCCGCAGCCGGGCGCGCCGATGACCAGGTGCTCGGCACTGAAGTCCCGGACCAGGCCGCCGCCCAGGAGATGGTCGGCCGCCAGCCACAGGCCGCGATCGATGTCCGCGGGCGGGGCCAGCATGCTCTGCTGCGTCCACGTTCCCGGCTCGGTGGCGATGCGCTGCCGGAAATCCTCGGAAAGGAAGATCCGCTCCATGCCGTGCCCGGCCCGGTGGGCGAACTCCACGGCCCTCAGCTCCGCCCGGAGCTGCCCGTCGGCGGTGCGCTCGACGACGGCGAGGGCAGGCCACGACGGGGACGCGGTCGTCACGTGGGCGAGCAGCTTGCCCCGGGGGGCAAGCTGCTCAACGAGGGCTACCGGCACACGCTCCACCGTGTAGGACACGAAGATCCGTTCAAACACCCGGACAGGGCACCCCTGATCACCCGATCCGCACACCACCTCCGGCCGGAAGCCGAGGTCGCCCAGCCGTACCGCGGCCGCCTCGGTGAGGTGCCGGTCCCGATCGAGAGTGACCACCGCCTGGTCGCCGCAGACCTGGCAAGCCACTGCGGCCGTCACTCCCGCGCCCGTGCCGACGTCTAGCACCCGCTGACCGGGGCGCAGATCCAGCTCCTCCAGCAGCGCAGCGGTCAGGCCCATCACCGTCGACATCGACGTGATCGACGCACCCGACCGCGTTCCGCGCGCCCGGCCGAGGAGCGGCTCCCCGTCGTGCTGGACGAGCACACTGTCCCCGCCGTACAGCAGCCCGAGCAGCTCGGGGCGGTCCTGCGGCGCCGCCCAGTCCAGCAGCTCCCACCGCGGCGGCTTCTCGCCCGGGACACTGCGCCGCACGTACGCCTGCGGCATCAGCACCTCACGGGCCAGCACCAGCAGAGCGTTGCGGACAAGACCAGGCCCCAGCGCACCCGTCGCCTCCAGCCGAGCGACCATCGCCGCCCGCGCGGCAGCCGGATCCACCGCCGCGCGCGGCGGCACGCTGCCATCGCCCGGTCGCCCTGTCGCCCGGTCAGTCGGCGCCGGGCCCGTGTCCAGGGTGCTCATCGCTGGCCCCAGCCCATTTCCGAGTACAGGCGCCCTGCGAGGATCCCGTCGATCGCCAGGCGGGTGTACGGCACGACCTCGGCCGGGAGATCCTGCGGTCTCCACCACCGCCACTCCACGCACCGGTCGGGCTCCAGGATCTCCGGGATGCCGGACCACGATCGGGCCCGGAAGACGAGCCCGATCCGCGGCCGCGCGACCGGCGAGTCGATGAGGTGGACCAGGTGCACCAGCTCGACGTCGTCGGGCTCGATGATCAGCCCGGCCTCTTCCTTCGCCTCCCGCACCAGGCAGCTGATCGCGGCTTCCCGCTCGCAATGCCCGGCCAGGAAATGCCACGTGTTCCCCGCGTATGCCGAGTCGGGGTGGCGCAGGCCAAGGAGGATGCGGCCGTGCTCGTCCTGGAGGTGGAGGTGGACACCAACGATGTGGAGCTCGGTCCCTTCCGGTGCCTCGTGGCGCAGCGGACGGACGCCGTCCAGCGGGCTGTCGGCCGCCGGGTGCTGGGCCGCGTGCCGGCGGATCAGGTCACCGAGGCCGGGGCTCAGCGGCAGCCGGTCCAGCGTGTCGGGGGTGAACCATCGCAGCAGCAAGCCTTCTTGCAGGGGCACGGTGTCGGGGTCGCCGCTCCAGTGGCCCGCGTAGACCTGGATGGGCACTGCGAGGCCGTCGACGCTGGTTGCCTCCTCCACGGCGTACGGCTCCAGGCCCACGGGCTCCAAGCCGGGGGCTTCCTCGGCAAGCTCCCGCCGCAAGGTCGCCTCCAAGCAGCGGTCGCCCATCTCGCGGCCTCCGCCAAGGAGGGCGAATACTCCCGGTTCCCAGATGTCATCACGCTGATCTCGCAGGTGGAGCAGGTAGCGGCCAGCCCCGTCGTGGATCAGGACGGACGCGTTGACGGGCTCCGGCCGCCCGTCGAGCCCGGATTCCACGAGCTTGGCGCGCAACGTGGGGGAGCGGACGTCGGCGAACGAGAGCCACTGGGCACCTTGGACCTCCTCATCCTGCAGCGTCAGCGGTGGGGGCTGCTCGGATGTCAGGTAGAACGCGAAGCGGAAGTCGAAATGCTGGTGGCGCGGCTCGCCCTTGGCCGGACTGGCGTCGTTGTCATGGACGTCGATATCGATCGGCGCGCCGAGGAACTGCGGGGTTAGGCAAAGGTGTCCGCTGCGGATTCCGGCTTCCTCCGACACCTCTCGCAGAGCAGCAGCCAGGAGGGTCCGGTCGCCCTCCTCGATGTGGCCACCGTGCGTGAGGAGCTTCCCCGATGCCTTGTGGCCGATGTGCAGCACGCGTCGATCACGGTCGATGACGACCGCGCTGCAGGTGACGTGGCCGGGCAGCGTTGACCGGCTGGACGGATCGCCGGGACCGTCGAGTACGGCCAGCAGCCCGGCCAGTACCTCCCGCTCACGCGGATGCCGGGCCAGATACGCCTCGGCGGCTGCACGGATATGGTCGCGGGTGAGCGGCACGTCATCACCTCGGGAGTTTGTGGGCGTGGGTCGGTCGAAGGGGCGCGTGGCCGTAAACGGGGCCGTCTCGGAGGGGCAAGTGGCATTGGAGCGGCTCATGCACGTGTCCTGGGCTGCTCGCCGTCCGACTCGGAGGTGACCTGGTAGGACAGCAGCATTCACGCGGCGCCTCCATCCAGAGAGGGGTCCGGGCAGGAGTCCCCGGTACGTGCCGGGCCGAGGCTCGGTGGGGACGGCTCTGTTGGCCCGGCAGGGCTCGGGGGCGGGTCGGGCATCTGCCGCAGTCCGCGTAGTGGGGAGCAGGCGAGCACCGCGACGGGCACCATGAGGAGGAAGGTGCCGCCGATTAGGGTGGGCCACATTCCGACCCATGTGCCGAGCGCTCCGGCGAGAAGCGCGGCCACCGGTCGGGCGCCGGAGGTCAGCCAGGTGCTCACGGCCTGCATCCGTGCCTGCATGCCCTCCACGGTGATGATCTGGCGAATCGAGCGCTGTGTGGTGCCCGCGGCCCCGGCACAGCCCAGTTGGAGGAACAGCGCGGCGCCGATCGTGATCTCCCAGCCGAGGCCGGGGGAGGCGAGCAGCAGCGGAATCTGGGTGAGCGGCGTCATCGCGAGCGCCGCGAGCATCATCGGGCCGGGCCCGAACCGGCGCGCGAGGGCCGGGGCGAACAGCGCGCCAGCGGCCGCGCCCAGGGCACCGAGCCCCAGGACCACGCCGAAGACCGTCGCGCTCATCTCCAGGACACGTAACAGGTACAGCGCCCAGAGGGTGTTGAGCACCGCCAAGGCGAACGACATCGTCGCGTTGACCCAGGTGAGTACGCTCAACCGGTGGTCGGCGTGCACGTACCGCAGGCCCTCGCCGATGTCCGCCCGCAGCCGACGGCCGTCGGTACGTACCCGGCCGGGCTCGCGGGCTCGGATACGGGCGGTGCACCAGGCGCTGATCAGGAAGGAGCCGACATCGCCGAGCAGGGCCCGGGCAGGGCCCAGCAGGGCGGTCAGGGCGGCGCCGAGGTTGCTGCCCCCGGTCGCGGCCACGGCGTACAACGCCCCGATGCGGCTGTTGCTGCGCTGGATCCGTGAACGGTCGACCAGACTCGGCAGCAGGCTGATCGCCGCGGCATCGTGCAGCACCCCCGCCGCGCCCTGTACCGCGACGACGGCCATGAGCTGGGACAGCGTCAACACGTCCATGGCGGACGCCGCCGGGACCGTCGCCAACGCCGCGGCACAAACCAGGTCGCCGATGATCATCTGGCGTCGTTTGGCATGACGATCGGCGAGCGCACCGGCGTGCAGGGCGAGTAGCGCGGGCGGCAGCTGGCCCAGGAACATCAGCCAGGCCACTTGCGCGGTACTGGCGTCCAGCTCCAGTACGGCCAGCACCGGGATCGCCATCGAGCTGATCGAGCTGCCGGCCACGCTAGCGGTCTGGCCAGCTAGATACCGGCGGAAGTCGCGATGCCGCCACAACGAGGCCCCGGCGGACTCAGGACCTGTGAAGCGCGGTGCCGCCGCAGGCACCTGGCGGGTCACAGGGCGTCCTCCTGCCGGTCCGTGCCGTCCCGCGGTGCGGGGAGCGTCTCGCCCGCTGGCAGGGCGAGGCCGTACTGGGCAGCCTGGGCTTGGAACATCGCCCGGTACAGGCCGTCTCCCCGGGCCATGAGGCGGTCGTGGATGCCCTCTTCGACGATGCGCCCCTGGTCGAGGACATAGATGTTGTCGGCATTCGCAGTGGCGGCGAGCCGATGGGTGACGAGCACGACGGCGTGGTGGCTCTCGGCCAGGTTCCATAGCCTCTCGAACGCTTCGATCTCAGCGTGCGGGTCGAGGGCTGAGGTGGGCTCGTCGACGAGGAAGAAGGGAGCGCCCCGGTAGCGGCTCCTTGCGTTGCCGAGCTTCTGCCACTGGCCACCGGAAAGTTGGACGCCGCGTTCGTAGCCCTTGAAGACGATCGACTTCCATCCGTGCGGCAGGCCCTCGATCAGCGGCTTCACGTCGGCTGCGTGCGCTGCCTCCTTCACCCGGTTCATGTCCCGGGGGCGGTCACCGACACCGATGGCCACGTTCGTGGCGGCCGTCATCTCCCAGCGCGGAAAATCCTGCGCGAGCAGCCCTACGGCAGCGAACACCTGCGCTCGGTCGGCTTCGCGGATCTCGACCCGTTCGCCGGACACTCCTTCCCACCACACCCTCCCACTGGTGGGCAGCAGCAGACCGGCGAGGATCTTGGTCAGCGTGGTCTTACCCGAGCCGTTCGCGCCGACCAGAGCGGTCACCTCACCCCGCCGCACCGATAAGCTCACCCCCTTTAACGAGGGCGAGTCGGCCCCGGGGTAGGTGAAGGACACGTTCTCGACGTGGATGGCCTGCACCGGGGACGGCAGGGGCGCGCCCGTGGGCGGGATGGCGTGCTCGGCAGCCAGTTCGGTGGCGTTCTTGGTGTCGGTGAGGAACAGCATCTCCTCATACAGGCGGTTGACCTGCTGAACCAGGGAGGTGAACCGTGCGGTGGAGGTACGGATGGCCACCACAGCGGTGCCGCCGACTGCCAGCGGCAGCCCACCGCTGCCGAGCAACCACCACAGCAACAGATAGCAGCCCAGGGACGCCAGACCGGAGAACCCTCCGGCGACCAAGTCGGTGTGCGCCTGCGCCCGCGCCAGACGCCGCTGCTCGGCTTCCATCTGCCGGGACATCTCCTCGTAGCCGCCCAACAACTTCACACCCGCCGCGTGCGCACGGATCTCACCCGCGGCATGGGGCCTGGTCAGGTACGCCAGCATCGACGAGACAGCGCGCCGGTGATCGACCCAATTCAGCCGCGAGGTGTACTCGCGGCGCGCCGAGCGCACCGCACCCCATCCTTTGGGCAGCGCGATTGCCAGCAGCATCGGCAGGAGCGCCCAATGGAGGGAAGCCAGGACGACGGCTGCGGCCACCATGCCGATCAGCACGTTTCCCACGCCCACCGACAGCCTGAGCATGTTCCGGGCGGAGTCAGTTCCGAATTTCCCTGCCTCTAGGACGCGTTGAATCTCCGGCCGCTCGGTCGCCTCCACCTCAACCCGGGTGATGGCCCGGTAGTACCGGGCGGAAATGGCCCGTTCCACCTGCGGCTCCAGCCGGCCGGACATCGCCGTCGACCACGCCGCCAGCAGTGCAGTTCCTACCGAGACCACCGCCAACACGACCAGCGACGGGAGCGCCTCACGTAACTTGTCCGAGGTCGGACCGTTGGCGAACAGCTCGGTCAGAATGCCGTTGACCGCCACCAGGCCCCAGGCAGACGTCACACCCTGCCCGATCTGCGCCGCCACAACACCGGCCAGTGCGCGCCGGTCCGCCTCCCAGCCGGTGCGCAGCACCATTGCGGCCATGCGCGGCAGGGCCGCGGCCATCTGCCCGAACCCCATACGTGTGAGGGCTCCCTCGTGGCGCACGAAAGAGTGGTCGTAGCGCAGCCGGCCCCCGTACAGCTCCTGCTCCGCACCGGAAATGCCGCTCGCCGACCGGCTCGGTTTCTTTCGCATCTTCACGCGCGCCGCCCCCGTCCGAACTTCCGGGCGAGTACCCCGGGCGCACCCTCTGGTCGCGCTCCCGGTGGCCGTGCGTCGACGTCAACGTGGCTCCACGGTGAGAGGGAAGCCGGACTGCCGCAGCCGGGGTGTTCGATTGCGGCGAGAGTGGACGCTGAATCAGGGCTGGGGGTCACCGTGTCCTCCATCTGGGCGCATGAGGGGTACTGGTGCTCTAAGAACGGTGGCGGAGAGGCCATCGTTACGGTTAGTTGATGAACAAATGTTCCGAAAGAGGTCGGCTCGACGTCGTCGTGGGCTGGCGAAGGCCCGCGTCGCTGTTCGAGTGGGTGGATCACCCGGTCGCATGAGGCTCCTTCGAGAGGGGCCGCGACCGACTGGCGGCCGCGGCGAAGGCCGGGTCAGGACGCCCGCGCCGGAGCGGCGGCCGTCTGGAGGATGTCGATCAACCCATCGGGATCCAGGGTGAAGCGCACGATGTGGTGGTCGGAGAGGTCCTCAACCTCGATCACCTCGACGCCGGTCAGCGCGGGCAGTAGCTCGGGGGTGGCGTACACGCGGTCGACCCGGCTGTCGGGGCCATGGGTGGGGGATGCGTTGACCGTGCGGGCGACGGCCGTCTCATGCCCCTGGTCGGCCCAGTGGCGGGCGATGTCCTCCAAGCCGGCGGTACGCAGGACGTCGTCCGGTTCGACGTCCATGCGGCGGGTACCGTCCGAGCCGCGGACGGAGCGGTGCAGCCGGTGTGGGCGGTTTTTGATCTTTTCGAGTACCGGCAGGGCCAGATCACCCGGTCCAGGAGCCGGGTAGGAGTTGTTGTCCCCGGCCATGAGCGCCGGGAGCGTGACCTGTTGCTCGTTCGCCGCCTGCCAGCCCTTGTCGGCCCAGGTGGTGAGCCATTCGGCCTCGATGGCCCGCTGGGTCGGGCTGCCGTAGTTGAGGTGGTAGGAGACCATGACCAGCGGCAGCGCATCGGGGCCGGCGGGCAGGTAGCGCATGGTCAGCGCGGTGGGCGGCAGGACCCATACCGGGCCCCGGCTCTTCTCCCAGTCCCGGACGATGACGAACTTGTCGGGGTTGAAGAAGATGGCGGTGCAGGAGTCTTTACCGAGCTTGCCCTGCATCTCCAGCGTCTGCTTCGCCTCCGAGAAGATCTGGTCACCGTGGTCAGCGGCGTCCCACATCTCCTGGCGGAAGACGATGTCCGGCTTGAGGGACTTCACCTTCTCGTCGCCCTTCCGGCGCCGGTCCGGGTCGTTCTTGCCGTTGTTCTCAAAGTTCCATGAGACGAATGTCAGAGGGCTCGTCATGCGCGGTGGGTCCCTTCGCTCGTGATGATCGCGTGCCTAGAGGGGAAAGTGGTCGGTCGCCGGACCGCTGCCTGCTCCTTGAGCCGGTTCTCGGGACGCGGTGCTCATGAGAGCTCCAGACGGTCCGGTCACAGGGTTGTCTCGTCGCAGACGAGGGCGAGGAAGCCGCCGCGGACGCGTATGTCGGTCAGGGCGTCTTCGTAGATGTCGTGGAAGGTCGAGAAGTCGGTGCGGGAAGTGGCGACGATGCCGTGCAGCTCCCCGTGGCGGATTGCGGCATAGAGACGAGCCAGCTGCGGGCGCGTGGCCGGGTCGGTCATGCCCGTGTCATCAAAGGTCGTCATGGCCACGTTCCAGGTCTCGCGGGTGACGAGGGCCTGGGTCCGGGCCAGACGGTCCGCGGGATCCTGGCCGGGTCGCACGAGGGCGTACTGAGCCACCCGCACCGGGCCCGGAGGGATGCCACGCATGACGTCGGCGTAGATCGCCAGACGCAGCGAACGGAGGCGTTCCGTGCTGGTCATCGGCCGTGCGGTTCCGAGTTCCGCCGTTCCATCGGGGCCCTTCAGGGCGACGGTCTGGAGGCCGTCGACGCGGGCGAGATCCTCGATGTGGCTGGGCATATGCGGCGAATCCATTTCGGGTTGCGGGCGCCGTCCGGCGCTCGGGGTCTCGGAGAGCGGGGCGGTCAGTTCTGCGTCGGCCGGGCGTCCTGTGTGGCGGCCAGCGCTACGGCTCGGGCGAGGCGCCACGGTGTGCTTCTGGGGCCCGGTTCCGTGTCGGCGAGGGAGAGGTGGTGGTGGAGCAGGGCATCCAGCACAGCGCCGGAGCCGCCCTGCGCGGTGTTGTTGAGCAGGGTGCGGTATTCGGCGAGAGCGGCATGCCTGTGCTCCCAGTGGGGTTCGAGGAGGGCTTGGCCGCCGGGCACTTTGCGCAGTGCGGGCCAGGCTGCGGCCGGGACGGCGAAGGCGCGCGCTCGGTGGAGCAGGTCGCGGGGCAGTGGCGGGGCTGCGGGTGTTTTCGGCTGGGCTGTGAGCCATTCCAGTCCGGCCGCTGCGCTGTGGTGGAAGGCGGCTGCGATGGCGATGAGGTTCGCGGCCGTCAGTACATGAGGGTGGATGCCGCGGACGTGGGCGATCTGGTGGGCAAGGGCCCGGCAGTCAGCAGCCAGCACATCTTCGGCGGCCCTTTGGAGTTCTCCCGTTCCCCAGCGGCCGAGGTGCGGTCGGTGGGGAACGATTTCGATATCGCCCAGGACTCCGGTGTCCAGCAGGTGGTCGGCCCAGCGGCCAAGGTGCCCCAGTGCGTCGGCGGCATCTGCGGTGTGTGGCAGCCGGATGGTCAGTGCCGTGTACTGCCCGGCTTCCTCGTCAGGCGGCAAAGTGATCCACCACTGGGGCTGGCCGAGGTCGTTGGCCAGGACGGGCAGGTGGTCGGACAACAGGGCGGGACGGGCCTGGGAGGAGCCGTACAGCCGCGCGGCAAGGTAGCGCGACGCGCCGGGCACGTGGCTGCCGCCGCGATGGAAGACAGGTGCGGCGCGAAGGTTGGGGGCAGGCCGCGCCGGGGCGGCGGAGGCAAGGAGGGTGACGATCTCGGTGGGCCGTCCGTGGCACCATCCGAATGCGCTGTCCGGCTCGGCCTCGATGAGTTCCAGGTAAGGCAGGTTGCCGGGGCGCAGGGTCTGCGCACGCAGCACGGCCAGATGCGCCGGCTGGTCGAGGCTGAGCCGGAGTCGGCTGTCGAAGTGCTCCAGATACACGGTGTCGGGCACCCGCCAGCGCTCGCGCCATGCGGTGAACGCCTCTTCCCACTGCGCGGTGGACGCCTCCGATCCGGGCAGGTCGGCGTGGGCAAGACGCCAGGAAGCCTGGGCGAGGATGCTTCGCCCGTACCGTACGCGCGGCCGTGCGGGCAGATGCCGCGCCGCTCCCCAGTCCCAGGGCTCCAGACCGCCGTAGGGGGTGACCATCCGGCTGCTTTGCCCGCGTTGCAGTTCGTCGAGGAACCGGGCGATGGTCGGAGTCTGGAATTCGATCTGGAGTGGATGCGAGCTCGCGGCTTCCAGGACCTGCCTGCGGGAGCGGGAGACCAGGTGGAGGCGGCCGTCGTGGCACAGCACGGCGAGGTCGGAGAGCGCGATGGTGTCAGCATCGGGCTCGCGGTGCTCAGCGATGGAGATCAGCGGAGCAAGGCGCGGGGTACGGGTGATGTGCGTGGCACTGTGCCGCAGGGCGGGGAAGGAAAGCTGCACCGCAAGGGCGCCTTCCACGGTGGTCGGCCGCCTGGCCAGTGTGTCCAACAGGCCGCTCGGCGTGTCGTCAGCCGCGAGCAGCGCGGCGAAACGGCCTCCGGTGAGGTGACCCCACCCGCGGCTGACGCGCCGCAGGGCCAGACGGAAGTGCCCCTCGTTCATCGCCGTTCCGGTCGGGGCGTGGACTTCGGCGCTCAGCTCCAGGTGCGCGGGCACATCCCTCGGGGCGGGCTGGGTGAGGGTGAGCTGCTCGATGAGCTGGTCGTCCAGCTCGACCTCCCTCCCGTCCATGATGGCCTGCTGCGCACGCGCCAGGAGGGCAGCGTCCCGGCGCGCGGTCGCAGGCCACGGTGCGCGCGGCGTTCCGAGGAAATCTTCAGGCAGCCCCAGCTCTTCGAGGAGGCCGAGCAGAGGGACGAGCACGTCGTCGCCGTATCGCTCACGGAACGCGCGGCGGTAGCGGATCCACGCCTGGGCGCCGAACGGCTCCGGGGTGATACGAGCCAGGAGACCGGCGGCCGCCTCGGCCTCCCACGCGACCGTGCGGGGCAGCGTCACCTCGGCGTCCAGGCGAATATCGATGACCAGCGGGGAATCGTGCCCGCCGTGCTGCCGCATGCGCGCGGTCAGTGCCGAGCGGTGCTCACCGCCGGCGGACAGGGGGAGCTGGTTGTGCGTGTCCATCAGCTCGTGGATCTGCCGCAGGCCGTCGGCCAGCTCCCGGACGTGTTCGGTGCGGTCCGCGCCCGAGCGGTGCAGTTCGGCGACGACGTGGCCGAGCGCATCGGGTTCGGTGGCCGGCGGCTGGAGGCTGGTGAGCAGCATGCGGCGGGCGATCAGCAGGTCCAGCAGGGCCCGGGTAGTGGCGGTGTCGAGGTCGGGAAGCTCGGCGGTGAGCTTGCGGACCACGTCCTGGTACGGCACGGGTGTGGCCGTGAGCTGGATGGCGGCACGCACCGCGGCCGTACGGCGCAGGGAGACCTCGTGTACAGCGGTGCCGACGGCATCCGGGCGGCGGGGTTGCCAGGGCAGGACCAGGCGTTCGCCGCGGATCTGTAAGACGTTGTTGGCCACCACCCGCAGCCGCTGCCGGACGTCTGCCATCTCTTCCATCTGCTGGATGAGGTCGGCCAGCCATGCGCCTTCGGCCCGCACGACCGCTCGGTGACCGGTGCCCCAGCGCGTGTGGGTCCGTTCGCCGAACGCGCCCTGGTTCACCCCGGCGAACAGACCGAAGGGCGTGGGCCGGTGCAACAAGCGCAGGGTGTAGCCGATGAGCGGGAGGAGCACCCGGCGGGCGGCCGCCGCGGAGGGCGAGGTGTCGTTGGCGACGAGGCGATCGAGATCGCGCCCCAGCGCCGGGCTCGCGTGCCGGATCGCGTCGGCCACTTCCGGGATGCCCCAGACCTCCCGCGTCCAGGCGCACCAGGCCCGTACGCCCGTCGGCGTGGCGTCGGCAGTGTTCGGCCATGCTGGGAGCTGCACCCCGGTGTGGTGCACAGCGCGCAGCATGACGTTGGGTTGGGCGCTGTATCGCGGTCGGCCGGAGCCCATTTCTCTCCTTCTCAGCGGGCAGGCTGGGCTGCTGGTGGTTGTTCGCGGGTTCAAGGGGAGCCGAAGAAGATCCCGAAGGCATTTGCCGTTCCGGGCACCTCGACTTCCTGCACGTCCAGCGCGTGGTCCAGGGAGTGGAGGGCTTCTGCGTCGGCTCGCGCCTCGTCGCGTGCAGGACCAACCGCGGGGGGAGGCGGCTTCACCGGAATCTCCTGCCGGAGGCGGCCGAGGGCCTGTATCGGACGACGGCCGCCCCGGGGGCAGCAGAGGGCCGCCACGATCGGGTGGAGCATCAGCGGCGGGGTGAGCAGATGCCCGTCACTGCGGCTCCGTACCCACCCAGTCCCACTACCGGACGTATCCCGTGTCAGGCACGAGGGCGGCAGGGTCACCTGGGAACCGGAACGGAGGTACTGGACGCGCGCGGGCCAGGGCGGGACATCGGACTCCGGCGGCAGGAAGAACCCCCAAACGCCATGAATGGCGAAGACGGCGCCCACCGGGTTAGTAGATAGCGCATCGAGAGCCAGAACGGCCCGGCGGGCTACCTGTTCGGGCACCAGGACCACGTCCCAGCCAGGGCCCACCTCCCGCTGCCAGGGGGCGTCGTGGAGGTCCACGGTCGGCGCACGCAGGACCTTAGGCGCGCTTCGAGGGGAGACAGGGCCGTTGCTCATGAGGCTGTTCCCCGCTCGCAGGCGTGTGCAGCGGCGTTCATGGACACGCTCGGCCCGCGAGGGCCGAGTTCGGCAGCGATCGGCACCTGTCCCCATCCGCGCAATAGGTTGTTCAGTACGCGGACCGGCTCTCCGGAGATGGTGAGGTGGGTGCAGCGCGTGGCGAGCGCGCGCAGGACGGCGCGGGCCTGGAGTTCGGCCAGGGGGATACCGGCGCACAGGTGCGGTCCGCCGCCAAAGGCGAGGTGGCGGTCGACGCGGCGTCGGCGGATGTCGAAGGCGTCGGCGTCCGCCCCCCACTCGCGCGGATCCCGGCCGGCCGAACCGTAGAGCAGCCAGATCTGCTCGCCGGGTTCGATGCGCACGCCGGCCACGTCGGTGGGCCGTGCGACGAGCCGCCCGAATGCCTGGATCGGGGCCTCCAGCCGCAGTGCCTCGTGGAATGCCGCGGTGGCCCTGGTGGGCTCGCGGCGCAGCAGTTCCCACTGCCGGGGGTGCCGGGCGAGCTGGGAGATGGCTTCGGTGATGCCGAGGATCGTGGTGTCCATGCTCGCGGCCGTGTAGGCGGAGGCGAGGGGGATCGCGTCGCTCTCGTCGAGGTGGCCGTCGTCGACCGCTTGGAAGATTGCTCCCATCCAGGACTCGGTGGCGACGGTCTCGCGGGTGACGGTCTGGTGGAGGAACTCGACCATCCGGCTGGCGACGGGCAAGGCGCGCTGGAAGCGGGCGTTGTCGGGCCCGAAGGCGTCGAAGGTGGGGGCGGCTCCGGTGAGCAGGGGCTCGCGCGCCTCCTCCGGAAGACGCATTTGCTCCATGACGGTGTCGCTGACCATCCGCCGGGCCAGGACCGCGGCGTCGAACTGGCCCGCTTCGAGGATCTCGTTCACCAGTCGTTGCGCGCGGGTGGTGACGGTGCCGACGATGTGCCGTATGGCGCGGGGAGCGAGCTGTGCGGACAGCACACGGCGCAACTGCGTGTGCTTGTCTCCGTCCGAGGCCAGTACGGTGCCGGCGAGGATCTGGCTGTTGGCCAGTTCCGTCAGGGCAACGCCACCCTCCGAGGGGTAGATGTTCGGGGTGTGCAAGATCTCCTTCACCTCGCGGTGGCGCGGGATTGCCCATACCCCGTACCTCTGAAGGCGGATGGCGGGGCCGACGGCGCGCAGGGCCTCGTAGGTGGGGTAGGGGTCGCGCAGGGCGGCATCGGTGAACAGATCGACGCTGGAGGAGGGAGCGACACCGGCTGTGTGGGACACGGGAGATTGGCCTTTCTACGCGTGGGCGGGCTGTGACCGGTCGATGAGGCGGTCCAGGAAGGCGAGCAGCACGTTGCGGACCTCCTCGCGTTTGCGGGCGTCGACCATCAGCACCGGGATGGCGGGGTCGATGTCCAGGGCGGAGGCGATCTGCTCCTTGGTGTAGTCCTGCTGGCCGTCGAAGCAGTTGGATGCGATGACGTAGGGCAGGCCGTGCTTATCGAAGAAGTCGACGGCGGCGAAGGACCGCTCGAGGCGCCGGGTGTCGACCAGGACGATTGCGCCCACGGCTCCTTGGATCAGGTCTTCCCACATGAACCAGAAGCGCTCCTGCCCGGGAGTCCCGAACAACAGCAGCTGGGCGGCGTCCAGCGTGATCCGGCCGAAGTCCATCGCCACCGTTGTGGCGCTCTTGTCCGGGGTGCCGGTCAGGTCGTCGACACCGACTCCGGCCGCGGTCAGCATCTCCTCGGTGCGCAGCGGCTTGATCTCGCTGATGGCACCGACGAGGGTCGTCTTCCCGACGCCGAAGCCTCCGGCTATGAGGATCTTGAGCGTAGGGGGCGGTGCGGCGGCTTCCGCGCCTGCTTCAGATTTGCGCAAGACCGTTCCTGACTCTCCAGAGCAATTTGACGTCTGCCGACTCGTTGGCGGACATGGACGGCTGGTGGGTGACCAGCCCATGGGCCCGCAGCTCGGTGAGCATCACCGTGGTCGGCGTGAGCCTCATGTGCAGGCGGGCGCTGATCTCCGCCACGGCGATGCCGGTCCCGGTGCACCACCGCAGGACCGTCTGCCACTCCTCCGGGATGCTCCCGGCGGCTTCGACGGGAACAGCTGCGCAGATCAGGGATTGCATCGTGATGCGCTCCCCGGCCCCTTGGCCGCCCTGGACCGCCGCCTGCGCGGCGGTAAGGGCGAAGGTCCGCGTTCGGCGCGGCCGCGGGCCGGTCATCACTGCGCCTGGGCGTCCGGGCGGTGGCCGGTGCTCAGCTGCGGGCCGAAGGCGCGGGCGACGCGGACGGTCTCACGGATGCTCACGCCGATGGCACCGTTCGGCTTGATGTAGGCGACGAGGTTGCTGCCCTCGCCGCAGGCGGTGACGACGACGTGCGCGTGCTCCAGGGTCACGTTGGTGTGCGTCACCGCTCCTCCCTCCACGGGGAGAGAGAGGCCCTTGCCGAGGCTGGCCAAGCCGGAACAGGCGGCCGCGACCGTCTGCACCTCGGCCAGGGAGAGGCCGTAGCCGCACTGGGCGATGCCGTCGTTGGACAGCAGCACCAGCGCGAATACGTCGGGCACGTCGTCGAAGCGGTCGCGGAGGCTGTCGTATGTGGCGGCCCACCCGGGCGTCTCGGCGGTGATGACGTTGGTCAGCTGCTTGAGGCTCATCGGGTCTCTCCGTTGAGGGTGTGCGTGATGTCGTCGAGGGCGCTGAAGATGTCTTCGATCTCCTCCAGCGGGCGTGTGTCAACGGCCTGCCGGGACGTTTCCGGCGTGGTGGTGTCGGCCCGCAGCTGCTCCACCAGGTGGGTGCCGCGTCGGCGCTGCGGCAGCCTGGGAGGAGCTTTCGCGCCGGGCACGGACTCGGCCGTGGGTGGTGATGTCTGAACCGTCGGCGGGGCGGGAGGTTCCCGGCGTCCGGACTCCTGCGGGGCGGGGGACGCGGGCGGCTGCTGAGGAGCGCCGCGGGAGGGCATGCGCTTGACCAGACCGCTGGCGGTGGTCGTCGCCTCCGGCACCGGCTGGCGGCGCTCCGGGCCTTCACCGGCCGTGCGGGTGGCGGGCATCTGCTCCAACGGCTCGGGCGCTTGTGTCAGCAGGGCGTAGGGCACCAGAACGGTGACCAGGACGCCGCGGTAGCGCGACTCGCTCAGGGTGACGGTCACGCCGAGCCGCTGGGCAAGGTGGCCGACCACGAACAGACCCAGCTGGTGCGAAGCCCGCGCAAGTGTGCCGTAGAGGGGAAGTTCGCGCAGGCGGGCGTTCAGCTCGGCCAGCTGTGCGGGCCGGACCGGCTGCCCGCGGTCCTCGACCTCGATGGCCACCCCGGCGGACGCCTGAACCGAACGGACGGTGATTTCGTACGGTTCGGGGCAGAAGGTAGTGGCGTTGTCGATCAATTCGGCCAGCAGGTGTGTCAGCTCCCCGGCCGCTTCCGGGGCGAGCCAGGCTTCGACCCGGAAGTCCTTCACGACACGCTTGAAGCCGATCGACTCGCCCGCCGCGTCCATGAGGAGATTGGCGACGTGGACCGGCCGCTCGTGGGGGTGTTCGAGCTGGCCGCCCGAGAGGATCTGGAGGTTCTCGATCAGCCTCCGCAGGCGCACGGTGTGGTGGTCGAAATCGTAGAGGTGGCCCAGGAGCTGGGGGTCATCGCCGTAGGTTTGCTGTAGCTGGTCCAGGAGCGGAAGGAGCTTGTGGCCGACGATGACAACGGCCCGGGCGCTGACGCCCTCGGTGAACGCGGCGAAACCGCGCCGCTCGTCGTAGACGGTCTCCGCCGCATCGACAGCCTGTTGCGCGAGGAGAGCAACCGCGTTGGTGACGTGGTCGAACTCATCGCGCGTGTGCGGCTGCGGTTGCGGCAAGGGGGAGCGATCGGCCCGCTGGCCGTGTTGAAGGGCCCGCACGATGCCCGGCAGCAGGTCCTGGGCGACGGTCAGGGCGCTGGTGCTGACCTCGCTGGTGCGGCGGATGACGGTGCGGATGATCCCGACGATGAGCACGGCCAGCGCGATCACGATGGCCAACGAGATGCCCAGCTGCACGTACACCTGAGTGCGGATCTCGTCCGCGCGCTCGTACCCGTGGGCCAGCAGGCCCTGCGTCCGCGAAAGGTTCAGCCCGGCGACCTGCCGAGCCACCGTCCCGTAGGCGGCGTCCCACTGTTCCACCGAGCGCGGCAGCGTCTCGATGGAACCGGTGCTGTTGCTGGTGGGGGCGCTGATCAAGTCCTGCTCGATGCGCTGCACGGTGCGCCACGCCTTGCTGGAGACGATCCGGTCGTAGGTGGCGCGGTCCTTCTCGGGCAGGTACGGAGCGATCCACCGCCGGTACATCACCCGCTGCGAGCCATACGCCTCGGCGATCGCGCGGCGGTGTTCCGCACTCATCCCGCCGGCGGCCCGGGCCTGCGCCACCAGTGCGTCCTCCTGGCTGGCCCCCTCCGACGCCCAGAACAGCCCCACCAGCGGCCGGGTCTCCTGCGTGAGCCCGGCGTCATCCATCGCGCTCAGCGCCTGGTAGAACTCGACCATCGTGGACAGCAGGTCCGTGTAGTACCCAACAGCGGCGTCCGGATCGCCGCTGCCCAGGTCGACTGCCCGGCGGTTCTCGCGCAGAGCGTCGAGCTTGGAGTAGACCCGCTCCACGTACTCCCACTTGTGGCGACGGCTGGTCTCCAGCTCGGTGCCGGACAGGTGGCGGAAGGAGGCAACGCCCCGGTCGGTTGCGGCGCGCTGCTTGCCGAGCGCCTTCTTCGCGGCCGTCGTGGGATGGGCCAAGTAGGCGGCTGTCAGCCGTCGTTCAGCCTGCGCTCCGACGAAGAGCGGAAGGCTGGCTTCTCCTCCCAGCTCGCCCGTCGCCGAGTCGTTACGCAGCCGGGTCTGCTGCTGCCAGTCCCCCCACGCGTCCACCGCCACGAAGCCGAGAAGGGCCGTGATGGAGACGCCCGCGACGAGCATGAGGCGGGTTCGTACGGTTGGCCGACGGCGCGGTGCCCGGTGAACGGCGCGGTGTGCGGAAGTCATGGATCCTCGAAGATCGAATGCGGAAGGTGGGAGCTGGGGCGGTGGACCGGCCCCCGCGGGATCTCTTGGGACCCGCGGGGGCCGGGAGGGCACAGCCCGGAGGCTGCTCCTCACCCGGGGCCCCGGGGCCGCACGGCGCCTGGTGGCGCCAGCCCCCGGGGGATAAAGGGAGCCCCGAGCCCACGAACGGACGTCGTACAGCGAACCGGAGGAACCGGGACGCCATCGACGGGATTGTTTCGCGCCTAGGTAGCGGGAGGTCTCTGGTCGAGCCGGGCGCCGAAGGTGGTCTGGACGACGCGCGCGAGGCGGTCGACCCTGTGGCGTAGAGCAGGCACCCGGGCTCCTCCGGAATCGGCAGTGGGCGGGGGCGGCCGATGTGCCGGGGGAGGAAACGGCGTCGCGGGGGCAGGTTCGTCCACCACGTGGTTCGGCGCAGCGGGGATCGAGAGAGCACCCTGAGCTGTCGCGAGGAGGTCCTGCGCCACTTCCGCCAACCGGACCACGAAAACGCAGCAAGGGATGTACTTGGCCGGTATCGGGGTGCGCCCCAGCTTGTCCGACTGCCGCAGGAGGCGATGACCAACCGGGATGTCACCGTCAGTCGTAGCCTGGACGGCCGCCTGCGCGAGCGGCTGGAGCTGGTGGCGGAGCACCACCGCGAGGGCCTTCAGTTCGCCCTGGTCGCGAGGCAGGGGCGTCGTGATGCATTCGATGTCCAGGACACGGTGGATCAGGACGCGAATCTCATGCTCACTCCCGACCGCCTGTCGCGGCCGCCACCAAACCGGCGTCGCTGCGCCGTCGGCAGGTGGAGACTGCCGGACCGGAGGTGCGGGTGCTTGGGTCGGTGACACGAGGCGGTCTCCAAAGGTGGCGGCGTAGTGGTAGCGGCGTGGCCCGGACGCTCCGGAACCGAGTGCCACGGACACTCCGTGGGGGGAGGAACTCGACGCTCTTCTCCTGCGGTTGGGGAGCGGAGGAATATCGTCTTGACCAGCGAACCGTGAATCGCGGCGTGGGGGCATCCTGTAGCGGGCGTGGATGCCGTCAAAGCCGTCAAAGATCATTTCGGGATTGGGGGGGCGCATCATGGCGCGCACACGCAACACCGCGCTCGCGGCCGTCATCAAGGAAACGGGCTGGCCGCAGACCCAGGTGGCCGCCCACTTCGTCCGGGTGGCCGCCGAGCACGGCGCGGACGAACTGTTGTCGGTGACGCGCTCGCATATCGCGATGTGGATCAGCGGGACACGCCCCGAGGGCTGGGCAACCCATATCTTGTGCGAGACGCTCTCGCGCCGCCTTGGGCGCGTCGTCACGCCGACGCAGATCGGGCTTGCACCGGTTGAGGCGGCGGTGGCCGCTCGCGGTTGGGACGTCGGCATGGACACAGTGGCCGCGCTGGTGGATCTCGGGGACGCATACATGGACATGAACCGCCGACAGGCGCTGAAGACCTCTGCCTACTCGCTCGCGGGAGCCGCACTTCCGCCGGATCGCTGGTGGGGCGAGTCCCTCGACAGGGCGCGGGCACGCAAAGCTGTCTCCCGGCTCACCGTCACCGACGCCCACGTTGAAGGCGTCCGCGCGGCAATGCGGTTCTACAGCCGCCAGGACCAGCGGCTGGGAGGCCGGGCGGGCCGCGACGCGCTCATCGCATACATACGCTCCGACGTCGCGTCCTACATGGGCGCGCGCTTCCCGAACGATCAGCTTCGCCAGGACTTCGTGGCCGCTGCCGCCGAGCTGGTGTACTTGGCGGCGTGGATGGCCTTCGACTCCTCCGAGCACGCCATCGCCCAGCGCACCTTCGCCCTCGCCCTGCGGCTGGCCGCCGAGGCAGGCGACGCCCCTCTGGCCGGGCACATACTGCGTGCCGCCGCCCACCAGGCCGTCGACCTCGGGCACCCGGCACGGGCGATGGAGCTGGCCGACGGCTCGATGGACAGCCAGCGGTACTCGCTGGCCAGCCCACGGGAGAAGGCATTGCTGGGCGTGGTTCACGCCCGGGCCCTGGCCGCCGACCGGCAGAAGACCGCAGCGCTGGCCGCGCTCCGGCGCGCCGAGGACGACCTCAGCCACGCTGACGGCACGGAGGAACCAGCCCGCGTCTTCTTCTTCGGCGAAGCCTCGCTCGCCCACGAGACGGCCTGCACCCTCCGAGACCTGGGCGACTTGAAGGGCGCCGAGGCCGAGTTCAAGCGCAGCGTGCGCACCCGGGCCCTGCCCATCGCGGCACGGACCCACGCGGTCACCCTGGGCTACCTGGGCGATGTACAAGTGCGGCAGGGGCACCTCGACCTCGCCTGCGCCACCTGGTCCACGGCCCTGGACACCATGACCGGCATCCAGTCCGGCCGCGCGCGCGACACCGTCGTCCGGATGCGCCGAGCGCTCTCTCCCGTACGCCTTCGGGGAGGCAGCACCGCGGCTGTGCTGGACGAGCGAGCACGGGAAATACTCCGCGGCATAGGCTGACGCGACCAGGATGACGGGGCGGCGCGCACAAGACCGTGCCGCGCTCCACCTGCAACAGGAGATGAGGGACAGCTTGTGAGCGAGCAGGTCATCACGGTGCCCGTGATCGGTACGGTCGTCGGCGGTCACACGGGTCGCCTGGACGACTACAAGGGCGGCGTGGAGTCGATCATCCGGCTCGCTCCCGAGTACCCGCTGGAGACGCTCCAGGGCATCGAAGCATTCAGCCACCTCCAGGTGACCTGGTTCTTCAGCGCGGGCTCGCCCGACGATGTAGCCCTGCACGCCCGGTCCCCCCGAGACAATCCCAACTGGCCTGCCACGGGGACCTTCGTCCACCACAACCATCGTCGGCCGGCCCGAATCGCCACCTCGTTCCCGAGGCTGCTCGGCGTGGACGGACGCGACCTGCGCGTCACCGATCTCGACGCCGACGTCGGCACCCCGGTCATCGACCTCGTGGCCGCCTTCCGGGAGATGCTTCCGCGCGGCCCCGTGACCCAGCCATCTTGGCCGACAGAGATGCTCGCGCACTACTGGGCCGACGCCAGCGAGCGCCCCCACGAGGGGTAACCGCAGACCGGGGCTAGCAGCAGCACTGCGTTGGGGCCGGGCGTTCAGCGACAGCCGACCGGCCTTCTCGCCACGGCGGACGATGAAGCATCCTGCGGTGTTCATCGCGCCTCTCCTGCGGGGACGGCGATGGTTGCCCAGGTCGTCCTCCCATCGCGGCTGACCCCCCAGCCCTCGGAGATCATGGCAACGAGCCTCAGCCCGCGGCCGTGCTCGTCGGTCTCGTCCGCCTTCCGCATCAGGGCCGGAGCCGAGTTGTCGTCGGTGACCTCGATGCGTAGTGCGTGAACCTCATAGATCACCTTCAGCGCCACCGACCCGCGGCCATGCTGAATGGCGTTGGTGACCAGCTCGGAGACGATGAGTGTGGCGCTGTCGACGAGCATCGCCAGACCCCAGTGCCGAAGCCGAGCTGTGGTGATCCGCCGCATCTGCGGAACGCGACGAACCTCCGGGGGGAAGTCCTCCTCGAAACAGCGCGGCACAGCCTGGTGTGCAGCTGAGGGCACGGCTGGTGTGGCGGTCATCGGTAGCCTCCCATGCGGTTCGCGAAGGCCGCGGAGGCACCCCGGGGGTGCTGCGGCTCCTGCTCTTCGACAGCACGTGGATGCATACGTACGCGCGGCACCCGGCACCCGGGGCGTAACTCCGCGTCGAATGCGCACCCTTGGTCCGTCCAGGTAGTCGATGTCCTGCGGGCGGTGCTCTCGCGCATTCTGGCCTCAGCTTCGTCAGAAGGGTGCCTACCCCGCCGTCCGTGACCGGGGCCCGGACGGGAGTCGCGGCCGAGTGGGGGCTCGACCGCACAGCCGACGGACACCAAGCGGGTGGTGAGCCCGGTCACAACCCGTCGGACCCTCAGCTTGCTCCTTTTGGCGGTTGTCGCGCAACCATGAGGGTGAGATTCACAAAAAGAGGAACAGGAGTGCGCATCGCGAACAGAGTCGACGACGTGCAAAACTGCGTCCATGACGCAGAAGCGCGCGACCTCGACTATCTGGAGGCGCAGAGTTGGCGCTCAGCTCCGTCGCTGGCGCGGCCCGGTGATGAAGTCGGGCGACGCAGCGACGGCAATGGGCTGGGACAAGACCCACCTCAGCCGGGTGGAGACGGGTCAGTACCGAATCTCCGCGGACGATGTCCAAACGCTCTGCGCCCACCTCGGAGTTGACGACCAAGCCGCAGTGGATGAAGTGGCACGCGTGGCCGAGAAGCCTCTCGGGGGAGGTTGGTGGGCGCCGTACGCGGGACGGATCAGCGACGAGTACCTCGACTTCATCGAGCTAGAGGCCGAGGCAAGCTCAATTCGCATCCACCATCCCGTCGTCATCCCCGCACCACTGCAATCAGCAGGCTACGTTCGAGAGATTCTGACCCGTGCGGGGACCAACCTGACCCTGGACCGGGCCGAGATGCTGGTATCCATTCGTATGGCACGCCAGGAAATCCTCACACGTGTCGAGAGGCCGGCGGAGCTGCACGTCTTGGTTCCGGAGCCCGCTCTCCACGCGACGTTCGACAGCGGCCGGACGGTCATGCGGGATCAGATCCGCAAGCTCATCGACGCCACTGAGATGC
The DNA here is from genome assembly GCF_044332925.1 of Streptomyces sp. NPDC021212. NCBI lineage: Bacteria > Bacillati > Actinomycetota > Actinomycetes > Kitasatosporales > Streptomycetaceae > Streptomyces > Streptomyces sp. NPDC021212. The sequence continues at coordinate 390,463 of NZ_JBIRPZ010000005.1, forward strand.
CAAACGTGAAGCTGCAGCTCGTGCCGCTCACAGCGCACCCGGCGTTCGTAACCAAGGGCCCGCTCACCCTGCTGTCGTTCCGCCATCCATGGGTGCCGGTCGGAAGCGTCGACAACCCCATGGGCGGCACCCATACCGAGGAACCGGAGAAGGTCTCCTGGATGGAGGAGGAGTTCGACCTCATCTCCTCCATCGCCCTCCCCGTGGACGAGTCACGGGGACGCCTCAACGAGTACCTGGAAGGACTATACGCGTGACCACACCCACTCATTTGATGGCACGTCAGCTCAAAGGCGCTGTCTGGCGGAAGTCGAGCTACAGCGGAAGTAGTGAGGGACAGTGTGTCGAGTGCGCCGACGTCAGTAGCACGCACTCCGGCATCGCCGTTCGTGACTCGAAGGCCCCTGAAGGGCCCGCTCTACTGTTCGCTCCCGAGGGGTTCAATGAGTTCATCACGGCTGTGAAGAGGAGCGAATTCACCCGTCGCTGACCTGGAGTTCATACGACGAGCGGCCCGTCTCTCCCCGCCCGTAACAGGGGGAGACGGGCCACTCGCAATGCAGTACCCAAGGGTTGGGGGATCGTACCCCGTCGACGTCCGCAGCTTCGCTGGGTAGCTATGGCAAGTCGCGTAGGAGGTCCCGAGCGTGCCCCTTGAGGGGTTCGGCGAGCTGTGGGTGGTCGCCGAGACTGATGCGGTGCAGGAGGCGAGCGGTGACGTAGAGCTGGGCGCGGTGTCCATCCGCGGTGTCGAGGACGGGGAAGCGCGCGCGGACCTTCTGCCCGAGGTCGGGGGCGGTGAGGCCGTAGCAGTAGAGGGTGGCCGCGTCGGTTCCGGCGGGGCCTCGGCCCCAGAGTTCCCAGTCGAGGATGGCTAGGGGATTCAGCAGGTTCGCCCAGTGGAGGTCACCGTGAACCGTTTCCCAACGCTGGATACGGCAGTCGACGTGCGCTCCGAAAGCAGCGTGGACGCGGTGGTCGACCTTGGCCTGGTCGGTGCTGACGCGTTCGGTGGGGACGCTCGCTAGGTGCTGGAGGCCCTGTTGGAGGTCCTGCCACCAACGGTCGGGCAGGTTGAGCTCGGGCTGGGCGGTGTCGGTGGGCGAGCAGCGCACACCCGGCACGTGGGTCATGACCTCGGCGCGTTGCCGACGCCAGTCGCCCTCTTGCCATTCGTGGACTCCGAGTACGTGGGGTTTGGGCAGGCCGCTCAGCGTGTTGGCGTCGGCGTTGCCTGTCCATCCTCGCCCGTGCGCCCACTGGGGCTGCTCGGAGACTACCCGGAGCCAGCGCGGTCCTTCCGGGCTGTTCGCCGGGGCGCTGATCGAGCGGTATCGCCAGCCGAAGACTGGCTCGCCGGTGATGCGGAGGTGGAAGTGGTCGGCCGCGTACTCCAGGTTCTGGTGCATCCAAAGGCGGAAGCGGCGATCGGCTTCGGCGACCTCGTCGGAGCCGGGGGCGTCGGTCACTGGACGATGTGGCGCAGGTAAGCGGTTGGGTTGCTCATGTAGCGGCGCCAATGGTCGACCAGCTCCAGGTCCTCCCATTTCACCCGGTGGAAGCCGTCGTCGCCGATCTCGATGATGTCCGCGCCGGGGGTGCTGGCGAGAATGGGGGAGTGGGTGGCACAGATGACCTGGGCTCCGCTCTCCCCAAGCTGGTGCATGGCCCCGACGAGCTGGAGACAGGAGGTGAAGGACAAGGCGGCCTCTGGCTCGTCCATGACGTAGAAACCCGGCGCGGCGAACATGGCGCGGAACATGGCGAGGAAGCCCTCGCCGTGACTCATGCGGCTGGTGTCCTCCTCCCAGTACCCCGGTACGCCGCCGAGGTTCTCGGTCATGTCGAACGCGGTCTCGGCTCGGAGGAAGAAGCCCTTCTTGTTCTTGCGGGGCCCGGCGAGCATCCGTGCCCCGGCCCGGGTGGTGTCCGCCCGCAGGACCTCGCCCAGCGGAGTCTTCGTCGGATCGGGCCGACCGTGGGCCCGGGCCAGGCGACCACCGTAGGCGTCCAGCTTGAAACTCTCCGCGATCGCCTCGACCAGGGTCGACTTGCCTGAACCGTTGTCCCCTACCAGAAAGGTCACCGGCCGGGTGAAAGCCAGGTCCTCTTCGAGGAGCTGGGCTACCGCTGGCACGGTGAACGGCCACCGCTCGCGTTCGCCGCGCCCGGGCATCAGACCCTCCGGCACGTACACCCGGTCGACGAACACGCTGCTCCTAGTCGTAGTTCGGCTGGCAGCCCCCGTTTGGCGTACAAGGGCCCGCTCCTGTTGGCCAGCAGGACGGCGAGCATGCCGGTCCGCACGACGGCCCACACGCGGGATCGCACGGCTTGGGCGGTTTTGGCCTTCCCGCCATGCTCACCTCACGTGCAGTGAAGTCCGCCGCCAGTTCTTCAAGCACCTGGTGGGCTTCAGGGCTGCCCAGGATATCGGCCAGAGCTGCCTCCAGCACGTTCCCCACTGGCAGCCACCGGGAGAAGACGCACGGCCACACCGATCCATCGGGTGACACCGCGATCACTCCGGAGGTGCAGCGACCGCACAGCTGGGACGTGTCTGGACGCTCGTCCCGCACGCCCCGGCCGACCTGCCGCAGCCGGTCCGTGCCAATCTGCCGGACCCCGAGCGTCTCCAGCTCCCGCTGGCCGGCAAGCACCCGCTGGCCCTCCTGCACATTGATGACCCCCGCCCGCAAGGGGATGTCCCGCCGGACGACCTCGGCGATGTTCGCCCTGGTGCGCGCGTGGCTCGGCCGACCGGTGACGGCGGCGTGCTCCGCGGGGTCGTCCGAGTAGTAGCTCGTCGCCAAGGACACGCCGTCCCGCTCCAGCACGGTCCACAGGTCCGGGGGCACATGGACGAGGTTGGAAAACACCTCCACCCGCAGACTCCGGTCGAGCGCAAACCTGATCAGGTCAGCCAGATCGGGGTGGAGCATCGGCTCGCCGCCGATGAACTGAACCATCGCGACGCCCTGCTCGGCAAGCTGCTCGATCACCCGCCGCCAGTCATCTGCCCGCATGGCTCCGTGTGTGCCCTGCGGGCCGGAATCCGCGTAGCAGTGGGCACAGAGCAACTGGCACTTTCCGGTGATCTCCAGCCAGGCGAAGCCGATTTCACGCACAGCGGTACCCCCAAGAGCCGACTGAACACGTCACATGAGGCGCTACCCAGAGCCCGCGTGCGTCACTCTCGGTACCGGACCGAAACAGGAGCAGTTCAAGAGCGCACCTGCCCTGGTCCTCAAGCCCACCTTCGGCAACGAGTGGTGCAGTGACGTATTGCCGGCATCGCGGTCGCCCAGTCCCTTCACTCGGATGAACTTCACCTGGACCACATCGCTTCCGCCGCCATCCCGAGCTATCGACTCGCCAGAATGCTCATTCGGTCTCCCAGTCCTGGCCGTCGAAGTACGCAGCCCCGCCGGTGCGCCGGGCCTCCATCACCAGGCACAGACGCGCGAAATCACGGGACGGCATCAGTGCCTCCCATTCGGCTAGGGGCAGGACGCGGGCCTCGTTGTGTTCGTCTGGGTCCAGCGTGATGCTGTGGATCTGTGCAGCAGTGAGTCGGCCGCCGTCGAAGATCGATCCCATCGTGCTGTAGGGCCATTCGGCGCCGGGCGGGCCGAACACCGTTGCCAGGAGGCGCGGTGGTCCGGTCGGCGTGATGCCGGTCTCCTCCTGGCATTCGCGGACAGCCGTTTGCCACGGGCGCTCGCCGGGCTCCATCGTTCCGCCGACCAGTTGCCAGGGATGGGCAGAGGAGTAGACGGAGTGCAGCTGGAGGGGATGGCCTTCCTCGTTGGTAAAAGAGATGCACGCGAAGCCGGTCATTTTCATCACAGTCTCGGCGTACTGCTCGGGTGGCGCCCAGGAAGGGCCGCCCGCTCGCTCACTCCGCGTGTCCCGGTTTTCGAGGCGTGTCATCCGCATCAGCGCTGGACTTCCCGCGAATCCGAGCTCTTGGTATAGCGGCGCTGCTTCCACGCTGGCATGGAGCTCGAACAGTGTGACGTGCTCGGCGTGGAGGTGGTCGAGTAGCGCGGTCACTGTCGCCCTGGCGTGGCCGCGGCGCCGGAGGTCGGGATGTGTGACCACGGCGTGCACGCGGGCCGCCAGGCCCTTGGGGTAGGCAGGTGCTGGCAGTACGGGGTGGATCAGGCCGAGGGCGCAGGAGGCGAGCGAGCCGTCCGGGGCGTCGATGACGAAGGCCCGCGCGTCCCCTGCCGGGGTCAGCCGCGGCGCCAGCTCGCCGGTGCACCGTTTGATCCACTCCTCGCTCAAGGGCTCAGGCAGGATGTACGCGGAACGCAGTCGGACGATGCCCTCGGCGTCGGCGGGTGTGGCCAGGCGAACCTCCGGTCGCCCGGTCGATACTGGCGTGCCGATCTCGGCGGCGGGCGAGAGGTCACGGTTCACATTGCTTCTCCTCGCGTTGAGCGGTGCGGAGGGGCGGCCGCTCTGCCGGTGACCAGAGGCCGGACGGGAGCGCACCGAGGTCCCAGCGCAGCCGTGGGCTCCGCTATGCGAAGGCCAGCTGGCGGAAGCCGTTGCGGATGTCGGTGAGCGGCTGCCGGTCGCGGGTGTAGTAGAGCTTGTTGGTCAGTAGAACTGCCCACCGGTTCTGGGAGGGGGAGATCCACATGCCGGTGCCGGTGAACCCGTAGTGGACCCATACGTCGGCATCGTGGTGAGTCAGAGGGGCCGGGTGCCAGAACAGGCCGCGCTCGGGCTGGAGGCCGCCGGTGTGGATGGCCAACGAGTGGTCGGTCCACTTCGTGCCGAATCCGGCCCCGGCGGGGGCAGTTGAGGTATCGAGCATGTAGCGCAGGAAGGCCGCGAGGTCGGTGACGTTGGTGAAGGCGCCGGCGATGCCGCACACTCCGCCCAGTAGACGGGCGGAGAAGTCGTGGGCTGTGCCTTTGAGATGAACGTTGGTGTCCTGGTCGAGTTCGGTCGGAGCACACGTGTCGGCGATCGCGGGCGGCAGGGGGCCAAAGCGGGTGGCGTCCATGCCCAGCGGCTGCCAGGTCCGTTCCGCGGCGACCTGGTCCAGGCTCTTTCCACAGAGGTGTTCGGCGAGGTAGCCGAGGATGAGGGCGGCCCGGTCGGTGTACTCGACGGCTTCGCCGGGCTGCCGGTGAAGGGCCTCGTGCAGCACTCCGGCCCGGATGGCGTTCGGGTCGGTGCCGTAGAGGTGTTTCAGCTGGGACCGCAGCGGCACACCGGCGGTGTGGGTCAGCAGCTGCCGGGCAGTCACCGCGCCGAGCGGGTGGTCGGCGACTTCGTCCCAGAAGGTGCCGAGCGGGGTGTCGAGGTCGAGGACACCGTCCTCCCACAGGGCGCCGATGCATGACCACACGGCGAGGATCTTGGTGAGGCTGGCGGCGTCGAAGGTGGTGTCGAGCTGCATCGTCACCTCCGGCTCGTCGGGATCCAAGACGCCTGTCGCTCCGGAGGCGTGAATGTGGGCGGCGTCGCCGACGGCCCATACGGCGCCGGGGTAGACCTTCTCCCGGACACCCTCGTCCAGCAGAGCTTCGATGCGGTCGGTGCGGTACGTCATGGTCTCGTCCTGTTCGCCGTCGGTGTCCCGTTGGGCAGCCTAATGATGCTGACGAGTCCTCACACGCAGTGGCGCGGGGGGGGCCCCCCCCCCCGGGGGGGGGGGGGGGGCCCGCCGCCGGAGGGGTGTTGGAGCCAGCTCTCCGTGGCCATCCACTCCCCTATGACCAGGCCCGCAGCGGCCAGGAGCCGTCAGGGCTGAACGAGAAGGGCTTCGCTCAGGTCAGCTGGCGGCCGAGGTCGGCCAGGGACTGGGCAGTCGCTGAGAGGGCGTAGCGGGCGGCGTTCGCCTGTCCGGCCTGTCGCAGGGCGAGTAGCAGTCCGGGGTCGGATCGCAGCCGCTCGATGTCGCAGGCGAGCGCGGCTGTGTGGGTGAAGTCGGTCGCCATTGCGGAGACGGCCAGGGCCTCGCTGAGACCTGGAACCGGCTGGTAGAGCACAGGCAGACCGCAGGCTTGGGCTTCGAGTGCCACCAGGCCCATGGCCTCCAGCGTGGTCGACGGCATCACCAGCACGTCGTGCTCGGTGAATGCCCGCCACAGCTGCGGGCGGCGCAGCCAGCCGAGGTAGCGGACCTGCACCCCAGCTCGTTGTAGCAGCGGAGCGAACACTTCGAACTGGGCCCTGGGGGCGGCGATGCTCAGTTCGACGCTCGGGTTCGCGGCCATGGTCTCGATCAGACGTTCGGCACCTTTCTCGGCTGTCAGCCGTCCCGCATACAGCAGCCGCAGGTGGCTCATCGCCATGCGGGGCGGCCGGGGCGGTGGGGCGGCCAGCAGATGGTCCGGGATGCCCCACGGGATGTGAGCGATCTTGCGGCGGTCGATGTGCGGGGAGAGCTTGAGCAGCCGGTCGGCCATGGCGTGCGTGGGCACCACGATGGCGTCGGCCGCGCGGGTGCTGTCGTGCAGGATCTGCAACTGGTCGGGGTGGGCCTCGGCGAAGAGCAGGTCCGTGCCGTGGACCAGGGCGATCCGCGGGTGGTCAGGCAGGGCCCTCATCAGGGCCGGGGTGGCGCCGAAGGCGAGATGCTGCAGATGCAGGACACCGATGCGGGCCGGGTCGAGTACTGCGGTGAGGGCCTCGCGGAGGTCGGCGACGTACCGGCCGAAGGCGGGTCCTTCCAGGCACTTGCCCGCGACGGACAGCACCTCCAGTCCGGCCGGAAGGCGGGGGCGGGTACCGGTGGGGGCGAGCATGAACGCGCGGGCAGGGATAAGCGGGCGGTCGCCGGTGTAGAGGTCGAGGAAGAGCTCGACGCTGCCGCCGGGACTGCCGGCAGGAAGATCCAGGAAGGTCGCGGTCAGCGGCCCGGACGGCGGAGTGGCAAGGGGGCTCATCGGGGGCCTCGTGCGATTTCCTCATACAGGCGGGAGATGTCGATGCCGTCCGTGGCCGCGTACTTCGCGGCCTGCTGCTGGTAGCTTTTGGCGGCGCCGAAGGCGGTGAGGAAGACCAGTTTGCCGAACGTCATGCCCGGATAGATCCGCACCGGCTTGGCTGCGCGGATCTCCAGCGTCCAGCGGATCGCGTGCCCCTGATGGCCCAGCGGTGCGGAGACGTGCACCCAGATCCCCAGGCAGCCGGTGGTGCGGTCGCCGTTGAGCAGCTGCGCGTACCGCTCCGACCCGGTCTTCTCCATGGTGACGCCGAGGTAGAGCAGGCCGGGCATGAGATTCAGGCCGTTGTCGGGAATCGTCTGTTCGGTGAACACGGTGGGGGCGGCGGCGTCCAGGCTGCCGTCACAGATGCGGATCGTGTCGCCCAGCCGCCAGTCGTAGGCATTCGGCGAGAGGCGGGCCGGGTCGTACGGGTCGATGGTGATCTCGCCTGCGGCGACGGCCGCGGCGATCGCGGGACCAGTGAGGATCACAAGGCCACCGCTGCCTCGACCCGGGCGGCGTCACGCCAGTAGCGGGAGGGCTGTGGGCCCTGGGCGGCCTGGTACTTGCCGCGGTAGAGATCGATGCCGCCGCAGGCGAGGAAGAACATGATCTGTCCGATCTTCATCCCTGCGTACACCCGCAGCGGACGGATCGGGGAGAGCATGAGCGTCCACTGGCCCAGGAAGCCGATGTCGCCGATCGGGGCCGTGATCTCGACGAACAGGCCGAGCCGGCCGACCGAGGACCGGCCGAACAGCAGCGGCACGAAGGTGTCGGAGCCGACCGCTTCGATGGTGTGGCCGAGGTAGAGCTCCCCGGGCTGCAGCACATACCCGTCCTCGCCAATGTCCACCGTGCGGGTGGGGTTGGGCTGATGGGCGTCGATGACACCGTCGGTGTAAGTCAGCAGGGTCGGTCCGAGCCGGACGTTGTAGCTGTTGGGATTGGCCTGGTCGGGCTCGAACGGGCTGATGGTTAATCGGCCGTCGCGAACGGCGGTGGTGATCTCGGGGCCGGTGAGAATCATCGGCTTTCCCTTTCAGGCTCTGCGGCGGTGAGGGCGCGGCGGACGCATCCGCCGAGCGTGAGTCCCGTCTGGCGGGTGCGTCCGCCGAGGTAGGTGTCGGCGAGGTAGTCGGTGGTCAGCACGCTGACCAAAGGTGCGGGCAGCGGGCTGGGGGCGGAGGTCACCGGGCCGGTCTGCTCGGTCAGGTCGGCGATCAGGCGAGCCGGATCCTGGTCGTACGGTGCGGGGAGGAAAGCGTGGACGAGCCGGTTGTCGAACGGCTCGATGGCCAGCAGGTCGGCCAAGGTGAGCACGTCACCGACGACGGTGGTGCGCAGTGACGTTTCGTTCAGGACGACGCCGGCCCCGAGCCTGGTGTGGAGCCGGCCGGCGAGATCTGTCAGCAGACGGCGCCGGTCCAGCTCGCCGTTGCGGTAGGGCTCCTTGACAGCGCCGAGCGGGTCGGCGAGCCGTCGGCCCAGAGTCGAGATTTGCTCGACCACGCCGACGAGGGGGCCCGGCACGGGGCCGGTAACGGGGAAGGCGTCGGTGTGGGCGGTCCAGCCGGAGTCGGCTGGTTCGGCGACGGCGTATCCGGCGCCGAGCTCGCCGCCCTTGACCACGAGCGTGTCACCGACGGCGACGGGACCGTAGGTGTCACTGTGGCAGTGCCCGGCGAAGACGACGTCGAGGAACGGACAGGCCCTGGCGAGGCCCAGATCCTCGGCGAAACCGGAGTGGGATAGCACCATCCAGGAATCCACGTGATGATGATGTTCCAGCATCAGCTCGCGCAGGGCGGCGGCCGGGTCGATGACGCGGTGTCCGGCTCGCTGGTGGGCGGGGATGCTGTGGAACGCCTGCGGTCCCATGACTGCGGTGACGGCGACGCGGCGGTCCTGTACGTCGACGATGCGCAGACGGTCGAACAGCGGCGTGCCGCTGTCGGCGTCTACGGTGTTCGCGCACACCGTCATCTTGTGCAGGCCGGACTTGAAGTAGTGCGGCCAGCCGTGGTTGCCCGGGGCGAGGATGTCGTAGAGCGTGGTGAGGATCTCCCGCTCGACGTGGCCGCCGCCGAGCCGGTAGTAACCCGTGCCCTCGAAGAAGTCCCCGCAGTCGGCCATCAAACATGTGTCCCGCAGCCGATGCAGGTGGGGCAGCAGACCATCGGCGCGGTCCAGCGCGGAGTGCACATCGGTGGTGGCCACGACCCGGTGGAAGGTCCGTGTGCTCATCGCGTTCCCTCGGCGATGTCGGCGCCGAGCGCGCGGAGCTTGGCAGGCAGGTCGGCGTGTCCGCGGCGCAACTGGTCCAGGCCGGTCACGGTGGTGCTGCCGCGGGCGTTCAGGGCGGCGATCAGCAGAGCAGAGCCGGTGCGGATGTCGGTCGCCCGCACCGTGCCGCCGGTCAGCTGCTGCGGCCCCGTAAGGCGGCACTGAGTGGGGGTGATCTCCTCGACGCGAGTGCCGAGCGCGGCGAGTTGGGGCAGAAGGTTGCCGTGACGGCCGGGGTTGATGGCGTCGGCGAAGTGGTGGGCGCCGGGCAGCGTCAGCGCCAGCGCCATCAGGGGCGGTTCGAAGTCGGCGTCCAGACCGCCGGGGTCCAGAGAGGCCAGGGCTCGAAGCGGCCGCCCAGTGGGCTGGACGGCGCCGTGCACGATGAGGGCATCGGGAGTGAGGGTGACAGGGACGCCGATCCTGGCCAGCACCTCGGTCAGCGCTTCGACGTCCGGGCCGTGGATGCCTTCGATCCGGCCCTCACCACCGCTGGCCGCGATCGCGCAGGCCAGAGTGCCGGCCTCGATCTTGTCGCCTGAAACGGCAAGCGACAGGGGCACCGCGCCATCCGGGAGGTGGGACGGTGGTGCCAGGGTGATCTTCTCCTCGCTCACGTGGGTCTGCCAGCCCGCCGTACGCAAGGCGGCCAGCACCCCGATGGTCTCCGGGGACAGGTTCGGGTTGCCCAGCTCCAGACGGCTGCCCGCGGCAATGGCCCGGAGAATCGCGGCGATGCTCGCGCCACGCGAGCGAAACGGCAGGGTCAGAGCGACAGTGTCGCGGCGGGACCCGGACCGGACACGGTAGCCACCCTCGGTGAGGGTGACGATGTCACCGAACAGCCGGTACACGTTGAAGTGCAGGTCCATCCCGCGCTGGCCGATCCGGCAGCCGCCCGGCCAAGGGAGATCAGCCTGCCCATACACGGCCAGCAGCGGTGTCACCAGGTAGTAGGAGGCCCGGATACGGGCGGCATCCTCCAGATCGCCCGCCGCGGCGCTGCCGTCCTGCGGATGGATGATCACGGCCCGTGGTTCGGTGACCGGATGGGCGACACGGTAGCCGCTGCGCTGCAACAGGCCGAGCATGAGCTGGACGTCCGCGCTGCCGGGGACGTTGGACAGGTGCACGCTGCGGCGCAGCGAAGCGGCGGCAGCCAGCAACGGCAGGGCCGCGTTCTTCGAGCCGTCCACTCGCACCGTGCCGGCCAGCGGGCGGCACGGTCGGACAATGACGGCATCGGTGTCCGACACGTTGAGGGGGGCGAGCGTCATCAACAACCTCCAAGGACGTGCGCAACGAAGCAGTGGCGTGGTCTCGACAGGGCGGGCACCCCAGGGCAACCACCAGGGCACTCCGCGCTGCTGGTCATGCCGGCGCCCCCGGGGCACCGGACCCGCAGAGTCGGTACAAGACATCGGCGTACGCCACGAAACCCAGGCTCAGCGGCTGCGGGTGCTGTCCTTCGTGGGAACGGCAATGTCAGTCAGGAGGTGCAGAAGAAGCAGGTGGATCCTGGTCCCAGGCGGCAGCCCACGCGCCGTAGGCGTGTCAGGACTCTCAACGGGAGCGCTCGGCGACCGGTAGCGCGGCTGACGGACACCAGGAAAGCGGGGTGTCCGCAGAAGAGGGAGGCTCACAAGGGGGGCTGAAAACTCACAAGAGGGCCGACAGGCCCGCCGCTTGTTCTACGCTCGGTGAGGACACGGTGACACCCCATCAGGACGTGAGGATGCTGTGACCCGATCACCCAACACCTCACTGGCCAGCCTCATCACCGCATCCGGTGCCAGCCGCAAGGCCATAGCGCACCGCGTCAACCAGCTGGCCGCTGCAGCTGGCCGACCGACCTCCTACACACACACCAGCGTGGTGAACTGGATCGACGGCATGATCCCGAGACATCCCGTTCCCGCTCTGCTGGCACAGACGTTGGGGGAGCGGCTGGGCCGCGCGGTGGACATCACCGAGATCGGCATGGCCGCCCCCAGCCGAGACGACGCCGGCGGGCTGGAGCTTCCACGTGACCCTGCCGACGCCGCACAGCGGGCGGCCGACTTCTGGAGAGACATGCACCGCCGCTCTTTCATCGGACGGGCGTTCGCCGTCAGCGCCTTCACCGTCCCCGTCACCCGCTGGCTGATCCAGCCGGCCGTCGCCGCCCCCGCCCGCGGGGGCGGCCGACGCGTCGGACAACAGGAGCTCACCGAGCTGTGGGAGCAGGCAGAGCAGGCCCGCCAGTGGGACGCTCGCTACGGCGGAGGGAACTGGCGCACCGGCCAGGTCGTGGACTGTCTCACCACCCGTGCCGCCCCTCTGCTCTCCGGGAGGGCCTCAAAACAGCGGATCGCCGACGGCCTGTATTCGGCCGCCGCCGAACTGTCGCGACTTGCGGGCTGGACGGCGTTCGACGCAGGTGAACACGCCATTGCCCAGGAGCATTTCGTCCAAGCCCTGAGCTTGGCGCGGGCCGGCGGCAACGCCGAGCTGGGCGCCTACGTCTTGGCCACCATGGCGCTCCAGACCATGCGTCGCGGCTACCCGAACGAGGCAATCGACATGGCCCAAGGCGCCTACGAACGGGCCCGTGACGCCGCGCACCCGCGGGTGCTGGCCTTCGCCCGGCTCATCGAGGCCCGAGCTCATGCCCAGGTCGGCGACGAGCGGGCGGCGGCTCGGGCGCTGTCCGGCTGCGAGCGACTGCTGGATGCCGCATGCGAGGTGGAGCCCCCCACCTACATCGCCTACTTCGGCCCCGCCCGCATGGCCAGCGACGCGGTTGAAATCTACCGCGACCTGAGAAAACCGCATGTCGCCGCCGGATGGGACGCCCAATGCACCATGCCCGCCGGACACACCCGGGCCGTCGGGCTGCGGCTGTCCGTCACCGCAACCGCGCACCTCCAGGCCCGAGACCTCGAACAGGGCCTGGCCGTGGGCCGCCGCGCGGTGGACATCCTCGCCGGCGTCGCCTCCGCCCGAGCCCGCGAATACGTCGAGGACATCCACACCGCCCTCGCCCCCTGGGCGCGAGAGCCCCAAGTGCAGGCATGGCAGAGCCGCGCCCGCCGCCAGCTGAACGGTGACATGGGAAGCTGAAACGCCAGGCTGAGGTCGTGCTGCTGGCTACCACCAGATGTCCCACGTTTCAAGGGGCGCAGGTGGAGGAGCCCGCTGCAGGGGTCTTCTTCCCTTCCGTTGGCGAGGAGGAACCCCTGCTTGGTTCATGGTGTCGGCCGACCGGACGGAGGCGCCGAATGCCATGAGTAGCGGCTGGCCCATTTCCATCGCCAGCCGGTCAAGTGCTCTGTCCGCCCGTCAATGCTGCGCCTTCTCGAAAGGGCGAGGTCGCGTTGCGGCTGACGACCATCCGCAAGTGATACTCCTGCCGCTCTCGACTGTCCCTTTTGCTGGGGCCGATACGACTGTGCAACCCCTACATGAGGAGCAGCATGGGAACCCTGAAGATCTTGGCGACTGGAGTGGCGGCAGCGGCGGTTATGGCCGGTACAGTGCCATCCGCGGCAGCGGACCCCGGCCAGACGGTGACAACGACGCTGAGGCAGGCGATCAACGACCTGCCGATCATGGACGAGGATCGAACGGGTTACACCCGCGACAAGTTCCGGCACTGGGTGGATGCGGACCGGGACGGCTGTAATACCCGCGCGAAGGTACTGATCACGGAGGCGATCGTGCCGCCGACAGTAGGCCCTGGGTGCGCGATCAGCGGCGGGCTCTGGCACAGCTATTACGACGACATGCAGCAGACGGTGGCCCGCTCTTTGGACATCGACCATATGGTCCCGTTAGCAGAGGCGTGGGATAGCGGGGCCTCGACATGGACCGCGACGCAACGGCAGGACTACGCCAATGATCTGGGCGACGAGAGGATGCTGGCGGCGGTGACGGCGCGCGAGAACCGGAGCAAGGCGGATCAGGATCCAGCGCAGTGGCTGCCCTCGGACGCCGGGGCGCGCTGTCAGTATGTGGGGGAGTGGGCCGCGGTAAAGACCCGCTGGAAGCTCACGGCGGACTCGAGGGAGGCGAACGCCTTGGCGCAACTCGCGGCCGGGTGCCCGGACGAGCAGATCACCGTCGAACTGGCCCACTGACCCCCGAAGGCAGAAGCCCCTGCCAGTTTCTACGGAGGCCGTAAACCGGGAGCATCGTGGCCGCCGGGCGGCGGCCTTCAATGAGCCTGCAAAGCTCCCAACGGACCGACGACACCATGTGCCGTAATCCCGTGCAACCGGGGCGGCACGAAGCGCGCAGCCGGGGACGCGTCGCTGGAAGAAATAATGTGTCAAGCACCAAGTCAATCAAGGGCAACAGCGTTCCATCAACCCTCGCCAACCAGGACAAGGGGGCGGGTACTTAAGGCGTGACCGCTACACTTCAACCCCCACGCTTAGGGCTTGCCGGGAATCAACACGTTGGTTTGATCATGGTCTTGTCCGGGTCGAGGAATCCGGCGATGTCGGCTGGAGTGCGGAAACGGGCCGTTGAGGCGGGGATGTAGGGGCCGTGGGCTTCCAGGAGGGGGCGGACATCACTGCACGGCTGATGGTCATGGCGGTGGTGTTGAAAAGCTGGCCGAGAAGCTCCTGAAGAGCGTGTTTCCGCAGGTAGAGGATGGTGGCCAGGATCTGGTCGTCGGGAGTGAGGGTAGGTTTGCGGCCCGTGCCGCGGGCGACGCGGCGTGGTCCGCCGCGGGCGGCGTGGCGGACCTGCTCGCAGTGCTCTTCCAGCGCGGGGATCAGGGTGTGGGCCAGGTCCCTGAGTTACTTGCGGGACATACCGGTCAGCTCTGGGTGCTGCAGGTTGTGGAGCGTGAGGGGGGCGAGAGCCGTCGGCTGACCGCCCGCGTTGTCGGGGAAGGTCTGGGCGCGGTTGGTGATCTGCGGGGTGAAAGGTGTAGTTCCAGTCTCCGTGGAAGCGGTGGCGTGTGATCGGCAAGGCGGCGATGGCGTCGTCGCTGATGCGGATGCCGGTGGGGTACTCACCGCTGTCGAGTTCGGAGTGCCCTGTCAGGCCGGTGCGGCTGGTCGTCGTGGAGATGGCCCGAAGCATGACTTCATGGCTGGTCAGGGGCCTGCCGCGCAAGTTCATGGTGATGTGGGAGAAGAGCCTGTGTTCGATCTTGTTCCACTTCGATGTGCCGGGCGGCAGATGGCACACGGTGATCTCCAGGCCGGTCTCGCCGGCGAGGTCGGCCAGGTGGGTCTTCCAGCCGCGGGTGCGGTAGCCGTTAGAGCCTCTGCCATCGGCGGTGATCAGCAGCTGGCGGGCGCGGGGATAGTCGTGCCGGCCGCGGGCCTGCCACCAGCGGCGGATCGAGGCGACGGCGAACGCCGCGGTGCCGTGATCGGTGCCGATGGTGATCCAGCCGGTGTTCGCGGCTATGTCGTAGATCCCGTACGGAATCGCCTTCTCGGCCTGGCCGGGGAAGTCGTGCGTGTTGGCCTCCACGGGCTGCTTGGAGGGCCGCCACTCTCGGGTCGTGGTCCGGCTCCGGATGCGCCGGTACTTCTGCGACCGCAGGCATGCTCCCGCAGGACGTTCGTGGAGTAGCCTGGCGGGCTGACCGAGCGGCACCGCCGCTCCAGTGTCGGGTTGACCGGCTGGCTGCGGTCGATCGCAGTAGAGCTGGGTGGCCGTCCGGCCGTGGGCTGTGCAGCGGCTGCGGCTGGCCGCAGGCCGGACCCGCCTTCTGCGACCGCTGAAGGGGCCAACGGTACCGGATCGAGCCCGGCGGGTACTGGGAGTGGACGACTTCGCCTTCCGCAAGGGCTGCACCTATGGAACCGTGCTGGTCGACGTCGAAGCCGGCCAGGCCGTGGACGTGCTGCCCGACCGCATCTCGGAGACGTAGCGGCCTCGCCGAAGTCGCTGGGGTCAACGCCCGCTTCTATCCTGGGGGTGGAGGAGGAATTGGTTCGTCGTTGATTTTCGTCCAGTGCTGTCCGCTGAACCCGCCGGTCTGGGCAGTGCGCGTCAGTTCGGTGGAGGAGGCGCTGGACGGCGCGTTGAGGGTCAGGGTGCCCTCATTGCGGATGTCTCCCAAGGGCACGTCCGCCCAGCTTCCGGTGAGCTGGTTGCCGTCAAGTACTCCATGGAAGATGTTGCTGAAGGCATGGCCTCGGTCCCGGCTCATGCCGAGCCACCACACTGTTGAGCCCATCTGGCGTACGTAGTAGGTGCCGACATCGGAGCAGGCCCATACCCCTGTCAGGTCAAATGGCGTGCTGTGGGGATCGCGCACGACGTCGATGTTGTAGACCGGGTGCAGTTCTACGTTGTTCTTATTGGCGTTGTTCTCCTCGCAGTCACCGCCATGACAGTCGATGGCCAGGAAACCGGTGATGCGTACGCGGGTGCCGGGAGGCAGGCCCTGGTTGAACACGCGGACTGGGATTGGGCCTGAAGGATAGACGTCGACGTTGCCGTCGATCGGGTGACCGTTCCACAGAACGCTGTTGCCGTCCATCTCCATCCAGCCCGGCAGCAGCGGCGGGACGGCGCCGGGGCAGTTGAGCTTGCCGGCCGGGCGCCCGTACATGATGACCTCGGGGTGGACGAGGTTGCGTTCCCGCGGGGCGGGTTCGTCTTCGTCCTGGTCGCTGTTGTCGTGGTCAAGTTTGGCTCGGATTTGCGCCGGGTCGTTGAGCCACTCGTTCGTCCAGAAGTCGGGTTGCGCGTCCAGGTCAGCGCGGTCGATCACGATGTGGAAGACCAGGTCACCATCGTATTCGTCCTCGTCGAAATTCCCGTCCTCGTTGCACATGAAGTTGGCGTACCGTCGGCTGACGTTGTTGGGCGGGCAGCTGGAGCCGAGTCCGTCGATGACGGTGCCGAACATGACCACGTTGTCCTTGTACATCTTCAGGTGGTCGTGCATGCTGTCCCCGTCGTTGCGCTTCACCCGGCCAAACCTTTCGCCGATGCTGGGTTGAGCAGGCAACGTCGTCCGGCGCCATTCGGTGGTGCCGAAGCCTCCGCTCTGAGCGCGGAGCTTGAGCAGGTCGGGACTGATGATGTCCACATCGACGGTGCCGGAGTTTCGGAACCGTCCGCGTGGGACATCGGCCCAATCGCCTCGCGCAGTACTGTCCTCGAACTGGCCAGCGAATACGTTCGCCCACCTCAAGCCCAACTGGAAGTCATGGCTGCCGCGTGGCGAGGCTGTGCTCACACCGGTCCACCACAGGTGGTTCCCGAGCTGGCGCAGGAAGTACAGACCGTCTTCGCCGGCTGCCCATGTGCCCGTCAGATCCATCTTGCCTCCGTATTCCGCGTTACTCGATGCCCGTTGTTGCGCCGGGGATGGAGGACGACCCGGCGCACCGGGTGGTCCGCCGCCGTCGTACGGTCGGCGACCCGGCCGGTACCGCATGAGCTTGGGAAATAGGGTTCCTGGCCAGCCCGGCTGGAGGTGACCTCGTTATTGGTTGTGCTGGCCCCCGTCATCAGCTTCGTCCCGCCAGACGAGCCATGCAAATCGGGAGGCCGTGTCCAGCGAGCAACGCCCAGGAAACGACGTTTTTCTCATGCCGAACCATGCTGCCCGCGACTCCCGGATCATCAAGAAGTCGCGCTTTGGGCAGGGAAGCAGAGTCGGGGAACGGTGACGGGCCGCCTACCCGTCCCTCGTACGAAAGTCGCTGCAATGCAGCCTTGTTGGCTGGATACCTGCACCCGGCGATGAAGGCCCTTTACCTTCCCCGGGAACGTCGCTGCCTCCGTTGGCCGATGAGGGCGCGCGCGGGGCAGTGAGCGGGGCGAGGAAAGTCAGCGGACGACCCGCGCCGTCTCGAAAGCACTGAAGTCAGCGCGGCGTTCGTCGCTGCCGCCGGAGAGGCCGAAGCAGTTGGTGGCGCGGCACCGGCTCAGAATTCCCTGGGTTCGTCGCTGTCGGAGCGTACTGACGCCCGCCGCCGACATTGACCTGCTGGCGCTGTGTGACTGGCGTCAGGATCCGGAGACCGGCGTGAGGCGGTCGGCGAATCAGTTGGCGGCCAGCGCGTCGCGCTCGGCGGCGTGGTTGTAGAGCGTGTGCTCGCCGTCGGGCCAGGTC
Source organism: Streptomyces sp. NPDC021212 (assembly GCF_044332925.1). NCBI lineage: Bacteria > Bacillati > Actinomycetota > Actinomycetes > Kitasatosporales > Streptomycetaceae > Streptomyces > Streptomyces sp. NPDC021212. The sequence continues at coordinate 407,782 of NZ_JBIRPZ010000005.1, forward strand.
CGCAGCACCCTTCGAGTACCGGCTGGCTCGGCGAAGTGGGCCAGGGCCGCGGGGGCGGGGGCGAAGGGAGTGGGGCTCGAATACTCATCGCTGCGCTTCAGGCGGCATACGGGTACTCGTCGGATGGTGTCTGACTTCCGGCTCGGTGAAGCAGACGTTTCTGGGCATTCCCCTGTACTGGCGTCTCTCTGGTGGGTTCTTGTCGGATGTCGCCAAGAGATGCATGATGGAAGTGGAAGCGAAGCTGGCTTTTGGAGGCACTGTCGTGGGGACCATTTGGGGACCACACGATGTGCGCGACCCCGCACAACTCAGGCGTTACCGCACGTATTTCGCCTGCTGGGTAGCGCCGTAATTCCGGGGAATTCGACGTTCGCACTTGACTGGGGGTCAAGGGGTCGCAGGTTCAAATCCTGTCGTCCCGACCAGCGTTTTCGCAGGTCGGAGGCCGTTTGCGCGGGTAGCGGAGGCGGCCTTTGTCGTGTCTGGGCAGGGAGCGATGGGGAGCCCTCTGGGAGCCCTCGTGCTCCCAACTCGCGGACGTGTCAACGGTGTCCGATTCGTCCGTCACCCGATCCGGTAGACCTGCGGTGCCGTACCGAGCCCCTGTGCGCCATCGTCAACCGTAGGCCCCTGAGATCACCCCATTGATCCGGATGCCCTCTGCATCGAGAGGCATAAGAACCCCTTGTCGGCTCCCGACCCTCTTTCGGGGTGGGAGCACGGCACCGTGCTCCCCATGCGACAGGGGTGGGGTGGACTACGAGTGATCTCTCCGGGCCGGTTTCCGCAGGCAGCTCTCGCGCGGGTGTCCTGGCCGTCGTGGAGTGTCTGCGTCAAGGCGCGGCAAAGCCCCTTGGTGTCTGCCGGCAGATAGGGCACTCCCAGGGCGTGAGCGCTGTATCCGGCTCTGGGGCGCCGTAGGGAGACTGTTCGTGGAGGCCTGGCAGGAAGAAAAAGTGTGCCAAGCGAGCGAGAATGATGTCCCCGCTGTGTGTGCGCTTGGCGTGGTGGTCGGGCGAGCACTGCTTGCCTGTGTGTCGCTCGAGTGCGGTTGTAGGTGCCAAGAACTTCGTCCGTGCTGGTCACGCGGCATGTCGGTACTCGTGCAGGAGGCCGCCGAGGCGATCGCGTCGATGGATGTGGAGATGGGTGAGTTGGTCGGGGACGGTGATCGGTTCGGGTAGGGGGTGGAGTGGCGCGGCGCCTGCGAGAGTGCGGTGAGGTCTGTGCTCGTTGTAGAACGCCTCGTACTCGCGCAGTGCGTGGAGGAGATGGCTCTGGTTCCAGATGAGGGTGCGGTCGAGGAGTTCGGTTCGGCATGACCGCACCCAACGCTCCATGATCGCGTTCATGCGCGGCATCCGGACGCCGGTCTGGACGACCTCGATACCCTCGGCTTGTAGGACAGTGTCGAAGGATGCCGGGTAGCGAACGTCCCGGTCCCGGATCAAGAACTTCACTTTGGTGCCTGCGTCGTGGAGGTCCATAGCCATGTTCCGGGCGAGCTGAGTGATCCAGGCGGCGGTGGGATGTGCCGTCGCGCCAAGGATCCGCACGCGGCGGGTGGCGTGCTCGATCACCGCGAGGACGTACAGCGTCGCTCCGTTGAGAGTCTTGGTCTCGAAGAAGTCGGTGGCGAGGATGGCCTGGGCCTGGGAGCGCAGGAAGGTCGCCCAGGCGGTGTGGTGGCGTTCGGGTGCTGGGTCTATGCCGTGCTCCTTGAGGATGTTCCACACGGTGCCGGCGGCGAGCTTGATGCCGAGGGAGGCGAGTTCGCCGTGGATGCGTCGGTAGCCCCAGCTGGAATTTCTCGTGCCAGCCGTAGCACCAGGGCGCGGATGGATCGTACGGTGCGGGGTCGTCCCGGCTGTTTGGGGCGGGAAGCCTTGGCGTGGCGGCGGCGCAGCAGTTCACGGTGCCAGTGCAGCACCGTGTCAGGTGAGACGGTCAGATGTAGTTGGCGAAGACGTACACGGGGGAGGGAATGCAGGAGGGCAGCCAGTAGTGCGCGGTCTGGCCAGGTGAGCTTCGGTTTGTCGGTCTGTCGCTGCAGCACGGTGAGTTGGTGGCGCCAGGATCTCGGCGTCTTTGTCGTGGTCACCCCTCGGTAGGAGCCGTATCAGGGTGAACATGCTCGTCAAGGTCAGGTAGAGCAGTCGCAGCAGCACTCCACCATGCTGGTGGGGGAGAGGCTGGGTCGGCAACGAGGCCGGCGGGCCCACAGCAGCGCTCGCCCATCATGACCAGCACGGATGGGGTTTCTGGCACCTACACGGCTGAGCTTCTCGTCCTCCGGCACGAAAACGCTGTGCTACGACGCCAGATGCAGGGGCGGGTACGGTACGAGCCGGCGGACCGTCTCTGGTTCGCCTCCCTGTCCTCGCCGATCCCTCGCCGCCGCTGGGCCAAGGTCTTCCCGATCACACCGAGCACGCTGCTTGCCTGGCACCGCAGGCTCGTCGCCCGCCGATGGGACTACTCCCGACGATGCCGAGGTCCCGGACGGCCGCCCACGCAGGCCACCGTCAAGAACCTCGTGCTGCGCCTCGCCCGCGAGAACAGCCGATGGGGCCATCGCCGGATCCAGGGTGAACTGGCCCAGCTCGGACACCCGATCGCCGCCTCGACCGTCTGGCAGATCCTCCACACCGCAGGAATCGATCCTGCACCCCGCCGCACTGGCCCAACCTGGCGCGAGTTCCTCTCTACGCAGGCCACCGTCCTCATCGCCTGCGACTTCCTCCACATCGACACCATCAGCCTGCAACGTCTCTACGCTCTGATCTTTCTCGAGCACCGCACCCGGCGCCTGCACGTCGCCGGCGTCACCGCACACCCGACCGCGGCCTGGGCCACCCAGCAAGCCCGCAACCTCGCCACCGACCTGGGCATACGCATGGACTCGCTGCGCTTCCTCATCCGAGACCGCGACAGCAAGTACACCGACGCCTTTGACGCCGTGTTCCAGGCCGAGGACATCGAGATCATCAAGACGCCGATCCGGGCACCAAAGGCCAACGCCTACTGCGAACGCGTGGTCGGCACCCTCCGCCGAGAAGTCCTGGACCACATACTCATCCTCGGCGAAGCCCACGCACGTCAGGTCCTGGCCACGTATCAGAGGCACTACAACGCGCACCGCCCCCACCGCGCCCGATGCCAACTACCTCCCCAAGCTCACGGACACCCACCTCCGGTCCTGGAGCCGACCAGCCGCAAAGTCCTGCGCACCCGTATCCTCGGCGGCGTGATCAACGAGTACAGATATGCCGCTTGACCAGGAGCGATAATTATTCGAGCCTCACACGCGTCGCCCGTCACCAACGCGCCGGGACAGCACAGCTAGGCCTCCGCCCAGGGCGGATGACATTCTCGGCAAGCGCAGCTGTCGCGAGGGTCTCGAGGTTTGTCGTCACAAACGAACCAACGAGACCCTCGCTTCATACGACGGAGGCTTCGGACTTGCTCGTCCAGTCCCTGGCTCTTCAGGTATTCCACCGTGTATTCGAGCAGTCCGGAGCGGGCACCTTCTTCGACGTACCCGCGTGGCTGTCGTTCCACCAGCACATGGTCGATCCGGCGCCGGCCAGGGCCACGGCCGTCACCAGGCCCGCAGGGCCGACTTTATTGCCGACCTTGTTTTTATACGTGCCGGTGGTCAAGGGGTACGGAGGCGTCGCAGGGCGCCTTCGAGGAGGTGCCAGGGGTCGTTGGGCTCCCACTCGCCCTCGGCGACCCGGTCGAACAGCTCGGCGAAGCAGGCCAGGTAAACGCGTTTCCGCTCTGCTGAACCAGTCTCCTGCTCGAGGCGGCGCATCACACCCTCTTGCAACCCGCCGCCGTGGTGGACGGCGATTTTCTTACGCCATGCGATCGACTGCGGAACTCGCGTGCCCATTGCAGTGCGTAGATGGAACTTCTCCCTGCCTTCACGGACCTTGCACTCGGGGGCCGTCTCCAATGCGACGCGCATGACCGGCCAGGACCAGAAGGGGTGGTGGGTAGTAGTGTCGTAGGCCAATGGCATTCGGTTGGCGAGTTCGTTACTGCGTCGGGTGCGGTCGACGGCTCCGATGACTTGATCGATCAACTCGTCGCGGTGGTCGAAGGGCCGATACAGACCTGCGTTGATGAGGTCACTGCCGTAGCCGGTGAGCAGCACTCGATCCTTCGGGATGGATTCGAGACGCTGCACCGACGTGGCGGTCAGAGCGACCTCGATGACCTCTGGGTCAGCCACCCCGAGCCACCGCACGGCATCCGGGATAGACGCGATGATGTCGTCCTCGCTCAGCTGGATCGGAGCTAGGTCGAGGCCTAGCTCGGCGCAGAGCTCGCCAGCGTCGGTGAGCTCGTCGCCCCACGGAGTGGCGACGCTGTACGGGGTGATGTCAAGGTCGGACGTCGCCGCCAGATAGGTAACCGTGCCGGAGTCGATTCCGCCGGACAGAAGCGTGGCGTACGACTTCGTGCGTGGGGTTGTGGCATCGATGCGCGCTATCTCCCCGGCCAGCGCCTCCAGTTGAGCCTCTCCCGCGGCCAGTGGGTCTTCTCGATGGGGGGAGCGGAACGAGCCGAGCGTGTCGTACTCGTCCCGTGTGTCCATCAACCAATGGCCTCCGCTGCGCCGGGTGCAGGCGACGATCCCGTGGCGCAGTCGGTTGACGCCGTGTACGAGCGTGCCCCGTTCATGGGCGGGGCCCCCGTTGATCAATTCGGCCGGTATGCCGAGCGCCGGCAGAACGACTGGTGCGAGGAAGAGGTCGGTGAAGTACGCAAAGGTGCCGCGCATACGGTTTGCAGCGTAGTAGACCGGGTCCTCATTGAGGGCGGAGATCCGGACGGTGACGAGGTCGGGAGCTATCTGCAGGACGGAGCGACCTATTGGACCCGGTGCTGTGCCGCCCGACGCGGCGTCAGTGAGAATCGACAGGGTGCGTACGTCGATGGTGAAGGGTGGCTCCGCCGCGAGCTGTATTTCCTGGGGTCCCCGGTAGTACACCTGCAGTTCGCCGAGGTCTGCGTACTGTGACGGTGATGAGAGGGCGGGAACGGAGACGTTGGCGACCACGCACCACTTGCTGGTCGGCGTCATGGTCAGGCCTTTCCAATGATGCGGCGCATGCGCTGCTGTGCCTCACCGGCCGAGAATGCGGTTCGGTGCGAGCGCTTGCCCTCCTCCTGTACCCGTCGCAGCCCGGCTACGTACGGGCCGTTGACCCGGGCACGGGTCGACTGGACGGCCGCGCTCGTGTAGGACGCGATACGCCGAGCGTGCTTGACCGCGGCGTCCAACAGCGCTGCGGGAGCCGCTACTTCGTGCAACAACCCGTCCCGCAGCGCTCGGTCGGCTTGCCACTCGTCACAGGTGTAAAGCATCTCCTGCATGACGCTGCGCCCCACCACCGTCTCCAGCATGTAGCCGCCGAAGTTGCAGGCGATTCCGACCTGGAATTCGGGCATGACGAGCCGTGCCGCCGTGCTGCCAATGCGGAGGTCGCAGCAGAGGGCTATCTGCAGGCCGACGCCTATCGCGTGCCCGTCAATGGCACCCACCACGGGCTTGGTGATGCCAGCGATGGTGCTGTAAAGGTCCGTGATGTCGTCGACCCAAGCGTCGACCTCGTCGCCCCCGGAGAACTCCGAAACCTCGTTGAAGTCTCCCCCCGCGCCGAAGGAGCGTCCCGCCCCGCCGTAGAGAACGACGGCGCCTACCTCGGGGTTCTGATCCAGGTCGGTCAGCAGGCGGGTCAGCTCCCGCATGCGGGCTCGACTGAACGGGTTCTGGTCGTGGGCATTGGTGAACTCCACAAGGGCGACCGCCTCTTGCAGGACCTCGCACCTCATGCTCGTTGTCGTCGTGCCACTCATCGAAACTCTCCTTTCGCGATCACGGGTGTATGCATATGTATGCATTCCGGAGTCGGTAGGTTGATTCCGTGCCGCAGGTGCATATCGGACATACTTGGGCATTAGTCGAGCTTGAGGGCTCGCGATCACGCCCGGTGTAGTTTGCATGTACGGTGGGTTGCAACTTCATCCATCTGCTGGGGGGCTGCTGTGAGGTGGACCTCCATGCCGTTCACGGAGGCGTGAGCCATGCAGCAAATGACCCCCCGAGGGTTTCGCGGCACGACGATGAACATGGGCCTCAAGGACGCGGAGGACGACTTCGCGGTCGTCGTCTCTGAGGTCCCCGCCCGCTCGGCGGCTGTCTTCACGCGGTCGCGGTTCGCAGGTCCGAGCGTGACACTCAGCCGGGACGCCGCGGCGGCTCAGCGCAACCGCGGCATGGTTGTGCTCTCGCGTAACGCCAACGTAGCGACCGGCAGGGTCGGCGCGGAGAACGCGGCGGAAGTGCGGCGCAGGGTGGCTGAGATTGTGGGCATCGCCCCCGACGAACTGGTCATCGGCTCCACGGGAGTGATCGGCCGCCCGTACCCGATGGACAGCATCAGGGAAGGCATTGGCACGCTGGCCTGGCCGTTCCCAGAGGCGGACTATGCCGCTGCATCGAGCGCGATGATGACGACCGACACCCGGCCCAAGCACGTCAGTGTGCCCATGGGTGATGCTGTCCTGACAGGGATTGCCAAGGGCGTCGGCATGATCGAGCCGAACATGGCCACTCTGCTGACATTCTTCTTCACCGACGCCGATGTCACTGCCCAGGACCTGGACGAAATCTTCCGGCGCGTGATGGATAAGACATTCAACGCGCTGAGTATCGACACGGATACGTCGACAAGTGACACGGCCGCGATCTTCTCCAACGGGCTCGCAGGACCAGTGGACCTCGATGAGTTCGAGCAGGCCTTGCACACATGCGCGCTCCGCCTCGTACGGGATATCGCCTCCGATGGCGAGGGCGCGACGAAGCTGATCGAGGTCCGCGTTCGGGGGGCCCGCGACCATGCGCAGGCCAAGCGGGTCGGCAAGAGCATCATCAACTCGCCTTTGGTGAAAACGGCGATGCATGGGGCTGACCCCAACTGGGGCCGGGTCGCGATGGCCATCGGCAAACTCGAGGACGAAGTTGACATCAAGCCGGCGGGCGTGAACATCGCGTTCGGTGATCTGCCCATGTATCCCGAGGAGCCGAGCGACGAACTTCTGGAGAAGGCGGCACGGTACCTGAGGGGCGACGAGGTGGTCATCGACGTAGGGCTCGGCATCGGGGACGGGGAGTTCACGGTCTACGGCTGCGACCTGACCGAGGGGTACGTCAAGGTCAACGCCGACTACACGACCTGATCGGCCGCGGGCGGGAAGAGGCACGGAGAACTTCCCGCCCGCCAGGCCTGGCACCGCCCAGAACTGCCGTGGTGGACGATACGAGGGGGAAGTATGACGAGCGCCGAATGCGTTTGCGGCGATGTGGAGTGTACGGCGGAGGAGCTGCGTAAACAGGCCGAGGAGCTTTTTCTGAGCGGCCACGCGGACGACGCCCTTGCGATGCTGTATAAGGCAGCCTCCCCGCAGGAGGGTGCAAGGAGGAGTTCCCGAGCACTGCTCCTCGAAAGGTTGGGGCGTTATCTGAACGCGGCCAGCTCCAGTTGGCACCACGACTACTTCGAGCGGTCGTTGGTCGAGCTGGATCAGGACGAGTCTTACGACACCAGGGTCCAGGTCCTGTGCTCCGTCGGTGTCGCGTTCGTGTGCCAGGGACGGGCAGGGGAAGGCATGGCACTCCTCGACGAGGCGCTGGGCCTGGTGCAAGACTCCGGCGACACCGTGTGGGACGCGACGGTCGGTACGGCCATGACCGAAGCGTTGCTCGTGTTGGGCAGGCTGGATGACTGCCTCATCCATCTCCGTCGTGCACGGTATCTCGCTATCGAATCGACACGTCACCAGCTGGTGATCCGCTCCTACGTCAACGAGGCACGGGTCACTTACCTGCAGACTGGCAACGTGTGCGATGCCATGCGCATCCGAAAGGTGGGACTGCGCTACGCCACCGACGTTGGAGAACTCGCAACGGAGGAGGGCAACACGGTTCGGCTCGGTCTGATCAAGGACTTGATCGAGATGGGGCAGTGGCCAGAAGCACTGCAACTCTTTGAGCCGGACGAAGGCTTGGAACCCTCCTCGCGCAACGACGTTGAGGAGCAACTGGTGCGATGCTGGCTGCATTCCTGTCGTGGTCAGCCGGCCGAGATGATGTCGCGTTTCGGAGAGATCATTACGTCCAGCAGTCCTTTCTATCAGGCCTATTTTCTGAGCCTGGGGCTCGCGACAGCCTGCCGGCTCAAGGACTACGCCACGGTGGAGGAGCTGACCGGGCGAGCGCTGCGTCTGGCCCAGGGACCTGTAGCCCCGCCCATCAGCCGCCTTTACATCATCGATGCGCTTGCTTCGGTAATCGAGGCGCAGAGCAATCTGGACCACGCCTTGCTGCACTCCGACACGGCCCCTCAGCAACTGCTCAGCATTATGGAACGTATCCACCTCGAGGAGCGCCACCGCGTGCCCGCCGAACTGGAGCTCACTGACGGCGTAGTAGCCGAGGCCCGGGCGCACTGTGCAGAGCCACAGGACGCGGCCGTTCACTGGGATCGAGCCATCGTGGTCTTTCGCCGCACACACGCACGCGCCCGCCTCGTCACGGCTCTGCTCGGCCGCGCCGCCCACCGTGCCCCGGGGGACACCGATACTCGCCGGGCCCTGTTGCTCGACGAGGCGGAGCGCATCGCACGGCAGATGTGTGCGACGCCGCACCTGGAGCGAATAACCCAACTGCGCAGCAGGGAAGCCGAGCCTGCGTCTGCTCCCGCACCGGTGACGCTGACCGCGCGGCAGCTTGAGGTCGTGGCACTGCTCGCCGAGGGGCGCACCGATCGCGAGATCGCTGGATCTCTCCGGATTAGTGTGCGCACGGTGAACGCGCATGTTGTGCAAATCCTTACTCGTCTGGATGTACGCAACCGAGCTGAGGCGGCCGCGTGGTTCATTCACGCAGGCCCCTTACGAGACGGCCCGATGGCCGGCAACTAAGTCATCGGGTTGAGCCTCTTCTGCCCTTCTGCGCCCGACGAGCGTCATCGGTCTGGCCTGCACGTGGCGGCAGGCCCCTGCGTACACCAGCAGACCTCCCCCAGTAGCCGAGGGTCCGGTATCGGCTGGCAGTTGGCACCGCATCGACGTGGTGCCAACTGCCAGCCCAGGTCTGCGCCGCCGCAAGCCGAACGCCGCGACGTGGAATGGACGGGGTTCCGTATGCGCTCTACTCATGCGGAATCTTCAAACAGCTTCGGTGAAGTTGTAGCAGCTGATTCCAAAGCGGTGCATCGGTAATATTACCTAGGTGATGTAAGTAGGTAATTCTCCTTACCCGAACTGGCGTCTCGAAATATGGAAGGATCTTGTGTTGAGTTGAAGGTTGTGATTGCGTCACCCCGTCCGCCAAGGTCTAAGCAGAGGCAAGGCTGCATTGGGTGGGGCCAGTCGTCGACCTCTGGGTAGTCAGCCGTGTAAAGAAGTTCGCGAGCACCAACGGCCCCCCGTACAGGCGCAAAGGGCATGACGAGGGACTGAGAGATCGTGTGTACTGTGTTTTTCCGGACGCGCCCTGGTTGGCCGAGCGCGCTACTTCTCGGTGCTGTACGTGATGAGTTCCTGGATCGGCAGTGGAAGCCGCCCGCATGCCACTGGGGCGAGCCCCACAAGAATTTCGAGGGAGGCCTTGACCTTTCAGCCGGGGGAACCTGGTTAGCCCTTGACCGGTCTCAACCCGCCGTAGCCGTCCTGGTCAACGGAGTGGAGTCCACTCCCCAGTCACCTTCCGGCCAACGCAGCCGAGGCGAATGTCCACTGAGGGCCCTGGCCGGCGGATTTCCTTTGAGTCGGGCAGAAATGCTTGGCATGGGTGGCTTCCACCTTCTTCTCGGACGCCTCAGCGGCGCCGAGCTGTGGAGTTGGGACGGGCAGGAGCTGCGCCATCAGATGGTGTTACCCGGAGATCACGTACTCACCTTTTATGGTCTCGATGACAGGAACCATCGGCGTGCCGCAGGTGTCTTGCAGGGCCTGAAGGCCACTGCAGACGCGAGCCCACGGCCTGGTGAGCGTACGGATGAGGCATGGGGAGACTGGCTGGATCTGTTCGGGGATGGAGAGCCCGCAGACTGCAACCCGCAAAGCCCTCTGGTCAGCCGGATACTCGATGGCCGTACCTACGGCTCCACGTCCGCATCCCTGATCGCACTCACCTCAGAACACAGTCGTTTCGACTTCACTGGCGATCCCTGGCAACGGACGTACTGGTACGAGATCTGATGCCCGCCGTCATCGCAAACTGCGGCAACTCGTCCGCTCCCCCTGAAACCTCTACACCGAAGGTGCCCCATGCTCACAGAACCTTCTGAACCTCAGACTGTGGCCAAGGTTCCGGCGTGGATCGGTCGCCACGAGTACACCAGTTCTCAACACAAGTCACTGACTGGCTTCGATGGGCGACCCCTGGCGCAGATTGCCCAGCCCAACAAGTTGGTTCAGCACAAAGCCGTTCAACTTGCCCGCAGGGTCGCTGGTGACATTCGAGAGATCGACGACGCCACCTGGTTCGGCTACTTTCACCGTGCTGCGGACGTGGTGGAACGAGAGCAGTCCGCAGGCAATCTGATACCGATCGCTCGTGCGATATCGGAGACCACCGGGTTGCCGCTGTCCAGGGTGGAGCGCGGTATCACAGCGGTAGCCGCCCACATGCGCCGTATCGAGGACATAATGGAGGTCCAAGCGCCGCACAGTGACATAGCTGCCTATCGCACGGGCAGGGTGAATGCGGCATGGGCGTGGCTTCCCGCGGGGCGTACCTGCATGGTGCGGGTACCAGGGAACTTCCCGACCATTCAGATTGAGTGGCTTCAGACGCTCGCTGCCCGGCGACCCACGTTGATCAATACCTCTGAGCGCGACCCGTTCACCGCAGGCATCTTCGTCTCCGCTCTTTACGAAGCGGGGCTACCTGACGGAGCCATCTCGATGTGCCACGGGGACGTCAGTACGTGGGTTCGTCTCGCGGACCAGGTCGTATGGCCTGGTGAGCACGCGCCGAGGCTGGAACCGTCGCGATTGAAGACCTACCACTTCGGGAGAAGTAAAGCCGTACTGCTCGACGACCACCCCGACCCGCAGACTTGGGATCGTTTGGCTCGACTTGCGTTCCAGGGCTCCGGCAGGCTGTGTACCAACGTAAGTGCACTTGCAGTGACTGGAGATGCTGAGTCCGCGGCTGAGCAGTTGGCCAAGGCGTTCAATGCTTATCCTGTCCTGCCGCTCACCGAGCAGGGGGCACGAGTTCCCGCGTTCCCCGACAGAAACCTTCTGTACGCGCTGGTGCGCCAGATCGAGCGCGAAGTGGCGGGCGGAGCCGTTGACATGACTGGCCGTGGCTCTGACGTGCCGTTCGTTGTCGAGATTGATGGGAGCGCCTTCTTGCGTCCCACTGTGCTGCTGACGAGTGCTGATTCTCCGTTGTTCCGGACCGAATTGCCCTTTCCCTTCACGGCTGTGGCGCAAGTTGATCGCCGCATCCTGGACAAGGCATGCGCAAATTCGCTGATTGTGTCGGTCATCGGCGATCACCCAGAGGTGGCGGGAATCCTCGGCCAGGAGCCCACCATCACCAAGGTCTTCGCCGGTGACCTGTTCGACCGGGGCTATGACCCGGTCGACCCCCAAGAGGGATACCTTGCCGATTTTCTGTTTCAGAAGAAGGCGATCCTTCCGCAGGCCGCCACGTGACACCCAAGGATGCGCTCATGCCGTTCCGAGAATTGCCCTCACCTCTCCGCGCCGTCAGTGATGACCAGGTTCGGCGCGTTGTACGCCGGCATCTGCACCCGGAAAATGGTTCGCCGTTCTGGCTGGAGCGTGACCGCGAGCTGAAGGCGAACGCCTATGAGAAGGTTACTGGCGTCGCCGAAGCGGTGCGACTGGTTGGGCTGCAGGACGCCGCCGACCAGCAGCACTATGAAGAGGCAGTCCGCCGCCGGCCTGTGGAGGACTTCATTCCTCGCGATGTCCTGGCCAAGGAGAAGTTCCTGTGGGCAGCGCAGACCGGCGGTACCACGGGTCCGCCCAAGCACGGTACCTGGGGATCCTCTTATTGGCGGGATGTCCTCGAATGGTCCGACTACTTTCTTGACCTTCATGGCGTGCCGCGCGACCAGAACTGGCTCTTCCTAGGGCCCATGGGGCCGCACACGACAGGTCGCCTCGTGGTCTCGTACGCAGAGCGCCGAGGTGGCCGGTGCTTCTCGATCGATCTTGATCCGCGGATTGTCAAGGTCTTCGGCGAAGAAGGAATGAGCGCAGCCGCTGATCGATATGTTCGGCACATCTGGGACCAGACTGAGGCAATTATCCGCTCGCAGGACATCGGTGTAATGTTCTGCACTTCCCGCCTGTTGGAGATGCTGCCCGAACACTTGGACCCGTCACTCTTCGCTGGTGTCAAGGCGATCGTCCATGCGGGCACCACGCTGGAGCCGGAAACTCATCGCATTCTACGAGAGGACCTGTTTCCTGGAGTTCCTGTAGTTGGACTGTATGGCAGCTCTACCACGAGCGTCAGCTGGCAGAAGCCGTTTGAACCCGAGGACGACTACCGCGTTATCTATGTCCCCAGTTCGCCGCATGTCCTCTTGGAGGTCGTGGACGAACAGGGTGTAGAGGTCGACTTCGGGCAAGAAGGCTGGGTGCGGGTGTGGCGGTTCACGGAGGACCAGCTGATTCCAGGCTTCCGCGAGCGTGACCGGGCCCGCCGCGTTCGCCCGTACGGTTCAGCGGCTGAAGCGCATCCGTGGGCTTGGGTCGGCGACCCGTACAGCCCTGAGTTCACCGAGCTGGGCAGGACTGAAGGCGTGTACTGAGCAGCCTCATTGAGTGTCGACAGCCCCATGACGTCGGGTCCGCAGTAATGGACTCGTTCCCCAAGAGGAGGAGTAGCCGTGCGAATATTGCTTGTGTGGCCACGCAACGAGCGGGCCGTTCTCAGTGACGAGCTCAGCTGTTGTGAGCCGCTGCCCTTGGAGTACTTGGCGGGCGCGCTGCGTGGCCACCATGACGTCACCATTCACGATCTGCGCCTTGACCCTCCGCTGGCAGAGTACGCCGTGACCAACGAGCCACCGGATCTCGTCGGAATTGCTGTCCCGTACACCACCAACGTGCCGGTCAGCCGTCAGGTGAGCCATGAGGTGAAGCGGCTGTGGCCTCACGTGCCCGTCGTGCTTGGCGGTCACCACGTGACTGTGTCCAGTGAGTGGATGGATGGGTTCGCCGCGGACTACGTCGTGGCCGGCGAAGGTGCCGACCCCCTGGTCACGCTGATCGGCCACCTGGAGCGTGGAAGTCGGGTCGAGCCAGTGACTGGCCTCATGCCCTACGAGGCCAGGGCAGCGCTGCGCCGGACCGTCAAACCGGAACCAGCCACGTTGAACGCCCTGCCACGCCCTGACCGGTCTCTGTTGGCCCGGCACCGCAACTCCTACTTTCACTCCGTCTACAATCCGGTCGCCTTGGTGCGCTTCAGCGCTGGCTGCCCTTTCCAATGCCACTTCTGTTCACTGTGGCGGATCACCGACCGGCGCTACTTGGTGAAGGAAGCCGAGCGCGTGGTCAGTGAGATCGAGGAGATAGAGCAGCGGAATCTCTATGTCGTTGACGACGAAGCATTCATCCAGCCTGCTCGGATGTTCGAGCTGGCAGATGCCATTGATCAAGCGAAACTGGATCGTCGATACCACATGTATGTGCGTACTGACACCGCGCTCCGGCGGCCAGATGTGATCACACGCTGGGCCGAAATCGGATTGGATTCTGTTCTCGTGGGAGCGGAGTCCATGACGGACGACGAGTTGACGGGATACCAGAAGGGAACCAGTTCTCAACAGACCCGAGAAGCTCTCGCTCTTTTCCGAGAGTTGGGAGTCAAGGTGCGTGCCAACTTTATCGTGCATCCTTCCTGGGGTGAGGCTGACTTCGACCAGTTGAGTCGCACAGTTGAGGAACTTGGGGTGGATATGCCGAGTTTCTCGGTCCTGACTCCTCTGCCAGGTACCGATCTGCACGACGAGGTGCGGGATCAGCTGATCGATGACGACCCCGAGCTGTTCGACTGCTATCACACGCTCTTCCCCACGCGGCTCGCTCCGGAACGCTTCTACGATCGTCTTTCTCGACTGCTGGTCGATGCGGGCTCGCGCGGAGGCGAGGGGAGCGACGATCAGTCGGTCTTCTACTACTCGACCAATGACGCATTCGGCCGCATGGTTCGGGCCGTCCGCAGTGGCGGGTTCGGCGATCGCGTAGCAGCAAGTCAGTGAACATGCCCACCGGAGCCAGCGCAGTCCTGTGTCGGATCCAAATGGGAAGTGCGTTAGGCGCGTTCGGCAACGGGTTGACTGTTCCGTTTCTGTTCGTGTATGTAGCGCAGGTCAAAGGGCTCGGTGCAGGAACAGCAGGGGTTGTTGTTGCGTCCTTGGCTATTGCTGCGCTGTTGGTACTGCCCTTCGCCGGTCGTGTCATTGACCATCGAGGACCGCGTACGGTAATCATTGTCGGCGTGCTCGCCGCCGCTCTCGGCTCATGGGGAGTGGCGCTGACGAGTAGTCGATGGCCTGTCATCGTCATGAGCGGGCTTCTCGGCGCGGGCATGGCAGTGGTCCAGCCGGCGCTGGCCACCATGCTCGTTCGATACACGCATGCGACACAGCGGTCGACAGCCTTCACGGTGCAGTTCTTCGTCCACAATCTCGGGCTCGGGGCAGGCGGCTTGGTCAGTGGTCTGGTCGTGGACACCAGCCGGCCCTCGAGCTTTCTGACGCTCATGGCAGTTCAAGGGATTATGTTCCTCTTGCTCGGAGCCGTGGTCGCCGCAGGGCGGGTTCCTCGGGCCGAGGAAACTGCCCCACTTGGCGACAGCATGGATCGTGGGTGGGGAGAGGTCTGCCGTGACAACTCGATGGTGCTGATGTGTCTGCTAGGTTTCGCCCTGTTCTTCGCCTGCTATGGACAATTCGTATCCGGCCTATCGGCCTACGCGCTTGAGGTGACCCGGGTTTCGCCAGCGATGCTCGGTGCCGCGCTCGCCGCTAACACGGCGGTGATCATGCTGTTGCAGTTCTTCGTGCTCCGGCTCGTCAAGCTGCGGCGACGTAGTCGAGTTATCGCTTGGACTGGCATTGTCTGGGGGCTGGCGTGGGCCATGGCTGGGGCTTCTGGCTTGGTGCAGGGCGACAGCCAGTTCCTGGCGACCACGCTCTTGATGTCGACTTACCTGCTCTTCGGAGTGGGCGAGTCGATGTTGGCTCCGACGGTTGGACCGCTGGTTTCGGACTTGGCGCCGACTCGACTGGTCGGTCGCTACAACTCAGCTTTCGCCCTCGTCAAACAGCTGGCCTTGGCCATTGGGCCGGCGGTGAGCGGTCTGATGGTCGCGGCACAGGCATACGCCGCGTACATCCTGATGCTCGTCGCGTGCTCCGCAGTGAGCACCCTCCTCGCCTGGCAGCTCGGTCGAAGGCTCACCGTTGAACAAGAGGGCACGCAAGAGATGCTGGCGGAATCATTGCCCGAGTCCGTTGCACGCCAGAAAACGTGAAGGGGCGGCAAACGAGATCCACCAATTGAACTCGCGCTCCTATTTGTTCTGATCGCTTCTACATACCGACCGAGGGAAGGAAATACCGCTATGACCGAGAAGCTGTGGGGTGGCCGCTTCGACGAGGACATCACCTCCGATGTGCTCGACTACACCCTCACCACGGACGTAGACGTTCGCCTGGTCTTCGCCGACCTCTGGCAGGACATCGCGCACGTACTGATGCTCGGGAGGCAGAGCATCATCCCAGTCGACACTGCGCGGGCGATCCTCGGCTCGCTGCTGAAGCTGTGGGAGCGCCACGAGCGCGGCGAGCTGAAGCTGCGCCCCGAACTCGAGGACGTCCACTTCAACATCGAGCAGATGGTCATCGAGGACCTCGGCCGCGAGGTCGGCGGACATATGCACACCGCCCGGTCACGCAACGACCAGGTCTCCACCGACGCCCGGATGTATATGCGCCGCGTCCAGCTTGAGGCCGTGGCCGCGAACCTCGCGCTGGTCAAGGAGTTGCTCTCCTTCCCGGACGAGCAGCTGCTCGCGATCCTGCCCGGCTACACGCACAGTCAGGCTGCCCAGCCGGTCTCCGTGGGGTTCTGGAAGACCGCGCACGCGAGCATGCTGCTGCGGGACGTCCGCCGGCTGCGGGGCGCCTTCGACCGCACGGACGAGTCGGCGCTCGGTGCCTGCGCGCTGGCGGGAACCTCCTTCCCGCTGGACCGCGAACTCACCGCCCGGCTCCTCGGCTTCAACGGCGTGCTGAGCCACGCCCTCGATGCCACCAGCGCCCGTGACTACCTCGTCGAGAGCGCCTCGGCCTTCGCCATCGGCGGCAACAACCTGTCCCGCATGGCCGAGGAGATCGTGCTCTGGAGCGGCCACGAGTACAGCCTCGTCGAGGTCTCCGACGCCTATGCCACCGGCAGTTCGATCATGCCGCAGAAGAAGAACCCGGTGGTCGCCGAGCTCACCCGGGGCCGTTCCGGCCGCACCGCGGGCACCCTCGTCCAGCTGCTCACCATGGCTAAGGGAGTCACTCTCGGCTACAGCTGTGACCTGCAGGACGACAAGCCGTACCTGTGGGACGCCATCGACACCTACCTGTCGACGCTGCGCATCGTGGCGGGTCAGACGCTGGGGCTGCGCTTCAACAGCAAGCGCGGTGAGGACCTTTGCTGGGACAACTTCTCCACCGCCACCGAACTGGCCAACTACCTGGTCTCCGACCACGGCGTCGCCTTCCGTGAGGCCCACCACGTCACCGGCACGCTCGTCTCCGCCCTGATCAAGCGTGACGCGACCCTGCGCGACACGGCCGCCGGCGCCGAGATCCTGGCCGAACTCGGCTACCCGATCGAAGAGTCCGTACTCGCGCGGATCTTCGCTCCCCGTACCGCGGTGACCAGCTACACCAGCCCGGGTGGCACCTCCCCGCAGAGCGTCGAGACGGTACGCGCCGAGCTGCGCGACGCCGTGGCGGCACATACCGAGTGGCTCACCACGGTGCGGCAGCAGCTCGATACAGCGCACAGCGCCACCTTGCGGGCCGCCCGCGAGATCGCCGACGGGGCGGATCTCGCCAAGGCCCTGGAGACCGTCACCGCCGAGCTGCCTGCCTTGAACCAGCGCTGACGGCGATGACATCACTCATGATCCGTCGGCCTCGGCTCACCCTGGAGAACTCATGAAGATCGTGCTCGCCTACTCCGGCGGCCTCGACACCTCCGTGGCCCTGCACTGGCTCAAGGAGCGCTACGACGCCGAGATCATCGCCTTCTGCGCGGACATCGGCCAGCTGGAGTCCCTGGAAGCCGTCAAGGAACGGGCGCTGCGCACCGGCGCCTCGAAGGTCTACATGGAGCCGCTGTCCGACCGGTTCCTGAAGGACTTCGCGCTGCCCGCCCTGCAGGCGCACGCCCGCTACGAGAATAAGTACCTGGTGGCCGCACCACTGTCCCGGCCGCTGATCGCCCAGCGGATGGTCGAGATCGCTCACGCCGAGGGCGCGGATGCCGTGGCCCACGGTGCCACCGGCAAGGGCAACGACCAGGTGCGCTTCTACACCAGCGTCACCGCCCTCGACCCGAAGCTGAAGGTGCTCGCCCCCGTCATCGACTGGGAGCTGACCACCCGGGAGTCCGAGATCGCGTACGCCCGTGAGCACGGCATCGAGGTGTCGGTCACGAAGGAGAACCCGTACAGCATCGACACCAACATCTGGGGCACCAGCATCGAGTGCGGTGAGCTGGACGACATCAGCCGGCCCCCGCCGGCGCGCGCCTGGCAGCTCACTGCCGACCCCAAGGCGGCCCCGGAACAGGGCGAACAGATCACCATCGGCTTCGAGGGGGGCGTACCCGTCACGCTCGACGGTGAGAAGCTCGGCCTGACCGAGCTGGTGAGTCGGCTGACCACCGTCGCCGCCCTGCACGGCGTGGGGCGCACCGACATCGTCGAGAGCCGCATCGTCGGCTTCAAAACGCGCGGCATTTACGAGGCGCCCGCCGCGACCGTACTCATGGCCGCCCACGAGGAGCTGGAAGCGATCGTTCTGGATCGCGAGACGCTGCACCACAAGCAGTCCCTCGGCCTGCGCTACGCCGAACTCGCCTACTACGGCTACTGGTTCTCGGACCTGCGCCGCGGTCTCGACGGCTTTGTCTCCAGCCTGCAGCCGCAGGTCACCGGCGAGATCACGATGGAATTCCACAAGGGCTCCTGCACGGTCGTCTCCCGTACGTCACCGAACTCCCGCTATAGCGGCGCACTGGCCACCTACGAGGCGGGCGACAGCTTCGACCACAACGCGGGAGCGGGCTTTGCCTACGTGTGGTCCCTGCCGCTCACCCGACCGTAACCAGAAAGGCAGCACATATGCGCGTCGTCTACATGGGCTATCAAACGTGGGGCCACCGGGTCCTCGAAGCCCTTCTGGATTCCGAGCACGAAATTCCGCTCGTCATCACCCACCCCTCGAGCAACCACGCCTACGAGACGATCTGGAACGACTCTGTCGCCCACTTGGCGGAGCAGCACGAGATACCTGTCCTGGAGCGCAAGTACGCCAATGACGACGAGGTGGCCGAGCTGCTACGCGAGCTCAAGCCGGACCTCCTGGTCTCTTCGGACTGGCGCAGTTGGGTTGCTCCCCACATCTACGCCCTGGCCACCTATGGCGCCATCAACATCCACGATGCGCTGCTTCCCCGCTACGGCGGCTTCGCTCCGCTCAACTGGGCGCTGATCAACGGTGAGCCTGAGGTCGGCGTCACCGTGCACTTCATGAACGAGGACTTCGACCTCGGAGACATTGTGGTGCAAAAGCGCGTCGCGGTGGAGGACAAGGACACCGTCACCGATCTCTTCCATAAGACGGTCGACCTGTTCGCCCCGGCGATTTTGGAGTCCCTGGAGCTCATCGGCTCCGGCCGCACCGACTGGATCAAGCAGGATCCGTCCCAGGCAACCTTTTTCCATAAACGGTCGTTGGAAGACAGTCGAATCGACTGGAACTGGTCTGCCAAGGACATTTCCAATTTGGTCCGGGCCCAGGTTGACCCGTACCCGAACGCGTTCGCGTACTACAAGGGTCAACGGATCCGCATCGTGGCCGCCTCGGTGTCGAGCATGCGGCTGGGGGGCAGGGTGGGCCGAGTATTCCGTCCCGAGGGCGAGGGTGTCGCCATAGTGTGCGGTCCTGACGCGCGCAGTGGCGCGGAGTACGGGCTCGTTGTGGAGCGAGTACGTACCGAAGACGGCACCCAGTACAACGGCGTCGACTTCTTCAGGACCATGGGCGGTTATGTGACGAGCCGTCCACAGTAGTCCAGTCGCACCGTGGGGCGGCCCACGCGTGGGCCGCCCCAGCTCTCGCCAACAAGGAGTCTTTGGTGAACCTCTTCCTGGCACTCGCCTCGGCAATGGTGCTCGGGTCCGCTGACTTCGTGGGTGGTCTCGCTACTAAAACTGCCCGCGCCGTCGTCGTGGTTGTATGGTCCAACGCTGCGGGCCTCGCCACCGCTCTCATACTCGTCGGGTTGCTCTCCAGTTCTGGAACTGGCTGGAACGAGGCCTTGTGGGGCGGCCTCGCCGGTCTGTGCGGGAGCGCCGGCGCCGTTCTGCTCTACCACGCGTTGGCCAACGGAGTGATGAGCCTGGTCGCCCCGACCACGGCAGCTGCTGCGGCCGCCCTGCCAGTTATGGCGGGTGTGCTCACGGGCGACCGGCTCTCCGCGCTGGCTGTCCTCGGCGTGGTGTGCGCGCTGGCTGCCGTCCTGCTTGTCTCGCTGACCGGTGGGTCGGATCAAGAGTCGGATGGCAGGCGGAAGATGCTGCAGAGTGTGGGCCTGGCTCTGCTCGCTGGCGCCGGGTTTGGTGCCTTCTTCGTCTTCCTCGCTCACACGCCAAAGGACGCGAGCCTGTGGCCGCTTGTATGGGCCCGCTGCGCCTCGCTGAGCCTGCTTCTGGTTATTGGATTCGCCCGGCGTACCTCGCTCCGCCTGCCCGCTCCGCCCGCCAAGCTCGCTCTGCTGTCCGGAGTGCTCGACATGGGCTCGAGCGCACTCT
Source organism: Streptomyces sp. NPDC021212 (assembly GCF_044332925.1). Classification (NCBI taxonomy): domain Bacteria; kingdom Bacillati; phylum Actinomycetota; class Actinomycetes; order Kitasatosporales; family Streptomycetaceae; genus Streptomyces; species Streptomyces sp. NPDC021212. Next base: position 427,961 of record NZ_JBIRPZ010000005.1, read on the forward strand.
TTCTGATCGCCGTCAAGAGCGGTGGAAGCCTGGCCATCATGGGGCTGTTGGCGTCGCTCTACCCGATCAGCACCGTTCTCCTCGCGCGGATGGTCCTCAAAGAACGCATCCGACCGGTTCAGCAGCTCGGTGTGGCACTGGCCGTGGGAAGCGTCGTCCTCCTTGCCTGGAACTGACTTCCATCACGTACCCCTTCCCCGTAATCGGAGATCGCCGTGCCTGCCACCGACCCCATCTTGCCACGGTCGACCGGAGCAGCCGGAGGGCATCAAGCCGCTGCAACTGACCGGTCGAACACCTCCCTTCGGACGGTGTCTCTCGACGCAGTCGCTGCCCGGAGGGCACGCGATCTGCCGCCCGCCGTCCGCTACGAACTCAAAGGCTTCTTCTTCACCTTGCCCCCTTTGAAGTCACTCCCTATCGACCTACGTGAGCGGATCGACGGCGACCTCCTCGGCATTTTGCAGGTCGCGCTGGGCGAGAACCAGATCCAGGAAATGGTGACGGCGGGCTTCACACTCAGCGACCTCGAGGTGATTTGTGAGGACTGGTGTCGTCGCAATGGCACGAAGCCGGAGTTCGGCTCGATCTTCCATGCGGCGTCGGCCCACACAGACTCTTACCTGGGGCACTGCGGGTGCCGATAATCATCCGCGCAGCTCAGGCGGCGTGCTGGTCCTGGTGGAGGGTTCCGCCGAGTCGGTCTCGTCGGCGGACTTCCAGGTGGGGGAGCTGGGCTTGTTGGGTGATGGGTGTGGGTAGCGGGCGGCAGGGGGCGGCTTGTTCCAAGGCCCTGTGCGGGCGGTGCAAGGATTCGTACTCGCGCAGTGCGTGGAGGAGGGGTGCAGCAGGTCGGTATCCAGCCCTCTGTGAGCGAGTTCATCCGCGGTATCCGAATGCCGGTGGTGACGGCCTTCATGCCGGCATCGGACATCACGGCCGCTTTCGATACCAGCAGCACGACAGATCATGATGCCGCCCCGGCCCTTTGCGGGTGAAGGCACTTGGGCGAATGTCGAGTAGAACCGAAGATCCGTGATCAGGCTCCCGACCTGCGTGGATGATGTATCGGCACCCGCAGAGCTGCGCCCGCTCGGTCATCGGGTTGCCGCCGCTACGGTTCGGCGCGTCCTGCGCCGTTCTGGTCTACCGCCCGCACCGCAGCGAGCCGCCCAGCAGACCTGGCGCTCCTTGCTTCGCTCCCAGGCCCACACGCTGCTGGCCTGCGACTTCATGCACGTGGAGACGGTCTTCCTAAAGCGTCTCCACGTGTTCTTCGTCATGGAGATTGTCACCCGGCGCGGCCATGTCCTGGGCGTCACCGCCCACCCGACCGGTGCATGGGTCACGCAACTCGCCCGCAACCTGCTCATGGACCTCGGCGACAGGGCTGGGTGCTTCCGGTTCCTCATACGGGACCGGGACAGCAAGTTCACCGCCGCATTCAACGCCGTCTTCGCCGACAACGGCACAGCCGTCATCCCAACACCGCCTCAGAGCCCACGGTCCAACGCGTTCGCCGAACGTTGGATACGCACAGTCCGCGCCGAATGCTGTCGGGCTCGAAAAGTCATCGCTACTGGTCAAGCGGCGTAGTGGTACTCGTTGATGAGGCCGCCGAGGACGCGTGTGCGCAGGAGTCTGCGTGCGTTGAGGTTGTGCACGGTGATGGGCTGCTGCCCGGCGTCAGGAGGTAGCTGGTCTCGGCTTCGATGAGGGCGATGTGTGTTGTAGTGCCGCTGGTAGGCGGCCAGGACCTGTCGGGCGTGTGCCTCGTTCGTGATCAGGATGTGATCGAGAGCCTCGCGCCGGATGCTGCCGATCACCCGTTCACAGTGGGCGTTCATCCGCGGCGTTCGTGGCGCGCTCTTGATCACCTCCATGCCATCGGCTTCGAAGACGGCGTCGAAGGACTGTCCGTACTTGCCATCGCGGTCACGGAGCAGGAATCGCAGGGACTCCATACGCGTGTTCAGGTCGGCGGCTACGTTCCGGGCCTGCTGCACGGCCCATTCCCGGGAGGGATGTGCCGTGACGTTGGAGATATGGAGGCGCCGGGTGCCGTGTTCGAGGAAGGCGAGCGCGTACAGTCTGCGTCCGAACACGGTGTCGAGATGGAAGAAGTCTGCCGCGATGATGCCCTCGGCCTGGTTCGTGAGGAACTCGCGCCAGGTTGGGCCGGTACGGCGTGGGGCTGGATCGATGCCCGCGGCTGTCAGGATGTTCCATACGGTGGATGCGGCGATCGGGTGCCCCAGGCGAGCCAGCTCGCCCTGGATCCGCCTGTGGCCCCACCTCGTATTTTCCCGGGCCAGTCGCAGTATGAGCTTCCTGAGCGCCGCCCTGGTCGGTGGTCTCCCGGCCGGGGCGCGTCGCGCGCTGTAGTCCCATTTCGCCGCGATGAACCTGCGATGCCACGCCAGCAGGGTGCCGGGCGTGATCGGGAAGACCCCACGCCACCGGCAGCGGGGTATCAGCCCGGACAGCGCAGCCAACCAGAATCGATCAAAGGGCTCATACCGGACTCGGCCGTGGATCTGACGCCTCAACACCGCGTTCTCGTGCCGCAACACGAGCAACTCCGCGTCCTTCGTGGCCTGGCTGCGCAGCAGTATCCGGGGGATGGACAGTAGCTTGCGCACGACCTTGTACACCAGTGAGACGGTCACGCGGACATGCTCTCAGCCGAGGCCGAATACCTGACGTCACCTGCAGCGACGACTTTTCGAGCCCCACAGGGACGTGAGCGAGTTTGTCGCGCAGTGCGATGGGACCGCTGTATGCCTGTGTCACAGTGCCGTGAGATGCCTGTTTGAGCATTTCGCCGAAGGTGAGCATGCAGTAGGCCAGGGCGAGGAGGCGCTCATTCCCTGGCTTGGGTGTTCCGTCGCGGAGGATTTGAGCGCGCTTGGTCGAGTGCTGCCGTTGCGTCGGTCAGGCGTAGCAGCTCCCGGTTCTCCCGGTCCGTACGTGTGTTGGTCACGCCGCCCCGCGCAGGTCGTTCAGAGGTTCGGTTTCTTCGACTTCCACTCCGGGGCCGCGTGGGACGACTTCCACGAGGGCGCCGAGGATGCTGGACAGGTCTGATTCGAAGCTGGTGATGTCGAAGTAGGAGCGGTCGGCGTCCAGGGTGGCGACAAGTTCCCCGGGCTCGGTGCTCAAGGCGAAGGAGTGCAGGCCATGCCGACGTCCGAGCTGGCGAATGGTCGTGGCATTGGCGCGGAGCTTTGCGGTGGTAGCCGGCCTCACGGCTCATCCTCCCTAGCGCTTTCGGGCACCGGAATCGACAGGGGCCAGAATATAGGAGTGTGGCAGCATGATGGGCCTGCTCGGGAGGGGCGCAGGGAGCGGTGTCCTCTTGCTCCGTACGGCGGTGTACGACCCCGGGTCTTCTGCTACAGAGTGGTACGGCTCGTTGCGGAGAGTTGCCACACCGCTGGAGGTCAAGGGGTCGCAGGTTCAAATCCTGTCGTCCCGACCAGCGTTTTCGCAGGTCGGAGGCCGTTTCCGCGGGTAGCGGAGGCGGCCTTTGTCGTGTCTGGGCAGGGAGCGATGGGGAGCCCTCGTGCTCCCAACTCGCAGACATGTCAACGGTGTCCGATTCGTCCGTCACCCGATCCGGTGGACCTGCGGCGCCGTACCGAGCCCCTGCGTGTAGTTGTCACCCGTAGGCCCCTGAGATCACCCCATCGATCTGGGTGCTCTCTGCATCGAGAGGCATAAGAACCCCTTGTCGGCTCCCGGCCCCCTTTCTGGGTGGGAGCACGGCATCGGGCTCCCCATGCGGCAGGGGTGGGGTGGGTCACTGGTGATCTGTCGGGCCGGTTTCCGCAGGCAGCTAGCGCGGGGGTGTCCTGGTCGCCGTGGACGGCCTGCGTCAAGGCGCGGCAAAGCCCCTTGGTGTCCGTCGGCAGATAGGGCACTCCCAGGGCGTGAGCGCTGTATCCGGCTCTGGAGCGCCATAGGGAGACTGTTTGCGGAGGCCTGGCTGGAGGAAAAAGTGTGCCAAGCGAGCGAAAATGATGTCCCCGCTGTGCGTGCGCTTGGCGTGGCGGTCGACGAGCACTGCTTCCCTGCGTGGCGCACGAGTGCGGTGCTCTTGTCGTTCATGGATTCGGTCTGGGTGGCACGGGAGGCCGGGCAGCCTGGGTGGCGTCTGACCCGTGGGTTGGCTTGAGGGGCGCTGGCGTGAACCGAACCTTGTCCTTGCCGAGTTGGCGTTCCAGCACGGTGATCTGGTGGCGCAGGGTGAGGATCTCCGCGTCCTTGTCCCGGTCGGTCATCGGCAGCAGACGAAGCATCGCGAACGCGTTCGACACACCCAAGTAAGCCAGTCGCAGCAGCACGATCGATCATCATGACGCGTGAACCACCGACTACGCGAGAGCGCCTACTCAAGCGACGAGGCCGACGACCGCCAGTCCCGATACAGCCCTCCGACCAGGGCGGATGACATTCTCGGCAAGCGCAGTCCCCCGCCTCGGTGTCCCCGACCGGAGGTCGCCGCCGCTGGACCGGCCGTTGGCGCAGCCTGGACCTCTCGGGAACCGCTCACTGTCCCGTTCCCGCCTCCAGGCGTGCCGTGGTCTCCATGAGTGAGACGGTGAAGGGGTGCTCCGGTGCGGTCAGTACGCGGGAGGCCGTCCCCTGCTCGACGAGTTCTCCGGCGTCGAGGACAGCGATGTGGTGGGCGAGGGCCGCGATGTCCAGATCGTGGGTGATGAGGACCAGCGAAAGGTCATTACGGTCCTGGAGCAACTGGGCGAGAAGCTCCAGCAGGCCGCGGCGGTTGACCGTGTCGAGGCCGGAGGTGATCTCGTCGCAGATGAGGACGCGGGGCCGGGCGAGCAGGGCGCGGGCGAGAGCGGCGCGCTGGAGTTCGCCGCCGGAGAGCTGACCGGGGTGCCTGTCGGCCAGTTCCTCCGGCAGGCCGAGGCGGGTCAGGGTGGCCAGGGCCTCCTGCCGTGCCGTGTCCTTGTCGGTGTCGCGCAGGCGTATCGCGGTGCGGGCGACCTGGTGCAGGACGGGCCGGTGTTCGTCGAAGGCGGCGCGTGAGTCCTGGAAGACGTATTGCACGGCCGCCAGTTGCGCGCGGTCGCGGGTGCGCAGCGTGCGGGGCAGAGCGGTGTCGTCGAGGATGATCTTCCCTTCGTAGTCCCGGTGGAGTCCGGCAAGGCAGCGGGCGAGCGTGGTCTTGCCGCTGCCCGAGCGGCCGACGACGGCCAGGCACGCGCCGGGGTGCAGGTTGAGTTCGGGGACGCGCAGCACCGTGGTCGGGCGGCCATGGGCGCCGCCGTCGCGGTGGCGGGCGGTGAGGCCATGTATCCGCAGGACGGGCTCACCGATTCCGGCTGAGGGGGTGGGGGGCGTGAACTCCGCTTTGGCGGTGAGTAGTTCGCGAGTCCACGGGTGGCGGGGCGCGCTCCACAGGCGTTCGGCGGGGCCCGATTCCACGATCTTCCCGGCGCGCATGACCAGGACATCGTCGGCGAGGGCGCGGGCCACGTCCAGGTCGTGGCTGAGCAGCACGACGGCGATGCCCCGTGCGGCGACGGCCGCCAGCTGGTCGACGATACGGCGCTTGGTCAGGGCGTCTTGTCCGGTGGTGGGCTCGTCGGCGACGATGACGCGGGCTCCGAGCAGAAGCGCCTGGGCGAGGACGACGCGCTGCTGCTGGCCGCCGGACAGCTGATGCGGGTAGCGCCGCAGCAGGGCCTCGCCGCCGGGGATCTGGGCTTCCTCCAGGGCCCGCAGGACACGTTCGCGGGCCGCCGCCCGGCGCCGGGCGCGGGGAAGGTGGCGTACCTGGGAGCGGGCGATGTCGGTCAGGAGGGCGGAGACTCGGCGGGCGGGGTTGAGGACGGCCGCCGGGTGCTGGGGGACGTAGCCGACCGGACCCTCGGCGGCCAGGCGGACGTCGCCGCCGACCCGCGCGCCGGGCGGGTACTCGCCGAGCAGGGCGAGGCCGGTGGTGGTCTTGCCGCTGCCGGAAGCGCCCACCAGGGCGGTGACCTTGCCGGGCAGGGCCTTGAGATGCACGCCGTCGACGATCGCCCTGCCGCCGATCTCCACGCGAAGGCCGCGGATCTCGGTGGCGGGCCGGGTGCCGAGGCCGAGGGGCGCGGTGGGGTCTGTGGTGTCGTTGTCGTGGTTCACGGACGTGGCTCTCCTGCCCGGTTCCGGTTGGTCCTGGTCTTCTCGCCCTGGCCTCGGGTGCGCCGTCGGCTGCCCGCGAGTGCGGCGTCGAAGAGGAGGTTGGTGCCCATCGTCAGGGCGACGATCAGTACGGCGGGGACGACCACGGCCCACGGCTGGACGAACAGACCGGTGCGGTTGCGGTCGACCATGACCGCCCAGTCGGCGGCGTCCGGCGCGACCCCGACGCCGAGGAACGCCGCTGTGGCGACCAGGTACAGCACGCCGGTCAGCCGGGTGCCGGCGTCGGCGGCCAGGGTGCGCAGCATGGAGCGTCCGACGTAACCGACGGCCATGCGCCACCACGTCTCGCCCTGCATGCGCAGGGCCTCGACCGCCGGGCGGGCGGCAGTCTCGGCCGCGGTGGCCCGCACGATACGGACCGCGTCGGGCACGTTGACCAGCGCGACCAGCAGGGCGAGGCCGACGGCGCCGGGGGAGAACACCGAGGCGACGAGCAGGATCAGCAGCAGCGACGGCACGGCGAGCAGCACGTCCAAGGGCCGGATCAGCAGCTCATCCAGCCAGCGGCGGTGGGTGAGCGCGCAGACCAGGCCCACCGGGAGAGCGACCAGATAGGAAAGCGCGGTCGCGCCGAGCGCGGTCACCACGACCGGACGCCCGCCGTGCAGCACCTGCCGCCACACGTCCCGCCCCACGAAGTCGGTGCCGAGCCAGTGGCCGTCTCCGAGGGTGAGGGACGCGGCCCGCGGACCAGGGGCGCCCGCGAACAGCGGGCCGAGGAGGGCGAGTACGAGGGGTAGGGAGACGACGGCGACGCCGAGCACGAAGCGGCCCGTACGCCCTTTCGCCTCATGGCTGGGCATCGGCATCGGGCGGCCCTCCTTCGCTCGGTGCGCGCTCCGCGACGGGAGGGAGGCTCACGCGGCCACCCCCGCCCGGGGTGCCAGCCGATGGGTCACCAGGTCGGCGCCCAGGTTGAGGACGACGGTCAGGACGCCGAAGACGACGGCGAGGCCCTGGACCACGGGCACGTCCCGCTCGGCGACGGCGTTCAGCAGTACGGTCCCGAGGCCCGGGATCACATACAGGGCCTCCACGACGACGACCCCGCACAGCAGCCAGTCGATGGTGCGGGCCAACTGCTGGGTGGCGGGAGCGAGGGCGGCCGGCAGGGCGTGGGCGTAGCGGACCCTGGCCCCGGAGACGCCGTAGCGACGGGCCTGCGCCACGTACGGGGAGGCGAGCGCGTCGACCATGCCCGCGCGTACCAGTCGGGACAGCGAGCACACCGGCCGGGACAGCAGGACGAGCACGGGCAGCACGAGCGCGGCCGGGTGGCCGAGGAGGTCGGTGCCGTAGCCGACGGCGGTTGGCGGCAGCCATTCCAGCCGGAGCGCGAGGACGGTCACCAGCAGACTTCCGAGGGCGAATTCGGGCACCGCGTACACGGCGAGCGTCACGGAGCTGACCAGCCGGTCGACCAGGCGGCCTTCGTACCGGGCGGCCAGCACCCCGAGGCCGAAACCGGCCGGAACGAGCAGCGCCACGGCGAGCGCGGCCAGCAGCAGGGTTGGCCCGAAGCCGTCGGCGAGGTACGTACTGACCGGGCGGCCTGAGGTGAGCGAGGTTCCCAGGTCGCCGTGGAGCAGGCCCACGGCCCAGTTGGCCAGCCGCTCGTAGGCGGGCCGGTCCAGGTGCAGGGACTCACGGATGGCGGCGATGCGCGCGGGGTCGGGCTGGTCGCCGGCCAGGGCGACCGCGGCGTCGCCCGGCAGCGCCTCGGTGAGCGCGAAGACCAGCAGCACCACGGCCACGGTCTGCGCGACGCCGAGCAGCAGCCGCCGGGCGACGAAGGATCGCAGTGGGCTCATGCGAGCCACACCTTGTCGAAGCGCGCCCAGTCGAGGGTGTTGGCGGGGGCCTTGGACTCAACCCCCTTGACGTTGCGCGCGGTTCCCAGGATCGAGTCGGCGAAGCCCCACACCAGGAAGCCGCCCTCGGAGTACAGGCGGCGCTGCATGCGCTCGTAGACGGCGGCGCGGTCGGCCTTGTCCTTGGTGGACTGGGCCCGCTGGTAGAGCGCGTCGAAGTCCTTGTGGTGCCACTTGGTGGCGTTCGTGCTGGAGTCGATGAGCAGCCGCTGGGAGATGTGGGCCTCGATGGGCATGGCACCGGAGCGGTAGGAGCACAGCGTGCCGCTGTCCAGGATGTCGCTCCAGTACGAGTCCTTGCTGCCCGTCTTCACCTTGATCGTGACGCCCGCCTTCGCGGCTTGGTCGCGGAAGATGCTCGCGGCCTCGGTGAACCCGGTGGCCACCGCCGAGGTGTCGAGGGTGACCTTCAGCTTCTCGGCACCGGCCGCCTTCAGCAGGGCGCGGGCCCGGCCGAGGTCCTGTTCGCGCTGCGGGAGGCCGTCGGCGTAGTACTCGTAGCCCTTGCCGAACAGATCGTTGCCGATCACCCCCGCGCCCGACAGGGCGCCGTCGATCAGTTCCTTGCGGTCGGCGATCAGGAAGAACGCCTGGCGCACCCGCTTGTCGTCGAAGGGGGCCCGGTCGGTCTTCATCGCGAAGCTCTGCATGTCGCTGCCCCGGAGCCGGATGACGGTGATCTGCCCCTTGCCCTCGTGGGCGCGGGCGGTGGTGGGATTGAGTTCGTGGGCGTACTCGACCTGCCCGCCGAGCAGGGCGTTGACCCGGGCGGACTCCTCGTTGGCGATGACGAACTCCAGCTCGTCGAGGTGCGGGGCGCCGTCCCAGTAGTCCTCGTTGCGGCGGAAGACGGCCGACCGGCCGGGAGAGAAGGACACGAAACGGAACGGGCCGGAACCGATCGGCTTCTTGTCGAAGTCGGTGGCGCCCTCCGGCACGATGTACGCGCCGAACGCGGCCAGAACGTTGGGGAATTCGGCGGTGGGCCGCTTGAGGACGAACTCGATGCCCCGCTCGCCGGTCGCGCGGCTCGCGTCGAGGTCGATGGGTTCCAGGGACGCCTTGGCGCGGAACGCCTTCTTGGGATCGGCAATGCGGCGGTAGCTGTGCAGCACGTCCTTGGCGGTGACCGGCCTGCCGTCGTGGAACGTGGCCTTGCGAAGGGTGACCTGCCAGCGGTCCAGGGTCCTGTTCGCCTCCCACTTCTCGGCGAGGCGGGGCCGGGCGGACAGGTCGGCGTCGTAGTCGGCGAGCTTGTCGTAGAGAGCCTTCGCGCGGGCGGCGTCGGCGAAGAGATTGGCCAGGTGCGGGTCGAGGGTCTCGCTCGCGCCGCCGCCGGCGAACGCGGCGCGCAGCCGTCCGCCGCGCCGGGGGCGACCGGCGCTGCCGTCCCCTCCCGGGGTGTCGTCGGTGCCGCCGCATCCGGTGAGCGCGAACGCGCCGAGTGACGCGGCACCGGCGGCGGCGAGGAAGCCACGGCGGCGCAGGCCGGGGAAGTGGTGCTCGTCCAAGTGATCGCCCACGGGGGGAAGGTGGCGGGCGGGTTCGTCATGCATGGGGATTCCTCGGGGTGTGAGAAGTGGCGACACGATGCGGGGGCGGCCCTCAGGAAGCCGAGGGGGCGGGCTCGGTGACGCGGGCGACCACATGCAGCCGGTCGGCGTCGGTCGTACGGCCGGGGAAGTGGCCCTCGCGCCAGGGCGGCTCGGTGCGCGGACCCGGTCCGTCGTGCAGCTCCAGGACCTCGAAACCGTGCGCGGCCAGGAGATGACGCAGCTCCTGCGGGAACAGCAGCCGCCACGCGGAGTGCTGTTCCACGGGCGCGGATCCGTCGTCCGCGGTCCATACGCGAGTGCGGCGCAGGAGCTGGGCCGTGCGGTCCACCGTGAGCGTGGTGGTGGACCGGTAAGCGGTGCCCTGCCAGGTGAACTCACCGGCCGTAGGTGCGTCGAGCAGGTCCGTACGGCCGAGGAAGTAGGCCCCGTTGCGCATCTCCGCGACGAGCAGCCCGCCCGGGACGAGGGCGCGTCGGCAGGACGACAGGAAGCCGTCGAGCTGGGCGTTGGTGTGGCAGTACAGCAGTGCGCTGTCCAGACACACCACGGCGTCGGACACGCCCTGCCCCAGGTCGAACCCGTGCAGGTCGGCGCGGACGTACGCGGGCCCCGGGTGGTCCTTGCGGGCGTGCGCGAGCATCGTCTCGGAGATATCGGCCCCGGTCACGTCGCGTCCCGCGCCGTGGAGGTGGGCGGCGTCGCGGCCGGTGCCGCAGCCCAGGTCCAGGACGCGCGGCCCGGCGCCGTGCCGGCGCAGGCAGTCCTCCGTCCAGCGGCCGGCCAGCCGATCAGGATCGGGGAACCTGGCCTCGTACAGCTCGGGGTTGTCGGTGAGCAGATTGTGCGCGCCCGAGCCCGCCGTGGTGGTCGTCATGTCGTCTCCCTCTTCTCCCTCGTCTCCTTCGTCGCACCGTGTCCGGGGTGGCCGGATACCACGGCCGGTGCGGCGGACCTCGGTGTCGTCGGCAGTGAGCCCAGCCGGTGCAGCCAGGCCACGCCGAGTGCGGAGGCGAGCCCGAACAGCGCACAGCACGCCCAGGGCAGCCAGTCGGCGTCGCCCCGCTCGCCGGCGTCCATGGCCCAGCCGACGACGGTGTTGCCGAGGGCGGCGGCGATGCCCGAGACCACGTAGAAGATGCCGAAGTACGTGCCCGTCAGCTCGGGCCGTCCGAAGCCGGGGACGAGTTCCATCACGAACGGCTGCGCGACCATCACCCCGAGGTAGAGCAGCAGGGCCCCGACCAGCACGGGCAGGGCGCGCAGTACCGCGTCGGCGATGCCGTCCGGTCCGGCGGAGCCGCCCGCCACCAGCGCGGGCGGCAGGAACGCCAGCGCCATCAGGCCGAGCCCTACGGTGATCCAGCGCGCCCGGTTGCCGCTCACCTTCAGGGCGCGGGTGATGCGCAGCTGGAGCGTGAGGTTGGCGAGAGTGCCGACGAGGAAGACGAGCCCGGCGGCGCCGTCCCAGCCGGTGGCCCGGCGTGCTCCGTCGGGCAGCAACAGATAGAGCTGGTTCTCGAGGGTGAACATGCCGACCATGGCGAGCGCGAAGGCCAGGAAGGCGCGGTGGCCGAGCGCCTCGCGCCAGTCCGCGAGCACCGTGCCCTCGCTCGGCTCCACCTCGCGCGGGGGCAACACCAGGGCCTGCGCCACGGTGAGGACCGCGAAGATCGCGGCGGCGGTGAGCGCCGAGGTACGGAAGTCCACCAGGAGCAGTGCGCTGCCGAGCAGCGGGCCGATCAACGCGCCCGTCGTGGCGAAGACGTTGAACAGGGCGAACGCCTCGGCCTTGCGCTCTCCCGCCTCCTGCGCGATGTAGGCACGCACGGCGGGGTTGAACAGCGCCCCGGCGAACCCGCTGAGCACGGACGCGGCGATCAGGACGGCGAGGCTGTCGCCGAGCGCGAACAGCGCGAACCCGACCGTGCGCAGGGCGCACCCGGTGATGATGACGCCGCGGGCGCCGAGCCGGTCGGCGGCGGAGCCGCCGATGATGAACAGGCCCTGCTGGCTCAGGTTGCGCACGCCGAGGACGATGCCGACGACGGCGGCCGACATGCCCAGGTTCTCGTCGAGGTGGGTGGCGAGGTAGGGGATGAGCAGGTAGAAGCCGGTGTTGACGCCGAGCTGGTTGACCAGCAGCAGCTGGATCGCGACGGGGAAGCGGCGCATCTCATGCCACGTCTTCATGGCGCACCTCCCGCAACTGGACTCCGAGCCCGGGAAGGGCGTTCGCGCGGACGAAGCCGTCGGTGCCGCCGATGCCCGACCACGGGTCGTGGGCCAGCAGCAGGTGTCCGTCGAGGTCGGCCCAGCGGGCGCGGTCGGCGAGGTGGACAGCGGGCGCCAGGCCGAGGCTGCTGGCGGTCAGACAGCCGAGCATCAGCGCGGTGCCGCTGTCCTCGATCGCCTCGGCGATGCGCAGGGCGGCGTGCACACCGCCGCACTTGGCGAGCTTGACGTTGACGCCTTGGACGCGTCCGGCAAGACGGCGTACGTCCTCCAGTCCCACGGCGTCCTCGTCGGCGATGATCGGCACGGGTGAGCGCTCGGCGAGAGTTCCCAGCGCGTCCGGGTGGCCTGGCGCGAGGGGCTGTTCGACGGCCTCCACACCGAGTTCGGCGAACCGCGGCAGCAGCGCCATGGCCTGCGCCACGGTCCAGGCGCCGTTGGGGTCGAGGAGCAGTCGGACGCCGGGTGCCACGTCGCGGATGACACGGACGCGCTCCACGTCGTCCTCGGGGTCGGGAGTTCCCGCCTTGACCTTGAGGACCTCGAAGCCGCGCGCGGCGAGGCGGCGGGCCTCGGCCGCGGCACGGCCCGGCGAGGTGATGCCGATGGTGCGTGCGGTGGCGGCGACGGGGGGTTCGGGGGCGCCGAGGAGGCGGTGCACGGGGGTGCCCTCGCGCTTGCCGACCAGGTCGAGGAGCGCCGCGTCGAGGGCGGCGGTCACGGCCGGGGGAGTGCTCGCCCCGGGCAGCTCGCCAGTCCGCAGGGCTTCCAGGGCGCTCTCGGGGTGGCGAAAGCGGCCCAGGTCCGTCCCGACGGCCGCGAGGAGTCGTCGCAGGGTCTCGGTATCGAGGCCGTAGTAGACGCTGGTGACGGCCTCGCCGTGGCCGCTGACCCCGTCGTGTTCGACGCTCAGCCATACCGCGTCGCGGGCGGCCATCGTCGAGCGGGAGATGCGCAGCGGCTCGGTGAGTTCCAGACGGATGGTGCGCTGACTGGCTTTCACAGGTTTTCTTCCGGGTGGTAGGGGACGGCCCCCGGTGGGGCGGGCCACAGCAGGTCGGCAGTCAACGGGTCGGTGACCCTCGTACATCGCATCCAGCCGGTGGCCTCGGCCGCGCCGGGGTGCGGGATCTCGACGGGCCGGGTGGCCGCCGTGGCCGGGTCGAGGCCGTGGGCGGCGGCGAAGTCGTCGTCGTAGACGGTGTCGAGGTAGCGGTGCGGGCCGTCGGGGAAGATGGTGGCGACGACCGCCCCGGGGTGGACGCGGGCGGCCCAGGCGGAGACCCGCGCGACCGCGCCGGTGCTCCAGCCGCCGCTGACGAAACTCCCCCGGGCGAGCCGGCGACAGCTGTCCACGGCTTCCGCCGGGCCGACCCAGTGGACCTCGTCGAAGGTGTCGTGGGCGACGTTGCGCGGGTGGATGCTGCTGCCCAGCCCGCGCATCAGACGGGGCCGCGCGGGCTGACCGAAGATCGTGGAGCCGGTGGCGTCGACGCCGACCAGCCGGAGCGCAGGCCAGTGCCGCCGCAGCGGGCCGATGATCCCCGCGCTGTGGCCACCGGTGCCGACGCTGCACACCAGGACGTCCAGGTGGTCGAGCTGGGCGGCGAGTTCGGCGGCCAGTGACGCGTAACCGGCGGTGTTGTCGGGGTTGTTGTACTGGTCGGGCCAGTACGCGCCGGGCAGTTCGGCGAGCAGCTCCCGCAGCCGGGCGAGGCGGGCGGCCTGCCAGCCGCCCCGTTCCGCCGGACGGTCCACCAGCTCCAGCCGCACTCCGTGGGCGCGCAGCAACTTCCGCATGGACGGCTCCAGTTCGCTGTCGCCGACCAGTACCACGGGGTGGCCGAGGGCCTGTCCGGCGAAGGCGAGCCCGATGCCGAGGGTGCCGGAGGTGGACTCCACCACCGGTGCGCCGGGGCGCAGTTCGCCCCGTTCGCGGGCGCCCAGGAGCATCGACACGGCGGCCCGCGCCTTCATACCGCCCGCCGCGAGCCCTTCGAGCTTGGCCCAGAAGCCGGGGTGTGGCCCCGGCAGGTCGGAGGCGATGCGGACCAGGGGCGTACGGCCGAGCAGGGCGAGCAGTTCCCGGCGGGCTGCGGGACGGACGACTGTCGCGGTCACCGGGCACCTCCGGGGCGGTCGGCCCGGTAGTGGTGGACGGTGCCGGGACCGCCGTCCAGCCAGAAGAACGGGTACGGTTCGGCGCACACCGCGCTCACCCCGTGACCCAGGAGCCGGGGCAGTACGGCGCTGCCGGTCTGCGCGAACAGCACCAGCCGCTTGCCGTCCCGCAGCGCGTGTTCGCGCAGCGGCTCGAAGGTTCCGTTGCCGAGTGTCATCCCGGAGACGAGCAGCGCGTCGCAGTGGGCGGCCTCGGCGAGCGCGTCGGTGACGACCGGCTCGTCCCACTCCGTCACCCCACCCTTGAGGTCGCACGGCACATAGCCGATTCCGTGCGAGCGCAACGCCTCCAAGAGGGAGTTGACGACGCCGATCACGAGCACCGTCGCCCCCGGCGGCTGGTCGAGCAGCTCGACGACGGCCCGCGCCCGCGCCCGGGACTTCTCCAGCGACGTCCCGGCGGGGAGCGCGACCGGACAGGCCCCGTGCTCCGGGGTGTGCGGAGCGATGTGCATCAGGTAGGCGTCGAGGGCGGCCACCCGCACCGGAAGCAGCGGATGGTCCAGAAGCTCGGCCACATCGGCGCCGACGCACTCCTCGACCGCGCTGTCGGGCAGGGCGCCGGGCTCGACCGCGCACGAGCCGACGGCCCCGGCGAGCCGCAGGCTGAGCACCTCGTTGCGGTAGCCGGTGCCGCGTCCGTCGTGCCGTACGGCCTGCCGCGTGGTGAAGGCCACGGCGATCCGCCGGGTACGCGGGTCGGGTCCGAGTTCGCCGGAGCGGACCCGCCTCACGAGATCGTCGTATGTCGCCCCGCGGACCACGGAAGGGGCCCAGGCGGTCTTGCCGACGGATATGTCGGAGGTGTCGGCGGTCATCGGATCACCAGTCCGGACCGCACCTCGGCGAGCAGCGCCTCGACCCGCTCCCGGGCTCCGGCCCCGTCCGGGTCCCCGGCCATCACATGCCCGAGGTACTCGTTGTTGCTGCCCGCCGCCTTCACCTGCCTGCCCGGCTCCGCGAGCTGGACCTCCAGCACGCCGGGAGCGTCCCGTAGCGGGTCGCCGTCCAGCGAGGCGAGCGTGCCCGTGCGCTCCGGCACGAGGAAGCCGATGGCGGCACTGCGCAGCCCGGTGTCCGTGCGCCGCAGATCGGGGGCGCGGCCGAGGCTTGCGTCCACGCAGGCCGCGGCGAGGTCGATGGCCGTGACGTGGCGGACGAGTTCGGTGATGCGGTTGCCGGCGGGGCGCGAGTTGACCTCGACCACGCGCGGCCCGGCGGAGGTCAGCTTGACCTCGGTGTGTGCAACCACGCCGTCGACCAGCCCGAGCGCCTTGAGCGCGCTCAACGCGGTCTGCTCGGCGGCCTCCGTGTCGCCGGCCGTCAGCGCGGCGGGGAACATGTGCCCGGTCTCGATGAACGCGGGTGCCCCGCCGACGCTCTTGTCGGTCACGCCCACCACATGGACCGCACCCCCGTGCGACACCGTCTCGACGCTCACCTCGGGGCCGTCCAGCAGTTCTTCGAGCAGGACCGTGGGCGCGCGTCGCTGCCCGCGCGCGTTGACCGGGAAGTCGGCCAACCCCGCGAAGGCGGCGGCGAGTTGGTCCTCGTCGTCCACACGCCGTACGTACATGCCCGCGCACAGGTCGACGGGCTTGACGACCAGCGGGTAGCCGATCTCCCGCGCGGCGCGCGCGATGTCCGCCCACTCCTCATGCACGGCGAAGCGGGGCCCGGGCACCCCGGCGTCGGACAGGACGCGACGGGTGGCGTCCTTACGGCAGGCGTTCTCGACCGCCTCCGGCCTCGACCCCGGCAGGCCGAGGTGCCCGGCGATCCGCGCGACCGTCGGCAGGTAGTAGTCGCAGGAGGTGATCGCCCCGTCGAAGCCGAACACCGCGTGCAGCCGCTCGACCTCCGGCAGCAGCGCCTCGGTGTCATTGGTGTCCGCGGTGAGCACGTTGCGCGCCCCGAGCAGCGGGTGTGCCGTCCCCTCGGGGGCGGAACGCAGGTAGTGGTGCAGGTCGCGGGTGAGGAAGGTGAACTCGTGCCCACCCTCGCGTATCGCCCGTGGCAGCAGTCGGCTCATCGACCCGACCCAGCTCTCGACCACCAACAGATGAGCCACAGCTCCCCTTTTCCAGTCGTGTGGGATACCGTCGCGAACACGCTATCGATAATCGTTTTCATTGTCATCTGATGGATCGAAGTCCCGAGGAAGAAATCGTTGTGACCTCAGCCATGCACCGCACGGCACTGCTGTGCGCCCTGACGGCCATCGCCACGGCGGTCGGCCCCGCCGCGCCCGCCCAGTCCGCCGCCCCTGCCCCCTCCGCGAGTTCGGCATCCGCACTCCGCTTCAGCGCCTGCCCCGCATCCGTACCCGAGCCGCCCGACCCGGAGCGCGTCGAGTGCGGGCGGCTGAGCGTGCCGCTGGACTGGGAGCGCCCGCGAGGGCCGCGCATCGACATAGCCGTCTCGCGCGTCCGCGCCTCTGGTAGCCACGCCGAGCGGCGCGGCGCCCTGCTGGTCAACCCCGGCGGGCCGGGCGGCTCCGGGCTGCCCTACGCGGTCACCAAGCGGGCCAAACTCCCCGAGAGCGTGCGCCGTTCGTACGACGTCATCGGCTTCGACCCGCGCGGCGTCGGCCGGAGCACACCCGTCGACTGCGGCCCGATGGGCGGTCTCTTCCACCGCCCCGGAGTGGATCCCGTACCCGTCGGCGCGGCGGCGGAGAAAAAGTATCTGGCGTCGCTGCGAGGCATGGCCGACGACTGCGCGGCGGGCGCGGAAGGCACCCTGCCGTACCTGTCCACCGACCAGACCACACGCGACATGGACGCGATACGCGCAGCGCTCGGCGAACGGAAGACCAACTTCCTCGGCGTCTCCTACGGCACCTACCTCGGTGCCGCCTACGCCGCCGCCTTCCCGCAGCGCACGGGCCGGATGGTCCTGGACAGTGTCGTAGGCCCCTGGGACTGGTACGACTTCGACGTCATCCAGAGCCGGGCACTGCTGCGGCAGCGCGACACCTTCTTCGCCTGGACGGCCGCCCATCCGGACCACTTTCGCCTGGGCGACAGCGTGGAGGCCGTACGCCGGGCCTACCTGCGCGTACGCGGTGGACTCACCGCCGCCCCCGTGAACGCCTTCGGCCCCGCGGAGTTCGACCGAACCGTGTACCGCGCCCTTGGCCGCACCGAACGCTGGGCGGACCTCGCCGACGGTCTGCGCGGCTACCTGCGCGACGGCAGCCCCGCCGGACTCCGTCCCGACCAGGACTTCACCAGCCAGGGCTCACGCAACTACGAAGCGGCCAACCGCATCGTCAAATGCGCCGACGGCCCCGGCCCCACACTCCGGCGGATCGTGACGGACATCCGCCACACGCGACGCCTCGACCCCCAGCCGGTCCTCACCGGCATGGAGGCTTCCACCTGCGCCTACTGGCACCACCACCCCGCCCGCCACGCCCCGCTCGGCAGCCCCGATGCGCCGCCCGCTCTGCTGGTGGCCTCCGCCCACGACCCCGTCACGCCCATCGAGGGGGCGCGCCGAATGCGCCATCACCTGCCGGGTTCACGCCTGATCACCCTCGACAACGACTACTCCCACGGCGTGTTCGCCAGCCGTGGCAACGCCTGCGTGGACGACGCCGTGGCCACGTACCTCGTCGACGGGGCGGAGCCGAGGGCGGGTGTGCGCTGTGCGGGGCCCGGTCTGCCCTCGGTGCCGTGAGACACGCTCAGCGTTTTTGAAAAGCGCTTTCATTTGACTGGTGTGGCGGGATCCGGGGCGGCGCGGCACCGGATCCCGCCGCCCGCGCTGCCGCACGCTCGGCCCAGGCCGGACAGGGAGGAACCCCTCGGTGACACACACCGCGCACCAGGAGTACACCGTGCGCCCCGCGACACCGGACGACGTCGACGGCGCGCGCCGGGTCATGCTCGACACCTTCTACCGGGAGTTCGGCTACGGATACGCACCCCAGTGGCACCGTGACACGGTGGACATCAAGGGCACGTATCTCGACGACCCGCGGCATCTGCTGCTCGTGGCCGTCCACTAGGGCGAGGTGGTCGCCACGACCGGCGTACGGTCCGGCGGCCCCGCCCACCCGCCGCACCCCCGCCGGCTCGCCGAGCGCTACCCGAAGGACACCACCGCACAACTGGTCCGTGTCTACGTGCACCCTGAGCACCGACGCCGTGGGCTCGCCCGCACCCTGGTCGAGGCGGCCCGCGACTTCGTCGCGTGCACCCCCGGCTACGACCGCATCTATCTGCACACCAACGTCGACATCGACGGTACGGAACCCTTTTGGCGAAGCCTGGCCAAGGAGGTGTTCGACGCCCGCACCACCGGCGAACACGGCCCGGGCGTCGCCACGGTGCATTTCGAGGTCCCGATGTGACGACCCGCCGCACACCGGGGCCGGGTACTCACCTCGCTCCCTCGTGTGCGGCGCCGTCGTTCAGGCCGGTTGGGGAGCTGTCTTCCTGGCTCCCCACCGTCGGGTGTGGTAGGTGCCGGCCAGTCGGCAGACGAGGTAGATGGTGAACGAGATGGTCGTGACGTAGGGGCTGATGGGGATGGAGCTGCCGAGGGCGAGCAGGATGCCGCCCTCGATCGAGGCGACGGCGAAGACCACACTGAGCACCGGCAGTAGCACGGGTGACGCGGTGACGCGGGCGGCGGCCGCGGCCGGGGTGACGAGGAGGGCGAGGACCAGCAGCGCGCCGACGATCTGCACCGACAAGGCGACCGCGAGTCCGAGCACGATCATGAAAGCGACGGACAGGGCGCGCACCGGCACTCCGCGGGCCTCGGCGACGTCCGGATCCGCGCTGGCGAAGGTCAGAGGCCGCCACATGGCAGCCAGGGCGACGATGACCACGGCGGAGGTGCCGAGCAACCACGACATCTGAGGAGTGTCGACGGCGACGATCTGGCCGGTGAGCAGGCCGAACTTATTGGCCGCGCGGCCTTTGTAGAGGGCGAGGAAGAGTACCCCCAGGCCCAGGCCGAAGGGCATCATGATGCCGATCACCGAGTTGCGGTCACGGACGCGCGTGCCCAGGACCCCGATCGTGCCGGCCGCGATGAGCGAGCCGGCGATCGAGCCCGCCACGATGTTCGTCTCCAGTAGCAACGCGGCCGAGGCGCCCGCGAAGGACAGCTCGCTGATGCCGTGTACCGCGAAGGGCAGGTCGCGCATGATGACGAAGACCCCGGCCAGGCCGCCGATCAGACCGAGCGCGGCGCCGGCGATGAGGGAGTTGCGGACCAGTGCCAGGAGTTCGCCGTAGTTGTCGAAGTTGAAGATCTGGTGCCAGATCCCGTCGGCGAGCGTCATGGGCGGACTCCGTCGGTCTCGTGTGCTGCGGAGGTCTCGTGGGGGTGGTGGGGCGGCGCGGGTGCGATGGGCTCGTCAGGGGCTCCGACGACCACGATCCGGCCGTGGACACGGACGACGTCGACCCGCGTCCCGTACAGCTGGGACAAGGACGAGGAAGTCAGGACCTCCTCCGGTGTCCCGATGCGGTAACCGCCCCGAGCCAGATACAGCACCCGGTCCACCAGCCCGAGCACGGGGTTGATCTCGTGGGTGACGAAGACCACCGCCGTGCCGTGGGAGCGGCGCCGGGTGTCCACCAGTTCGGTGACCGCCCGCTGGTGGTGCAGGTCGAGGGAGAGCAGCGGCTCGTCGCACAGCAGGATCCGGGGGTCGGTGGCCAGGGCCTGTCCGATACGGACACGCTGCCGCTCGCCTCCGGACAGCAGGCCCACGGGGACGTCCGCGTAGGCCGAGGCCCCGACCGATTCGAGGATCTCGTCCACGCGGCGGCGGGCGGCGCTCGTGCGCAGCCGCGGTCCGAAGCGGTGCCCGTCGATCCCGAAGCGCACGAGGTCGCGTGCGCGCAGCGTCGCGTGTGCGGACAGAGCTGCCTGCTGGGGGACGTAGCCGATGTGACGGCCGGTGTCGCGCGGAGACCGGCCGAGGACGGTCAGCGTTCCGGCGGACAGTGGCCGCAGTCCCAGCAGCGCCCGTACGAGGCTGGACTTGCCCGATCCGTTGGGCCCGAGTACGGCGAGGAACTCGCCTGGCCGTACGTCGAGGTCGAGGTCGCGCCACACCGTGCGCTCTCCGTAGGACAGGGCGGCGCCACGCAGGCTGATCAGCGCGTCGGTGTCGGTGTCGGTGTCGCTGGGCTCGGCGTCGCCCCGGCCGGCCCGGGGCGAGGGAGCCATGGCCGGGCGCCTCACTTGCCCAGCGCGCCCGCGAGCGCGTCGACGTTGGCGGTCATCCAGCCGAGGTAGTCCTTGCCCTTCGGCAGGGTCTCGGTCACGGGCACGACCGGAATGCCGGCGGCCTTGGCGGCGCCCTCGGCCTTCTTCGTCTGCGCACCGGAGGTTTGCTCGTTGTAGACGAGCGCCTTGACCTGCTTGCCCGTGAACAGCGCCAGGGTGTCCCGCAGGGTCTTCGGGGAGACGTCGTCGCCCTCCTCGATGGCCGCGCTGAACTCCTCGGGCGTCTTGTTCGCCAGGCCGCTCGCCTCGGTCATGTAGAGCGGCACCGGCTCGGTGATGGCGATGCCCTCGCCGCCGTGCTCCTTCTTGATCTCCGCTTCCTTCGCCTGGAGCGGCTTGAGCTTCGACTTGAAGGTCTCGGCGTTCTTCTTGAAGGCTGCCGCGTCACCGGGGGCGGCCTTGCCCAGGGCCGCGGCTATGCGGTCGGCGACCTTGGCGACGCTGGGGAAGTCGTACCAGACGTGCTCGTTGAGCTCACCGCCCTTCGGCGCGGTCTTGCCGGATACCTTGACCGCGTTGATCACGTCGGCGGAGGAGTTGCCGCTCTTGAGCATCCGGTCGACGAAGTCGTCATAGCCGCCGCCGTTCTCGACAACGACCTTCGCCTTGGACAGGGCAAGCTGGGTCCGGGTGTCGGCCTCGTAGGAGTGGGGGTCCTGGCCGGGGTCGTTGATGATCGAGGTGACGTCGACCTTCCCGCCGCCTATTCGGTCGGCGATGTCGCCGTACACGTTCGTCGAGGCGACCACCGCGATCTTGGATGACGAGGACTTCCCGTCGCTTCCGGAGTCCGACGAGCTTCCGCAGCCTGCCAGCAGGGCCAGAGAGGCGCCGGTGATCAGCGCCAGGCGGCGGGGCGGGGACGTGAGCATGGATCCTCCATGGCGGGTGGGAAGGGGGCTTCACGGGCGAGGGGCCACTTGGTCGGGCCGGGCGGACACCACGTTAATGGAAATGAATGTCAAGACCATGATCCGGTCTCGTTGTTATGAAAATCGTTGCCAAGAATTGACGTGCCCGCTAGGGAAGCAAGGTGTCCCGGCTCGGCGCCGGGTGGCAGCGGTCGCAGATCCCGGTGAGCTCGACGGTGTGCTCGACCTCGGCGAATCCGGTCGCCGCCGACACGCCGTCCGCCCAGCGCTCGACGAGATCCGCTTCGACGGCGAGGCTCAGGCCGCACCGACGGCAGACGAGGTAATGGCGGTGGCCGTCGTCGGGGCGGGGGCGGTAGAGCCGCTCGCCGGTCACGTCCCGTACGACGTCGACCTGACCGGCGTGTTCCAGCCTCCGGAGGGTGCGGTACACCGTGGTCAGTCCCACCGTGGTGCCCGCTGCCGCGAGCGTCTCGTGCATCGCCCTCGCGGAGACGAAGTCGGGGCAGCCGTCCAGCGCTCGCAGGATGGCGCTCCGCTGCCAGGTCGACCGCCATGCCGACGGCAGCCGCCTGGTCGGCGAACCGTGCATGACGCTTGCCTCCCACGCCTCGGCGATCATGATGGCGATGTACTCGGCGGACCGTTCATAAGGGTCGCTCGGTTTCCTCGGCGGACAACGGCGCTGGATGGATGCCCGACGGGGGTGACAGTCGTCCGGCCCGCGGGCGGTGCCGCTCGGAGCCGGCCGGGTATGCCGTGGCTCAGGACTACGGCACCGGCACGGCCTCGTGCGGTCCGTGCTCGTGGTCACAGCTTTCGTCGAGGCCGTAGGTCTCCCAGGCGGGGAAGGGGTCCTCCCAAGCCGCCCAGCGCGATGCGCCCTGCGCGTGCTCGTCGTCGGTGAGCAGGCATGCGGACAGGGCTTCGTGCAGGGCGGCGGGCCGCAGTCCGGTGCCGATGAAGACGAGTTCCTGGCCCCGGTCGGGGCCGGTCGCGGTGCCGGGCTCGATGCCGTCGTGTGCTCCGGAGGGTTCGAACCGGGCCACCGCTCCCGCCTGTGACCACAGCCCGGTCACGCGCGGGCGGGTGGCCAGGTGGAAGAAGCCCTTGGAACGCAGGACGCTGCCGAAGGTCCCGCTGTCCAGCTCCATGGCGATGAAGTCCCACAGTCGGGCGGGGTGGAACGGCCGGGCGGCGCGGAAGACGGTGCTGGAGATGCCGTACTCCTCGGTCTCCGGCACATGATCGCCGTTGAGCTCCATGACCCAGCCGGGGGCCTGCTGGGCGCGTTCAAGGTCGAAGCGGCCGGTGCCGAGTACCTCCACCGGTTCCACCCGGCCGTGTGTGGCGGGCACGATACGGGCGGCCGGGTTGAGCCGGGACAGCGCCGCCGCCAGCCGTTCGGCGGTCTCGGGGGTGACCAGGTCGAGCTTGTTGAGGACGATGATGTCGGCGAACTCGACCTGGTCCATGAGGAGATCGCTGACAGTGCGCTCGTCGTCCTCGTACTGGTCCAGGCCCCGCTCGACCAGTTCGTCGCCGCCGGTGAGTTCCGGCAGGAAGTTCGCGGCGTCGACGACGGTGACCATGGTGTCGAGGCGCGCGACCTCGCCCAGCGTGGCGCCGTCGTCGCGCGGGAAGGCGAACGTGGCGGCGACGGGCATGGGTTCGGAGATGCCGCTGGACTCGATGAGGAGGTAGTCGAACCGCCCTTCCCTCGCGAGCCGGTCCACCTCTTCCAGGAGGTCGTCGCGCAGGGTGCAGCAGATGCAGCCGTTGGTCATCTCGACCAGGCGCTCTTCGGTGCGGGAGAGGGCGGCGTCGCCGTCGCGGACGAGCGCGGCGTCGATGTTCACCTCGCTCATGTCGTTGACGATGACGGCGACCCGCAGCCCGTCGCGGTTGTTGAGGAGATGGTTGAGGAGGGTGGTCTTGCCGGATCCCAGGAAACCCGACAGGACCGTCACCGGCAGCTGGTCGGCCATCGGGCGGTCAGCCCTCGGGCCGCAGCAGTCCGCGCCGGTAGGCGGGGACGAGCTGCCGCGGGACGCGGTGTTCGCGGCCGTCGATGGTGATCGTCACCAGCTCCGGGGTGTTCGCCTTCCACTGGGCGCGGCGGTGGCGGGTATTGCTCCGGGACATCTTCCGCTTGGGAACGGCCATGAGATGCGTGTCCTTTCCTGATCGGTGGGCGGTCGCCCTCAGCGTATATGAAAATGGGTACCGTTTCCATGTAGTCTTCGTGGTGACACTGTGTCGTCATCCCTCAGGAGGAGTTGTGCCGCTGGTGCTGCTGCGGGTACGCAGAACCGCCCACGACCTTGTGACCGCCCTCGCGCAGGCGGCGGAGTGAGTACCGGCGGGAACGCGGGCCGGGGGCTGCTGGGCCTGGTGTGCGGCAACACTCCGGAAGCCCGGGGGCGCCTCCTGGATCTGCTGCGGTGTGCCGTGCCCGACGCGCTGGTGCTCTCGGTCTCGGTGCACGCCGACGAGGCCGGGAGATACCCCTTCGTGCAGCGCTTCGCCACCGGTGGTGCGGAACAACAGCGGGACTCGCTGTGTCAGGGGGCGACCGGGGACCCCGCGGTGATCATCCGGCAGGACCTGGACGCCATCGCCTGCGCTGCCACGCGCCCGCATGTCGTGCTCGCCCTCCCCGGCAACGTGGACCCCGTGCCGTTTCTGGCCGCCTTGTGGCGGACCCCATCGGGCAGGACCCCGCTCTCGCACCACTACGATCTGGCCCCGACCGCCGTCGGCGTGGACCCCGACCGCATGATCAACGATCTGAGCTGTGTGCACCGCACCGCCCACGTCTTCGGCCACCATGCGCACGCCGAGCCCCTCACGGTCGCCGAAGCGGCCGCCCGCCATGTGGAGGCCGCCCAGGTGTTGGTCGTGCGGGACGGGTCGGGGGAGGACGACCGCCATCGGGAGGGGTGCCGCGCCCTGCTCGGCCACCTCAACCCGTCGGCGGTGGTGCACCTCGACGCGGAGGACGGCGACGATGCCGCGCTGACGGCCCTGGCGCGGCCCGATTCCGGCTGGACCACGGCCGGACCGGCCGACCGCCTCGACGCCGTCGCTCCCGTCGTACGCCACCGCGGCATCGACCACGGCGTGACCTCGGTACTGTGGCGGTCCCGGCGCCCGCTGCACCCCGAACGGCTGGCGGAGAGCCTGCCACGGGTCATGCCCTCGGTGGTGCGCAGCAGCGGACACCTGTGGATGGCCACCCGCCCGCGGACGGTCATCTCCTGGCGCTCGGCCGGGCGCCGGCTCGAACTGCGCGAGGCGGGAGGCTGGCTGGAGGACGGGGACACCGCGGCGTGGCACGCCGCCTCGTCCCAGCGCCGGACACTGGCCTCCTGGTACTGGGACCACTACTACGGCGAACGACGCAACGAGATCGTCTTCACCGGCGCCGAGCTGGACGAGGACCGGCTGCGGACCGCCCTGGACGCCGCCGTGCTCGACGACGGTGAACTGGCCCTGGGCGCCGAGCGCTGGGCCCGTCTGCCCGATCCGCTGCTCGGCGACGCGGCGGAGGGCCAGGAGGGCTGACGTGTCGGCGTGTGGGCCCGGCGCCGACCCCCGCGCGCCGATCGCACCAACCGACGACATCGTCGGCATCGCTGATTCAGCCTTTACAGCTCGTCAGGCGTGGCCTTTGCCGTATGGGGCGACCGTCCTGCGATGGGCCGCGCAGGGAGGCCGCCCAGCGCGGTGAGGCCCAGTTCGCGGCCCGCGCAGGTCCGGACGATCCGGCCCCGCCGCATGACCGCGACCCGGTGTGCGAGGTGGCGTACGAGTGCGAGGTCGTGGCAGATGAACAGGTAGGCCAGGCCCTGCTCGTCCTGTAGGGCGGTGAGCAGGTTCAGCACCCCCGCGCGCACTGATGGGTCCAGTGCCGACACCGGCTCGTCCAGCACCAGCAGCCGCGGCTCGCCCGCCAGCGCCCGTGCGATCCCGACGCGCTGGCATTGCCCGCCGGAGAGTTCGTGCGGCAGCCGGTCGCCCAGCGAGCCGTCGAGGCCGACCGTCCGCATCAGCTCCTCGACCCGGCCGGGTGCCGGCGGCGCCCCTTGGGCGCGCAGGGGTTCGGCGATTGCGTCGCGGACCCGCAGCCGTGGGCTGAGCGATCTGTAGGGGTCCTGGAAGACCGGCTGGAACCGTGGCCGCAGCGGGCGCAGTTGTGGGTGTTGCCGGATCAGGCACGTGGGGCGGGTGGCCGGGTCGGCGGTAGGCGGCCCGGCGCCGCTTACCAACTTCTCTTGGTCGCTCCGGGAAGCTCGCCCGCGTGTGCCATCTCCCGTATCCGGATGCGGGAGAGGCCGAAGGCGCGCAGAACGAGTTGCGTAGGGCCGGGCTCTGTGAGTCGACGTCATCACGTGTCGGACATGCCCTCGCGTTCCTTCCTGGTGACGTCGGTGGTGTTTACCAGGACAGGCTCGGCAACGTTCACCCCCGTCGGCATCGGAGTCGCGTGGCCGATGCGGATCAGCCAGGCCACGGCCGCCAGGCACGCTGCCGTCAGCACGAACAAGATCAGCGGGACCACGCGTACGCTCGATATCTCGATGGCCTTGCCGAGTGACGGACCCGCCGCCACACCCCCGACCATCGACGCGGCAATGACCAGCGCCCCTGCCCGGCGGGCGGTCGGTACGGTGCGGTTCAGCCACGGCAGCCCGGTCGGGAAAATCGGGGCGATGAACAGCCCGACCCCGGCGTAGGCATAGGGCGCCAGTGCCGGGACGGCCGCCGTGAGCAGGCAGATTGCCATCCCCGTGTTGCTCACCACCAGGATCGTCGGCTCTGAGTACCGCAGGGTGAGCGGCGCGACCAGGAACCGGCCGACCGTCATCATCAGCCAGTAGACGGACGTCGCGGATGCCGCCGTGGCGGCGGTGTAGCCGACCGTCTCCAGGTGAGTGGGCTCCCAGCCGCCGACCCCGGCCTCCACCAGGACGTTGAGGACGTAGAGGAGAACGAAGACACCCAGAATCGGGCCGGTGCGGCGGGCGGCGCCCACTGCGGTCGGGTCGGCCGCCGGCTCAGCTGCCTGTTCCCGGTCCCGCACCCCGCCGAGGGTGAACAGCAGCGCCGCCGCGAGGACCGCGAAGGCCCCGAAGATCCCTGCGTAGTGCTGTGCACCGAACAGGCCGATCAGGGCCGGGCCGGCGATCGCCCCGACGCCGAAGTGGGCGTTGAGGATGTTCAGCATGGCCGGGCTGCGCCGCCCGAATCCCACCGCGAACAGCTGGTTGAGACCGTAGTCGATGCCGCCGAAGCCGAAGCCGGTGACCAGAGCCGCAAGCAGCGCCAGAGGCCAGGTGGGAGACAGGGCGAAGCCGAGGCTGCCGACGGCCATCAAACCGTAGGAGGCGCCGAGGAGCATGCGGTTGCTGGCCCGGCCGTGGACGCGGTCGAAGGCCAGCACGCCGGTCACACCGCCGATGAAGTGGGCACTGAGACCCAGTCCCGCGCCCGATGGCGACAGGCCGAAGTCCTGGCGCAGTGCCGGGATCGCCGGCCCGTACAGCGACTGTAGGGCGCCTATCAGGATGAAGCCCACGCAGGATGCCACGACCGCCGTCGGGCTGAACAGCGGAGGATGGTTCGTGGGCGCCTTCGGGGCAGCGGGGCCCTGTGCCATGGAGTCTCCAGATGTGATGTCGGTGGTGACTGCCGGAGCCGCCGTCGGCCGGCGGCTCCGGCGACGGTCAGGCAGGCATACGCGCGGCGATCTCGTGAGCGAACGCCATGATCGTGCCCTGGGGACTGATACCGGTCACTCCCGGCAGTACGCTGGCGTCGCAGACGTACAGGTTCCGGAAGCCGCGGGGCCTGCCGTAGGCGTCGCACACCCCGCCGCGCTTCGGCAGGCCCATCCTGCACGAGGCCATCCCGTGGACCGACACCAACTCCCAGTCACAGGGCTGGACCCGCGCGCAGAACCGCTCGGCGTCGGCCTCGTTCTGCAGCGGGCCGCTGAAGCCCGCGGGCGGGACCAGCTCCTTCGCCCCGGCTGCGAACAGCAGACGTGCGGTGTCGCGGAACGCGGTGCGCAACGCGGCGTGGTCCCGGCTGCCCATGCGATGCCGCAGCACCGTGCCGCCGGGGGGAACGCGCATGATGCGTGCCAGGCTCTCCAGTCGGACCTGCGTGGTGTAGACGCCCGCCTGCCCGATACGGTCCACGTACCGCTGGACGGCATCCGGACCGTGCCCGGCAAGTGCGGCAGCGAGTCCGCCTGGAGTGACATTCGACGGCATGACGAGCATCCCGCGGTCCGTGAAGTGCTGCACCTGGGTGGTGAAGATGGTGCCCCGGTCCGCGTTCACCGTCTCGTCGAACAGGGCGACAGTGCGCAGGTTGACGTGCAGGGCGAGTCCCCGCCCCGCCCGGTCGGCGTGGATCCCGCTGCGCTGCATCAGCGCCGGGGTGCCCAGGGGGCCGGCCGCGAGCACCAGAGTGCGCGGCCGGTACGACGCCCAGCGGCCCGCACCGTCCCGGGTGAGAACCGCGCGAGCTTCTCGCCCGTTGTGCGCGATCCGCAGCGCCCGCACGCCGGGCACGACCCGGGCACCCATCGACTCGGCCTCGGGCAGGTAACTGACCGCCATGCTCTGCTTGGCGCCGGTGACGCAGCCGGTTGCGCACCGGTTGCGGTGGGCGCAGGCGCGCACTGCCCGCTGGGAGTGCGTCCACCGCCAGCCGAGCCGGTCGGCCCCCTGTGACAACAGCACGGAGTCACGATTGCCGTCACCCGGCTGCTGGGCGATCACCCCGAGGCGGTGCGCGATGACCTTCAGCCGGGGCCCCAGGTCGGGGGCGCGGTAGCCGTCGACGCCGGAGGCCTGCGCCCAGCGGTCGAGCAGGGCCTCGGACGGCTCCCAGAACAGTCCGCCGTTGATCACCGTGGTCCCGCCGACGCACCGGCCCTCGCCGTAGGCGATGGTGGGGGTGCCGAAGATCGGCGTCAGCCCGCCCTGGCGGTACAGCCGGCGCATGTTCTCGGCGGGGGACGCCGCCGCCAGCTCGGCGGTCTCCACCCGAGGGCCCTCCTCCAGGACGGTCACCTCCCGTCCGGCCGCCGCCAGTTCCAGTGCCGCCGCGCTGCCGCCCGCACCGGAGCCGACGACGAGCACGTCGCAGTCGATGACGGGCAGGGCGCGGAACCGGCTCAGCGCGCGGATCATGGCGCCTCCTGCCGGGTCCGGCCGTCGAGCGCTCCGTACAGCGCCAGCGTCGTCGTGGCGCGCACGACCTCCCGGAAACCGGGCAGGGTGGCCAACCGGTCGACGCCGCCGCTCCCTGCCGCCCTCCGGCCCCGCGTCAGCAGGGTGGCGACCGGCAGGGCACGCAGGGCGCAGAGGAACGCGAGACGGTAGTGGGCGGGCAAGGTCGCCAGTGTGCGGGCCACGTGCTCCTCGGCCTCGGCGCCGGCCTGCGCCCCGCTGAGGCACCGGTAGTGCCGAGCCCACTGGGCGGGCAGTCCGCTGGCTCGCAGCGCGCCGGCCGCACGGCGCGCGGTCGCGGAGGTGTCGTCCGCCCGCGGCGGTGTGGTGACGCGCGGGATGCCGGATGCCCTGACCGACGCCGTCATCGGGAGCTCACCTTCTCCTTCACGAAGCCGGCCAGCAGGCGTGCGGCGCCCTTGTCGAGTACTGCGTCCAGCGCCGTGAGGAAGACGTCGACATCGGATTCCTCGCTGACCAGTGGGGGCGAGACGATCAGGGCGATGCGCCGGTTCGAGCCGAAGAACGACAGGACGCCGTGCTCCCGGTACAGGGCGGCGATCACTGACCCGGTGATCAGCTTCTGCACGGTCTGGGGGTCCTTCGCGAAGGAACTCGGCAGCAGGCTTCTGAACCGGTCCGGGATCTCGGCCGGCGGGCGCAGGAACACTCCGTGCAGCCCTCCGCGGCCGCGGGTGCCCGCCACGAGTCCCGGGTACCGGGCGGCGATCTCGGCGAGCCCTGTGTTCAGTTGCCCCTCCAGTTTCCGCGCCCGGCCGGGGAAGTCCTCGTCCACGGCGATGGCGAGGGCCTCCAGGGCGGTGGCGGTCTCCTCTCCGAAGCCGTAGTAGGTGGTGCTGTGGAGGGTGGCGTCGCCGAGGTTGTCGTACGCCTTGCGGAAGACGGGCTCTCGCGTGACGTAGCCGGAGATGGACGCCTTGCCGCCGCCGAAGGACTTCGACATCGTCAGCACGTCCGGGACGAGGCCGGGGTAGCGCATGAAGTGGAACAGCTCACCGGTCTTGCCCCACCCCGTGTAGACCTCGTCGAAGATCAGCACGATGTCGAGTTCGGTGCAGATACGGCGCACCTCGCGCAGGAACCGCTCGGAACACTCCTGGAGGCTGGATGCGCTGAACGGCTCCAGCACGACCGCGTACACGTCGCTGCGGCCGTCCGACGAGCAGTGCCGTTCCAGCGCCTCGTGGAAGGACGCGAGGTCGTCGTAGGCGAAGGAGTCGGCCCCCGGGATCTGCGGGAACGGGAAGTGGATCTCGGGTGAGGCGGTGAGGCTGCCCGCGCCGAGCAGTTTGCCGTGGAAGGCGATGTCGGTGTGCAGGATCGTGCCCCGCCGCCCCGCGTGGTACTTGTACGCCAGCTTCACCGCGCCCTCGACCGCCTCGGCGCCGGAGTTGGGGAAGTAGCTGATGTTCAGGTCGCCGGGCAGCAGGGCGGCGAGGTTGTGGCTGAGCGCTGCGACGTACGGGGAGAAGTAGTTCTTGTGCACCTCCATGCGGCGCTGCCGCTGGAACCGCTCGCGTGCGGCAAGGATCCGCGGATGGTTGTGCCCGTGGTTGAGCACCCCGATGCCGCCGGTGAAATCGAGGACGCGGCGGCCGTCGCGCAGGGTGATCCAGGCGCCTTCGGCGTGCTCGACCAGATCACCGCCGAAGCCGAAGGAGCCGATCAGGGACACCTGGCTGCGGCTGACGTACCGCCGGTACAGGTCGTGGACACGGGCGATGTCCAGCTTCTCGCACTCGTCGATGGAAATCAGGTCAGCCATGGTTTCCCTCGGGGATGTCGGTCAGCACCGCGCGTTCACGGCGCTCCTTGCGCACCCGTTCGGCGATGAGCCGGGCAGCCTTCCGGCCGTCCCGTACCGCGTAGTTGGTGCCGCGGTCCTCCGGGAACACCTGCGCCATACTGGCGAGGTACAGGCCGGGCACCCGGGTGCGCAGCGGCGGCATCGTGCGGGTGTAGTCCGGTGTGATCACCGGCTGCGCGTACTCCGCGCGCCAGACGTGATACTCCTCCACCCAGCTGCGGTCGAAGGCGGGGAACATCCGGCGCAGGTGCGGCAGGCTGAACTCGAAGACCTCCTGGTCGGACATCCGGTACAACTCGGCGTCCGCCGGAAGGTACTTCGACAGGTAGACCATGTGCCGTCCGCCGTACCGAGCCGGGTCGTCGAGGTTGGTGTGCTCGATGACACCCACGTACGGGAAGGAGGGGTCGTTGACGTTCAGCCAGTATGTGTCCGACAGGCGGCGGTTGTTCTCCAGGACCAGGCACACGTTGGCGAGGTAGTCGATCCCGCGCAGCTGCCGGAGCAGTTCCGGCACCGCGGCGTGCTCGGTTCCGGGTCCGTCGAGCAGCGCGGCCGTAACAGGCGGGGCGGTGGTGACGAGCACGTGCCGGGCCGGGAAGAACTTGCCGTCGGCCAGGACGCCGGTAGCCCCACGGGCATCGGCGTGAACGGCTTCGGCCGTGGTGGACGTGCGGATGTCGACTCCGAGGTCCGCCAGCCGTTTGGCCATCGCGGTCAGCAGGGCGTCGCTGCCGCCCCGCAGGTAGTACAGCGTCTCGTTGCCCGACTTGTCGCGGCTGCCACCGCGCAGGTGCAACTTGGTCCACATCCACGTCGCGCCCACCTGGCCGGCGTAGGAGCCGAACTTCCCTTCCAGCAGGGGGCGCCACACGACGTCGTAGACTCGCCGTCCGCCGAGCTCCACCAGCCAGTCCTCGGCGGTGCGGTGCTCCAGCTCCCGCCAGTCGCGCACCCGCTGGGCGCGCAGCGCCATCAGACCGAGGCGCAGCCGGTCGGGCAGCGGCAGTGCGGTGAAGCGCAGCAGATCCACCGGTTTGGACAGCCGGTACACGGAGTTCGCGTAGTACAGGCCCGTGCGGGTCTGGTGTGGCTTCATCAGGTCGGAGACGCCCAGTTCCTCGCACAACCCGATCATCTCGTGGTCCGAGGAGAACCAGTGGTGGTAAAAGCGCTCCAACTGCCGGCCACCGACGTCGAAACTCGCCGCCAGGCCGCCGATGCCGTCCTCCCGCTCGATGATCCGGCAGCTGACCCCCCGCGCCGCCAGCTCCAGGGCCGAGGCAAGACCGGTGAATCCTCCACCGACGACGAGCACGTCCACGGGTTCCTCGGCCCTCTCCACCGACGTCGCCTTGAGCTCCTTCATCGCACGGCCTCCATCACCGCCGCGGGCGCCGTCTGCGCCACGTCCGGCAGGGGGCGGGCCGCTTCGGCGAGTGCGGCACCGGCGGCCTCGCCGACGCGGTCGCGGACCACATAGGGTGGCCGCCTCCGGACCTGGCCCAACACGTCGTACACGTATTCGCCGACCGTCCCCAGCGAGAGCGCCTGGAGCGCGAACAGGCCGACCGGGAGCGCGTTCCTCGCGTCCCGGCGAAGCACGCCGAGGCCGAGGGCGCCGGCCAGTGACGCGACGCCGAGCACCGACACCGCGCGCAGCGGTGCGGCAGAGCCGTTGATCAGACCACGCCGCGACAGCGCCAGCATCTTGCCGAGCGTGTACTTCGACTCACCGGCGGCACGTGCGTCGCGCTGGTACGCCACGCTCGCCTCGGGGAATCCCGCCCAGCTCACCGCCCCCCGCAGGTACAGTCCGCTGTCGCCCAGCCCGGTCAGCGTGTCGACCACCTTGCGGTCGAGTAGCCGGAAGTCCCCCACATCGACTGCCACCGGGTACTCGGACACCGCGGTGAGCAGGCGGTACCAGGTGAAGGCGGTGGCCTTCTTGAACACGCTCTCCCCGCTCCTGCCGGTGCGCCGGGCGGAGGCCACCGGCCAGCCCTCGCGCCACAGCTCCACCATCTGCGGTATGAGCTCGGGCGGATCCTGCAGGTCGGCGTCGATCACGACGACGGCATCGCCCGCTGCCTCCCGCAGCCCGGCCATGCACGCGGCCTGGTGGCCGAAGTTGCGGCTGAACCGGACTGCCCGCACCGCGGTGTCCCGGTCCGCCAGGTCCTGGATGATTTCCCAGCTTCGATCGGTACTGCCGTCGTCGACGTACATGAGCTCGTACCTGACGCCGCCGTTCTGCCGTGTCAACGAGGACAGGCGCGCATGAGTCCTCAGAAGGACCGCTTCCTCGTTGTAACAGGGAAGGACGACGCTGATCAGAATTGGCTTCTTCTCCGGTGTGACTTCAGACAAGACGATCACCTCATGTGCGGATCCGGACCGGAGCGGGTTCTTCCGCGAAGCCGGAGGACAACCGGCGCGAGCCCGGGGCTTCTTTGCTGGTGGGCAGGTCGGAGGAATCACAGGGACTGATTGATGGACGGTTCGGGAGTCAGGCCATCGGCGGGGCGGAGCAGTCCGGTCCAGTGATGGGCAGGGCGTACACGGCCCGGCCCGCGAGTTATCCTGACGCCCCCGGCGGAACCCGGGAAAGCGTTCACCGTCGAGTGTTCACCGGGGTCCGCACCGCGAGTGGCGCGTCTCACCGGCTAAACGGCGTCCGTACGCCGTTCGAGAGCTTCCCCGAGACGGGCCCACCTGTCGGAGCACTCCCGGGCCAGGGCGGCCGTGGCCTTCACCCAGTGGCGAGGTACAGAGCGAGCGAACTTCTCCAACTGCTCCGGCTCCACGGCGAGTACGCCGAGCCACTGCAGGAGGAACCGGCCTGTGCTGCTCAGGCGCAGCGATGGGTCTTTGCGCAGGCTGAGCAGCACCTGCCCACTGCCGCGCGCGCCGGTCTGCGGTGATGCATGCGGAATCCTGTCGGCAGCGAGGGGATCCGCATTCCGGTTCGGTTGCCGCTGCGGCTCGTCCCGCCTGCCGGGGACGGGGTGCCCTTCCTCTCGGAGCCTGACCCGTACGTTGTGGGCTGTGCCGACAGCGACTCCTGCCTGTCTCGCGACTTCGCGGAGGGATGCGGTCGGGCAGGCCAGGATGATCTCGGCGGCTCTGCGGCGGCCTTGCCCGCCGTCAGTCGGCCGCACCCGCCCGTCCCGTCCCACTCTCTCGCTCAACTGCCAAGTACTTGCAGTTGAACGACTGCGGATTCCGGCCACCGTCGGCGGGCTGATACCCGCCACCTCGGCGATCGCCCGGTCGGACCAGTGCGGTCGCGCCTTGAGAATCTTCTTGACGGCCTGTTCCCGGTCCCCGGCCGACAACGGCAGGCCGTGTGCAAGGTTGACCCGGACAGACTGGATGAAGCACTCGAACTCGTCGCCGTCGAAGTAGACGACCGCAATCGTCGGGTCGCCGCGCAGGGCGGCCGCGTGGAGCCGGTGCATTCCGTCGATCACTTGGCTCGTGGACCTGTGCACCAGGATGGGCGGTAACGGCCCGCCGGACTCGGCCAGTTCGCGCACATGGTCCTGGCAGATTCCGGCAGAGCGGGGCGAGGCGGCCGACGCAAGTGCCGTCAGGCTGACCTCCTCTGGTGCCGCTCCGGCCGACTTTCCGTTCCGGTGTAGCTGCGCCGTCTTCTCCGGCCTGTGCGCACCGGACGACTGCTCATCTCTCGCAACCCCCGTTGCACGGATCACTGCCGCAACCTCCCCAAAAGGCTCCCGTACACCTCGACATGCTTCTGTGCCAGGGTGTTCCATTCGTAGTTCAGCGAGGCGTACCTGGCCGCCTCCTTCCCCATGTGCGCGGCTCCGTCGGGGTGGTCGAGGAGCCAGGTGATGTGATTGCGGAACTCCTCAGGCGTTCCGTTGTCGACCGGCAGACCCGTGCACATGTGGTCGACCCGCTCCCCAATGCCTCCCACGCGTGACGCCGCGACTGCCTTCCCTGGTGACTGGGCCTCGCAGACGACGATCGGCACCATGTCCTGAAGCGAGGGGAACAGCACAACTCGGCTTGCTCGTACATGTGCGAGAGCCTGGAGTACGGCACCTTGTCTACGAACTCGACACGGTCCTGAAGACCGAGATCCTTGGACAGGCTCTCGAGTTCACCGCGGAAATCACCCTCTCCCGCGATCGTCCGTCGCGCGGCATACAGCAGCGATGAGGAACCCTGGCAGCGGGGGTGAAGAGCGGCACCCCTACCAAGCAGCGCGGTACTGCGCCAAGGGGTGGAGTGCGCCGTCATGACCAGAGGGACGCCGCGTTCCGGGCCGGCGGAACGGCGCACGACCGTGTCCTTGGGACTCCGGGCATGAGCGTGACTGGTGGCGACCGTCACGTGCACGCCAGCGCTTCTCAGGGCATCGGTCAGTGCCCCCACATGGACACCGACGAAACAGAAGGGATTCGGTAGGTAGTCTGTCGTAAGGGTGAGGACGTGCAATCTTCAGCCCTTTCCGGGATGGGGCGACCCTGAAGTCCCGTCCGATCGGGGACTTTCGGAATTGCGCCATACGACTTCACTGCGCGAGGCGGCGGCCGCGCGGCTCCTGGGTCACCCGTGTGTGCACCGGAGCGCAGTGTCTGGATCCTGTGGCCGACCCACCCATGACTTGCCTTCAATTGTTCTGCAACGGAAGTAACTTGGCCACCGTACGTAGACACCTGCCGCAACGCAAGGGGTGTCGCTGGAGCGTTGGCGAGGTACTTACCTTCGAAGCAAAAGTAAGTACGTACCCGGCGGGCGCATGGAGTGAGCCCCGGAACCCGGAGGCGTACCGCCTGGCCGCGAAGCGATCACGCGCGACACAGAACCCAGGAAGAAGGGTCAGGCAAATAAGGCGCATCCGTCGATAACTGGACGCGAAGTACGGCATCGGGCGAGAGAGTTGACCTCTGTCAAAACGTTCTCGTTGACTCGAAGTCGCACACTGACTGGCCCTCGGCACTGCAAACGCACTTACGCCGTCCGCCCGGGTCCGCCCGGGACGGAAGCTGCGCCACCTCGCCCGCCTCGCACCTCGCATCCGCAAGCTCAATGCAGCCGGCACGCTCCTGTGGGACGACCTCAGCAACAAGTGGTTCACGCCGGAAATGCGCGGCAGAACCGTCTTCGTCTTCCACCACCAGGCACCGCTCCAGCTCGGCTCCTCCGCCGTCGCACTCAACCTGATCCGCCTGAACGCCTGGTGGAACGACCGCCCCCCTGGACCGCACCCGCACCAGCCACCTCACCCGACTCAAGCACACCCTCACCGCATAACCACAAGGGGCAACAGGATCCTTCAAGATCCTGGCCACGTACCAGAGGCACTACAACGCGCACTGCCCCCACCGGGCCCGACGCCAACTACCTCCACAGGCGGACGGGCCACCACCTCCGGTCCTGGAGCCGCCCAGCCGCAGAGTCCTGCGTAGTCGCGTCCTCGGCGGCGTGGTCAACGAGTACAGCTATGCCGCTTGACCAGGAGCGACGATTATTCGAGCCCCACACGATCCACCGGGCGATCTCGGCGTCGTCCCGCTCGACGGCCCGGCGCTGGGGGCGCTGCAGGCTCCAGCCCATCCGTCCGGTCAGCAGCCGCCACACCGACGCCCGCGCCAGCTGCACCCCGGTCAGCCGCTCCACCACCACACCCACCCGTTCCAGAGTCCACAGATCGGCCTCGAACCCGTGCGCCTGGGCGCCCTGCACCAACGCTGCTTCCACGGCCGCGACTTGAGCGTCGTCGAGTTTGGGCGGGCGGCCGGTAGCCGGGCGCCGTCGCAGTGCCTGCATCCCGCCCTGCTCCCACACCCGTTTCCAGCGCCGGACGCTCTCCAGGCAGACTCCCACCGCCCGCGCGACCTCGGCCTGGGCACACCCCCGGCTCGAACATCTCGGCCGCGCGCATGCGACGGGCCTCGGCCAACTGCGGCCGCGTCAACGGCGGAACAGATACAGCACAGACATCAGACTCAGCGCGAGAGGACACCACTGGATACTCACACCACTGAAGCCCCCGCACCCACAGAACTAACGAAAAAGTCAGTAGGGTCACGTTGTGGAGTGGGCGACTTTGGCCAGTGCTGCTGCGGGTGCTGTCATAGCGACGGCATCGGGCGCGTTCTTCGATCGCCATCGGTGGCGGCGGGAGCGGAGGGCCCATCTCTTGGAGGTTCGCCGAACGCTGTACGGCGAGTATCTGACCTGCTTATCGAAGGCGCGCAACGCGTTTCGCCTCCTCGCTCGAGACCATGAGCTTGGGTCGCTGGAGCGAGAGAGAGCGGCGCGGGAAAGGTTCGCATCGTGCTACGAACTGCGCTACCAGATGACGATCACCGCGTCAGCGCCCGTGGTTGAGGCATCCGAGGAGACCTTCCGGCGGCTTCGGGACGTGCGGGACCTCTGCCCTTGCCGGAAACTTCATCCGTGCAGGGGTGCGGTGGCCTGGCGTTGGCGGTGCCCTGGTGTGGTCGGTGTCCGTTGTAGAACCGCTCGAACTCGCGGAGGGCGTGGAGAAGGTGTCGCTGGTTCCAGATCAACGTCCGGTCCAGGAGGTCGCGGCGACAGGTCTGTATCCACCTTTCCATGATCGAGTTCATTCGTGGCATCTGGATGCCGCTGAGCACGACGTCGATCCCCGCGTCCTTGAGGACGGCATCGAACAGTTCTGGGAACTTCCCGTCTCTGTCTCGGATCATGAACCGTGCCCGGCAGCCGAGGTCTTCGAGGTCCATGGCAAGGTTCTTCGCCGCTTGCGCTACCCAGGATGCGCCCGGATGCGCGGTGGCGCCCAGGAACCGGATCCGGCGACTGCGGTGTTCGATCACCACGAGCACGTACATCCGTATCCCAGACAGGGTGTTGTTTCCATGAAGTCGCAGGCCAGCAGGGCATCAGCCTGGGAGCGGAGGAAGGTGGCCCAGGTACTGGAGTTCTGCTCGGCTGCTGGGTCGATGCCGGCCTCTTTCAAGATCTCCCAGACGGTGGACGCGCCCACGTTCACCCCCAGCACAAGCAGCTCGCCGTGCGGACGCCTGTACCCCCAGCTCGGGTTCTCCTTCGCCAGCCGCAGCACCAGGACGCGGATCGAGCGCACCGTGCGCGGCCGTCCCGGACGCTTGGGCCGGCAGGAGGCGGCATGACGGTGTGCGACGAGGGTGCGGTGCCAACGCAGCACCGTGGCGGGGCGTACAAGCAGCCGTAATCTTGGCAGGACGTGAAGTGGCAGCCGGTGCAGCAGCGCCGCCAGGAACGCCCGATCGCTCGGCATTAACCTCATCTTGCCCTTGCCGAGTTGACGTTCCAACACGGTGACCTGGCGGCGCAGCGCGAGGATCTCCGCGCACTTGCCCCGGTCGGACATCGGCAGCAGGCGAAGCATCGCGAACGCGTTCGTCACACCCAGGTAAGCCAGTCGCAGCAGCACGGTCGATCATCTTGCCGCGGTGAGCGCCAGCCTCGCGAGAGCGCCTGTTTCGGCGACTTCGCCAGTCGACCTCCGGTACACCGCGCGCCACCTCCCACCAGGGCGGATGACATTTACGGCAAGCGCAAGGTTCGCGACGGTCGACCGGCCCAGCAAGAGCGAGCAGCCCAGGAATCGGCAGAAGAACAGGTAGAGCAGTCGCAGACCAGCAATCGGCGTCAAGCCGAAACGCCTGCGCAAGCATCGGGCGTGCTCGAGGTGTCTCGACTTGGCGGGCCGCGTACACCAATGCCCCTGCCTGTGACTCGGGGTCGGTGATGGCCCGGGTGAAGCTGTCGGCGAGGTCGGTGCCCCCTCTCAGGCCGTCGGTGCCGCTCAGGCCGCCGGTTCCGGTTTCTCCGGTGTCGCCGGTGGCTCGGCGGGTGTCGGCGCGGGGGGACGGAAGAGGACGGCCCGGGCCACGGGCGGGGCGAACAGGGCGGTGATGGGTGCGGAGAGGGTCAGTACGGAGCGGAAGACGCGCCCCACGACAGGATCGCCAGGGGACCGCTCCTGGACCCGGCGCAGGTACCAGTCGGCGACGCGGTCCGCGATCCCGCTGTCGACCGCGTTGCCCATGGCACCCGGCATCTTGCGGTCCGCTCCGGCGGAGATGTCCCACGCCTGCCGGGACGCCGCGAGAAGTGCCCGCTGCACGCGCAGTGTCGTGGGAGTACGGCGCGGATCGGTCAGCGCATCACGCAGGGCGACCGCGTTCATCGCGGCGACGGCCATGCCCTGCCCGTAGATCGGGTTGAAGGTGCACAGGGCGTCGCCGACGGCGAGGAACCCGGCCGGGCAGCGGCCGGGCCGGTCGTAGCGGCGGCGGACATTGGCGGTCCGACGGAAGCCGAACGCCGGCGAGAGCGGTTCGGCCTCCTCCAGCCACCGGTGCAGGAGCGGATGCGGCAGCCTGTTGGTGTACGTCACGAACTCGTCGTCGTCCGTGGGCGGCTCGTCGCCGCGCAGCCCCGAGACGATGACCAGATGGCTGCCGTCCTCCAGCGGCAGGGCTCCGCCGGCGTGGACCTGGTCGGGGCTCGGGTAGACGTAGTAGCTGACGGTGTGACCGTCGAGGACGCCCCCCTTGCCGCGGTAGACGCGCGAGGCGTACGCGAGCCCCGTGTCGATGGTCTCCTCGTGCGGGGCCTCGGCCCCGATCGCCGTGAGCCACTGCGGCGCCTTGGTGCCGCCGCCGGAAGCATCGACGACCAGGTCGGCCTCCAGGGCCCGCTGCTCGCCCCGGGTGTCGCCGGACCTGTCCCGCAACAGCACACCCCGCACGCGCGAGGCGTCACCGAGGAGCCCGACGACATCGGTCCCCTCCGCCGTGCTGATCACAGGGTTGGCGAGTACCCGCCGCCGCACCAGCTCCTCGAGCTGCGCGCGGGAACCGGTGTAGATGTGCGTCGTCGAGGGCGACCTGCGATACCAGCGTCCGTTCTGATGTGCGACCATGTCCGACGGCATGCCCACCCGAGGCGCTCCCGCCGCCCGCAGCTCCGCCTGGATGCCAGGCAGCAGCGACTCCAGGGCCACCTGTCCGCCTTCCAGCAGCACATGCGGATGCCGGCCCTGCGGCACACCGGGCCGCGACTGCGTCCCGTCCGGGAACCGGTCGCGCTCGACCACGGTCACCCGGTCGACATGACCGGCCAGGACTTGCGCCGCGAGCATCCCCGCGAGACTCCCACCCACGACGACCGCGTGCCGCCCACCTCGACCACGGTCCATGCCCCGACCGCCCGTTCCCTCAGCAGAGTTCACCAATCCACTCCACTCCCCTGTTCGTCACGTCGTGACCAGGCATCAATAGTCCCGCTCCACAGAGCTGGTTGCCCGCTTTCCAGCCTCTTTGCGCCCTCCGAATGCACCCGCTCCGCCTCGGAACTCCATCGGATGCCACGTCGGCGCAGGTAGGCGCGGTGGACGGCCTGCCCTTCGACATCGACATGACTGTCATCTGCGGCCGCGACCCGAAGGGCGCGGTGCGGGCGGCCGCAGAAACCCCATGTCGTGTCGGCGTATGTCGAGGCGGGCTAACGCGTCGGGATCGTTGATCGGTGGTGGCAAGGGCTCTGGCATTGGCGATGCCCTGTGCGGGCGGTGCTCGTTGTAGAAGGATTCGTACTCGCGCAGGGCGTGGAGAAGATGGTTCTGGTTCCAGATCAAGGTCCGGTCCAGAAGTTCCCTGCGGCAGGTCTGTATCCAGCGCTCCATGAGCGAGTTCATCCGCGGTATCCGAATCCCGGTGGTGACGACTTTGAGGCCGGCATCGATCATCAGGGCGTCGAAGGCGGCTGTGAACTTTGCGTCGCGGTCGCGGATGAGGAACTTCACCTTGTTGCCCGCGTCCTCGAGATCCATGAGGAGGTTGCGTCCGAGCTGCACGATCCACTCCGCGGTGGGGTGTGCCGTGGCGCCGAGGATCTGGATGCGACGGGTGGTGTGCTCGATGACGGCGAAGGCGTACAGGCGCGCTCCCGTCAGAGTGTGGACCTCGAAAAGATTGCAGGCGAGAAGAGCCTTGGCCTGGCTGCGGAGGAGGTCGCCCCAGGTGGTGCTCTGCCGTTCGGGGGCGGGTGGGGTGCCGTGCTCGCGGAGGATCTCCCAGACGGTGGAGGCGGCGACCTTGATCCCCAGTGCGGCGAGTTCCCCGTGGATCCGTCGATATCCCCACGAGGTATTCTCCCTGGCCAGACGCAGGGCCAAGGCGCGGATGGATCGGATCGTGCGTGGGCGTCCGCGCGGCCTGGGCCGCCCAGCAGGTCCGCAACCTCGCCACCGACCTGGGCATACGCATGGATTCACTGCGCTTCCTCATCCGGGACCGCGACAGCAAGTACACCGACGCCTTCGGCGCCGTGTTCCAGGCCGAGGACATCGAGATCATCAAGACGCCGGCCCGTGCGCCGAAGGTCAACGCCCACTGCGAACGAGCGATCGGCACTCTCCGCCGAGAAGTCCTCGACCACATACTCATCCTCCGCGAAGATCACGCGCGCCAGGTCCTGGCCACGTACCAGAGGCACTACAACGCGCACTGCCCCCACCGGGCCCGATGCCAACTACCTCCCCAAGTCCATAAACAACCACCTCTAGTCCTGAAGCCGGCCAGCCGCAAAGCAGCCCTCGGCGGGGCCTCCGGGGACACCGGGGCAGGGGACACCGTGGTGGCAGGGCGCAGGGGATGACGCGGGCTCGGTCGGTCGCATGGCTGCTCACCCCCTCAGAGCAGAAGCGTCCCGCCGGACGGCAAGGCGGTCGTGCGAGGTTCCGTCCCCGGCGAAATCACCGCGCCCGGGTTCGGGGCCGACCCGGTGTTCTAACCTGTTGTCCAGTCAAGAACGGCTTGGGGGACACGTGCGGTTGGACGGGGCGGCGCGGCAATTCGGGGAGGAGTTGCGCCGTTTGTACCTGCGGGCCGGGAGTCCCGGACTCAACACCCTGGCAGCCCGCTCGCAGTCCTCGCCCGCCGGAGAGCGGCTCACCGCCGCGCTGGTGGGCAAATGGCTGCGCGACGAGTCCATTCCCAGTTCTGCGCCGCGGCTGAGAACGCTCATCGAACTCCTCCAGGAAACGGCGGCCGCATCCGGCGGGGAGCCGTACGACATTCCCCCGCACCAGTGGTGGGAGTCCCTGCGTTCCGCCGCCCTGCGCGAGAAGCGGCGCGGCCCGGGGCCGGAGGTCCATGAGAACGCCGGGGAGGCGGCCGACGGCGAGGACCCCCCGGAACACCACAACAGCGTCGACGGGGAATCCCAGATCATGGGGTCCAGCGTCCAGGCGCGGAACATCAACGAAATCCACTTCCATTCCGCTCCGGCACCCCCCGAGTCCCCGCCCAGGACGCCCCCGTCCACCGGGGACGCCCGGAAGGTGGTCCTTCGATGGGAAACCCAGCAGGAGACCATCGAAATCTACGACGAGGGAATTGCCATGCAATGGATCAGGGCGCACATGCAGATGGGCTTGGGCGATGGATGAGCTGACCGATATCGACCCGGCGACCGCGGAGCGGGCCAGGGAGATCCTGGAGTCCGCGGAGGGCCCCTTTTCGAGTTCCGAGGACACCGACAAGGCCATCGAGATCCTGACCAAGGTCCTGTCCGCGACGCCGTCGAGTACGCTGCGTTCCACGATCCTGTCCAATCTCGGGATGATGCTGTTGGTCCGCTCGCAGCACACGTCATCGGTCGCGGACCTGGACGCGTCCATCGCGTATCTGCGGGAGGCACAGCAGACCCAGAAGACGCTGGGCGGCCATCCCGCGCTGAGCGCGACGATCCCGAACCTCATGAGCGCGCTGCGCGCGCGGTATGAGCACAGCGGGGATCTGGAGGACCTGGACGAGGCGGTCCGGTGGGGCCGTGACGCGATTCTCTGGCTCCCGGCTGGCATTCCCCAGCGGGCCATGGCGCTCACGAGTCTGAGCAGCACCCTGAAAATCCGTTTCGAGCGCTCCGGGAACGCCGGAGATCTGAGCGAGGCGGTGGAACTGGGCCGTCAGGCCGCCGTCGATCTGCCCGTCTCGCATCCGCGTATGGGTCCGGTGCTCTCCAATCTGGGAAGCGCCCTGATGGCGGCCGAAAAGACCGACGAGGCGATTTTCACTTATCGGCGAGCGCTGGAGAATTTCCACGCCACGGGCGACCGGCACGGTGAGGCGCGCGCGCTGACGAACCTGGCCGGGGCGCTGTCTAGGACCGGACGTTCCGACGAAGCCATCACGACGTATCGCAGCGCCCTGGGGATTTTCCGCGCCGTCGGTGACGGATACGGCGAAACCCGCGTCAAGAACAATCTCGCGGGCGTCTATCGGGCGGCGGGCGACCTCGAACGGGCCATTCCGCTTTATGAGACCACCCTCACCGACCGCGAAGCGCTCCTTGGCCCCGACCACCCCATCACCCTCGCCTCCCGCACCAACCTGGCCCAGGCATACGAGGTGGCGGGCGACTACGGACGGGCCATTCCGCTGTACGAGGCCGCTCTCACCGGCCACGAACGCATCCTCGGCCCCGACCACCCCACCACTCGCGCCTCCCGCGCCAACCTCACCCGGGCGCTGCGCCGCTGGTCGGAAGAGGCCGACGCGGAGGGCTGACGGGCGGCCGACGGGAAATGCGGGCCCTATTTCCTTGACGGCGACGCCACCCAACGAGACGTTTCGTTTGCCCTTCAGGGAAGGATCTCGCTCTCCTGCCTGTGGGGTTCCAAAACAGGGCCGCCGCACTGACCTGCGAACTTATCCGGCCCTTTCATACTCATTGATAAGTCCTCCGAGAACGGTTCGACGCTTGATCCGTTCTTGCGAGAGGTCGGTGATGGGAAGGTCGGGTCGGGGCGGTTTGAGTGGGCGTCCGCGGTGGGGTCTTCGCCCGTTGTAGTGGCGGGCGTATTCGTTGAGCGCGGTGCGAAGTTGGCGCTGGCCGAGGATGAGCATGCGATCAGTGACCTCGGAGCGGACGGTGAGTACGAATCGTTCCGCGTACGCATTGGCGTGCTCTTTGCGTAGCATCGCGTCCGCGGATTGCGTCGCCCAGGGCAACCTGACGGCGAGGTCGTCGCCGAGCCGCCACAGCTGATTGTCCCAGCCACGCGCGCCGAACCTGACAGGGCGATCGGCCAGGTCGGGGTGCTGGTCGCGCAGCAGATCCCGGACCAACTCCGCGGTGATCTCGATATCGGTGTGCGTCATGCGGAGCAACGGTATCGGGGCCGCCCGTCCGCGGCTCCCGAGCCGTTTCGACGGGATACGACGAGCAAGGCGTTCGCACGGCGCAGCGGATTCGCGCTGGAGGTCGCCGGCCCACCTCCGCCCGCGCGGAGAGTTCACTGGGGGATGCGGGCGACGGTCAGGGCTGCGGTGGTGGCCGCGGTCAGGCCCTCCAAGTACCCCTCAGGGAGAGGTGAGCGGACTGTGGCCAGGCGCCAGTACAGAGGGCCGCTGGCCAGGTCAAGTGCGAGGTCGATGTCAGTATCGGTGGGTAGCTCCCCGCGGTTGACCGCGTTGCGGACGACCACTTCGGCGACGCCACGTTGGGAGTCCCGCACGGCTTCTTGAAGTGCCTGAGCCATATCCGGGTTGCGGGCAGATTCCGCGAACAGGTCAGGAATGATCTGGGCGGCCATCGGATGCCACAGCACCCGCGCAGTCGCTTCCAGTAGCGCCTTCACATCCCCGTGCAGAGTTCCGGTGTCCGGTGTCGGCAGCCCCTGCTTCGCCAAAGCGGAAACCACCTCCAGAACGATGGGAA
The DNA here is from genome assembly GCF_044332925.1 of Streptomyces sp. NPDC021212. Classification (NCBI taxonomy): domain Bacteria; kingdom Bacillati; phylum Actinomycetota; class Actinomycetes; order Kitasatosporales; family Streptomycetaceae; genus Streptomyces; species Streptomyces sp. NPDC021212. The sequence goes on from NZ_JBIRPZ010000005.1 coordinate 471,959, forward strand.
GTTTCGAAGGCCAGCGTCGGTAGATGGCGGCTTTCCCCACCCCGGCCCGGCGCGCTACCCGTTCGATCGACATGCGTCCATAGCCGACGGTTGCCAGCTCCTCGAAGACGGCAGCACGGATCGCGTCGGTCACGTTCTCCTGGAGTACGGCGGCACCTGCGGGGGCGCGCCGAGGCTTGGCCGGCTCCTTCTCCATGTCCTGAGCCTACTCGACGACGGAACGGTTGCGATCCGTCGTGGCCTGCTCTAGGTTATGTGACGACGGAACGCTCCCGTTCCGTCCTAAGTATTGAGGTCCGCGGTCCATGCCAGGAGACCGGCCCTGCCGAAAGGTGACTAGGTGAGCCAGCCTCCCGTTCCTGACAGCGAACGGCTCCCTCCTCCCGGGGGTCTCGCAGAGCTAGCAGCCGCTCACGGTCTCACCGTGAGCGGTGCCCGGGTGGGCCTCGGCGAGTACATCCGGCAGATGTGGGGTCGGCGCCACTTCATCCTGGCCTTCTCCCAGGCCAAGCTGACCGCGCAGTACAGCCAGGCCAAGCTGGGGCAGCTGTGGCAGGTGGCGACGCCGCTGCTGAACGCGGCGGTGTACTTCTTCATCTTCGGTCTGCTGCTGGGCGGCAGGGGCGGCATGGGGAACGAGCAGTACATCCCGTTCCTGGTGACGGGTGTGTTCGTCTTCACCTTCTCGCAGAACTCCGCCATGGCCGGAGTGCGGGCGATCTCCGGGAACCTGGGTCTGGTGCGGGCCCTGCACTTCCCGCGGGCCTCGCTCCCGATCTCCTTCTCGCTCCAGCAGCTCCAGCAGCTGCTGTTCTCAATGATCGTGCTGGTCGTCGTCCTGCTGGGCTTCGGGCACTTCCCGGGCTTCTCGTGGTTCCTGGTCCTCCCGGCCCTGGCGCTGCAGTTCGTCTTCAACACCGGTCTGGCCCTGATCATGGCCCGGATGGGCGCCAAGACTCCGGACCTGGCGCAGTTGCTGCCGTTCATCCTGCGCACGTGGATGTACGCCTCCGGCGTGATGTACCCGCTGGAGCACATGCTCCAGAAGGCGGGGGCGCACTCCTGGGTCTCCGACGTCCTGCTGGCGAACCCGGCGGCGGTCTACATGGATCTGATGCGGTACGCGCTGATCGACGGCATGCCCGAGGCCCTGCCCCCGCACGTCTGGACGTGGGCACTGGGTTGGGCTGTGCTCTTCGGCGTCGGGGGTTTCGTGTACTTCTGGAAGGCAGAGGAGCAGTACGGCCGTGGCTGAACAGGCTCTCGAGACCGTCGAGCAGGCCATGCCCGCCGAGGCGCGCGTGCCCACGGTCATCGCGGACGACGTCCACATCGTCTACCGCGTCAACGGCGGACCCAAGGGCAAGGGCAGCGCCACTGCCGCGCTGAGCCGCATCATGCGCCGCAAGGGCGCCCCCGGTATGCGCGAGGTGCACGCCGTGCGCGGCGTCACCTTTGTGGCCTATCGCGGTGAGTCGATCGGCCTGATCGGCTCCAACGGGTCCGGCAAGTCGACGCTCCTGAAGGCCGTGGCGGGCCTGCTGCCCACCGAGCGCGGCAGCGTCTACACCGACGGCCAGCCGTCGCTGCTCGGCGTGAACGCGGCCCTGATGAACGACCTCACCGGTGAGCGGAACGTCATACTGGGCGGTCTGGCCATGGGGATGTCGCGCGAGCAGATCCGCGAGCGATATGCGGACATCGTGGACTTCTCGGGCATCAATGAGAAGGGTGACTTCATCACCCTCCCCATGCGCACCTACTCCTCCGGCATGGCGGCCCGCCTCCGCTTCTCCATCGCGGCGGCCAAGGACCACGACGTCCTGATGATCGACGAGGCCCTGGCGACCGGTGACCGGAAGTTCCAGAAGCGCTCCGAGGCCCGCATCCGGGAGCTGCGGAAGGACGCCGGGACGGTCTTCCTCGTCAGCCACAACAACAAGTCCATCCGGGACACCTGTGACCGGGTGCTGTGGCTGGAGAAGGGCGAGCTGCTGATGGACGGTCCGACGGACGAGGTCATCAAGGCCTACGAGAAGGAAACCGGCAAGTAGCCCACTCGGGCGCCGCCAACGCCGATCCGGTCGCCGGAGCGGTCCGGGACCCGGCAGACTCTCGTGTAGATGGAAGGGGCAGCACGAGTGCACAGCCGATGGAGTTCTACCGCGAGCTCCTGCCAGCCGCGCCGGAGGCCGCCGAGGGGCTCCTGCGGCGCTGGTGGTACGAGGCGATGCTCGACACCGACCCGGCCGGCGACCGGTTCACCGAACCCGCACTGAACGGCACCCTGCAGACGAGCGTCGCTGCGGCCATCGCGCGCCGCCAAGCCGCCGAGCTTGCCCGTTGAGTGAACTGGACGGTCAGGAGCCGGAAGGCTGGCCTTGTGAACTGTGTGGGTGCCAAATATTACATCCGCCCTGGTCAGGTGTCGGATGCTGGTAGCGGTCTCATAGGTTTCGAAACCTGGGTAGTTGCGTTATTCGGTGGGCGTCGACATGGGAAGACTTCCCCAAACCGGAGTTCCCCAGCGAGGCTGAGGTGCGTGCCGGGGACTGCGTGCGAGGGAAGACCGTGTTCCCGGTGCCCGGTGATCAGCGGCCGGAGAAGGTGATCTATGCGCCGGACGGCCGCAGCGAGCATCTGGCTGAGTGGACGGTGCCGAAGAAGTAGCCGTAACCAGACATCGGGGCCGCCGCCGCGCCAGGTGATCAGCTCGGTGTCCTCCAGGTCGATGCCCTCGACGTCGAGCCCGGCGCGGCGCAGGAACTCCAGCAGGTCCATGAGCCCGTACGCCACGCCGAGGATGTTGCCGTCCACGCGTACGCGTCGGCCGGCGCCCGGCGAGGGTGGCTGGACGACGATGCGCGGCGCGCGGGCCATACCTCCAGCGTCAGCCCGAGCGGGGCCGGGCGCATCCGGACGTCCGCCAGGCCGGGGCATGACCCAGACCGACAGCTCAGATCTCTACGCAGGCACAGACTTCCCAGCCATCTACGCGCACGCAGATGCATCCAGTGATGCTCTCTGTCGTGGACGGCTTGGCGCCCGCGCGGGCTACGCTGACTCGCGCATTGAACTCTGCTCGGTCGCCATTGGTCTTCTTGAGCTTCTCGGGTGTCGCGGCGAGGACCTGCGAAATGAGCGATCTGGCGAAGGAATCCGGGGTGTGAACCGACTGCAGCCCTGCGTTGGGGTCATTGGCCATGGTCGACACTTCCTCTCGGGAACTGGGCGATTGCCCGTCTTCACGTCCAGCGTCCGACTGCGGCCTGTCCCGCGCACCCGGGGATAGGCCGGGTGGCTACTCTTCGGCGGGGAGGCGGCGGGCGAGCCGGACGGCCAGCTCGTCGGCGACGGGTGAGCCCTCGCGGCGCAGCAGCTGCACCGCGGCCCGCGCCTCGCCCGGGGTGATGAGCGGCTCGCGCTCGCCCTGGTCTCCGATCAGCGTCCACAGCTGCGTCTCGTCCATGCGCTGCCCAACCTGTGGGGCTCGAATAATCATCGCGCCTGGTCAAGCGGCATAGCTGTACTCGTTGACCACGCCGCCGAGGACGCGAGTACACAGGACTCTGCGGCTGGCCGGCTCCAGGACCGGAGGTGGATGTCCGTCTGCCTGGGGAGGCAGTTGGCGTCGGGCCCGGTGGGGGCGGTGCGCGTTGTAGCGCCTCTGGTACGTGGCCAGGACCTGGCGCGCGTGGGCTTCGCCGAGGATGAGTACGTGGTCGAGGACTTCTCGGTGGAGGGTGCCGATCACTCGTTCGCAGTGGGCGTTGGTTTTGGGCGCGCGGACCGGTGTCTTGATGATCTCGATGTCCTCGGCCTGGGAAACGGCGTCGAAAGAGTCGGTGTACTTGCTGTCGCGGTCCCGGATGAGGAAGCGCAGCGACGGCGGCCTGTGTGGGCGCGGCCGTCCGGGACCTCAGCGTCGTCGTGGGTAGTCCCATCGGCGGGCGACGAGTCTGCGGTGCCAGGCCAGCAGCGTGCTCGGTGTGACCGGGAAGACCTACGGCCCAGCGGCGGCGGGGTATCAGGGAGGACAGGGGTGCGAACCAGAGACGGTCCGCTGGCTCGTACCGTACCCGCCCCTGCAGCTGGCGTCGTGGCACAGCGTTTTCGTGCCGCAGGACGACAAGCTCAGCCTCCTTCGAGGAATCCCGCCGTAGGAGCACTGCTGGGACAGAGAGAAGACATCGAGTCATTCGGTAGAGAGAGCGACACGACCATCCAACCAGGATCGCAGTGCTACGCGGAGGTCGTGGCCTTTTGACCAGCAGCGATGAATATCCGAGCCCCACAGGTGCGTGGGCGTCCGCGTCGCCTGGGTACGCAGGTTGCGGCATGGCGTCGCCTGAGCAGTTCACGGTGCCAGCGCAACACCGTCTCGGGCCGGACCAGCAGCAGAAGGTGCCGCAGCCCGTCCTTGGGAAGGTGGTGGAGCAGGCTTGCGAGGGCAGCGCATCAGTGTCGGTGAAGGTCGGCTTGCCCATCTGACGCTGCAGGACCAGCAGTTGGTGCCGGAGCACCAGGATCTCGACGTCCTTTTCTCTGTCGCTCATCGGCAGGAGGCGTAGGAAGGAAAGGGTGTTGGTCGCGGCGAGGTAGGCCAGGCGCAGCAGCACAACAGATCGTGATGCCGCGAGGACCCAGAGCGGGTGGGTACCGGCACCCGCAGTGCTGATCATGGTGTCGGCGGGCTGACCCACGCGAGCCGCACTGATCGGCCAGTCTCATCGAGCGGGCCCCGGGCCCAGTTCCGCAGCGTCGTGGTGTTGACCCCGAGGTCCAACCGCTCCCTGGCGACCATGGCACCCGCCCCCGTCAACAAAACGCTGTTTTCGTCAGGAGTGGAGGAAGCCGAGGTCCACGAAGCCGGGCTCCTCCTCGTCAGAGTCCATGTACGCGTCGACGTCCGAGGCTGCGGCGAGGCGCAACTGCCAGGTGCGGATGACGTTGTGCAATGGGGTGAGGCTGTAGCTGTGGCGAGAGTCCTCCAGGGCCTTCGCCCAGTCCCGCTCGAAGGCCGGTGCCCAAGTGTCGGCGCGGCGGTCGGTGCGCAGCTGGGCATATATCTGCGCGGGGGCGGTCGGGGCCGGGGCTTCCTCAGGCTGCGTGCTCATCGGTTCCTCCAAGCGGGCGGTGCCGACACGGTAGCCGCCATCGGGATGATGGAAAAGAGGTGCTCACTGCTCCAACGCCCTTTCTCAGTTCAGGAAATCCCCGGGTCCCTCCTCCTGTCCCTTCTCTTGGCACCGGCAGTCGTCGGCGACTGCCGGTTAGTCGCGTTCGGCGTTGTTCTTCGGATGAGAACTCAGACGCCGCCTCAAAGCATCCAGCGAGCCGTACAGAACGCATCTCTCATCTGTACGAGAGGCACTCTTATACCTCAGCTTCGATGAGAACTCACGGCAGTCGCCTCCCGCGACGCGGCTCAGTCGGCAGCCGTCATGGTGAGGGGAAGGCTGGTGGTGCCCCGGATGAAGTTCGACCGCAGGCGCCGTACCGGGCCGGAGACCGTGAAGGATATCCGCCGGTCGGTCATGTGCCGTACCAGGATGCCGAGTTCGACCTGAGCCAGCATCGCACCGATGCAGCGATGGATACCAACGCCGAACGACAGGTGCCGGTTCGGCGTACGGGTGATGTCGAAGGTGTCCGGATCGGGAAAGCGGGTCTCGTCGAAGTTCCCCGAGGCGTTCCACAGGGTCACGGTGTCACCGTCCTGGATCAACCGACCGTCGATGGTGAATTCGCGGACGGCCTGGCGCATGACGTAGGCGTTGGTCGAACTCCAGCGGAGCATTTCGTTGACCGCGCTGTCCGTGAGTTCCGGGTCGGCCTGGAGAAGTGCCTTCTGCGCCGGGTTCTGGTGCAGCGCGAGAATGCCGGCGCAGGCCGTGTACGAGGAGGTCTCGTTGCCGCCGACGGCGACGTTCAAGCAGTTGAAGAGGATGTCCTCCTCCGGCCAGGGGCGTCCGTTCCGCCGGGCTTTCAGAAGCATGCTGACGAGGTCGTCCTTCGGGTTCTTCCTGCGATCCGCCAGAAGTTCCGCGAAGAATTCGAAGATTTCGGCTTGGACCACCGCGAGCCCGATCCGTTCGTCCTCCCCGGGGTCGACGAAGACCGGGTCCCGGAAGCCGATCATGCGCCGGGTCATGCCGATGAGCTCATGGGCGTCGGTGTGGGAGACGCCCATCATGGTCATGATGGCGCCGGCCGGGAGCTCCGTGGCGATGTCGGTGGCGAAGTCACAGCCGCCGTCGGCCACGGCGCGGCGCACCGCGGTATCCACCAGAGTGGTCACCTGGTGAGCGATCCGTCGCAGCATCCCGTTGCTGAAGGCACGGTGCACCTGCTGGCGGATGTGTCGCTGGCGCGGGAGGTCGGAGGCCACGAGCATCCGGCCGGCGGAGGGATCAGCGGTGCTGCGGAACGATCCGCCCAGCATGGGGCCGCCCTCGGAGCTGAGCGAGGTGTGATCGTTGTACGCCGTCTCGATGTCCGCGTACCTGGTGAGCGCCCAGAAGCCGCCGCCGTCGGGGAGCGGGTGCCAGTGCACCGGGTCGTTCTCCCGCAGCTGGCGGAAGATCATCGGGGCGTCCTCGCCGAGGAACAGTTCGGGGTCGGTGAGGTCGATCGTGGGCGTGGTCATACGAGATCGTCCTCCTTCTCGGACAGCACGGGACCGGTTTTGGAGCGGACCAGATCGGCAAGTGCCGCCAGCTCACTGGTCACCAGGATTTCCCGGTTGCTCACCTCCACGCCCAGTTCCTTGACGATCCGCCGTCGGAGCCGGAAGGCCTGGAGGGAGTTGCCGCCCAGAGCGAAGAAGTCATCGGTGAGGCCGACCTCGTCCACCGAGATCAGGTCCTTCCAGAAGTCGGCGAGCCGGATCTCCACCGGGTCACTCGGTGCCACCCGGTCGGCGCGGTGCTTCTGGTGTTCCGTCACGATCTCCCGCAGCCGTCCCAGATCCCGCTTGCCGCGGTCGTTGGAGGGCATCTCCGGGATGCTGATGAAGGCGCTGGGAACCATGTACTCGGGCATCGAGGACGCGGCCGCTTCACGCAGGTCGGCGAAGGAACTGTCGCCGTACAGCACCACGAGTGCGGCGAGATAGCGGTCGACGCCCTCTCCTCCCACGAGCACGGCCACATCACGCACATGGTGGTGACGGGCCAACTGGCGTTCGACCTCTCTCGGCTCGACCCGGTAGCCGCGTACTTTGACCTGGTCGTCCGCCCTGCCGACATAGCGCAGCAGTCCGTCCTCCCCGCGTACCGCCAGATCCCCGGTGGCGTACAGCCGGCCGCCCGGAGTGCCGTAGGGGTCGGGAAGAAACCTCTCCGCTGTCAGTCCCGGCTGGCCGTGGTAGCCACGGGCCACGCCCGGGCCCCCGATGTGGAGTTGCCCGACGGCACCCGGTGTCACCTCGTCAAGATTGTCGTCCAGGACGTACAGGCCGATCCCCTCCAGCGCGCGGCCGATCGGCACGCTGCCGTCGTGTTCCGCATCGGTGACCGGGTGGGCCGAGCAGGCTGTGGCCGCCTCAGTGGGGCCGTACAGGTTGACCAGTTGCCCGGTGAAGCCTGCCGCGAGCAGGTCACGGCAGGAGCCCGGCGACACCACGTCGCCGCCGGTGGCGAGGATCCGGAGTGAGGAGAAGGTCTCCGGTTGCTCATGGGCCAGATGGTTGAAGGCCAGCGTCGGTACGAGCATGGCGGTGATCCGGCGCTGCTTCAGCTCGCGCCGCATGTCGCCGCTGATCAGGTCCGGCATGGTGGGCAGGGTCACCACTTCGGCGCCTGCCGCGAAAGCGCACCAGGTCTCCCAGTGGAAGGCGTCGAAGGCGAGGTTCGAGACATGGCCGACCCGGTCTTGCGGAGTGAGCGCGGGCAGCGCCGGGTTTTCGGCGAACTGGACCAAGTTGCGGTGTTCCAGGAGCACCGCCTTCGGTATTCCCGTGGATCCGGAGGTGAACAGCACACTCGCGGCCTGCCGGGGCGTGGCCGCCGCGGCGGGCCCGGGCTTCGGATCGGCGTGGTCGTCCGCCACGTACTCCATGACCCGTGCCGTGGCCAGATCGTCCAGCCGGCCTGTCATCTCCGGGTGGGTGATCACCACAGAGGCGCCGCTTCGGTCGATCAGCAGACGCAGCCGCTCGTCGGGGGCCGCCGGGTCCAGCGGCACATACGCGGCCCCGGTCTTGAGGGCGGCCAGCAGGACGACGAACGGGGCGACCCCGCGGGGCAGCAGATAGGCGATGTGGTCGCCGGGGCGGACGCCGCGTGCGAGGAGTGCCTGGGCGAGCCCGTCCGAGCGCCGGTTGAGCGCGGTGTAGGTGTAGCTGAACTCGCGGTCGGAGACCGCGGGCCTGGCCGGATGGCGTTTCACCGTACGGCTGAAGAGTTCCAGCAGGGTGCCCTCGTTGCCTTCCGGCGGGGCGAGGGCGCCGGGGAGCCGTTCACGGCCGCGCCGGTCGGCCTCTGCCAGGCAGGAGGCGTGACTGCCCTGATGGCCGGTCGGCCGCCAGCCCGCTGGGACCGGCCGGGTCACGGGCCAGACGCTGAGGTCGCCCTCGGTGTTCTCGACCAGCGAGTGGTTCGCGGAGCCGCTGTCAGGCATGGACGTTCTCTCCTGCTCGGTGGGGGGAGGCTGCCGGCACTTCCGCCGACAGGGACGGGATGTCGACCCGGATCCGGAATTCCTCCGCCATACGGAGGAATCCGGGGCGCCACCGCAGGTTTTCCGGTTCCGTGGCGAGGGCTATCCGTGGGTAACGTCGCAGCAGGGTTCCGATGGCGCACTCAGCTTCGATCTTGGCCAGCCTGGCTCCGAGGCAGTAGTGGATGCCGTGGCCGAAGCCCAGATGGGTGGTGCCGGGCGACCTGGTGATGTCGAAGCGGTCCGGGTCGCGAAATGCCCGTGGGTCGCGGTTGGCAGCGGCGGTGGCGATGATGACGGACGAGCCCTTGGGGATGGTCACCCCGCCGATCTCGATGTCCTCCAGGGCGACCCTGTTGATGCCCGGGTTGATCGGCCCGTCGTAGCGCATCACCTCGTCCGTCATGGAGGACAGCAGCCCGTGGTCGGCGCGCAGGGCGGCCATCTGCTGGGGGTTCAGGTGCAGGGCGAGGACCGCGTTGATGATCAACTGCACGGTGGTCTCGTGCCCGGCGAAGATCATCAGGCCGGCCATCGCGACCAGTTCCTCCTCGGAGAGCCGACCGCCCTCCTCGGTGGAGTGGATGAGATCACTGAGCATGTCGTCGCGGGGATCGTCGCGTTTGTCGGCCAGCAGTTGTCGCACATAGCCGTCGAACGCCTCCAGGTTCCGGATGGTCTCACGGGCCCACTCGTCGTCGTCCATGAAGCCCGCGAGCACCGCGGCCGCGCCGCGGAACACCTCGACGCCGTCCGCCGGCACGCCCAGCAGGGTGCACACCATACGGATGGAGAGCGGGTAGGCGAGTGTCTCCAGCAGGTCGAACTCGTCCTGCCCGGCCACCGCGTCCAGCAGGGTGTCGGTGACTTCCTGAACCGTCGGTCGCAACGCCTCCATGCGCTTGGCGCTGAACGCCCTGACGACCAGCTTGCGCAGCCGGGTGTGGTCGGGCGGGTCGAGGTTGGCCATCGCCCGGCCCTGTACGGCTTCGGCCCGCTTGATCGCTTCGGTGACCAGGCCGGTTTCCGGTCCCTGGGGGTTCTCGCCCTGGCCCATGACGGCGAAGAGGTCGCTGCTGAACCGGAGGTCGTTGAGCGCCGCCAGTGCCTCGTCGTAGCGGGTGATCAGCCAGCGTGGCCGTCCCAGGCCGTCAAGGAACTCGGCCCGCTGGACCGGGGCTTCCTCCCGCATACGGTGGAGAAGCGGAAAGGGGTCGGCGTTGAACGTTTTCGGGTCGATCGTCACCATCAGTGATTCTCTTTCTGCGATACGGGGTCGTGCTGCCGCAGGGCCCGGTTGAGATGTCCGGCGAGGTCCGGGGCGTTGCGGCCGTCCATCACGGTCCAGTGGTCACCGGCAATCGATCGGACCTCCACGGCGGTGTAGAGGCTGCTCAGGTCGCGGCGCAGCCGCAGGCGGGCGCGCTCGTTCACCCCGGCCTTGAGGATGACGGCGGGGCAGCGGACCGGTTGGGGGACGTAGCGCAACATCGCATCGATGCTGCGGTTGTGCACGGAGACGAAGTTGCCGGCCGTCTTCTCGTGCCGTCCGGCCCTGGCCCGCTGCCTGCGCCAGCGGGTCACGTCCGCGATACGGAGTATCCGGTCTTCCGGCTCTGAGCTGTCCGCGCTTACCGTCGGCTGCGCGCCGCCGAACCCGAACACCGCCTGGGTCTTGTAGACCAGGCCGCCGAGGAGGAAGCTGGGCTGGGTGGCCATGGGCATTCCGCCGGTGTTCGGGAGATAACCGTCCACCCCGATCAGCACGGCGACTTCTCCGCCGTCGGTGATGATCTGACGGGCGATCTCGTGGCTGAGCATCATGCCGAACGACCACCCGCCGAGCAGATACGGGCCGTCCGGTTGGATGCTCCGGATCAGCTGGACATGGTGGTCCGCGATGTCTTGCAGCCGATTCAGCGGCGCGCGTCCGTCGTGCAGACCTGGGGTCTCCAGGCCGTAGAAGGGGCGGTCGCCGATATGTTTGGCGAGTCCGCGGTAGCACAGGGCGCTGCCCGCAGCTGGGGCGGAGAAGAAGAGCGGGGTGCCCTGGCCGGTGTCGTTCAGCACCATGAGGTTCGGTGTGCCGGCCAGTGTGGTGGCGGCCGTAGCCGACCGGTGCGGTGCGGTCTGTGGCTGTGGCCGGTGCTGTTCCGGCCGCGGTGTGCCGGGCTGCGGGCGCGGTGCGGAGCCGACCAGGCCCGCCAGGTATCCGTAGGTCGGGTTACGGGTGAAGTCGGACATCGGCACCTGTATCCCGCAGACATCCCGTACCCGGGCCAGCAGATGGACCGCGGCGAGCGACTCGCCCCCGAGGGCGAAGAAGTCGTCCTCGGGCCGGGCCTGCGGCACACCCAGTTCGTGACGCCACAGCTCCTCCAGGGCGGCGGTGGTCCCGCCCGGGGCGGCGTCGGCCGGGGCCGGCTCCACCGCCTCGGCGGCCGGGGCCGTCGGCGGGGCTTCTTCCGCGCGGAGGGTGTCGGCCGGCGCCGAACGCGCGGGCCGCGGGGCTTCCGGGACGTCGGCCGGGGCCATGGCCGGTGTGGCGGAGGCCGGGACGGTGTCCGGAATCTCCGGTGCGCGCAGCCGGACCGTGCGCGGCAGCCAGGGTTGGCCCAGTGCCTGCGGCAGCGCGCCGAGTACCGCGGAGCCGAACCGGTCGGCGTGCAGATGTGTCCAGTCCGCGTTCGCCGGGGAGTCCAGCAGGGCGCGGGTGGCCCCGTCCAGCGGGCCGGTGCTCAGCAGCACGCCCGGGGTGGCCGCGAGTGGCCCTTCGGAACGTAGGGACTTCCAGCGGTCAGTGGCGTCGAGTGCCGCCCGCTCGTCGGGCGAGCGCAGCACGGACAGCACGAGATCCGCGTCGGAGGCGAGCGGCGTGTCGGGGTCCTCGTCCGCCGTGGGGGAGGGCGCCGCGATCATCAGCGTATGGTCCGAGGGGACGCCGTCCGGGACCACAGTGATCTCCGGCAGTCCCGACTCCGCGAGGGCCCGCTGCCAGGTCGCCGTGTCCAGGACGATCGAGGTGCTCCGCATGTCGTCGTCGAAGTCCCACCAGCCCGGTGCCAGTCCCCACAGCAGATGGCTCCATCGCGTCACCTTGGTGACCTCGACGAGGGAGAGCGCGCCGGCCGGTGACAGCAGGTTCCGCAGATGCCCGAGGGCGGTATGTACCGAGGGTGCGACGTGGATGACGTTGTACGCGATGATCAGGTCGAAGCTGCCCGCCGCGAGTCCCTGTTCCACCGGGTCGCGGGTCATGTCGTAGGTGGAGAAACGCATCCCGCCGATGCCCTTGGTACGTGCGTACTTGGCGGCCCTGCGCACCAGCAGCGTACTGATGTCGGTGAAGTGGTAGTCGACATTGTCCCGGTCCTGCCAGCCTTCGAGCAGTTGCCAGGTGAACAGGCCGTGTCCGCCGCCGACCTCCAGGATCCGCAGTGGGCGGTCGCCCCAGGTCCGGTGGAGTGAACGGATCGTCTCCTGAAGGGCGTTCAGGCAGAAGCCGCCGTCGTAGATCTCCAGCCGGTTGTCCGGCAGCCAGGAGCGCAGCATGCTGTCGTCGCCGTCCGGCCAGAGCACGGCGACCGGTTCCTTCTCACCGTCGAAGACCGCGGGCAGTTCGGCGGCGATGCTGTCGAGAAGCCGGTGCAGGCCGTCCACCTCTCCGAGGCCGGCGCCCGCTGCCAGCAGTTCCTGCGGACCGGTGACGACCCGGTAGCCGTCATCGGTGCCGCTGCCCGCCGGTTCGGGCCGCAGGACGTCTTCCTCGACGAGAGAACGCAGCAGGAAGTCGAAGAAACGGGGCAGCCGGTCACCGGCGTTGAGCCGACGGCGCAGTTCGGGTCCGGCGATCCGGTCCCCCGGGCGCAGCCCGGCGCGGTCCAGGACGAAGCGGGCGATGAGGCCGCCGCAATAGCGGTCGACCGCGGCCGTCAACTCGGGCCGTTGGGAGAGCCTGGCGGCGCCGGGCCGCCAGGTCTGGGCTGCCGCGACCGCGCCGGGAGACGGCCGCGCGGGCAGGGAGCCACCGCCGAGCAGGCCATTGACCCTGACGCCCGCCGAGGCGAGGTCCGCGGCGAGCACAGTGGCGTCGGGGTCGTCGGTGACCAGCGCCACCCGGGGGGTGTCGGTCACCGGCTCGACAGGGACCGACTGGGGCAGCAGGGACCACCAGCCGCTGCCGCGCCAGGCGTAACGGGTGGCACCCGGCCAAGGGGCGGGGAGCCAGTCCGGGCGGCCGTCGTGGCCTATGTCCAGGAGCGTGGTCCGGTCCCCGGCGGCCTCCCGGTGGCTGAGCCATTCGGCAGCCGCCGACTGGACGCCGACCGGTCCCGTGCTGTCGTCCAGGACGTCGAACAGTCCCCTGCCCAGCAGCAGCAGGTGGACTCCGGCGGTACGGGCCCGGTCGGCGAGGCCGGTCAGCGCGTTCCAGTCGTCGTCGTCCGGCAGTTCGGCGACGACGACGGGCGCGGTAAGCCCGGCGAACCGGTCGTCCGTGGCCGGCAGGCCCAGTTCGGCGGCGAGTGTTTCGCCGACCGCTGCGGCGCTGGTCACGGACAGTCGCCTGGAGACCGAGGTCCAGGCGTCCGTGGTCAGTGTCGGGTGGGGTTCCGCGGCGGGGGACACGGGCTCGGGGCCGGGGCGCCCTGCCTCGGCGGGGGTGGCGGCGGTACCGGCCGTGGGGGTGGGCCGGGCGGGGAGCGGTTTCGGCTCGTAGGGGTGCGCGGGCAGTTCCGTGATGGAGGGCTCGTCCTCGTCCAGCAGCCCGGCCAGGTCGACTTCGACTCCGTACTCCCAGAGGGTGGCGCAGAGTTCCAGGACGCTTTCGGTTTCCTGGTCGGCGGCCCTTCCCAGGGCCGGGACGGCAGGGGTGGCGGTGTTCCAGCCGGGGTGCATCCGTACGGCGCGCAGCGTGCTCTGTCCGGGGCCCAGTTCGACGACGAGGTCGCAGGGGGTGTCCAGGAGCGAGCCGATGGCGCGGTGGAGCTGGACGGTACCGCGCAGATGGCCGGCCCAATGGCCGGGGTCGGTGAGCTGTCCGGGTTTCACCGGCTCGCCGGTGAGGGTGGAGACGACGACGGTGTCCCCGGTGTCCGTGGCGCCCGTGGGGGTGGTGGCCACCTGGGCCCGGAGTTCCTCGGCGGGGCCGTCCATCATCGGCGAGTGCGAGGCCCGGTCGATGTCCAGAAGCCGGCAGGACCAGCCCTCGGCGACCCAGGTCTCGTACGCCTTGGTCACCGGTTCCGGCTCGCCGGACAGCACGAGCTGATGGGGGGCGTCGATGGCGAGGGTGACGCCGTCCGGCACGTGGAGCTCCTTGCCCGGCTGCCGTACGACGGCGACCATCCGGCCGGGGGCGGCGGACAGCATCGCCCGGCCCCGCAGGCGGACCAGGGCCAGGGCGTCCGGGAGGCTCCAGATCTCGGAGAGGGCGGCGGCGACGTACTCGCCGACGCTGTTGCCCATCATCGCCGCGGGCCGCACTCCCCAGGCGCGTAGCTGACTGCCCAGCGCGTATCCGAGGGTGAACAGGGCGAGTTGCTGGAAGGTGATGTCCTCGACGGGGGCGGACCGGCCGGTGACCAGGGCTGCCAGGTCGATGTCGTAGCGTTCCAGGACGATCTGCGCGGCCTCGTCGAACACCCTGCGGAATTCGGGCAGGAGCCGGTGGGCTGCGGCTCCGGCGCCCTGGTAAAGGGTGCCGTGGCCGGGGAAGACGAAGGAGACGGCGGGGGTGGTGCCGTCGTACCGGACCGGATCGCGGGGTGTGCGCAGGGCGGCGGCGAGTGCGTCCCGGTCGGCGGCGACGACCGCCGTGCGGTGGGACAGCCTGCGTCGTCCTTCGGCCAGGGTGAAGGCCACGTCGCCGAGGCCGTCCCCGGAGGAGCCGGTAACGGACGCGGCGGGGGCGGGCGTGGCGATCGCGTCGGCGACCGATGTCCGCAGTTTCTCCAGCGCCCAGGTGCTGTTCGCGGACAGCGGGAAGACCCGAGGCCGGACGGTCTGGCCGGGCCGGACGGAGCGTGGCGCGTTCTCCAGGACCACATGGGCGTTGGTGCCGCCGATGCCGAAGGAGCTCACACCGGCGAGCAACGGCCCGTCGGTGTCCCACGGCTGTACCTCGGTGGCGATCCGGAAAGGGCTCTGCGCCAGGTCCAGGTCCGGGTTGGGCGAGCGGTAGTGCACCGTCGGGGCGATCTCCCGGTGGCGGAGCTGAAGGACGGTCTTGATCAGTCCGGCGACCCCGGCGGCCGCGCCGGTGTGGCCGATGTTGCTCTTCACCGCGCCGAGCCAGGTGGTGCCCACGCGGTCGGTGCTTTCCCGGAAGGCCGAGGTGAGTGCCGCCACCTCGATCGGGTCGCCGACCTTGGTCGCGGTGCCGTGCGCCTCGATGTAGCCGACGTCGGCGGGGTCGACGCCGGCCCTGCCCAGGGCCAGCCGGATGACGTCCCGCTGCCCGGTGACCGAGGGCGCCGTGTAGCCGACCTTGGCTCCGCCGTCGTTGTTGAGCGCCCAGCCGCGGATCACCGCGAGGACCCGGTCCCCGCTCGTCAGCGCGTCCTCCAGGCGGCGCAGTACGACCACCCCGGCCCCGCTGCTCGGCACGGTGCCGCCGCCGGCGGCGTCGAAGGGGCGGCAGTGCCCGTCCCGGGACATGATGTGGCCCTCGCTGTACTGGTAGCCCGTCCACTGGGGCAGCCGCAGCGATACTCCACCGGCCAGGGCCACGTCGCAGTCCTGCGACAGGAGGCTGCTGCATGCTTGATGGATGGCGACCAGGGAGGTGGAGCAGGCGGTCTGCACCGCCATCGCGGGGCCGTGCAGCCCCAGCTTGTAGGCGACCCTGGTGGCGACGAAGTCCTTCTCCACCCCGATCACCCGGCTCAGCAGTTCCCCCTCACCGGGTGCGTGATCCGGGGTGATGTCGCTTCCGGCGTAGACACCGATCCAGCCGTTCAGCCGGACCGGGTCGATGCCGGCGTCATCGAGGGCAGTGGACGCCACTTCCAGGAACACGCGCTGCTGCGGATCGATGGTGGCGGCCTCGGCCGGGCTGTAGCCGAAGAAGGAGTGGTCGAACCGGTCACCGCCATCGATGGTGCCGCGCACGGGGATGTAGTCGGGGTGCCGGCTCAGTGCGGGATCCACCCCGGCCGCGAGGGACTGCTCCACGGTGAACCGGGTCAGTCCTTCCCGGCCCGCCCTGAGATCCGCCCAGAAACCGGGGATGTCCGTGGACCCGGGCATGCGCGCGGCCATGCCGATGACCGCGATCTGCTGATTCGTCGTCATGAGTTTCGGTTCCTCCGGGGAGTTCCATGCGCAGCGGGCGACTGCCGCGGTGCGGGGGATCGCCAGCGGGCGGCACGTGCGTCGATGTCGTCACGGGCGGCCGGTGAGGACGCGGCCGCGCCGTCGCTTCCTGGAGTGAGGAAACGGGCGAGCTGACGTACCGTCGGGAATTCGAAGAGCCGGTGTACGGGGATCTCCCGGTCCAGTTCCTTCAGCAGACGGGCATGCAGGGTGGCCAGCTTCAGGGAGTTGCCGCCCAGGTCGAAGAAGTTGTCCGCGGCCCCGACCCGTTCGAGGTCCAGGACCGCTGCCCAGACGGCGGCGATCCGCCGTTCCAGACGATCCGAGGGCTCCACCCAGTTGCGCGCGCCCGCCAGGTCGTCACGGCCGGGCCGGGGCAGCCGGGCCACGTCGACCTTCCCGTGCGCGGTCGTGGGCAGTTCGTCGAGCCACATCAGGGCATCGGGCACCAGGTGCGCGGGCATCCGGGCCGCGAGCCCGTCCAGGACACGCCGGGTGTCCCGGCCGCCAGGGGCGGCGGGGACCACATGGGCGACCAGGGTCGTCGCGTCCCCCGACACGTAGGCGCGCTGCACCAGGGGATCGGCGAGCAGTCCCGCCTCGACCTCCTGGGGTTCGATCCGGTGACCGCGCACCTTGAGCTGGCGGTCCATACGGCCGAGGAACTCCAGTGTCCCGTCCTCCCGCCAGCGGGCCCGGTCACCGGTCCGGTAGACGGGGCCCGGGGCTCCGTCGGGGCCGGTCGGCAGGAACCGCTCCCGGGTCAGCTCCGGGTTGCCCCGGTACTCCAGGGCGATGCCGACCCCGCCGATGAGAAGTTCACCGATCACTCCGGGCGGGCAGCGGCGCCCGGCCGGGTCCACGACGTATACCGACTTGCCGGCGATCGGGCGGCCGATGATGTTCAGCGGCGCGTCCTCGGGTGTCGGGCCGGGCTGCCAGGTGGCGACCACACTGCCTTCCGTGGGCCCGTAGTTGTTGGCGACCCGGTAGCCGAGACCGGCGGGCGGGCGCCGGGTCTGGGCAGCGGCGGCGAACAGCATCCAGCGCAGCGCGGGAAGGTCTGCTCCGGTTCCCCACACCGCCTCTGCGACCGGAGTGGACAGATAGGTCATGGTGATGCGCCGCTCGGCGAGCCACGGTGCCAACTCGGGCACCACGACGCGCTCCTCGTGGGCCACCACACAGGCTCCGGCGGCCAGATAGGGCCAGATCTCCCACTGGGTGGCGTCGAAGCCCACGCTGGACAGATGGCTCGCCCGGTCCCGGGGCGTCACGTCGTACGCCTCGGCGTGCCACAGGGCGAGCTGGGCCAGGCCGTGGTGGCTGAGTACGGCTCCCTTGGGCCGTCCGGTCGTCCCTGAGGTGTAGAGCACGTAGGCGGGCGCGTCGGGGGCAGGGGTGTGCGGCTCGGGCGCCGCGGTGTCCCTCTCGTACGCGGACGGGTCGCCGATGTCCAGGACCGGGATGCGCCCGGTGTCGGGGCGCCGGCCCGGTCCCCTGATGACGGCCCCGGCCGCGACGTCCTCGAGGGTCAGCCGGATTCGCTCGTCCGGGTAGTCCGGGTCGATCGGGCAGAATGCGCAGCCTGCGTACCAGGTGGCGAGCATGGCCGTCACCAGGTCCTCGCCACGGCCCAGGACGATGGCCACGATCGGCTCGCGTTCCTCGACGGCGACCCGGATGCGGGCGGACAACTGTAGGGCACGTGTGTGCAGTTCGCCGTAGCTGAGAACGCCCCTGGAGGATTCGACGGCCGGTGCGCCGGGCTGCTCGGAAATCCGCTCGGCCAGCAGCGCGGGCAGTGTGGTGGCCGGCGCGGCCGGTGCGCCGTTCTCGAAGGCGGTGATCCGCCGGTACTCCTCGGGGCCGAGCAGAGGCACCGCGTCGACGCGTTGCGACGGCGGGCCGCACAGTGCCTCTACCGTCCGGCCCAGCAGTCCGGCGAAGGCCCGGGAGACCTCGGCGGGAATCCGGTCGCCCCGGTACGCGATATTTCCGGTGAATCGTCCGTCTTCCTCGCGGAAGCTCACGGTCAGCGCGAACTTCGCGAGATGGTTCGCCTCCGGGTCCTCGAAGACATACGGGGTCACCTGGCCGGGGCCCACCGGCACCGGGGTCACCGGCTCCGCCTCCACCGCGAGCATGACCTCGACGTAGGGGCTCCAGCCGGGGCGGCGCGGCGGGTTGAGGCGCTCCACCACGTCCTCGAAGGGGACCTCCTGGTGGTCGATCGCGTCGAGGACGGTGTCACGCAGCCGGCCGAGGAGTTCGCCGACGGTCTCGCCCTGCCGGGTCGTGGACCGCAGCACGGCGGTGTTCAGCAGCGGCCCGATGACATCGGCGTACTCCTCATGAAGTCGCCCGGCGACCGGTGTTCCGAAGGTCACGTCGTCCTGACCGGTCCAGCCGTGCAGTGCGGCGGCGAGCGCGGCCGCGAAGACCATGGCCGGGCTCACACCGTGACGCTTCCCCAATTCCGACAAGTGGTCCGAAAGTTGAGGGGGCAGGGGTACGGGAGTCGTGCCGTTCGGCCCGGGGGTGGGGGGCGGTTCGAACCCGGGGTGGGCGGGGGCACCGTCCAGTCGGGCGGCCCAGTGGTCGAGACCCGCGGGGTCGGCCGGGCGGCCGAGCGCGTCCCGGTACTGGGGCCGCAGCGCGGGCGGCGGCCCGGAGGGGGCGAGCGACTGGGCGTAGCAGTCGGCGAGTTCGTGCAGGAAGGGGTGAGCGGAGCCGCCGTCCCAGACCAGGTGGTGGGTGTTGAGCAGGAGGAGTTGTTCCTCACCCGGCAGGTCGAACAGGGTGACGCGCAGGAGCATGCCGGAGCTCGGGTCGACGGGTTTCCGCGCGGCGGCCCGCAGCCGTTCGGTCACCTCGCGGTCCCGGTCGTGCCCGGCGATCCCGGTCAGGTCCTGGTGGGCGACCTCCGGCTGCCAGGGGGCACCGGGTTCCTGCCACAGGGCGCCGTCACGCTGGACGAAGGCGGTCCTCAGGATCTCGTTGCGCTCGGTCATCCGGTACAAGGCCGTGCGCAGGACGGCCGGGTCCAGCCGTCCTCGGACCCGCCACACCATCGGCACCTGGTAGAGGCCCCCGCCTTCGAGGAACTGTTCGTCGAACCAGATCCGCTGTTGGAAGCCGGAAGCGGGCAGCGGCCCCCCGGATGCGGTCGGCGCGGAGGCCGGTGCGGGCAGCGGTCCGTCCGCGAGCCGGTCGAAGGCGTCGGCGAAGTCCTGGAGCACCGGGTGCTCGAAGAACATCCGCAGCGGCGGTACGTCCCTGTCGAGCCGCTTGGCGATCTCCCGCAGCGTCCGGGCGGCGAGCAGGGAGTGGCCGCCGAGTTCGAAGAAGGACTGATCGGCGCCCGGGGCGCGGACCTTCAGCAGGTCCGACCAGACCTCGGCCACCGCGCGGGCGGTCGCGGTGCGCGGCGGGTCGGTGTCCTGGCCGGTCTCCAGCGGCGTTCCGGCCTCTCGCAGCCGCTTCGTGTCGATCTTCCCGTTGACCGTCAGGGGGAGGCTCTCCACGGTGAGGAACCGGGCCGGGAGCATGTAGTCGGGCAGGCGCACCGCGAGGTGACCGCGGAGGGTCGCGGTGGTGGGCGGAGTACCGTGCGGCACCAGGTACGCGACGAGTTGCTGGTCACTGCCGGGGCCTGCCTCGGGCAGGACGACGGCGCCTTCGACCGCCGGATGGTCGAGCAGCAGGGCCTCGATCTCGCCGGGTTCGATCCGGTAGCCGCGTATCTTGACCTGCTGGTCGGCCCGTCCGACGTACTCGACGGTGCCGTCCGGCAGGCGGCGGGCCAGGTCGCCGCTGCGGTACAGAGTTCCCTCGCCGAACGGGTTGGGGAGGAAGCGCTGCGCGGTCAGCTCGGGCCGGTTGAGATATCCGTCGGCGACGCCGAGACCGCCCACCCAGATCTCTCCGGTCTCGCCGGGCGCGAGCGGCTCCCGGTCGGGGCCGAGGATGAAGAGGCTGGTCGTCGGCAGCGGTACGCCGACGTTGCTGCGGCCGGTCTCGATGTCCCGTTCGGTGATCTTGCGGAAGGTGGTGTGAACGGTGACCTCGGTGATCCCGTACATGTTGACCAGGGCCGTGCGCGGGTGACGGGCGGCGAAGCCGGCGAGGTGTCCGGGATCGAGTTTCTCGCCTGCGAAGATCACGTAGCGCAGGGAGTCCAGCGGCGCCTGCCCTGTCCCGTGCACGCCGGTGAGCTGGGCGAAGGCGCTGGGTGTCTGGCTGAGTACGGTGACGTTCTCGGAGCGCAGCAGGGTGAGGAAGCGCTGCGGGTCCTGGGCCTCGTCGCTGCCCACCACCACGAGTCGTCCGCCGTGTGCGAAGCAGCCGAACATCTCCCAGACCGAGACGTCGAAGGCGTAGGAGTGGAACATCGTCCACACGTCGCCGGGACCGAAGTCGTAGGGCAGCCGGTCGTTGACCACGAGGCGCACCACATTGCGGTGAGTGATCACCACACCCTTGGGGCGCCCGGTGGTGCCGGAGGTGAAGATCACGTACGCGGGAGAGCCGGGGTCGATGTCCGGCAGTTCCCCGTCCTGTGCGTCTCGGAGCTCGTCCAGCGCGATCACCGGGCCGGTGAAGCCCGCGATGTCATGGCGCCCGTCGGTGACCAGGCAGACCGCCGCGCTGTCCTCGAGGATCATCTGATGGCGCTCCGCGGGCGCCGCCACGTCCAGCGGTACGTACACCGCTCCGGCGAACAGGGTACCGAGAACCGCTTCCACCTGTGCGATCCCGCGTGGCAGCAGCAGTCCCACCAGATCGCCGGGGCGCACGCCCCGGGCGGCGAGCCCCCGGGCGAGGGTCCCGGCGCGGTCGGTCAGCTCGGCGTAGGTCAGTTGTTGCGTGCCGTCCGAGATGGCGATCGCGTCCGGCGTGGCGGCCGCGCGTGTCCGCAGCAGTCCGGGCAGGGACGTATCCGGGAAGTCCGCGTCGGTGGCGTTCCACGCCAGTTCCTTCGCCAGCAGTGTCTCGGGTGACGGCCGGTCTGCGGCGGCGATGGAGTCCGGGGCGGTCGCACCGACCGTGCCCTCGAGGTCAGCGATGAGTTCGGCCAGTGCCACCGGGTAGGCGGCGGCCAGTTGTTCCACGGTGTCGCGTCCGACGGCCCCTGCGGGGTCTTTCCAGATCACGCTGGTGCCGCGGGGGTCCTCCCGCAGCATCACGGTCAGCGTGTGGTCGGCGTAATCCTCCGTGGCCAGCAGTCGCAGCACTGCGTCGCTGTCCGGGCCGGTCAGCCGGAGTGCGGTCAGATCGATCTCGTCCTGCGGAGGGGCGGACCAGTACTGGAAGATGACCTGGCCGACGTGGGCGCGGGCCTGCTGCCCGGTGAGTCCGGCGGCGCGCAGCAGCGCGGGATAGGGCAGGCTGCCGTGCCGGACGGCGTCACGCAGATTGTTGTGCAGGTCCCGCAGGACCTGACGGTGGCTGATGCCGGTGGGCAGCCGGTGGCGCAGCGGCAGTACGTTGGAGAAGTAGCCGACGCGGTCGCGCAGTTCCCGGGTCCTGCCGTGGTAAGGCGTGGGGACGATCAGGTCCTCCTGGCCGGTGCGGGCCCGGATGAGCAGGCAGAAGGCGGCGTACAGCGGGATCATCGGGTGCACCCTGGCGGCGGTGGCCGTCTTGTGGGCGGCGGCGATCAGTGCGGGGTCCAGGGCGACTTCGTGAAACGTGGGCTCGCCGGGCCCGCCCGGCAGCTTCAGCGGCGCGGGGAGGTCCTCGCCCAGTGTCCGGCGCCAGTGTTCCCGGTGCTTCTCGCCCTCCGGGCCGTGGGTCAGTTCGTGCTGCCTGCGGGCGAACTCGGCGTGGGGCGCGGTGTTATCGGCGGGGCCGAGGTCTTTCCCGGCGTAGGCGTCCCGGAAGGCGGCCAGGAACGGGCCGCAGGCGCGTCCGTCGAAGACGATGTGGTGGACGTCGATGAGCAGGACCACGTAGTCGGGCCCGTGCAGCACCTGGATCCGGGCCAGCGGCCCCTGGCGGAGGTCGAAGCGGGCCGCGCCGTGACGGCTCACCATCTCGGCCCGCGGGCTGTCCGTCCGCACCTCGGTGACCGGGATGGCGGGGGCGTCGTCCCAGCGCAGTTCGGTCTCGTCCCCGCTCTCCACGATCCTGCCGCGCAGCATCGGGAAGCGTTGCCCGAGCGACGCCGCCGCCGCGTGGACCCGTTGAAGGTCCAGGTGGCCCTCATCGAGCAGCATCGGCATGTGGATGATGTGACTGGACCGGTCCGGGTCGACCTGCCAGTGCACCCAGACGGCCTGCTGGTCGACGGAGAGTGGAAGCCGGTGGCCGGGGGTGGTCGCCGTGCCGGTCCGGGAGGCTCCCGGCGACGGGCTCTCCTCGCGCCGGCTCTTTTCCTTCTTCATCGCTCCCCCGGGTGGGTATCGGCGGTGGGCGGTATATCGGTGATCACACCTGTGAGCAGGGAGGCGTACGTGTCGTCGCCACTGAGCCAGGCGTCGCTCACGGCGGCGTGATCGGGGCCGGCCGTCACGGGCTCGGCCTGCCGCCACAGGCCGGCCAGGCGGTCCCTGGCGTGCGCGCAGTAGACGGCCGCGAGGTCCTGGGCCTCGGTGCGGCCCTCGTGGTGCAGGCGTGCTGCCTTGGCCAGGACCACGGACATGGTCAGGATCTCGTCGGCGATCCGGCTGAACGCGATGAGGCGGTGCTGGTGTTCGTACAGTCCCGGCGCGGGATGGTCAGCGGCGAACTTCTGGCAGGCGGTGCCGAGGCGCCGGGTCTCGGCCGCGGCGAATCGCAGGTGGTCCGCGTTCAACGGGTCGAGGCCGTCGGTGCACGGTTGTTGTCCGCCGTCCTGCGAGAGGGCGGCCGATTGCCTGGCATGGTCCGGTCCGTAATAGGAGAACTGACTCATGCGGGCGGCCCAGAATTGGAGCAGGAATGACACTCCCCCGGAGATCCGGAGGTTTCTGGCGTCCCGGTAGAAGCGTTCCAGCGGAAGGGCCGGTGCGCCGCGCCGCGCTTTGCTGGGAGCTGTCTCGAACCCCTCTCCGGCCAGCAGATCCATGGTGCGGTCGGCGACTCGCCAGCAGATCTCCGCGCTGATCGCTTTGGTGACGTTCTGTTCGAACGCCACGTTGAGCCCGAGATCGGGTTGGTCGGCGGGGATCAGACTCCATTCGGCGAGCGCCTGGATCGCGAAGACATCGGCCATGGTGGAAGAGACCATGTGCTGGATTTCTTCCCGGGCACCCAGTGGGCGGCCGTCGATCGTGCGCCGGTTGACGAAGTTCCTGGACCATTCCAGGCAGAGTTTGGAGATGGCGAGTGAGGGGGCGGTGATCAGATGCAGTCGGCCCCGGACCACGGCCATGGTGAGTTCCGCGGTGATGCGTACCTCGGTGTCCGGGTCGACCTCGACGATCATGCGTTCGCGGGGCACTCGAACGCCGTCCAGCACCAGTGCCGCATTGGGGAAGCCTTTGACCCCCATGAACTCGTGGCGTGAGCGGATGCTGAACCCCGGGTCGGAGGTCTCCACGAAGAACAGCCGGGGCCGGTCCTGCCCGTCCTCGTCGAGCATCGCGGAGACGGTCACGATGTCCGCGATGGGGCCGTTGCCGATGTGGATCTTCTCACCCGTCAGGAGGAAGGTTTCCCCGTCGTCGGTGGGAACAGCGCGGGTCTGCCGGGCGCTGTTCGAGGCGCCGGCGGGCTCGGTGTCGGCGGAACCGGAGATGATGCCGTCCAGCAGTCGCTCTTCGACGTAGGAGTGCAGTTCGCCGGGCGGCAGCGCCCGCAGGTATGTTCCGGAGCCGACGGCTGTCTGGATCCCGAGGACCAACGCGACCGGCACCGACCAGCTCGCCGCCGCCTGGACGACCCGGAAGGTGTTGTAGCTCGAGAGACCCAGGCCGCCTATGTCCGGGGAGTCCTGGAGATTCAGGAATCCGGTGCGGCGCAGCTCCTCGAGCAGCCCTTCCGGGAGTTCCCGGGTGGCGTCGACGGCGGTGGGGTTCACCCGGTTCCTGAGGATATCTGTCAGGCGTTCCACTGCCGCGTCTCCCGCCTTCTCATCAGCGGAATCCTGTGCAACGAAATTACTTATCATGTCCCAATCGAGCCGACCCTGGTAGATCCCCTCCAGGAAGCTCGGAACCCCGTGCCGATGGAATAGGTTAACCGATTTGCTGTCACTCACTCCGGACCCTGCCTATGACGATGGTTCCTGCCCTCAGGCCAATTACATATAACTCTAGCCAGAGATTTTCGAGCCCTTCGTGTCCACTTATGCACACTCTGGATGTTTAGAACGAGCCAGAAGGGGAATTGGGGACTCCGTAAATTTTGTTCACCATGCGTTCGACCAAACGTCAGATACCAGCAGGAAAGATTGGTACGCGGCACGGCTGGGGCCCGGCGTCCGGTCAGCTCGGCCCCGGGACGAACAGCCCCGGCGCAACGGCGCCACCCCCGCGCCGCCTTCCGGCGCATCGACGACTCCGGTATCGGCGCTCAGGTCCGTCCGGTCGGCAGGCTGCCGCGCAGAGGCCTTCGGCAGCGCCCGGCAGCGGGTGAGTGCCCCCGTCTTTCCGGTGAACGTGCCGCGGGATCACGCGAGCGGCGGCCGGAGCCGATCACCCTGAGTCCCACCCTCGTCGTGGCGGACGGCGCCCGCGCCGCGACCGGCGCCGGGCATCGGGCTGCCCGGCGCCGCTTCGCGATCCGCCCGTGCGAGGGGGCGTCCTCCGTCCGCGCCGACGTCAGGCCGCCGCGTTCCTTTCCTCCATCAGCTTCGCCATGTCGCCGATCGTGGGGGCGGCCAGCAACTCGTCGTCAGTGATCGTGATCGTGAAATCCTTCTCCAGGATGATGGAGAGTTCGACGATGGACAGCGAATCCAGTTCGGCCTCCTCGATGGTGGCCTCCGGGGTGATCTTCTCCGAGGCCGCCTTGAGTTTGCCGACCAGTACTTCTTTGAGCGTCTCGAACACGGGACGGTCCCAATCCTCTGTGTAGGGGGTGTCAGGCAGTGGGCAGCTTGGGCCAAGTGAGCGTGGCCGCGCCCCAGGCGAGTCCGCCGCCGAACGCGGTGAGCAGGGTCCGGTGCCCTTCGGCAAGACTGCTGTCCTCAGCGGCCTGGGCGAGCAGCAGCGGGATGGAGGCGGCGCCGGTGTTACCGACCCGGGAAATGTTCGACAACCGGTGCCCGGCCGGTATGGCCAGCTCGTCCGCGACGGCCTCGAGGATCCGGGCGTTGGCCTGGTGGGCGGCGAACCGGTCGACGTCTTCCAGACACCAGCCGGCGGACTCGACGGCGTGCCGGGATGCCGCCGACATCCGCTCCACGGCCTGCCGGAACGTGTCACGTCCCTCCATCTGGAAGAACTCTTCGCCCGGGCCGCAGGACCGACTCCGGGAACGCTGGCGTGAACCACCGGCCGGCACCTGGATGAGGTGTGCGAACCTGCCGTCGCTGCCGAGTACCACGGGACCCACCGCACCGGGCTCGTCGGCCCGGCCCGCACGCAGCACCACGGCGCCCGCCCCATCCGCGAAGATCACCGCTGTGGAACGGTCCTTCGGGTCGACGATGGTAGTGAAGGCGTCCGCCCCGATCAGCAGAACCTGCCGCGCAGTCCCTGAGGCGATCAGCCCCGCCGCTGTCGCCAGACCGTAGAGGAAACCGGCGCAGACCGCCGAAATGTCGAAAGCCGGCACTCCCACGAGGCCGAGACGGGCCGCCACGTCCGGCGCGGTGGCCGGGCAGGGCCGGTCGGGAGTGGTCGTGGCGAGCACGACTGCTCCTATCTCCTGATCGTCCGCGGATCCCAGCGCCCTCCGGCCCGCCTCGAACGCGAGATCCGATGTGGCCATACCGGGGGAGATCACGTGCCGGGTTCTGATACCGGTACGGGTGCGGATCCACTCGTCCGACGTGTCGAGGCGGGCGCACAGATCGTCATTGGTGACAACGTCCGGAGGCACCCATCCGCCGACACCCGCCACCACCACCGCCCGTTCCCTCTCCTCGTACCTCGTCGGCATGTACGAACCTCCCTGGTCAAGTGGCCATGCCCGCCCGGGCGTCGGCAGAATTCCACGCAACGAAAATTACTGATGAGATCCCATTCGAACTGGATCTCGTCGATGCCCACCAGGAATCCCAGTGAGCCTCACCAACGAAACAATCACCGACCTACTGCCGCTCATTTCCTACTCCATGCAAGGAAATTCCCCGTCATCTTAATCACCCATGACCCTACTCGGAGATTTCCGAGAATTTCGTGTCCACCTATGTACACTCCAAGCGTTTAGGGCGAGACAGGAAGGGAACCGAGGTGTATCTCGCATGGCGAGTCGTTACGGGAGGGGTGAGATCCCCGCCGCCGGACATGAACGGGAACACCCGGACGCGGAAATGCCGGAGGGGCGGGCCCGAATCGGGCCCGCCCCTCCGGGACGGTGTGGCAGGAGGCTGCCGGTTCACAGGGCGACAGTGGGTCCTTCCGGCTGGCGTGACCGCTGCTCGACCACCAGACGACTCAGTTCCTCGGTATTCGCCTCGTCCATCCGCTCGTAGCCTTCCTCGGTGATCGACGCGACGATCGGGAATATCCGCCGGGAGATGTCCGGGCCGCCGGTCGCCGTGTCGTCGTCCGCCGCGTCGTACAGCGCCTGGAGCGCGGCCAGCGCGGCTTCCCGGCGCGAGAGCCCTGGCCGGTAGAGTTTCTTCAACGCTCCCCGGGCATAGGGAGAACCGGACCCCACGCTGTGGAAGTCCTGCATCTCGTACGGTCCGCCGGTCACGTCGTAGCTGAAGATCCGACCCTGCTTGCCCTCCGGGGCGAGTAGGTCGTACCCGGCGAGCATGGGTACCACGGTGAGACCCTGCATGGCCTGGCCGAGGTTGTTCCGGATCATGGTGGCCAGCCGGTTGGCCTTGCCGTCCAGGGTCATCGTCGTACCCTCGACCTTTTCGAAGTGGGCCAGCTCGACCTGGTAGAGCTTCACCATGTCCAGCGCGAGACCTACGGTTCCTGCGAATGCCACCGCCGTGTGTTCGTCCGCGGGATACACCTTTTCCAGATCACGCTGAGCGATGAGATTTCCCATCGTCGCGCGCCGGTCACCGGCCATCATCACACCGTCCGCATAGGTGAGGGCCAGCACGGTGGTACCGTGGGGAATCTGATCCTCTGTCAGCCCTGGGGCTCCGGCGGCACGCTTCCCGCGACCGGGCATCAGGTCCGGGTCGTACCTCTCTATGAACTCCATGAACGACGACGTTCCGGTGGTGAACAGCCAGGGCGTCAGCGGCTGCCCGCCGGTAGTCCCAGTCACTCGGTGTCCCCTTTCTGTGTGGGCCGAAGGTGTTCGGAACCTACCAAACATCCGATCACCGGAAACCCTCCGCGGCTAGCCTGTCGGTCAGTTCCCGAAGCCGGACCGCCGGTTCCGGCCTGTCGAAGAGATAGAAATGGCCACCGGGGAATCCCTCGTGGTCCGGCTGCTGAGCACACGACTCGGACCAGGCCAGCCGGTCCGCCTCGGCCAGGGTGAAGTCGTCCAGCCCGTACCAGACCAGGTACGGCACCCTGGATGGTGGACCGGGCGGCAGGATGTAGGTATCGGCCAGGTGCAGATCGTGCCCGAGCTGGCTGACGGCGGCTTCCGCGAACTCCGGGTCCTCCAGGAACTCCGGGGCGGTGCCGCCGAACGTACGCAGATCCTCCATGACGCTGGAGGCGGACCGCACAAGGAATGGAGCGGCGGGCATCGAAGCCTCCCCGGCGGCCACCACCGGCCCCTTGGACGCGGAGACCACAAGCGTCTTGACCAGCGCCGCCCGGTCGGGCGGAAGCGCCGCGACAAGATTGTGCGCGAACAGGGCGCCGAGGCTGTGCCCGATCACCACGGTTGGCCGGTCGACAAGGCGGAGAAAGTCCGGAAGGAACCGCTCATACGCCGAATGAAAATCGGCGGCTGGCGCACTTTCCGACTCACCGAACCGCCCTCCGAGCTCAAAGAGGAATCCACCACAGCCGTCCGGAAGCTCCTTCAGTACCGGCAGAAACGAGGAGGCCGATCCCCCGGCGTGATGGAAAGCGATCAATCGGACCGGAGCGTCGGATCCCGGAAGACTGTGGTATGTCACAGGCGTGGGCACGGAATGCATCACCTTTCGAGTCGGAGGAATGTAGTGTCAGGTGACCGGCGGCCACGTTCCGACCTTGAGCAGGCCCACCGCATAAGCCCTGGAGACCAACTCGGTCCGGTTGTCGGCCTGGAATTGCCTCATTAACTCGCCAAGATGGTACGAGATACCGTTCTTGCTCATGTGGAGCTGGGATGCCAGTTTGGCGGTGGAGAGGCCGCGCGCCACACCCTCTAGGATCCTGCGGCCCATCTCGCTCACAGTGGCCTTTTTGCTCTTATCGCTCGCGCTCACCGTCAAGCTACCGTCCGGCTGCCATAAAGCGATCAGACCAGGGCCTCCCTCGAATCCGCTCACGGCCACACCCACCAGGGTTCCAACGACGAACCCCCCGTTCCCCCGAGCCATGGCGACTTCCTCGGAGAATCGGATCCGCCGACCCTCCAGAACTTCAGCCATCAAATAACCCAAATGCTCCTTCGCTCCCGGATGAATGAAACCGGAGAGATGCTCCCCGATGACTTTCTCTCCCGCTCCCGAGAAGTAATGAAGGAAACTGGGGCTCGCCCACAGAATTCCCCCCTCTGCGTCGATCACGGCCATGCTGATTCCGGATTGCATGAGCAGCGCCCTATGGAATGTTTCCACGTCGTTGACGGCTATAGGCACAACTACTCCTTCGATCGAGTATGCCCAGAAACGGCGACGAGTGAACAGTAAGCGAGCACTTGAAGAGCAAAGCATGAGTAGCGCCGACACCCGCTAGATTGCGCCAAAGCAGCGAGCGGCCCAAGGGTATATGCCAATCCGCAAGTACCTGCTATACGCAACTTATCGTGGGATCCCTGCGCCGCGCCGCGCATCACGGACGATCCCAGGAAATCACAATACTTTCCAGGGGCCTGATGTCAGCGTCGAATATATGCACGATATAGTCGGAGGTTGGGGCGTTTTTGTGGGTAAGTGCCTTTTGTATTCATGACTTATGCGTAACCGTGAATTCCCGGCCGCAGAACGCGTGCCCCGACCCGGGTGAGCCCCCCGGGGAAGCGGAACTGTCGTTGCGACCCACTGCCCGACACGGCGACCCCCGCCTGTGGTGGCAAGGTGGACTGTCGACGGACCGAGGCGATCGCGTCGACGTATGGCGAGGCGGGCTATCGTGTCCGGTTCGTCGATCGGTGGAGGCAAGGGGGCAGTGGTCTGGCGTTGGCGATGCCCTGGTGTGGCCGGTGTCGGTTGTAGAACTGCTCGAACTCGCGCAGGGCGTGCAGAAGGTGTCGCTGGTTCCAGATCAACGTCCGGTCCAGGAGCTCGCGGCGACAGGTCTGTATCCAGCGCTCCGTGATCGAGTTCATCCTTGGCATCTGGATGCCGCTGAGGACGACGTTGATCCCCGCGTCCTTGAGGACGTCACCGAAGAGGGTGGGGAACTTCCTGTCGCTCGCCGTGCGGACGCCTGTACCCCCAGGGCGGGTTCTCCTTCGCCAGCCGCAGCACCAGGACGCGGATCGAGTGCACCGTGCGCGGCCGTCCCGGACGCTTGGGCCGGCAGGAGGCGGCTTGGCGGCGTGCGACGAGGGTGCGGTGCCAACGCAGCACCGTGTCGGGGCGTACGAGCAGCCGTAATCTTCGCAGGAGGTGAAGTGGCAGCCGGTGCAGCAGCGCCGCCAGGAACGCCCGATCGCTGGGCGTGAACCTCATCTTGCCCTTGCCGAGTTGACGTTCCAACACGGTGACCTGGTGGCGCAGCGCGAGGATCTCCGCGCACTTGTCCCGGTCGGCCATCGGCAGCAGGCGAAGCATCGCGAACGCGTTCGTCACGCCGGGGTAAGCCAGTCGCAGCAGCACGGTCGATCATCTTGCCGCGGTGAGCGCCAGCCTCGCGAGAGCGCCTGTTTCGGCGACTTCGCCGGTCGACCTCCGGTACACCGCGCACACCCCCTCCCACCAGGGCGGACGACATTTACGGCAAGCGCAATCCTCCATGAGTACCGAAATGCGGCGTGACCTGCACGGATGAGGTTTCCGGCAAGGCACCCCGGTGGAAGTCCGGCTGATACCAGGTGTTGCGCTGTGTTCGGACGTGTGCGGTCGCAGTTACTTCGTGGCGAACCAGGACATGCGGTCGGTGGCCTGGCTTCGCATGGGTTCGGGCAACTCCAGCGGCTTGAAGGTGACAGGCCAGTCGGCCGGCCGGTAGCCCGCGTTCAGGTCGACGTGATGCAGTTCGAGCTCGACGAGCTTGCGTAGGACAACCTGGCTGGCCGGGAACGGCTCAAGGTGCAGGATGGTGACACGGGTCGTCCACGCGTCATCGGGTGTTGTGACGGCGGCGGCCCGGAATGCCGCCGCCGTCCGTTCAATGTCGGCTACTTGCTCGGCGAGCGGTCGGCTCGCACCGTTCTCGATCGACCTGTCGCGGGCTTCTTGACTCGCGTAGGCGGGGATGTCGGTCCCGGTGCCGACTGCCTCCAACAGGTTTCGGTGAGCCTCAGCGGCGCGGGCGATGTGGGTGAGGACGTGGCCGCGGGACCAGCCGGACAGCAACGACGGTTCACTGACCTGTTTGTCGGTCAGGCCGTCGGCCGCCGCAATCAGTTTGGCCGTCGCCTCATCGATTTGGGTGAGTAGGTCCTTCAGCCAGGATTCCATGTCACAAAAGTACCAAGGCATGTTCCATACGGCGTTCGAGATCACATGCGTTGCTGACGGTGCTGGGCCCGGACCTGGCGCAGGTGGAGTACCGGCTGAGTGAGCACTGCGGATGCGACGCGGAGCACGAGGACCTCTCCGCCGAGCTCGCGGCGCGCGAGGACGCGAGGACGCGAAAGTCGAGTGCGGCCTCGGGGAGGCTGTGGGTGCCAAATATTACATCCGCCCTGGTCAGATGCCGGATGCTGGTAGCGGTCTCATAGATTCGAAACCTGGGTAGTTGCGTTGTTCGGTGGGGCGCGATGCACCGCGTCGAAGATGCTCCATGTGCCACTTGACCGCTTCCGCGTACGGCGTCGTACAGACCTTGATGGCGGCTGCTGCGGGCGTCGATGCGGGGGACTCCAGCTTCTTTGGTGCGTTTGCGGAATCGGTCCAGGACGGTCTGGGGCCGGAGCGGTTGTCCGTCGGGTCGGCAGAAGAACCAGACCCTGCCGCGCAGGCTCACCGTCCCCGCCGTCGGCTCCACCATGCGGTTGATCATGCGCAGGGTCGTGGTCTTGCCGCAGCCGGAAGGACCGACCAGCACCGTGATGCCGCCCTCGGCCAGTTCCAGGGACAATTCGTCCACGGCTGTGGTCACGTTTGAATAATTCTTGCTCACCGCGTCGAATCTGATCAAGGCTACCCCTTACCCGACTGCATATATTCGTGCAGAGTTATGGGTGACTGAATGAGCAGTCAATGCGTGTTTGTAAACTGCGCGTTACGTTCATGCGAAATCAGGCCAGGGGTGCCCGGAATAGTCACCTTGTACGCATCCGCAATGGTCACCTTGTACGCATGATGTGCCGTGCAAAACTCCAGCTCAGACATAGGGAGACACCCCGTGGAACCGGTCTGGTTCACCTTCCTGAACGGCTCGGACATCGAGCAGCTCGAATTGACCGACATCGAGATACTCGACGCCGTCGAGGAAGGGCTGCGCGCCCAGGGCCTCGGCGAGACGGTCATCGAGCCGCGCGTCCACCTCGTGCCCGATCCCGCCTTCAAAGGTCATTTCAACGTCCTGCGCGGCTATATCGCCCCGCTCGCGCTGGCCGGAGTCAAGATCGTGGGCGACTACGTCGAGAACTACAAGCAGGGTCTGCCCTCGGAGATGGCGCTGCTCAACCTTTTCAACCCCCGCAGCGGCATGCCCGTGGCCGTGTTGGACGCCACCGCCATCACCGAGATGCGTACCGGCGCCCTCACCGCGCTCGGCGCACGTCACCTGGCCCGCCGGGACGCCAAGGTGCTCGGTCACATCGGCGCCCGCGCCACCTCGTACTGGAACGTCCGGCTGCTCGACCGGATCTTCGACCTCGACGAGATACGCGTCCACTCGCGCCGCCCCGAGAGTCGGGAGGCCTTCGCCGAGCGGCTGGAGCGGGAGCTCGGCAAGCCCGTCATCGTCACCGAGGACTGGAAGAGCTGCGTGGAGGGCGCGGACATCGTGGTGGAGGCGTCCCGCCTGGAAAGTCCGCAGCCGCTGCTGAAGACCGAGTGGATCGCCCCCGGTTCGCTGGTCGTGCCCTACGGGGTGCACAGCGCCGTCGAGTTCGATCTCACGGACATCATGGACAAGATCGTGATGGACGACTGGGGCCAGGCACACGCCGGGCCGTTCGGCGCGCTGCGCCGGCACGTGGACTCCGGCAAGCTCAACAAGGACAACCTGCACGGGGAGTTGGGCGAGATCGTCGTCGGCAAGAAGCCCGGCCGGGAGAGCGCTCAGGAGACGAACCTGTTCTGGCACCGCGGCCTCTCCCTCTCCGACATCGCGCTGGGCGCGGCCATGCTCAGGAAGGCCGAAGAGCGCGGTCTCGGTCAGAAACTGCGGTTCTCATGACAGAGGTCGTCGTCGACGGGAAAACGTTGTCCTACGACGATGTCGTCGCCGTCGCCCGTCACAGCGCACAAGTCGCCCTGGCGGACGAGGTGTTGCCCCGACTGGAGCGCGAACGGGCCGTGGTGGACGACGTCGTCGACCACCAGGTGCCGACCTACGGCCTGACGACGGGGCTGGGCACCCGCTCATCGTACGCACTGCCCCGCGACGAACTCGAGCTGTTCAGCGTCCGTACGGTCCGGGGGCGGGCCAACGCGGTCGGCGATCCGCTGCCCGCCTCCGTCGTCCGCGCCGCCCTCCTCGCCCGCGTCAACGGAATCGCGGGCGGTGGCAGCGGCGTGCGGCCGGAGATCCCGCGGCTGCTCATCGACATGCTCAACTCGCGGCTGCATCCGGTGATCCCCGAGGTGGGCTCGATCGGCGCCTCCGATCTGTGTCAGATGGCCCATGTCGGTCTGGTGGTCATCGGTGAGGGCAGCGCCGAGTTGGGCGGCGAGGTGGTCGACGGCGCCACGGCACTGCGCCGGGCCGGTCTCACCCCGGCCGAACTCGGCCCCAAGGACGGGCATGTGCTGTGCAGCGCAAGCCCGTTGGCGGCCGGGCAGGGTGCGCTCGCCCTGCACGAGGCGGCCGCCGTCCTCACCCTGGCCCAGGCGGTCACGGCACTGACCTACGAAGGCTTCCGGGCGAACACCAGCCCCCTCGACGCCCGGGTGCTGGGCCTGCGTCCCGCTCCCGGTCAGTCCCGCGCGGCGGGCGAGCTGCTCGCCCTGCTGGACGGCGGTGAGCTGGGCGATCCCCGGCACGCACGGCGGGTCCAAGACCCCGTCAGCCTGCGCTGCGCGGCTCAGGTGCACGGGGCTCTGCACGCGACGCTGGACTTCGCCGACGACGCGCTCGCCCCGGAGCTCAACGGTTCCGGGGACAATCCGGTGATTCTGGCCGGCACCGACGAGATCCTTTCGTCCGGCAACTTCCACACCCCGGCCCTGGCCCTCGCCTTCGACACCCTCGCCCTGGCCCTGACACAGATCGCGTCGATCTCCGCCGAGCGCATGCGGCGGCTGCTCGACCCTTCGGTCAGCGGACTGCCCGCGAACCTGTCGCCATACGGTCCGGAGCGCTCGGGCTTCGCACCGCTGGTCAAGACGGCGCAGGCGCTCGTCGCCGAGATCCGCATGCTGTCCGCACCCGTGTCCACCGACTCCCGCCACGGCGCGGATGCCGTCGAGGACGACTCGACCAACGCGGCCCTCGGCGCACGGCGGCTGACGCCGATGCTCACCCACCTGCGCCAACTGCTCGCCGTGGAGGCCGTGGTCGCCGCGCAGGCGGTGGATCTGGCGGCGCCCTCTGCCCTGGGACGAGGACCGGAGGTCCTGCACCGCGCGATCCGGAAGGTCGTGCCCCGCCTGGACGACGACCGGCCGCACGGGGTGGATGTGGAGACGGTGAACCGCGACATCCTGGGGTCCGATGACGTGCGGAGGACACTGCGCGCCTTGGTGGAAGGATCGTCATGACCAACGTCGACGTACACCAGCATCTGTGGACCCCGTCCCTGGTGGCGGCCCTGCGGTCCCGCCGGCAACCGCCGTACCTGGACGGCTGGACCCTGTTCCTGCACGGTGAGCCGCCCTACGACGTCCCACCCGCCGACCACGACATCGCCCGCCGTACGGAACTCGCCGCCTCCGACGGTCTCGGTCGGGCGCTCGTCTCGCTGTCCGCCCCGATCGGCGTGGAATGGCTGCCCCCGGCCCAGGCGCGGCCTCTGCTCGACGCCTACCACGACGGAGTGGCCGAACTCCCCGAGCCGTTCGGCGCCTGGGCCGCCACCTGTGTACGGGACGTCGACGCGGACGCGACGGTCAAGGACCTCGACCGGGGCTTCGTCGGCCTGCAGCTCCCGGCGAACGCCCTGGCCGACGCGGCCGGTTACGCACGCTGCGCCCCGCTGCTGGATCTCCTCGAAGAGCGCGACCTCCCGCTGTTCGTCCACCCGGGCCCTGCGCCGGGAGGTTCCGACGGGCCCGGCTGGTGGTCGGCCATGGTGCCCTACGTCCAGCAGATGCACGCCGCCTGGTTCGCCTTCCGGGCCTTCGGCCGGCCGCGCCATCCGCGCCTGCGGGTGTGCTTTGCGCTGCTGGCCGGGCTTGCCCCGTTGCACGGGGAGCGCTTCGCCGCCCGGGGCGGAGGGCAGGAGGAGGCGGACCCGGGCGTCTTCGTCGAGACGTCCTCGTACGGTCCGCGCGCCGTCGACGCGATCGTCCGCGCCCTCGGTGTGGACGCCGTCGTTCAGGGCTCGGACCGGCCCTACGCGGAGCCGCCACGGCATCCCGGCTTCGGTCTGGGCGGAGCCGCGGCGTACGCCTTCCGCGTCGCCAATCCGCGCCGGCTGCTCACCGGGAAGGATTGACCGGGCCCGCAACCGTGCCCAGGTCGAGTCCCGTCTCCCGGGCCTTCCGGGCGGCCTCGTCGTCGCGCGGCGACCTTGCTTGCGGCTCCGGGCGGGTAGTCGCCCAGGAGGCCCCGGCCGCCCTTCATGCCGGTGGCTCCACCACGGCGGGCCTCCCGCAGCAGGGCCGGAACCTTGGTCGAGCGGGAGAGCCGGGGGAACAACTGCTCGGCGACGGCTTCGTGGACATCGAGTCCCGCCGCGTCCATGGACGCGAACGGGCCGATGGCGGCCCAACGCGCCCCGAGGCCGGAGACGACGGCACGGTCGACGTCCGCCACGTCACAGACACCCTCCTCCACCAGCGCGTAGGCCTCACGCAGCAACGCGTACTGCAGCCGGTTGGCCACGAAACCCGCGTGGTCACGGCGGAGCGTGATGGGCTGTTTGCCGATCGCCCGGGAGAGCGTGGCAAGCCGCTCCAGGGTGTCCTGTGCCGTGAGCGGTCCGCCCGTCACCTCCACGAGCGGCACGAGTTCGGCCGGGTTGAACCAGTGCCAGTCGACGAAGAGTTCGGGACGTGCCAGCGACCGGACAATGGTCTCCCGGCTTGATCGGCTCGGTGGCCTCATTCACGAATACAAGCAGGCCGCATAGGTGACACGGTTGTCGGCACCCACAGGTTCGAGACGACGATGGGGATGACCTCCAGGCTTACCAGGGCCTCCGCGTCGTCGTCCTCGTCCACCAGTGCCACCTCGGCCGCACCCGCCACGTCGGGGTCCTCGGTCAGCCAGCGGTAGAGGTCGTGTACGCCGGGGCAGCCCTCGGCGGTCGTGACTCGGACGCTCAACCGCACGGCACCTACCCCGATGTGATCCTGTGATGGGCGCCGATCGTAGCGCCCTTGCCGGGGTCTACTGAGGAGTTGGCGCTGTGCTCGATGGGCCCGCCGTGGAAGCGGCGGACACCGTGCCGTACACGCTCAGCGTCATGGACAGCCTGCCCCAGTCGTCGCGCATGATGACGTGTGCCTGGTACTGGGTACCCGGCTCAGCCGACTGAGGGGGATGGAAGCGGACGGTGTACCGGCAGGGGGCTGAGACCCGGATCGCCTGACCGGGATGGGCCGTCTTGGGGCAGGAGGTGGGAGTCACACCGAATGCGACGTGGCCGGGATCCGCCTTGTCGACGGTCAGGGTCCGCTCGTCGTCGCACTGCATGAACTCCTCCCATGCGTAGTCGTCTGTGGCTTCGCCGCCTGCGGGCGCGCCCAAGGTGATAGTGCCCTCTAAATCGAGCTGACATCTGACGGGGCCCTGGCCGGGGTCCGTGGGCGGCGATGAGGTGATCCGGGTGGGCGACGGGGGTGTCGTGGCCTTGGTCGGGGGGCGGGGGGACGTACGGCTCGGCGACGGGGTCCGGGTGGGGGTCCGGGGCGCGGTGGAGATCGGGACCGGGGGCCGGGTGCCGGTCGCGGCCAGGGAGGTGACCTGCCCGCTGGGGGTCGGCCTCGCCCGCGGCTGACTGTCGCCCGCGGTGGCGAGCCCGGCGAAGACCCCGCCGACCACCAAGGCGGCTACCGCCGCGGTGATCGCCGCCGGATTGGAGGCGGCAGCGGCGAACCCCGTCTTCCCGGCCGCCGCGCCGCCGTGGCCCGCGGTGCCCGCTATATGGCCGATCACTGCCCCGGCGGCCAGCGCCCCGCCGGCCGTCGCCAGAGCCACCATGCCCAGCGCCCGCTTGCGCACCTCCTCCTCCTGGCGGAAGTACGCCTCGTCCGCGGCCGAGCCCAGTGCGCGGGCCGCGGCCGCGCCCAGGTCGAGGACCTGGTGCCAGGCGCCCCAGCGCAGGGAGCGGGCCAGGGCGGGGGCCGTCGTACGGGCCAGGGCGCAGACGGCCGCATGGTCGCGGGCGCGTGCCGCAGCCGCGAGGACGTGGCAGACGACGGGGGCTTCGGCGGCGATGTCATGACGGGTGGCCGTTGTCGCGGCCGCCCAGGCTGTCAGGGCGGGCGCCAGTTTCGCCGCGTCCCGGGCCGGGCCGGTGCGCTCGGCGACCAGGTGGGCGACGCGGCCGGTGGTGCGGTAGCCCGTGCCGGAGGAGCCGATGAGGGCCAGCGAGGTCAGCTCCGTGATCGCGGCCTTGTCCACGCCGCCCGCCAGGATCGGCAGCAGCTTCGCGGACAGCGGCAGCGGGGACAGCGCGTCCAGCAGACGCAGGAGTACGGACGCGGCGTCGCTGAGCCCGTTCGCGAGCCCCGTCACCCGCGCGTCCTCGTCCACCTCGAAGGTCGTGTCCGCCGCCGCCTGCACCAGCGTCAGCGGATGGCCCCGGACCGCCGTGACCAGCCGTCTGGCCGCCTCGTACTCCTCGTCGCGCAGTGGCCGCCGTAACTCTTCCCCGAACAGCGCGAGCGCGGGCTCCTCCTGGAGGCCCTCAAGGCGAAGCGCCCGCCCCTCGTCCCAGGTGTGGCGCTCGGCGGTGGCCAACAGCACATCGCATCCGGGCGCGGCGTCCATCAGCTCGGCCAGCTCGGCGGTCGAGCCCTGGAAGTCGTCGATGACGAGCAGCGCCCGCACCGAGCCCATCAGGCGGCGCACCCTGGCCGGCTCCGGCTTGTAGTCCTCCGCCTCGTAGCAGGCGTGGAAGAGCTCCTGGACGAGGTCCTCGGCCGGCACACCCGCCGCCGGGAGATACACCACGTCTCGGCCGCTCGTCGCGGCGTCCGCGGCGTAACGGCGCAGTAGTACGGACTTCCCGGTCCCGGGTGGGCCGTAGACCTGCACTGGGTAGCCCTGCCCCAGCCACCGCTCCAGTGCGGCCAGCTCACGATCACGCCCCAGTAGCCGGGGCGCGCGGTCGGGCAGTGCGCGGCCCGCGGGACGGGTGCGCCGCCGCGTGGGCGGCGGGCCCTCGCTCCGTACGCTGACGGACGAGCCCAGCGCGGCGTTGATGACGACGTTATGGTCGCCGACGACGACTTGGCTGCCCTCGACATCACCGTGGACATGGATGCCGTGCGTACCGGCCATGGGGCTGCCCTCCCCCGTAGCGCCCACCCAGGGAGGAAGTTATAGCAGCCAAATGGGCTGTCCAGATCTTAATGCTCGTTATTGCCCGAAGTTGTCCGACGGGTTTCATTCACCCGAAGGGTGTGATCGTGGATCTGCGACTGCTCTACCTGATCTTCTGCCGACTACTGACCTGCCTCCTCTTGTTGAGCCGATCGACCGTCGCGAACAACGCCGAGATCCTCGTGCTTCGCCATGAGGTCGCGGTGCTTCGCCGACAGGTCGAGCGGCCGCGGTTCTCGTGGGCTGATCGTGCCGTGCTCTCCGCTCTCGCCCGGCACCTGCCACCTGTCTTACGCTGCCATCGGGTGGTCACACCGGGCACATTGCTGACGTGGCACCGTCGTCTGGTGCGCTGGAAATGGCACCAAACTCCAACCGTGCCCGGTCGGCCACCGCTTGCGGAGGAGATTGCGGCGTTCATCCAGCGCTTGGCGCGAGAGAACCCCACCTGGGGATACATGAGAATCCAAGGTGAGCTTCGACGGCTCGACTATCGGGTTGCCGCCGCCACGATCCGGCGCGTTCTGCGCCGCTCCGGTCTACCGCCCGCACCGCAGCGAGCCTCCCGGCAGACCTGGCGCTCCTTCCTCCGTGCCCAGGCCCACACGCTTCTGGCCTGCGCGGGTCACCCAACTTGCCCGAAACCTGCTCATGAACCTCGACGACAGAGCGGGGCGCTTCCGGTTCCTCATCCGCGACCGGGACAGCAAGTTCACCGCCCCTTTCGACGCCGTCTTCGTCGGCAACGGCACACCGACTCCTCATCACGGGTGAACGGCACCTGCGGACGGTCCTCGACGAAGACGTGCGCGGGGAACGTGCCGTCCCGTTCGGCCGCGGCGAGGCGACCGCGTCTGCACCTCGTGGAGGAGGTCGGAGGTACTCCGGGAGCGCGTGCGGCACAGCTTGATGATGGCGCGCTCGATGGGGTGGCGGCCCGGGTCGTCGGGCGGTTCGCCCGCGACACGCACGCGCGAGGCGCGCATGGTGGAATCGGCGGTGGGCCGTAATGTGGCCCGCATCGGAATGCAACCTTTCGTCCCAGTTCATTCCTCACTATGAATATTGTCCCGTCGAGTGGATGACGAACCGTCATGGTGGCAATTCAGAGGGCTATTTGAGGTTGCCCGGGACCTCGGACAGGAACCGAGGGGGCCTGGGCGCCATCTCCATGAACGCCCGCCCCGCGCACTCGCAGGGCAAACACATCGATTGACTTTCGATAAATATGTATCGATAATCGATACATGCATCGTTTCTTCATCGCCGCACTCCGGGTCGGCATCGCCACAGCGGTCTTGGCCGGGCTCTTCGGTCAGATCGTGGTCATCCCCACAACGGCGGCCGATGAGGTCGACCGCTTTCCTCCCTACGCCCCGTTCGCCACGCCCTATGTGACGGTGGCGATCATCGGCATCGTCTGCGTCCAAGTCGCGCTCGTGGCGGTGTGGATGCTGCTCGCCATGGTTCAGCGCGATGCGATCTTCACTGCGCGGGCCTTCCGGTGGGTCGACACCATCATCGGATCCGCGGTCGTGGCGACACTGCTGGCGTCCGGGGTCGCCGGGCATCTGGCCCTGGCCGCCATTCCCTCTCCCAGCGACGGAATGGAGGTCATCGGCGCGCTGGGCGCCGCGGTCACGGGTACCGGCCTGGGGGTGTCGTTCGTGATGCTCATCGCCATCATGCGGAGCCTCTTGCGGAAGGCGACGGATCTGCAGACCGAGATCGCCGAGGTGGTCTGATGGCGATCATCGTCGATCTCGACGTCCAGCTCGCCAAACGCAAACTGTCGGTCGGTGAGTTCGCCGCCGCCGTCGGCATCACGCCCGCCAATGTCGCGGTGCTCAAGAACGGCCGCGCGAAGGCCGTGCGCTTCACGACGCTCGACGCGATCTGCCGCACGCTCGGCTGTCAGCCCGGCGACGTGCTGCGCTGGGTGCCCGACGACACGGTGGAGACCCCTTAGCGCCTGCCGGGATGATGTCAGAGGTCCACGACCACTGGTCGCCATGCTCACCCGCTATGTCACGGCGCCCTCGGGCGGTGGTGGCACGGCGAGCCGTGCCACCACCGGGCGGGTTACGCCGACGGGGTCGTGACGGACACCTCGGTCGCCGGGCCGGTGCCGGTGGCCGTGACCGCCGCGATGGAGAAGGTGTACGCGGTGTCCGGGCGCAGGCCGGGAACGACCCGGAACATGTTCTTGGCCGAGGGCTGGCCGACGAGCACGTCCCGGCCGCTGACCTCGATGGTGCGGCCGTCGGAGACCGTGACGCGGTAGCCGATGACCGGGGTGTCGCCGGTGGCCTTGGGCGGGGTCCAGCTCACCGTGGCGGCCCCGGCCTCGGCGCGCGGCTTGAGGGGGGTGGGGGCGGCGGCGAGGGTGCCGGAGCCGGTGCTGGGAGTCACGGGCGCGGCGGGGAGGGACTTCTCGCTGACGCCCGCCGCGTTGCGGGCGGTGACGGTGACCGTGTACGGGGTCCCGTTGGTGAGCCCGCGGACCACCGCGTACCCGGTGCTCTTGAAGCGGGCGGCCGGGATGGTGGTGGACACGGTGCGGGGCCCGCCCGAGGCGGTGACGGTGTACGAGGTGACGGGGGCGCCGCCGTCCGCGTACGTCGCGTTCCACGCCACGTACACCGCGCCGTCGGCCCCGAAGTCGCCTACCCGGGTGGGGGCTTCGGGCACCGACACCTCGGCGAAGGTGCGCCCGAGCAGGCCCCGGTAGCGCGGTTCGAGACCGGCCGCGGCCACGATGTCGGCGGGGGCCTTCGACGGGTCGGTCAGGATGCGGTTGCCGCTGGTCACCACGCCCCTGGCGTCGCCGTCGGGGTCGCCTTGCTCCCAGTAGTTGTCCGCGATGAGGGTGGGGTCGTTGTTGCCGAGGTTGTCGCGGTAGTCGACGTGTTTGCTGCCCACGTTGGCGTAACTCGCGCCGTAGAGCACATTGCCCTGGACGGTCACGTAGGTGCAGCCGTTGTCGGTGTAGACGGACTTGCCCAGGCCCCACTGGTCGTGGATGACGTTTCCGGTGACCTTCTCGCCGTCGGCGAGGGAGGTGCCGGTCAGGCCCTGGGTGTAGATGCCGCCGCCGTCGTCGAGCGCCTGCATGTAGTCGTAGATCAGGTTGTTGGACACCGTGTTGTCGTGGGAGACATTGGCGGTGGCCGGTTTGCCGATCTTGTCGGGCCAGCCGCCCCAGCCCATGGAGATCGCCGAGTAGGCGACGTGGTCGATCTGGTTGTGGGCGATGGTGTTGTTCTGGGTGTAGCCGTTGAGGATGGCGACACCGCCGAGGTATTCGCGGGGGAGTGCGTAGAGGTGGTTGTTGGTCACCGAGACCCGGCGGGTGAGGTCCGCGTCGGTGCCGGGCTGCGGGGCGTCGACGCCGCCGATCTCCATTCCGTTGCCGGAGATGTCGGTGAAGACGTTGCCGCGTACGGTCGCGTCCTTGGTACCGGTGCCCAGCTCGAGCCCGGCCGCGCCGAGGTGGGTGAACGCGTCGTCGGAGAACTCGATGTTCTTGCCGTGGCTGATGGCCACGTTGCCGGGCATCTTGGTCCAGGACGCGTACGGGCAGGTGCCGCCCGGGGTGTACTGGCACAGCCCCTGGGTCTTCCAGCCGTCCGCGCCGGTCACCGTGTAGCCAGCCTGGACCTCCGAGAAGCCCTCGGGGGTCGAGGGGGTGAGCCAGGTGGCGTAGGAGTGCTGGATGGAGCGCAGCGCGATGTCGTGCAGCGGGGCGTCGCCGGTGCCGCGCCCGTCGACCAGTTTCTCCAGCGCCGGGGCCTCGACGTCGGCGGTGCGCGGATTCTCACCGGGACGCGGGCGGTAGTAGACGGTGTGGCTCGCCCGGTCGAGGTACCACTCGCCGGGCTGGTCGAGGACCTCGTACGCGTTCTCGATGTAGCCGGGCAGTTCACCGTTGGTGAGCTTGCCGGGTCCGACCATGTTGATGCTGCGGCCGGGGATGTCGGGGAACTCCACGCGCTTGGTGGAGTTGTCCCAGCACGGCTGGGCCATGGTGATGGTGGTGCCGCTCGCGGAGGCGATAGGGCAGCGCGGCACGGTCCACTGGCCGAGGCCGTAGCGCTGGATGTTCCACAGCGCCTCGCCGCTGGGGTAGACGAACTCGATGTCCGACCGGTTGCGCCAGCGGGCGAGCGTGTCGGCGGAGGCGGTGTATCCGGTGGCGGTGGCGGTCAGCGTGACGGGGATCGTCCCGCGCGCCCGCTGGGCACGGACGCCGTTCACGTACAACTGCCGGGTGTTGCCGAGCCCGGCGGGCGCGGGCGCCGACCACAGCCCGGCGCTGCCCTTGACCGGCTTCCACCCCTGGACGGCGCGGCCGCCGCTGAACACGGTGCCCTTGCTGCCCTGCCAGATGACGCGGTGTCCGTTGCGGCCGGAGTCGCGGGCGTCGAGGACGAGTGGCCGGCTGAGCCGGTACGTACCGGGCGCGAGGTGCACCGTGAGGTCGGACGTCTGGTGCGGGGCGCGCTTGCGCACGAGGTCGCGGGCGCGTTCCGGGGTGCGTAAGGGGGCGGTACGGGTGCCGGGTGCGTGGTCGTCGCCGTTGGGCGAGACGTAGACATCGGCGGGGTTCGCCCTGGCGGCGGGCCCTCGTGCGACGGCGTCGGCCGGGGCGCCGAAGGCGGCGCCGAGGGTGGCGAGGACGGCCGCGACGGCGGCGGCTCTTCGGGCCGCCCGGATGCGCGACCGGATGGGTGAGCGGAAGTTCTCCGACATGTCCCTCCCTGTGGGAACCGTGCTGGAACTCCTGGAGTAGGCCCCGGAAAGGTAGGATCTATATACGGATCACGTCAATATGTAGGGCGAGATCGGCCGCCAGGTCGCTCATTGATTGGATCTCTTGGGCGAACTTTGTGGTTCGCTGATCCAGCGCGCACGGCCGGCCCCCGGCCGGGGGCCGGCCCGAAGGCCGCCCCCCTGCACGTGGTCCGGCACTTCTTCCAGCCCGCGTTCGTCGTGCTCCTGGAGTTGATCGCCGACATCCTGGCCCTCTCCGAGGACGTGCTCTGGGCCGTTGACATCAACCGCGGCGGCGCGGCTCTGGTCATCGGCCTGCTGCTCGACCACGACGGATCACCTCTCGGAGCCTGGCTGGGCTCGGCAGTCGGCCGGCGCGCCAATTGGGGGAGCGGATCAACGACTGCTCAGCCGAGCTGGTCAGAACCGTCCTGGCCACCTACCTGGGGGATCCGGCTTCGAGCCGCTCATGGCCGAGCGCGGACGTCGTGGCGCCACCGTCTTCATCCATCCCTCGTACCTGCCCGGAGGGCCGGCTGCCGCTCTCCCGTCCTACGCGGCCGACTTCCTGCTCGACACCGTGCGCGCCGCCATCAACTACCGGCACCTTCGACGATGGCCTGCTTCCCGTGGCATCCGGAACCGCCTCGCCCGCAAGGGCATCGAGTCGTCCCGGCGTCTGGGCCGGCGCACAGCTCTTGTGGCAGTCCCCGCGTCAACCCAGGTCAGGACGGCGGTGACGGATGGGGCTGATCGTCTCCAAAGCTGCGCCCAAGCGCAGAACGGTCGCCTCGTCATACCAGCGCGAGACGAGCTGAACGCCGATCGGTAGACCGTCGGTGGTGGTCCCGAATGGCAACGACAGGGCGGGCAGGCCGGTGAGATTGAATGGAACGGTCGCGCGCATGATGCCGCGCGCCGGAACGGTCACGTCTCCGACGCGGAACGTCGACCGG
The DNA here is from genome assembly GCF_044332925.1 of Streptomyces sp. NPDC021212. Classification (NCBI taxonomy): domain Bacteria; kingdom Bacillati; phylum Actinomycetota; class Actinomycetes; order Kitasatosporales; family Streptomycetaceae; genus Streptomyces; species Streptomyces sp. NPDC021212. The sequence goes on from NZ_JBIRPZ010000005.1 coordinate 515,826, forward strand.
GCATGCGGTGGGGCGGGGACGGGGCACACCGGGCACAGCAGCGCGTCGTAGCGCTCGAAATATGCGGCGAACAGCGAGCTGAGCGCGTCGACCTGCTGCTGTGCGGTGACGTAGTCGGCGGGTGCCACCTCCGGGGCGCTGATCGTCCGCCGGATGACGGGGTGTACTTCGGACTCGCGGTCGGCAACCACCTGCCGGAAGTACGGCGCCACCTCGGCGGTGTACAGCACCGCGCTCACCTCGGTCGCGTCGATCGCCTCCAGCCCGGCCGGCGGGGCGGGGTCGACCGCACAGCCCAGCTCCCGCAACGCGTCGGCGGCGGCTGTGACGGTGGCCATCACCTCGTGGTCCACCGGGCCGAACGCGGGCTCACCCGCCCAGCCCACCCGCAACCCGGCCAGGGCCCGCGGCCTCTCCGCGTGTGGCGGCGAGTGCCATACGTGACCATCGGCACCGTCGGGCCCGGCGAGAATGTGAAACGCGGTGGCGATGTCCCGCACACTGCGCGCCATCGGCCCGACGTGCCAGTAGCGGCTGGGAACCTGGGGCCAGTGCCCCGTGATCGGTACCCGGCCCCTGGTCGCCTTGAGGGCGAGAATGCCGGTGTCGTGGGCCGGGCCGCGCACGGAGATGGCCACGTCGCTGCCCAGTCCCAGCGGCGACATCCCGGCGGCGATGGCGGCCGACTCACCGCCACTGGAGCCACCCGGAGTCCGCTCGCCGTTCCACGGATTGCGGGACCTGCCGACGATCAGGTTGTCGGTCTCGGTCCAGTAGGAGAACTCGGGCAGGTTCGTCTTGGCCAGAGGAATGCCGCCGGCCGCCCGTAGCCGGGCCACCGCGGTGGCGTCCGCCACCGGGACATGGTCCCGGAACAGTGCCGAGCCGCGCGTGGTCACCGCTTCCGCCACGTCCAGCGAGTCCTTGACGGTGAACGGCACACCGTGCAACGGCCCCACCGCGTCGCCGGCCGCCATGGCCTCGTCCGCGGCACGAGCCGCGACGAGCCCCTGCTCACCAAGCACCGTCACCACGGCGTTGACCTGCGGGTTGACCGCCTCCAGGCGATCCAGGAAGGCCCGCACCACCTCCACCGCGGATACCTGCCGGGTGGCAATCAGCTCCGCCAACGCGGTCGCGTCCAGATAACAGATGTCGCTTTCGGACATCTCCATGCCCCTTCCACCAGCCGCCAAGATCAAGGTACCCGCAGGATGGCCGGTCGCGGCCGTTTCGGCACCGGTCGGGGAGCCAGCTCTCCAGGCGGGCGGCTCGGGCCTTCAGGTCTTCCGCGAAACCATCCCCGTCGGGTCCGAAGAGAGCAGGTCCGTCGTCGCCTCGCGCAGGAGTTCGGGGTCGTCCGGGCGCTGCGGACAGGCCAAGGCCACAGAGGACACTGCCTTCACTAGGCCGAGGCCGAGGCCGCCGTCGATCGTCTGTCGACTACATCCGGAATCCTGCGGGGCCGCGTACTGCGGCCGCGGCGAGTTCCTTGATGCGGGTGGCGGGGACGGGGATGCCGGTGGCCTGCTGGGCCCAGGCCACGAATTCCTGGGGAGTGAGACCCGACGGCGGCTGCCCGATATAGGGGAGGGCGTACAGCGGGGTGTGGGGTTCGCTGCGCCAGCTCTCGGCCAGCGTGCCGGGACCACGGGAGTTGCTCAGGACGACGTGCAGACCGGCGTCGGTCGCGCGGCGGGCCACCGCGCGGCCGACCATGCCGGTGCCGATGATTCCCAGGGTTACCTGGCTCACTTGTGTTCTCCGTTCATGTCTTCCCACCCCGCGGCAGCCGGTGATGGGGCCGCTGTGGTCTCACATCCATCACAGCGGCGATGACCCCGGTGAACAACAATCAGAATCCTCCAGCAGCGATCACACCATGTGAGAGATCGGAGGGATGGAGCTGAGGGAACTGCATTACTTCGTGACCGTCGCCGAGGAACTGCACTTCGGGCGGGCGGCACAACGGCTGAGCATCGTGCAGTCGGCGGTGAGCCAGCAGATCACCCGACGCGAAATCTCGGATGAGTAACTTGATCGACTCGGCGTGGTCGCCGAGGTCCACGAGGTAGTTGCGGGCTTGTTGGATGATCCAGGGTCCGGTCGGGTGTCGGGTGATGCCTGCGATGTGCACCCGCCGGGTGTCGTGGTTGATGAAGAGTACGAACCAGCGCCGCAGGAAGACCGTATCGGTGTGGAACAGGTCGGTGGCTACGATTACGGAGGCCTGGGCCTTGAGGAAAGCGGCCCAGGAGCAGTCCACACGCTGCGGCGATGGGTCGATCCCTGCTTGCTTCGGAATGGACCAGACGGTGGAGGCCGCGACGTCACGTCCAAGGCCGAGGAGCTCACCGTGGATGCGGCGGTATTTCCGCGCGGCCGTGGCTGGGCACGGCGTGCGATCGTCAGTTGATGCCGAAGCACCAAGATCTCTGCGTCCTTCGAGGCATCCGAACGGGCGAGCAGGGCAAGCCATCGGAAGGCTTGGCAGGCGAGCAGGTAGATCAGCCGTATCACCACGGTCGGCATGCTGCCTCAGAACGGCAGTCTCTTCCTGAGGTCTGACGGATCCGAACCAGCAGATCGGCCCGGGTGACATAATTCCCGGCACCCACACGCTTCTGCGACTGAGCGCTCTAGAGCGAGTGCGACACCGCGAGCGCGCCCCCGTCGATCGGGTAGACCGCGCCCGTCATGAAGCTGGAGGCGTCGGAGGCCAGCAGCAGCGCCAGGCCTTTCAGCTCATCGGTTTGGCCGATCCGGCCCAGTGGCACCGTGGTCTTCCATACCTGCTCACCGGGGTCGAAACCCGCACCGATATTGGTGCGGAAGGGACCAGGAGCGATGGTGTTCACGGTGACGCCGGCGCCGGCGAGATCGAGCGCGGACTGGCGGCCGAGGCTCACGACGGCGGCTTTCGTGGCCACATAGGAGTAAGCGACCATCGGATCCGTCCGCAGCCCCGCGGTGGACGCCGTGAGCACGATCTTGCCGCGGCCCCGTGGCCGCATGAGGGCCGCGGCGGCCCGCAGCGTGGCCAGCATGCCGTCCACGTTCACCGCGACCACGCGGTCCCAGCTGTCCATGGGGAACTCCTCGACCCGCCAGCCCGGCTCGGCGAAGCCGGCGCCGACCGAGATGCCCGCGTTGACGAACACACCGTCGAGGCGGCCGGCGTCCTCGGCCACGGCGCGCAGAGCGCGCTCCACGGCCTCGCCGTCGCTCACGTCGAGCACCGCACCGCGGACAGCCCGCCCGTCGGCGCGCAGCCGCGCGGTCTCGGTCTCGACCCGGTGGGGACTGATGTCCAGCAGTGTGACCGACGCACCTTCGTCGGCGAGGATCTCGGCGATGGCCAGGCCGATGCCGCTGGCACCGCCGGTGACGGCGAACACGCGGCCGGTGACATCGAACAGGGTGGCGGCGGTGGGACGTGAACGGTCGGACACAGCACTCCTTCCACGGGCGGGGTTCAGGACCGGGTGATGTCGACGAGGACCTTGACCGCGTCGGCGGCGGTGTGCGCCTCCGCCAGTGCCACGGCGCAGTCCTCAAGCGGGTGGCGGCGGACGGGCAACCGGTCGATCGTGCCCGCCCAGCGGCCGGCCAGCGCGGTGGCCTTCTCGAACTCGGGGGCCGTGCAGCAGCTCGAGCCGAGCACGGCGAGCTCCTTGGCGGCGATGGTACCGGTGTGCACGGAACCGGTGGCGGCGGTGAGCCCCACTGCCACCACCGTTCCTCCGACTCGGACCACATCCAGTGCGGTGTCGAGCACGGCGGGCGCGCCGGTCGCGTCCATAACCACATCGGCGCCGGTACCGGCCGTCCAGTCGAGGACCTCGCCGCGTAGCCGTTCTCGATCGTGCTCGGTCGTGGTCCGAGCGCCCCAGAGCGCGCCCGCACCGGCCCGCTCCGGGGTCCGCTCGACCAGGAACGTGGCGATGTCCCGGTCGGCCAGCACGGCGCAGACCCCCTGCCCGACCGCGCCCCCACCGAACACGACGACCTGATCGCCCGGCCGCGCCCCGGAGCGGGCGACCGCGTGCATCCCGATCGAGAGCGGTTCGACGAAGGCGGCGGCGACCTCGCTCACCTCTCCGACGCCGAACACATGCGTGGCCGGGACGGTGAGCGCCTCGGCCAGCCCTCCGTCACGGTGCACCCCGATGATCGACAGCCCGACACACGCGTTGACCGCACCGGCTGCACACCGGTGACACGACCCGCACGCCACGAGCGGCCAGACGGCTACCCGGTCTCCCGGGCGGAGGCGCCCTGCCGGGTCGGCGATGACCTCGGCTCCGATCTCGTGGCCCTGGATGCGGGGCAGGCCCCACTCGGCGCCCGACAGTGCCGCGGTGTCACCGTGGAACAAGTGCACGTCGGAGCCGCAGATGCCCACGGCGAGCGGCCTCAGCAAGATCTCGTCCCGCGCCGGTTGCCCTGGCTCGGCAACCTCGGTGACGGTGACCTCACCGGGCGCGACGGTGACGGCGGCGCGCATCGGTCTCCCTCCGTTGGAAGTCGGGTAGATCTTCGGAACCGTAATCCACCGACCGGGCGAGCTCTTGACTGAGGACGCAGTTTCCTGTGCAATTCGCGCAATCCTTGGCGAGGAGGTCTTCAACGATGAAGATGAGCACTGCCGCGTTCGCCCGTTCCGCCCAGGCGCGTCATTGGCAGTCGGTGATCGACGATGTATACGTGCCGCTCGAATTCCGCTCCGGCACCGGAGAGACCGGCTTCGACGCCGAGCTCGAGGTGCACAGTCTCGACGGGCTCGAGTTCTCCCGGCTCCACGCCGATCCCCACACAGTGGTGCGTTCGACCAGCGCCATCGGACGCGGTGGCGACGAGGTCGTCTTCGTGATGCTGCCCCGGACCGGCTCCCTGCGCATCGAGCAGGACGGCCGCACCGCTTCGCTGCGGCCGGGCGATCTGGCCTCCTATGACGCCTCCCGGCCCTGCCTGATCGAGTCACGGGAATGGTTCGATCTCACGATCACCAAGTTGCCGGTCTCCCTGTTCCGCTCCACCGGGTTCCCGGTTCCGCCACCGTCCTGCACCGCGGTGCGCATCGACCGCGAATCTCCCGTCGGCTCGCTTGCTTCCCGCTACCTCGTCCAGCTCGGCGAACTGAGCCGGCATCGCGACCGGCTGGGCATCCGCGCGACCACCGTGAGCCTGATCTCGACGGCCTTCGGTGACGTGGCGGGTGTCTCCCCCACGCTGGGCCGCGAGGAGCTGCGGCTGCGGGCCCAGGGTGTGGTCCTCGACCGGCTGGGCGACCCGGCGCTTGCTCCGGACCGCCTCGCTGCGGCCCTGTACGTGTCGCTGCGCACGCTGCAACTCGCGTTCGCCGACGTAGGGTTGTCCCCGGCGCGGTTCATCCTGGCTACGAGGATGGACCGGGCCGCGCACCTGCTGGCCGACCCCGCGTTCGCGCACCAGTCGGTCACCGAGATCGCGTTCGCGGTCGGCTTTGACGATTCCTCGCAGTTCTCCCGCGCGTTCAAGGCACGGCACGGCTGCTCACCCCGCGAGTACCGGTTGCGCGAATGCGCAAGCAGGGGTGCGCTCAGCGACAAGTGATCCGCCGCGTATCGGACCTACCTTCGATCCGTCGGCCACCTCGGCCGACCAGCTCTGACGCGAAGGATCCGATATGCCTGAGGATGCTACGACCCAGGACGTGGCCCGCACCGGCCCGTACACCGAATCGCGACTCGCGATCACCCGTGAGTTCGAGATACCCGACATCCACGTGCCACCGGACGAGTCCGCGTCGCCGTGGGTGCCGTGGGGCGACAACGCGCTCATCCGTCACCTCGCCTTCGATGTCCGCAACAACAAGTTCACCAACATCCTGTGGGTCAAGGGTGGCGGCCACCTCGGCGTCCACCGGCACAGCGGTGCCGTGCGGGGCTTCTGCCTCGAGGGTTCGTGGCGGTACCTGGAGTATGACTGGCTCGCCAGGCCGGGTGCCTACGTGCAGGAGAACCCCGGTGTGCGGCACACCCTGGTGTGCGACGACCCCGGCGGCATGAAGACGCTGTTCTGGATGGAGGGCACGCTGGAGTTCTACGACGACGCCGGCGAACTCGACGAGCTGATGGACGTGTTCTGGTTCATCGAGCACTACGTGACGTACTGCCGAACCAACGGGCTGCCGGTCAACGACAGACTGTTCGTCTGAGCGGGAGCGGAGACAGTCATGAACACACTTCTGCCCGTCCGTTCTGAACAGGACGTCGTCGACGCGATCGAGGCCTCGCGCGGTACTCACGGCCGGATGTACTGGGTCTGGACGCTGGCGCTGGGCGGGGTCTTCTTCGAGGCCTACTCCAGTACCGCGCTCGGCTCGACGCTCGCCGCGCTCGACCGCCAGCTCGGGCTGACCGCGTTCCAGCTGTCCGTGGTGACCAGCACCTCGATGCTCGTCGCGCTGCTCCTGTGCCCGCTGGCGGGTCGGCTGTCCGACCGCTACGGCCGGCTGCCGATGATTCTGCTCGCCAAAGTGCTCGCCGTGGTGTCCACCCTGCTCGCGGTGGTCGCGCCGAGCTTCGGGCTGCTGGTCATCAGCCGCGTACTCGCGGGCGCGTCCTGGGCGCTCGACTTCGCCGTCGTCATGGCTTACATCGCGGAGTTCCTGCCCCGGCGCCATCAGGGCAAGCTCAACCGCTGGCAGGGCATGTGGTACGTGGCGGCCACGATGAACCTGCTGCTCACCATCGGCGTATACAACCTTGGCGTCGGCGATGACATCTGGCGCTGGTCGCTGGTCAGCGCGGGGGCAATCGCGTTCGTCCTCGGCGCCGTGCAGTGGTTCGTGCTGCCGGAGTCGCCGAGGTGGCTCGCATCGCAGGGGCGGGTGCGCGAAGCCGCACAGGCGATTCGGCTGGTGTACCGGGTGGAGGTCGAATCGCCGCTGGAGGACGTCGCTCCCGCGCACCACGCGGGCGAGAGTGGCGGCCTGGCCGGCCTCCGCGAGCTGTTCGCCCCGCCGTACCGGCGGCGCACCATGCTCGCAGCAGTCACGTTCATGATGCAGGGCCTGGAGTACTACGCGGTCGGCTGGTACTTGCCGATCATCGCGTTGCGGCTGTTCGGGTCCGACTTCGTGCCCGCCACGATCGGTGTCGTCGTGTTCAACCTGTTCGGAATCCTCGGCGGCTTCAGCTCGACGTTCGTGGCGGCGAAGCTGCGTATCCGGCGCGCGATGCAGTTCGGCTTCGCCGGGGTGACGGTGCTGATCGTGGTGCTCGGCGTGTTCTTCCACGCCCTGCCACTGTGGGCGGCTGTCGCGATTCCCGCGGCCTTCCTGCTGCTGCATTCGGCGGGCCCCGCCCCCGGCGGGGCGAGCCTGGCGGCACTGGCCTATCCGAGCCACCTCCGCGCGCTCGGATCCGGGGTCACCAACACGGCGGGCAGCACCGGGGCGGCGATCGGGTTGTTCGTCTTCCCGCTGCTGCTCGACGCGATCGGACCGGGGAAAGCGATCATCGTCACCGCCCTCGTGCCGGCCATCGGCTTCGCGGTGTCGACGCTGTGCCGCTGGGACCCCGAGCGCGAGCCGGCGTCCAGCAGCGTGCGGCAAGAGGCGCGGGTCGTGGCCTGACGAGGGGTCGTAGCGCCGCCGTCATGTGGCCGAGCCTTCCCGCGACCGTACGGAGGGCCCCCGCACGGCGGCGGGGCTACGCCATTCGTCCGCGGCCGTGCCGACACGACGCATACGCGGCGCCCAAGGCCACCAGCGCCACACAGCCACATTGCACCCACAACGCAGGCTCCCGACGAGGGTTTCGGCGCTCTGACCAAGCACGACGAGTGCCGCGACGGGGCAAACCTTGCCGGGATGCCGTACGTTCCGGGGCCCCGCGCACGTGGCGCGAGGCCCCGGAACGGGGTGTGTCAGATGCCGCAGGAGGGCGCCGACCAGAAGCGGCTCTCGTGGTGGTCCACATGAGCGTGGTCGTCGTGGCCCGGGTAGCCGGTGCCAAGGGTGCCGTTGAAGCCGTGGTTACGGGCGGCCTGGACCAGCAGGGTGCACAGGGAGTGCGGCCCCGCGCCGGCCGCGTTGTCGCACGCCGTTGAGCGGAAACCGCTGGTGACATTGAGCGGTCGATGGTGCGCAGGGCGTTGGACTTGGCGGTGGCGGCGCTCACCGCCCAGCGATCCCAGGTGGAGTTGCACTTGTTCAGCTCGGCGTAGCTGAAGTGGATCGGGGTGCAGTCGGCGTCCTGCAGCGAGTAGATCTTGCTGAAGGTGGCGGGGCCGGCCGCCTTGGCCCCGGATGTCTCACGTGCGAGACGCCGACACGGCGGCGGCCGCGGTCAACTTCGGGCTGTCCCTGCGGGCGCTCCTGGCCGTGGCCGGCCGCGCCGACGACATCGTGATGGTACCGGTGAAGTGGTTCGGGGTAGTGGGCGGCGGTCCGGCCATGCATCATCTCGCCATAGCTGGATCGTCAAGCTCAAGATCCGCTCAATCGGGTTACCGATAAGGGAGTCGGCTAGTACATTCGTAATTGGCCAACACGGGGCGGCTTCTGACCAAAGCCGCTCTGGGGGAAGGCTGAAACGGGAGGGTTTATGAAGCGCGTTCTCTCCGGTGCAATATCGGCCGTCATGCTGGGAGACATAGTTCTCGGCAGCGGTACTGGTGTGGCATACGCCGAGCCGAAGCCGCGGCCCGCGGCGGCGCAGTCCACCATGGTGAGCCCCATCGAAGAAGCTCGTTCGATGTGCATCATGTCCGATGGCAAGGACGACTGTGCATACTTGATGCACAACGCCAAGATGGAGAAAGTCGCTAAGAAATGCCTGATCAAAGGGGCAATCGTCGGGCAGGGGCACTGGTCGTCGGCCGCTACGTCAGCAAGGACGTGGCCAAGGATGTCGCGGCCAAGACTGTTGTCGGCGGCGCCACCGGCTGCCTCTCTTCGCTCGGCTGAGGGTAAGGAACTCTGATGGGCAAGATTGTATTTACTCTCCTCTGGGCCGGGGTGCTCATTGCGGTGAGCAGGGCGCTCGATGATGTTGTCTGGGCTCAGTATCTGGCAATATTCGTCCTCGGGGGAATGTATGCGTTCACCATCGACAAGGTGCCGGACGCGCGCAGCAAGAACACCCGCGAAGGTTCAGGCCGGTAGCTCTCTTGGCGTCACGCATCAGTATTTCAGCCTCCTGAGGGCTGGCCGGCCCTTCCTGGCGCGTGGCGAGTCATCGGCGTGCTGAACTTTCCGGTCCCTATGGGTGCCGAAATGTCCATCCGCGCAGGTGAAAGAAATCTGACGGTAACGAACGCCTTCGCCGCGCTACGGCTGCTGCCGCTGAGCGACCGGGGCAAGGACGTGGGGAGCCTGGCGCTGCGGCACCAACTCGCCGTGCTGGGGCGGCAGCTCGGCGGAGTCCGTCCCCGGTTCGCGCCCGAGGACCGCACTTTCCTCGCTGCCTTGCTCTATCGTCTTCCCAAGCAGCGCCTCCGTCGGCTTCGACTGCTGGTGACGCCGGACACCGTACTTCGCTGGCACCGTGACCTGCTGCGCCGCAGGCACTGCCCTTGTCGGAAACCTCATCCGTGCAGGTCACGCGGCATGCCGGTACTCGTGGAGGATGCCGCCGAGGCGATCCTGTCGGCGTATGGCGAGGCGGGCTATCGCGTCCGGGTCGTCGATCGGCGGGGGCAAGGGCTGTAGCGGTCTGGCGTAGGCGATGCCCTGGTGTGGTCGGTGTCCGTTGTAGAACTGCTCGAACTCGCGCAAGGTGTGGAGCAGATGTCGCTGGTTCCAGATCAATGTCCGGTCCAGGATCTCGCGGCGACAGGTCTGTATCCAGCGCTCCATGATCGAGTTCATTCGTGGCATCTGGATGCCGCTGGGGTCGAGGTCCATGACCAGGTTCTTCGCCGCTTGTGCTACCCAGGAGGCGGTCGGCTGCGTGGTGGCGCGCGACGAGGGTGCGGTGCCAACGCAGCACCGTGTCAGGGCGTACAAGCAGCCGTAATCTTCGCAGGAGGTGAAGTGGCAGCCGGTGCAGCAGCGCCGCCAGGAACGCCCGATCGCTCGGCGTGAACCGGACCTTTTCCTTGCCGAGTTGGCGTTCCAACACGGTGATCTGGTGGCGCAGGGCAGCAGCACGATCGATCATCATGACGTGCTGACAGCAGCTGCGCGAGAGTGTCGGCTCGAGCGACCGCGGCTAAGGTCTCGGGAATCCGAAGAAGCACGCCCCACCAGGGCGGATGAGATTTCCGGCATGGGCAGGAACCAGCGGGTTCGGCGCCGCTCCACCGTGACGGAGCGGCGCAAGCGTGACGAGTGCGCGGCGGCGAGCCGCGTGTACGGCGTCGCAGCCGCCTGGGTGCCCCAGTGCCATGAATCCGCGGGGCGCCGACGTCGGGCTGCAGGGAGCCGTCGAGCCTTCCGAGCCCCACGTCGTACGGAAGGCGTGGAGCGAATCGATGCCACGCAAGCGCTTCGACGGATGGTACGACCGGCGGAATGCGGGGTCAATCCCGTGCCGTGAAGCGACGGCGGCGCCGACGAGCGTCCCGAAGCCCCGCTGCTTCGGCTGATGCTCTCCGAATCGGCCCTTCGCCACATGAGCTCGGCGGCTGCGTTCCTGCTCACCCGCATGATGGGCAGTCACCCATAATCCGGCGGCCCGCCGTCGGGCAGGCCCGCGCGGCCCGCCCGATGAACTGTTCGAGCGTCCCGATCGGTCCCGAACTGCCGGAATCGGCCGTCGAATCGATTCCGCGACAAGGTTCGCAACAAGTGACTCCGCACTCTTGACAGTCCACGAAGCCGGGAGCACCGTCTCCCCCCGAACCCTCTCTGCAATCTCGCTGCGGAAACGGCACCTTCAAGCGCTTCCGGATTGTCAGCGCCACCACAGACGACCCGATCGGGTCGCGCCGGCACGGTAGGGAGATCAGATGAGAACCATGCGTACAAGGTGCCACCCGCTGTCCGTGCGCGAGGGCGTGCGACGGTTGTTCGCGGCGGTAGGGCGCGGTGGCAGGCCGGGCCGCGTGCCGGGCCGGGCACACGTCCCTCTGTCGACGCGCTCGCCCCGCTCAGCGGCGACAGTGTTCGCCCGGGCGGGAGCCGCGGCCGTGTTCGTCGCCGGCGCGCTTGCCGGCGCCACGGCCACGGCGGGTACGGCCCGTGCTGACACGTCCGGGCCGTGCGACATCTACGCGACAGGCGGCACCCCCTGCGTGGCGGCGCACAGCACGACGCGAGCGTTGTACGCCTCGTACAACGGGCCGCTTTACCAGGTCCGGCGTGCCTCGGACAACAGCACCCGGAACATCGGCGTCCTGAGCGCGGGCGGATACGCCGACGCCGCCGCCCAGGACTCGTTCTGCTCGGGGACGACCTGTCTCATCACGATCATCTATGACCAGTCCGGCCGCGGCAACAACCTCACCCAGGCGCCCGGCGGCGGTGCTGCGGGCGGCCCCGACAACCTCGCGAACGCGACCGCCGCGCCCACCATGGTGGGAGGTCACAAGGCCTACGGCGTTTTCGTGGCGCCCGGCACGGGTTACCGCAACAACCACACCAACGGCATCGCGACCGGGGACAACCCCGAGGGTATGTACGCGATCTTCGACGGCACGCACTACAACGGCGGATGCTGCTTCGACTACGGCAACGCCGAGACGGACAGCAACGACGACGGCAACGGCACCATGGAGGCCATCTACTTCGGCAACATCAGGGTCTGGGGCTACGGTTCGGGCAACGGCCCCTGGATCATGGCCGATCTGGAGAACGGCCTGTTCTCCGGGGTGAACCAGCGCTACAACGCGGGCGACCCGACCATCAACTACCGGTACACGACCGCCATCATCAAGGGCGGCCCGAACCACTGGGCGATCCGTGGCGGCAACGCCCAGTCCGGCGCCCTGTCCACCTTCTACGACGGGCCGCGTCCCAACGTCCCCGGCTACAACCCGATGCGGAAGCAGGGTGCCATCATCCTGGGCACCGGTGGGGACAACAGTAAGGGCGCCCAAGGCACCTTCTACGAGGGCGTGATGACCTCAGGCTACCCGTCGGACGCCACCGAGAACGCGGTCCAGGCCAACATCACCGCTGCCGGATACAGCAACTCCTCCGGCGGGACGAGCACGGGCGCGCTGCACGCGGTGGGGGCGGGCAAGTGCCTGGACGTGCCCAACTCGTCCACCACGGCCGGTACTCAGCTACAGATCTGGGACTGCAGCGGCGGTGCCAACCAGACCTGGGCCCGCACGCCCTCCAGTCAGCTGACCGTCTACAGCGGCAGCAGCCAGATGTGCCTGGACGCGTACAACCACCAGACGTCCGCCGGCACCAAGGTGGTGACCTGGCCATGCAACGGCGGCGCCAACCAGCAGTGGCAGCTGAACTCCGACGGCACCGTCACCGGCACCCAGTCCGGACTCTGCCTCGACGTCACCGGCGCTTCCACCGCAAACGGCGCCTTGGCGGAACTCTGGCCGTGCAACGGCGGGTCCAACCAGCAATGGAATCTCGACTGACGTGACCGGCCCGTGGCCGGCTCACCACCGTCACGGGCCACTCGCCACCGGATACGGGCATCCGCGAGCCCGGCGCCCGGCGGCACCTCCCGGATCTTCCGACCGTCCGGCCGAATCGCCGTATTCCCCTCGCCCGGACCCGGCAGGGGGGCGCGTCGCGCAGGCGGCTTCGACGGCGAACAACGCCGCACCGCCCGCACCACCGGTCCCCACGCGCCACCACTGGAGGATGACGATGTCCGGAGCCAGAGCGCTCCGCGGCCTCTGGGCCGCCCCCGTAGCTGTGCTCGCCCTACTGGCCGGGAGCCTGGCCACGGCCGGGGCCACGTTCGCCGTACCGGCCGAGCGCCACGCGCCGGCCGCCGCCCTGTACGTGGCTCCGGATGCGGATCCCGGCGGGGACGGCACCGCCGGACGGCCGTTCGCGACGATCGACCAGGCGCAGCGGCCCGCGCACCAGCTCTCGGCCGATACGGATGTCGTGGTCCACCTGGCCGGGGGGACCTACCGGTTGTCCCAGCCGCTGACCTTCGGCTCCGGCGACGGCGGCCAGAACGGCCACACCATCACCTACCAGGCCGCGTCCGGGCAGCAGCCGGTCGTGACGGGTGCCCGCCAGGTAATGAATTGGCAGGTGCATGATCAGTCGAGCAACATCTGGTCGGCCCACATCGGCACCGGCGTGAACACGCGCCAGTTGTACGTGAACGGCAAGGAGGCGCCGCGGGCGGCGATCCAGGTGCCCCGCTCCGCCTTCACCTTCACCCAGACCGGCCTGACCGTCACCGACCCCTCCCTCGACTACCTGGCCGGTCTCTCGGACAAGAGCCACATGGAAGTCGAGAGCGTCAACTCCTTCACCGACCGCTACGCGCCGGTTCAGTCGATCAGCGGCAGAACCATCACCATGCAGCAGCCCGCCTGGAACAACAACTCGTGGGGTTACGACACCATCAACGCGCCGTTCGCCGGCGGAACCATGTATCTGGAGAACAACTACGCGTTCCTCAAGCAGGCCGGACAGTGGTACCTCGACTCGTCCACCGGCGACCTGTACTACCGGGCACAGCCGGGGCAGAACCCCAACACCCTCGATGTCGAACTGCCCCAATTGCAGAGCCTGCTCGGCATCAGCGGCAGCTACGGCTCACCGGCGACCGGTCTGGGATTCGCCGGCATCCGGTTCACGGGAACCTCCTGGCTCGGCCCGAGCGGCTCCGACGGCTACGCGGACCAGCAGAGCGGCGCGCACATCACCGGCGCCCACGCGATGCCCGCCAATTGGCTGAGCACCTGCAAGTCGGGCTGTACGCAGTTCGAGGCCATCCGTAACCACTGGGTGCAGATGCCCGCGGCCGTACAGGTCTCCGCCGCCACCGGCATCACGTTCTCCGGCAACACCTTCTCCGAACTCGGGCAGGCCGGACTTGGCGTGGGCAACGACGGTGCCGCCACGGCCTCCGGTACCGGACTCGGCGCGGGCGACATCAGCATCACCGACAACACGTTCACCGACATCGCCGGCAGTGGCATCCAGGTCGGCGGGATCCAGCCGGACGCGCACCACCCCGGCAACCCGCAGATGACCAACCATGACATCACCGTCAGCAACAACCGGGTGAGCGGGGTGGGCACCGACTACAAGGAAACCGCGGGCATCCTGTCCACCTACGTCACGAACGCCACGATCACCCACAACCAATGCGACCACCTTCCCTACGACGGGATCGACATCGGCTGGGGCTGGGGCATCAACGACCCGGGCGGCAGCCAGGACTACGTCAACCGGGGAACGTACGCCTACCAGCCCGTCTACAGCACGCCCACGACGCTGAAGAACAACACCGTCTCCCACAACCTGGTCTTCGACACCAAGAAGGCGATGTTCGACGGCGGCAGCATCTACAGCCTGTCCGCGAGCCCCGGCTCGGTGATCAGCGACAACTACATGTACGGCAACAACCACACCACCGCGCTGTACCTCGACGAGGGATCGCGGTACCTGGCGGTGTCCCGCAACGTGGTGCAGGACGCCAGTAACTGGGCGCTCACCAATGCCAATGGGAACAACCACACCGACGACAGCACCTTCTCCGGCAACTGGTACAACGGCGGCAACACCTACGTGGCCACCGGTCCTCCGCACAACAACATCCTCACCGGCAACGTCCTGGTCAGCGGCACCAACTGGCCGCAGGGCGCCAAACAGGTCATCCAGCAGGCGGGCATCCAGTCCTCGGGCGGCGGTGGTGGCGGCTTCCCCACCGGCTACCACCAGCTGGTGATCGGCAGCGACAGTCTGTGCCTCGACGTGTACGGCGACTCCACCGCTGCGGGCGCCGCGATCGACCAGTGGACCTGCAACGGGCAGAGCAACCAGCAGTTCGAGTTCGTGCCGGTCTCAGGCGGCTATGGGCAACTGCGGGCGCAGCACTCCGGACACGTCGTGGCGGTGTCGGGCGGCTCCACGGCCGCCGGTACGCCCAACATCGTGCAGCAGGCTCCGGACGGAACGGCCGGCACTCTGTGGCTGCCGGTACGACAGCCCGACGACTCGTACGCCTTCCAGAACAAGAACAGCGGTCTGTGCCTTGACGTCTACGGCGGCGGCAGCAGCCTCGGCCAGCAGCTCGACCAATGGCCCTGCAAGAACACCGCCGGCAGCAACCAGGACTTCACCCCCCGCTGACCGGCCCGCGCCCGGCCCCTCGCTCCCGATCGGCACGCACCAGGCAGGAATTCCGTGTCGGCGCCGGGCAGTGTCGACGGGCCCGCACGGACCGGCGGCTCGTTCACCACATCCACCGTCCCACACCAGTGAGGAACGCTGATGAAGAAGCACTGGGTCCCCTTGGCCGTGGCGCTGACGGCCGCGCTCGGCATGGGCGCCGCATTGCCCGCGACCGCCGCCACCAGCACCGAGGCGCCTCCCCCTGCCGCGCGGGCCGCCGCGCCCGCCGCCTTACGGCTGATGCCGTTGGGCAACTCGATCACCTGGGGCGTCGGCAGCCCGTCCGGGAATGGTTACCGCGGCTTTCTGTGGAACCGTCTGGCGGCCGAGGGACACGCCGTGGACTTCGTCGGCTCGGGACGCGGCGGGTCCATGTCCGACCCGGACAACGAAGGCCACTCCGGCTGGCGGATCGACCAGATAGCAGGAATCACGGACTCCGTGCTGGCCCGCTACCGGCCGAATGTGGTCACCCTGGAAATCGGCACCAACGATCTCAACGGCAACTATCAGGTCCCGACCGCACCCGACCGGCTCCGTGCACTCATCGACCAGATCACGAGGGACGCGCCCGACGCGACCGTCCTCGTCGGCACCCTGATCGTCTCCACCAGCGGTACCGAGGAGGCCCACCGGCCCGCGTTCAACGCCAAGCTCCCCGGAATCGTCCAGGCCGAGCAGGCCGCCGGCAAGCACGTACGCCTGGTGGACATGAGCGCTCTGACTGCCGCGGACCTGTCCGACGCCCTGCACCCCAACGACAACGGCTACCGCAAGATGGCGGACGCATTCAACGCGGGGGTCCAGGCCGCGGACGCGGCGGGCTGGATCAAACCGCCCCGTCCCGTGCGTGGCCAGGTGCGGCATTCCTCAGCGGCGGACCGCACTTCCGGTCTCCTGGGCCCCGTGAACCGGCGTACGTGAACGTCACCCGCCGCACCGGCACCACGCCCGGCGGACGCGCCCCGGGAGTGGGCGCCTCCTTCCGCAACCCGGCCCAGGAGTGATGAATCATGCCCGTGTCCACTGCGAGAGCCAGGCGACGGTTGTCGCTGTCCCCGCGGATGTCCTTGCGCAGAACATTGACGCTCATCGTCTCGGTCGTGCTGCTCACCGCGGCCGTTCCCCTCGTCTCCCTCGGAACGGCGCAACCCGCCGCCGCACTCGGCAACGGGCTCGCGCTGACCCCGCAGATGGGTTTCAACGACTGGAACGCGTACGGCTGCAATGTCTCCGAGTCGCTCATCAAGTCCACCGCGCAGGCGATGCACACCAACGGCATGCAGGCGGCGGGCTACTCGTACGTCAACATCGACGACTGCTGGATGACCCACAGCCGCGACTCCGGCGGCCGCCTGGTGCCGGACCCGGCCAAGTTCCCGGACGGCATCAAGGGCACCGCGGACTACGTGCACTCGCTGGGGCTGAAGCTGGGGATCTACGAGGACGCGGGCACCGCGACCTGCGCCGGGTATCCGGGCAGCCTGGGGCACGAGACCACGGACGCGCAGTCGTTCGCTTCCTGGGGCGTGGACTATCTGAAGTACGACAACTGCAACAACACAGGGGCGCCCGCGCGGACCCGGTACACCGTGATGCGTGACGCCCTGGCGGCCACCGGCCGGCCGATCCTGTTCAGCCTGTGCAACTGGGGCCAGGAGAACGTGTGGACCTGGGGCGCGGGGGTGGGCAACAGCTGGCGCACCACCGGGGACATCACCGCCAGCTTCTCCAGCATGCTGTCGATCTTCCACAGCAACGTGGGGCTGGCCTCCTACGCCGGTCCCGGCCACTGGAACGACCCGGACATGCTGGAGGTCGGCAACGGCTCACTGACGGCCACTGAGAGCCGCAGCGAGTTCAGTCTGTGGGCGGAGATGGCCGCGCCGCTGATCGCGGGCACCAACATCCCCTCGGCCAGTGCGGACACCCTCTCCACGCTGACCAACTCCCGGGTGATCGCGGTGGACCAGGATCCCCTGGGCAAGCAGGGCACCATGGTCTCCTCCTCGGGCGGCCTGGACGTGCTGGCCAAGCCGCTGGCCAATGGGGACGTGTCGGTCGCGCTGTTCAACGAGACGGGCTCGACGGCGACCATCACCACCACCGCGGCCGCGATCGGGAAGTCCGGCGCGTCCGCCTACGCGCTGACCGACCTGTGGTCGGGAGCGTCCTCGACCACCTCCGGCACGATCAGTGCCTCGGTGCCGGCACACGGCACGGTGATGTACCGGGTCGCGGGCGGCACCAGTAGCGGCGGCGGCACCAGCGTGACCGGCGCGCTGCACGCGGTGGGCGCCGGCAAGTGCCTGGACGTACCGGACTCGACCACGACCGCCGGCACCCAGGTGGAGATCTGGAGCTGCCACGGCGGGGACAACCAGACCTGGACGCACTCCACCTCCGACCAGCTCACCGTCTACTCAGACAGCCGCCGCATGTGCCTGGACGCCTACGACAACCGGACCAGCCCCGGGACGAAGGTGGAGATCTGGTCGTGCAACGGCCAGACCAACCAGCAGTGGACGCTGAACTCGAACGGCACGATCACCGGAGTCCAGTCCGGTCTGTGCCTGGACGTCGCCGGAGGGGCCACGGCCGACGGCACCCTCGCCCAGCTGTGGACCTGCAACGGCAGCAGCAGCCAGCGCTGGACGCTGGGATGAGTCCCCCTCCGGCGCCTCGGCCCAGCACCGGCCGGGCTCTCCCACGGGGCCTGCCCGCCACGGACAGCCGGGGCCTCCGCATCGACCACCGGCAGCTTCGGTGCCGCCGTGGGGCGGCACCGCCACAGAGGAGGTCGCCATGATCGAACCAGCCGTCCCTCCCGGGCGAAGGAGAGGGAAAGCCGTACTCCTTGTCGCCCTGGCGATGGCCCTGGCCGCGTTCGGCGCGCCGGCGTTCGCCACGTCATCGCACCCCCGGACCACGGCCACCATCCACCCGGCGGCCCACCGCGCGGCGGACGCGTCGCTTCCGTGTGACATCTACGCCGCGGGCGGTACGCCGTGTGTGACGGCGCACTCCACCACCAGGGCCCTCTTCGCGTCGTACAACGGGCCGCTGTACCAGATCCAGCGGTCCTCCGATCACAGCTACCGCGACATCGCGGTGCTCGGCGCGGGCGGATACGCCGACGCGGCTTCCCAGGTCTCGTTCTGCTCGGGCACGTCGTGCACGATCACCAAGATCTACGACCAGACCACCGAGCACAACGACCTGCCCATCTCCTGGGGCGGCTTCTGGAAGGGCCCTGGCCCGGGCGGATCCGACGTCGGGGCGGACGCCATGGCCCTGCCGGTGACCGCGGCCGGCCACCAGGTCTTCGGCGTCAAGGTCAAGCAAGGTGTCGGCTACCGGATCGATCACGCGAAGGGTGTGGCCACCGGTTCCCAGCCCGAAGGCATCTACATGGTGACGTCGTCGAACTACACCAACCAGTGGTGCTGCTTCGACTACGGCAGCGGGGAGAACTCCCACACCGACACCGGCAACGCCACCATGAACGCCATCTACTGGGGCAACGCCTGCTGGTTCAACGGGTGCACCGGCAACGGCCCGTGGGTGGAAGCCGATCTGGAGAACGGCATGTACCACACCAACACCGGCTCCAACAAGGACCCCAACAACACCGGCGTGCACTACCCGTTTGTCAGCGCGTGGCTGAAGAACAACGGCACCAGCAACTTCACCCTCAAATACGGCAACGGCGCCAGCGGCGGCCTGACCACCACCTTCTCCGGTCCCCTGCCGGGCGGTTACTCACCGATGAAGCTCGACAGTTCGGTCCTGCTCGGCACCGGGGGCGACAACAGTGTCTCGGGCACCGGCGAGTTCTTCGAAGGCGCGATGACGGCGGGCTACCCCTCCGACGCCACCGAGAACGCCGTGCAGGCCGCCATCACCGCCGCCGGCTACGGGGTGGGCGGCGGCGGTGGCAACACGACGGGTGCGCTGCGCGCGGTGGGTGCGGGCAGGTGCCTGGAGGTGCCTGGCGCGGGCACGACGCCGGGTACGCAGACCCAGATCCGCGACTGCGCCGGCGCGGCGAACCAGACCTGGTCGAAGACCGCCTCCCAGGAGCTCACCGTGTACTCCGGCGGCAGCCGGCTGTGCCTGGATGCCTCCGGCCGGGGCACCGGCCCCGGCACCAAGGTCATCACCTGGGCCTGCAACGGCCAGACCAACCAGCAGTGGAACCTCAACGCGGACGGCACCGTCACCAACGCCCAGTCCGGCCTGTGCCTGGACGTGACCGGCGCCGCCACCGCGAACGGCACCCCCGTCGAACTGTGGACCTGCAACGGGGGATCCAACCAGCAATGGTCACTGAGCTGACCTTGTGAGAGACCCGCGCTCGACACCGGGGCGGCATCCGACCGCCGCCCCGGCGGGCCACCGCGCCGCACCGTCCGAGCAGGGGAGCCAGACCCGTCCATGACGCGCGCCGCAGCCCAGCGGTGCCGAACGGGGCGGAGGATCGGATGGGCACGAGAGCGAGACCCGGCCGTCTGGCACTGACGGTCGGCACCGCCCTCGACGGCAGCGGCAGTACCACGGTCGGCTCGACCACGGTGATGTGGACACCGAACTCCAGGACCAACAACGAATGGACCATCACCGGGGCCTGAGCGGTCACAGCGGCAAGCTTCCGGAAGAAGGAGTACATGAAACCCAAACGCCTTTTCCTGTCCATCGCGGCTGCCGTACTTCTCGTACTGGCAGCTCCGGGCACCTCGTTCAGCAGCGGCCTCGGCGCGCTCGCGTCGGCCACGACCACCGGCGCCGTCCGGGCGACCGCCGGGTGCGGCAAGGCCCCAGAGCTGACGAGTGGTACGCACACGATGCAGGTCGGCGGCCAGACCCGCAGTTACATACTGCGGATTCCTGCCGGCTACGACAGCAACCACCCCTACCGACTGATCTTCGGTTTCCACTGGCGGGGCGGCACGGCGGGCGACGTCGACTCGGGCGGAAGCGACGGGTACAACTGGTCCTACTACGGTCTGCGGCGCCTGGCGGACGCGAACAACAGCACGATCTTCGTCGCGCCCCAGGGCAATGGCAACGGCTGGGCCAACCCCGGCGGCCAGGACGTGACCTTCGTCGACGCCATGGTCAGCCAGATCGAAGCAGGTCTGTGCGTCGACACCACCCAGGTGTTCTCCGCCGGATTCAGCTATGGCGCTGCGATGTCGTACGCCCTGGCCTGCTCGCGGGCGACGGTCTTCCGCGCGGTCGCGGTCTACTCCGGCGCGAACCTAAGCGGGTGCAACGGGGGCAACCAGCCCATCGCCTACATGGGTCTGCACGGCCTCAGGGACAACGTGCTGCCCATCGCGTCGGGACGGCAACTGCGCGACACCTTCGTCCGGACGAACGGCTGCACCCCGCAGAACCCGCCCGAGCCGTCCTACGGAAGCCTGGCCCACATCATCACCACCTACTCCGGATGCAGGTCCGGATACCCCGTCGTCTGGGCCGCGTTCGACGGAGCGGGCCACGACCCCGGTCCGATAGACGGTTCCACCGGTGACGGCTGGCGCACCTGGACGTCGGCAGCGGTATGGCAGTTCTTCACACAGTTCGGCTCGAATCCGCCGGCGCCCTCCGGCAACCAGGAGATCGTCGGCCAGCAGTCGGGGCGCTGCCTCGACATCAACAACTCCACCACGGCCAACGGCACGCAGGCACAACTGTGGGACTGCAACGGCGGCTCCAACCAACGGTGGACCCACACCGCCGGGAAGCAGCTGGTGGTCTACGGCAACAAGTGCCTGGGCAGCTCCGGCCAGACGGGCAACGGCACCCCGGCGACGATCTGGGACTGTAGCGGGCAGGCAGATCAGCAGTGGAACATCAATCCCGACGGCACGATCACAGCGGTGCAGTCGGGGCTCTGCCTGGACGCCAACGGCCAGGGGACCGCCAACGGGACGAAAGTACAGCTGTGGAGTTGCACGGGCGGTACGAACCAGCTCTGGCACCTGGAGAACTGACACGCCGGGCCGGGCAGGGGCATCGTGCGGGCCTGGCGCCGCCCTCGAGCCCGAGGTTGCCTGGAGGGGACTGAATCCCCTCCAGGCAACCTACGTGGCTGTGCCGTTCAGAAATCTGTCGCGTCAGGTCAGGCCGCATGTCCGTACTCGTTGATCAGGCCGCAGAGGACGCGAGTCCGGAGCGGTCGTCGCGGAGTACTCGCGTCGGTCAATCCGCGCCAGCCGCAGCACCAACTCCTTCACAACTTCCGCTGTCGCCGGCCGGCCCGGCCTGCCCTGGCGTGACAGGTAACACCTGCGCCCAGCGTACGGGTGGCCTCCGCGTTCCGTCGAGTGACCGTGTCATGCAACACATTCGACTGACATTGTCAGGTGACAATGTCGGGGGTATGTTGATGGCAAGCGACAGCCGGTGCGGCACGGAAGGCAAACTCATGACCAAGACGTCCCCGCGTGGAATCGAGCCGATCCCTCAGCGTCCGGCCCTCCCGCTGGTCGGCCACGCGTTCAGCGTCCCCAGCGGTGCCGACGGCCTGCTCCATGTGATGAAAGAGGCCAAGGAGCTGGGGCCGCTCTTCAGGCTCCGGATCTTCGGCAACGACATCAACTTCATCTCCGGCCTGGACCTCGTCACCGAGCTCGCCGACGAGACCCGCTTCCGCAAGAACGTCCACCCGGACCTCGTCGTCCTCCGGGCGATCGGCGGAGACGGGCTGTTCACGGCCTTCAACGACGAGCCGAACTGGCGGAAGGCGCACGACATCCTCATGCCGGCGTTCTCGCTCGGTGCGATGCGCGGGTACCACGCGACGATGCTCAAGGTCGCCCGGGAGCTGATAGGGAAGTGGGACCGGGCGGCAGGCACGGAGCCCGTGGACGTCGCCGCCGACATGACACGGCTCACCTTCGACACGATCGGCCTGTGCGGCTTCGGCTACGACTTCGAGTCGTTCCGCCGCGACGAGAAGCACCCCTTCGTCACCTCGCTGTCACGGGCGCTCGGCTTCGCCCAGTCCAAGGGGGAGTCGATCCCCGGTACGGAAGTGTTCAAGTGGAGGCAGGCCGAACAGTTCCGCGGCGACGTGACCCTGATGCAGGACCTGGTCGACGACGTGATCCGGCAGCGCAGGGCTTCCGGCGATCAGAGCACCGGCGACCTGCTCGGGCGGATGCTGCACACCCGCGACGCGGGGACGGGCGAACCGCTTGACGACGTGAACATCCGCCACCAGGCGATCACGTTCCTCATCGCCGGGCACGAGACCACCAGCGGGGCGCTGTCCTTCGCTCTGTACTACCTGACCAAGCACCCTGAGGTCCTGGCCCGTGCCCAGGCGGAGGTCGACGCACTGTGGGGCGACACGGACGCGCCCGAACCGGACTACGGAGACATCGGGAAGCTGACGTACATCCGTCAGGTGCTCAACGAGGGCCTGCGGCTGTGGCCCACGGCGCCCGTCTACGCGGTGGAGCCGCTGGAGGACACGGTCATCGGCGGAAAGTACGC
The DNA here is from genome assembly GCF_044332925.1 of Streptomyces sp. NPDC021212. NCBI lineage: Bacteria > Bacillati > Actinomycetota > Actinomycetes > Kitasatosporales > Streptomycetaceae > Streptomyces > Streptomyces sp. NPDC021212. The sequence goes on from NZ_JBIRPZ010000005.1 coordinate 538,600, forward strand.
CGTGCGCAAGGGCGAGTCGCTGCTGGTGCTCATTCCGCAGCTGCACCGGGACCCGGCCTGGGGCGAGAACGTGGAGCTGTTCGACCCCGACCGATTCCGGCCCGAGCGGGAGGAGGCACGCCCCGTCCACTTGTTCAAACCCTTCGGCAACGGCGAACGCGCCTGCATCGGCCGCCAGTTCGCGCTTCACGAGGCGACCCTGGTCCTCGCGCTCCTGGTGCACCGCTACCGCCTGATCGACCACACCAACTACCAGCTGAAGATCAAACAGTCCCTCACTCTCAAGCCCGACGAGTTCACCCTCGACCTGGCCCGGCGGACGGCCGCGGAGCGGCGCCGTCCCGCCGCCGTGACCAGCGCACCCGCGGCCCTGGAGCGGCCCGCGGCCCGACGCATCACCGGCACCGCACTGACCCTCCTGCACGGCTCCAACCTCGGGACCTGCGCGGGCATCACCCGAGATCTGGCCGAGGACGGCGGCGAACGCGGATTCACCGCGACCGCCACGTCCCTCAACGAAGCGGTGGGCAAGCTGACGCCCGGCGCCGGACCCGTGGTGATCGTGGCCGCCTCCTACAACGGCAGGCCGACCGACGACGCCACGGAGTTCGTCGCCTGGCTGGAGGGACTTGAGCCCGGCTCGCTCGACGGCGTCCAGTACGCCGTACTCGGTGTCGGAGACCGCAACTGGGCCGCCACCTACCAGCGCGTCCCCACCCTCATCGACGAGAAGCTCACCGCCGCAGGCGCCGTACGCCTTCTGGAGCGCGGTGCAGCCGACGCCTCCGGCGACTTCACCGGCACCGTGGACCGGTGGACGGGCGACCTGTGGACCGCCCTGCTCGACCGGTACGGAGCCGAAGGGGAGGCGGCCGCGGTGGAGACGGAGGCCGACCAGGATGCGGGGCTCTACGAGCTGCAGGACACGACCGACTCGGTCATCGGCGGGCTCGCGGCACGCCACGGCGTCCAGTCGATGGAGGTGCTCGACGCGTACGAACTGGTCGACACGGACCACCCGCTCGGCCGCTCCAAGCGCTTCGTGCGGCTGCGGCTGCCCGACGGCGTCACCTACCGCACCGGCGACCACCTGGCCGTACTCCCGCGCAACCCCGACGACCTCGTCCAGCGGGTCGCCGACCGGTTCGGCCTCGACCTGGACCGCACCGTCCGGCTGCGCGCCCGCCGCCGCAGCCGCAACATCCTGCCCGTCGACCGCCCGCTGCCCCTGCGCCGGCTGCTGACCGACTTCGTTGAACTGCAGGACGCAGCGACCCAGGAGCAGGTCGCGGTGCTCGCCGAGCACACGGCCTGCCCACCGGAGAAGCGCCCCTTGGCCGAGCTGGCGGCGGTGGAACCCGAAGCCTTCCGTGAGCAGGTGACGGTCGCGGGGCGAAGCGTCCTGGACCTGCTGGAACGGTACCGCGCCTGCGAGTTGCCGTTCGAGCGCTTCCTCGAACTGCTCCCCGTGCTGCGCCCGCGTCACTACTCGATCTCCTCCTCCGCCCAGGCGGCTCCGGGCGAGGTGGACCTGATGGTCTCGCTGCTGGCAGCACCCCACCGCGGCGGCGAGGGAACCTTCCACGGCATCGCCTCGCACTACATCCAGACCGTTCGGGCCGGGGACACCGTCCAGGCCAGGGTGCTTCCGTGCAGCGAGTCGTTCCGTCTGCCGGAGGACCCGTCCGTCCCCGTCATCCTGGTCAGTGCGGGCACCGGCCTGGCCCCCTTCCGCGGAGCCGTCCTCGACCGCCACCACACCCGGTCGACCGGAACGCTGCTGTGCTACTTCGGCTGCGACCACCCCGACGTCGACTACCTCCACCGCGAGGAATTCGCAGCGGCCGAGGCGGCCGGAGCTGTCAGCATGCGCCCCACCTTCGCCTGCGCGCCCGAGGGCGGCGCCCGCTTCGTCCAGGACCGCATCGCAAAGGAGAGCGACGAGGTCTGGGCCGCACTGGAGGCCGGCGGACGCGTCTACATCTGCGGCGACGGCCGCCGCATGGCTCCCGCCGTGCGCGAGGCGTTCATGGCCATCTACCGCAAGTACACGGGCGCGGACGACGAAGAGGCCACCGCCTGGCTCGCTGCCCTGATCGAGTCCGGCATCTACGTCGAGGACGTCTGGGCCGGCTGAACACACCGGATCCTCTCCACGGGGCACGGGCGTCCGCAGCGCCCGCGCCCCGTGACCTCCCCCGTTCCGAATGCCATTCGCTCTCCCACACGTGAGGTTTCCATGCTTGTCGCACGCTCGGCGGTACGCCGAGGATCCGCGCTCTTCCCGTACTCGTTGCAATGGAGGGACCGGTGAAGGCGCGCGGCGGTACCGTTCTCACCTTCGGCGTGGCGGTGGCGCTCATCGCCGGAGTGACGCTCGGCAACGGTGGGGCGAATGTGATGCCCGTCTTCGTCGACGACTTCGCCTCGCGCTTCGCGATGTCGAACTCCGGTGCCGGCCTCGTCGCCGCGACCCAGCTGCTGGCGACCGCCGTCGTGACCCTGCTGCTGGCCGAACGGGCCGCGCGGCCGGGCCGTGTGCAGCTGACCCGCCTCGGCCTCGCCTCCGCGGGAGTCGGCTTCCTGGCCGCGACGGCAGCGCCCGATGCGGGGACCCTGATCCTGGCGAACCTGGTCCTGGGAGCAGGACTCGGTGCGGTCTACGCCGCGGCCACAGCGGCGCTCGCCGCCACCGACGACGCGGACAAGGCGTCCGCGGTGACCATCTCGGGGACAGTCGGGGTGACGGCGCTGCTGATCATGGCTGTGCCCGCAGCCAACCACAATGTGGGGGAGGGCACCGGGTTCGTACTCATGGCGTTGTGCTGCATGGCTGCCTGGCCTCTCGTGCGCCGGCTTCCGGACGGCCCTCCAGCCTCCGATGGCGCCTCCGACGGCGTGGAGGGCAAAGGCGTCGCGGCCCGCCCTTCGGTGATCCTGCTGGTCGGAACCGCCCTCTTGTGGGCAGTCACCCAGGGGGCATGGTCGTACGCCTCGGTGCTGGGACGTCAGCACACCGCCATGTCGGACTCGGTCGTGTCGGCGGTCCTCGCGGTCTCGAGCGTCGTGGCACTCGTCGGTGCGGTCGTCGGCCCCGCAGCCGCACGCCGCTTCGGGCGCATGCGGTCGATGGCTGCGTTCGTCACAGGCCAGGCCCTCGCGATGGCCGTCCTGATCTCCACCCACGAAGCCGTGTTCTTCATCGCCGCGGCCGTGGTCTGGCAGGCCTGCCAACTGGCCGTCCTGGTACAGATGCTGGCTGCCGCCGCGCTCATCGACCGGACAGGACGCCTGGTCGCGTCCCTCAGTGGGGCGGGCGCGCTGGGCACCGGCGTCGGGCCACTGGCCGTCGGCGCCATCCTGGACGCAGCGGGAGCCGGCGTGCTCAGCATCTTTCTGGCCCTCGGCACTTTCCTCGCCTCTCTGCCTCTGCTCAGTATGACCATGGCAGGTGTAGGCGCCTCCGCAGAGCAGCACTCGGCTCCGTCGCCCGCTGCCGACGCGGGTTGAGAGTATCTGGCGCTGTGGCCAAGTTCCGGTTGACGACATAGGCCGGCCGCCTCCGATCCCGGGTCCCCGCGCTGGTGTCCCGGTGCGGGTGATGGCCCGCCAGCCTGGTCAGGCCGTAGGTACGGTCACGAGGTCCAGTCGGCCACCCGCCAGGGCCACGACGGCGGAGACCAGTGCTTGGAGGGCGGTGTGTTCGGCCGCGTCGTCGGGCAGTGACAGGTGCTGCAGGGTCAGTCCGTCGAAACCCGCGAGGAAGAATCGCGCGAGTGTCTCGGCCGGCTGGCCGAGCTGGTGGCCGGTGCGTTCGGCTGCCTCGTTCACCAGCTTCGTCGTCACGTCCACGATCCCGCCGTAGTGGCCGCGCAGGGCCTCGCTCAGGTGGGGGGTGCGCAGAGCGAACATGGACAGCTCCGTGAGCAGTTGGTAGCTGGTGGGCTGCTCACCCACGGTGCGCCATAAGGCGGCGGCAAGAGCCGCGACCGTTGCCTCGAAACCGGAATCCTCGGGTGTCGCCCGCTCGACCTGGGCGACCAGGTCCTCGGTGAGCTGCTCCATGACGGCGCGGTAGAGCTCCTCCTTCGTGCCGAACGTGTAGTGCACGGTGGCCTGTGCGACGCCCAGCTCGGCAGCGATGGCGCGCGTGCTTCCGGCTGCGACGCCCTCCCTGGTCATGAGGTCGATGGCCGCTTTGATCAGTTGGGGGCGGCGTTCGGCCGCGGAGACGTGAGCCATGTCTCTATTATATCGACTTAGTCCACTGTTTAAGTCGTTCGATCAACTCGATGGGTGGATTCGTGGCAGAGCAGGGCTTGCCCGTTCCTGGCCAGGCCGCGCTCGGCGAACGTCGTCTCGGGGTTCGCTGTCCGACGGCGGACCCCGTCTACTGTTGGTGCGACGAGCAATGTCCTGGTGACAAGGAATGCCCATGCCCCGCCGCCCCTTTCCGGACAACACTCCGGGCACCAGTCGCAGTACGTCGGCCACCATCCCGCCGAACATCCTCCGCTACCTCGCGCTCGTCGCGGAGGGGTACGGCGTCGACATCCACTCGGAGCTGGCCCGCGTCGGACTGGACGAGACGGTGATGCGCTCCGCCGGGCTGCGCGTCTCCTACCGGCAGGGCAGCGCCGTCATCCGCCGTGCTGTGGAGCTCACGGGTGACGCGCACCTGGGCCTGCGGGTGGGTGCGGCCCAGCACCTGACCGCTTGGGGGTTGCTCGGCTTCGCGCAGTTGGCCGCCGAGACCCTGCGGGACGCTGTCGAGACAGGTGTGCGCTTCCAGAACCTGTCCGGGGCCATGGTGGTCTGGTCGGCCCACGAGGAGGAGACCGGCTATGTGCTGCGCGCCGACTTGCCCGACCCCGCGCTCGACCCGACGGTCGCGGTCTTCCTCGCCGAGGAGGCGTTCGCCAGCGTCGTCACGCTGACACGCCTGAGTGCCGGCGTCGAATTCGCCCCGCAGAGCGTCGAGTTCGCCTTCCCCGCGCCGCCCGACATACATCCGTTCACCGAGCTGTTCCGCTGCGCGGTGAGGTTCGCCGCGGCCGAGAACCGCATGGTGTTCCCGATGGTGTGGGCCCGGCGCCCGATGCCGGGCCGGGATCCCGTCACGTACGCCGCCACTCTTGAGGTGCTGGAGCAGGCGATGGCGTCGCGCCGCGACCAGCAGGACCTTCTGGAGGTGCTGGAGATCTCGATCGCGCAGAGCTTGCCCGACGTGCCCTCGGTCGTCGAGCAGGCCCGCCGTCACGCCTCCAGCGAGCGCACGCTGCGCCGTCGTCTGGCCGAGTGCGGTACGACGTACGAGGCCGTCGTCGACGGAGTGAGGCGCGAGCGGGTCGAACAGCTGCTGTACCGAAGCGAGGCGACGATGCGTGACATCGCCCGGCAGGCGGGTTTCTCCGACGTACGGGCGCTCCGACGGGCGGTGCGTCGCTGGCACGGCGTGGCGCCCCGCCAGCTGCGTGTGCGGGAGGGGCGCGTCGGCAGTTGAACGCCGTCAGCGTGTGCGGATCCAGACCGTCTTCTCCCTGGTCCACTGCTCGAAGGCGTTCGTCGACTTCTCCGCGCCGCCGAAGCCGGACTGCTTCCAGCCGCCGAAGGGGGTGGTGATGTCGCCCTCGCTGTAGGCGTTGACCGAGACCACGCCCGCCTGGATGCGGCGGGCCAGGTGGAAGGCCGCATCCAGGTCACGGGTCCAGACCGAGGCGGCGAGACCGTACTCGGAGGCGTTCGCTAGCCCCACGGCCTCGTCCTCGGAGGTGAAGGTCTGGACGGTGACGACCGGGCCGAACAGCTCCTGCGTCAGGACCCTGCCGTTCTCGGGGGCTCCGGTGACGACGGTCGGCGGGTAGTAGGCGCCCTGCGGATGCAGGCCCCTGGGCAGCCCGCCCGTGTGGATCCCGGCACCGGCGGCTCGGGCCTCCTCCACCGCCGCCGCGACCCGGTCCCTGGCCACGCGGCTGATCAGCGGGCCGATCTGCGTCTCCGGCTTGGCCGGGTCCCCGATGACCAGGGCCTTCGCCGCCGCCGTGAACCGGGCGAGGACCTCGTCGGCGATGTCCTGGTGGACCAGGATCCGGGAGCCGGCCGTGCAGTTCTGGCCCATGGTCAGGAACGCGGCCTCGATCATGTTCTCGATCAGTTCGTCGCCGTACGAGAGCGCGTCCGGCATCAGCACCTGGGGACTCTTGCCCCCCATCTCCAGGGAGACCCGCTTGAAGTTGGTCTCCGCCGCATCGGCGAGGATGCCGCGTCCGGTGGTGGCTGATCCGGTGAACGACAGCGCGCGTACGAAGGCGTCGCGGGCGAGGGCCGCTCCGGTGACGGAACCGTGGCCGGGCAGCACCGTCAGCACGTTGTCCGGGAGGCCCGCCTCCGCCGCCAGGCCGGCGAGGTGAAGGGTGGAGCGCGGGGTCGCCTCGGCCGGCTTGAGCAGCAGGCTGTTGCCGACGGCGAGCGCCGGGCCGACCTTCCAGGCGGCCATGGCCAGGGGGTAGTTCCAGGGCAGGATCGCCGCGGCAACGCCGACGGGTTCGCGGCTGACCAGCCCCAGGCTGTCGTGTCCGGTGGAGGCGAGGCGCCCGAAGACCTTGTCGGCCGCCTCCGCGAACCAGCGGATCGACTCGATCGCCCCGGGTACGTCGCCGGTACGGCACTCGGTGATCGGCTTGCCCGCGTCCTCGCTGTCCAGCCGGGCCAGGAGTTCGGCGTCGCGCTCCATGAGGTCAGCGAGGCGGAGCAGTACCGTCGCGCGCTCGCGCGGGGGCCGCCCGGACCAGACGCCGCTCTCGAAGACGACGTGTGCCCGCTCGGCCGCCTTTGCGACCTCGTGCGCGCCGACGGCGGTGACCGTCGTGATCAGCTCGCCTGACGCGGGGTTGACGATGTCGAGCTCGTCCTTCGGATCCGTCCCCGTCATGATTCCTCCACCAGTTCCCACTGGCCGCCGACCTGATGGGCCAGTCCCCTGCGCCGCAGGTCCTCCAGATAGCGGGCCATGCCCCGCTCACCACGCTTCCGGAACAGTGGGAAGAGCCTGGGCAGCAGGTTCGGCGCCAGCATCGCGAACCGGACCAGTCGCGACTCGCCCGGTCGGACGTACGCCTCCAGCCGGGGCCTGTCCAGCAGGCTGACGACGGCGCGGACGACGTCGGCCGGCTGCTGCGGCTGGTCCTGGAACTGCATGGAGTTCCCGCCGTCCACGGCCTCCTGTTGGAGCATCCGGGTGTCGGTCGCCGACGGCAGCACCGAACCGGCCTTGATCCCCTTGTCCCCGAGATCCAGCCCGATGGCGAGCATGGCACCGCGCAGCCCGAACTTCGACGCGGTGTAGATGGGGGTCTCGCCCAGCGGGAAGATCCCGCCGAGGGACACCGCGGTGATCACGCGAGGATCTCCGGAGGCTCGCAGCAGTGGAATGGCGAGGCGGGTGGCGACCAGCGGGGAGAGCAGGTTGAGGTCGATCTCCCGCTCGATGCTCTCGACGCTGCGGACGTCGAAGCGTTCGGCGCTGGTCATTCCGACGTTGTTGACCAGGACGTCGATACGGCCGTGGGTCGCGGCGATGGAATCCAGCACCCGTTCCACCGCGGCGCGGTCCAGCAGGTCGCAGCTCAGGTGGATATGACCGGTTCCGGGGAGTTCGGAGGCGGTGCGCTCGGCGCGCACCTCGTCGATGTCGACCACGACGAGCCGGGCACCGCCGCCGGCGAACCTGCGGCACATCGCGCCGCCGATGCCGCCCGCGCCGCCGGTCACCACGATGACCTTGTCGCGGAAGTCGTACGTCACGACGCCACCGCCTCGCGCCGCACGGACGTCACCCGCGGCGGACGGCCCTCCGCACGCCAGCCCATTTCGGCGGCGACCTTGGCGAGGTACTTCACGATGGCCTCGCTGTGGACGTATCCGGTGTGGCGCGGCGAGTCGACGAACCTCAGCCCGCCGGTCAGGTCGGGCCGGTCGCTGCGGATCATGCGGGCGAACCGCTCGGCCGTCGGGAGCCCGCTCCGGGTGTCCTGGACGAAGGAGGCAATCAACTGGGCTTGGCTGTCGAAGAGTTTGTAGGCCCCGGAGTTCGTCTCCACGAAACCTACGCCGAACAGGCCCTCGTGTTCGCGGGAGAACGACGACAGGTAGAGGTCGGGGTGCTGTTCGTCGCCGAAGTACTTCTGGGCAGTGGGCACCTTGTGCACGTACCCGGTTGCCAGGAGGACCAGGTCGAAGTCGTCGTTGCTGCCGTCGGTGAAGTGGACCGTCCTGCCCTCGGTACGGGAGATGCCGGGCCTGGCCGTGATGTCGCCGTGCTGGAGGTGGTGCAGCAGCATCGAGTTGATCGCGGGGTGGGTCTCGAACAGCTTGTGGTCGGGCTTCTGGAGGCCGAGCCTGCGCGGGTCACCGTTGATGATGCGCAGCAGGGCGCCGAAGAGCTTCTGCTGGAGCCACATCGGCAGGTGCGGTCCGCCCGCCGCGATGGTATCCACCGGGCGTCCGAACAGGTGCTTGGGGATGAACCAGTAGCCGCGCCGCATGCTGATCACCGCGCGGTCGGCGGCACGGGCCGCGTCGCAGGCAATGTCGAGACCGGAGTTCCCGGCACCGACCACGAGCACCCGCTTGCCGCGCAGTTCGTCACTGCTTCGGTAGCTGACGGTGTGGCGCACCTCGCCGGTGAACTCACCTGGCAGGCCCGGGACGTTGGGGTACCACTGCGCGCCAGTGCACACCACGACCTGCTGATGCACGCTCTCCCGCCCGTCGGCCCGGGTCACCGTCCAGGTGCCGTCCGGGTTCTTCTCGACGTCGCGGACCTCGGTGCCGAACTCGATCCGCTCCCTCAGCCCGTACGCCTCGGCGAACGACGTCAGGTAGGACAGGATCTGCCGGTGCGGCGGATAGTCCGCGAAGTGGTCCGGAATGGGGTAGCCGCCGAAGCCGGAGAGGGTCTTGCTGGAGATGAAGTGGGCAGACTCGTACATCGGGCTGCCGGGATTGTCGATGTCCCACAGCCCGCCCGGTCCGGTGTGCCGCTCGATGTGCGTGTACGGCAGGTCCCGCTCCGTCAGCGCCCTCGCGACGGCCAGACCGGCGGGGCCTGCTCCGATGACACAGGTGTCGTATGCGTTGTACCGGTTCTCGCTCACCAGCCCGCCTCCTTTCCTTTACCTGACGTCTCGCAGGTGTTGCCGGAAACCTATGCACCAGGCGCTCGGCGGGAACTGACCCGTGCGGCCACGGAGGGGACCCCAGCGGCCAACGGGCGGCCGTCCCGGTCCAGCGGATCGACTTGATCGACTGACTTGCTCAAAAGACTGGGTCGGTATGATGTGCCTATGGCTCACGTTTCCGCGGCGGAGCGCCGCCCCCAGCTGATCAAAGCGGCCATCGACCTCATGACCAGGGAGGGCGTTGCCGCCGGAAGCACCCGTGCCATCGCCGCCGAGCTCGGCGTGGCACAGGCGACGGTGCACTACACCTTCGGCACCAAAGAAGACCTGTACCGGGCCGTCATGGAACAGCTCACCCAGGAGCTGCTCGCCCAGGTCAAGCACGGGGCGCCCACGGACGCCGGTTTCGAGGAGACGGTCGTCGCCCTGGCCGCCGCACTGTGGCGCACCGTGCGTGAGCGGCCGACCAGCTATCAGCTGCTCACCGAGCTGTCCATGCTCGCGCTCCGCGCGCCCAGCCTTCAGGCGGCTCTCCAGAGCCACTACCGCGAGGTGACGGCCGAGACGACCAAGCTGATCACCGAGGCCGCTGAGCGCGCCGACCATGAGCTCGTCCAGCCGGCCGAGACCATCGCCCGGTTCTTCCTCGCCGGGTTCGACGGACTCACCTTGCAGCACCTCTCGCTGCCCGACCAGGAGGCCGAACAGGCCGGACTGCAAGCCCTGGTCTCGACGGTCGTGGCCATGGCGAGTGGCCGGCTGGACCTGGTGTCGGTGCCGTGACCTGACGCCGACGGATCGGCTCGGACGGCGCCGCCGAGTGTGGTGCCCCCCGCGTCCGGGGCACGCTCGGCTCTTGGCCTTCCGCCCGCACAGTCACCCACGCGCAACCACGCGCAACCACGCGCAACTACGCGCAGACACGAGAGGAGAGCGAGCTGTCATCGGCCCCGCTTGCGTAACCGGGAAGCGGGGCGCTGCCGAGTTGCTGACGGGCAGAGGTCAGCAGGTCCGCGAACATCTGCCGCCACGGTTCGACGCGCCTGCGCAGCTCCGGTCCACCCGCCCGCACCGCAGCGCGTGCCCCAGAGTCCTGGAGCTGTTTTCCTCATGGAGATCGCCACCCGGCGTGTCCACGTCCCGCGCGTCACCGCCCGTCCCACCGGCGCATGGGGGTCACCCGACTCGCCCGCAACCTGATCATGGACCTCGGCGAACAGGGCCGGGTGCTTCCACATCCTCATCCGCGACCGGGACAGCAAGTTCACCGACGTGTTCGACGCCGTCTTCGCCGGCAATGGCGCAGCCGTCATCCCGACCCCGCCGCAACGTGGGACGGACCCACCGCAGTCTCGGCCTACGAGCACCGGAACACGCGCCCTGCACGAAGCGGTACGATCGCGGCCTCTGACCATCCATGCGGCGGCCAAAACGTTTTCGGCCGCTTGAGGACGCCCAACCGCCGTCGCCGGAGCAAGAGGAGTTACGGTGGTCGCGCGCAGTGGTCCGCAGTCCGAACCGGCCATGGAACTGGCCGGCCGCGACTGGGAACGGTCTCTCCTGGTCGAGCGAGCACGCGGTGCGTCGTTCGGCGCGGGCCAGGCAGTCCTGTTGCGCGGCCCGGCGGGCATCGGCAAGACCAAGCTCCTCTCCGTCGCGCTCGACGAGCTCACTCCCATCGCCCGGACAGTGCTGACCGTCAAATGCCCGGAGAGCGGTTCGGCCGCCTACGAGACGGTGCGTGGCCTGTTCGAGCCGTTGCGCCTCACCGAGGACGGAGCCGAAAGCTCGCCACTGCTCGGCGGGAGCGCCCGGCTCGCTCTGCCCGCCCTGCTCCCCGACCGCACGGACGGGACTGGTCCCACCGACACGTACTCGGTCATGCACGGCCTGCACTGGCTCACCGCCGGGCTCAGCGCCGACGGCTTGGTGGTGCTGGCGATCGACGACGTCCAGTGGTGCGACGAGGCGTCCCTGCGCTGGCTGGGTTTCCTGCTGCGCCGCGCGGAGGACCTGCCGCTCATGGTGCTGATGACCCAGCGCACCGGCCACGAGCGGTCCCGGCCCGAGGTGCTCGATGAGATCAGCGACACCCTCAGCTGCCTGATCGTCGACCTGCCGCCGCTGACCACCGAGGCCGTGGGCGAAATGCTGCGCCGGGCCTTCGACCGTGAACTCGACTCGGCGTTCTCCGCCAAATGCGCTGAGATCACCGGCGGTAATCCGTTCCTGGTACAGCGGGTGGTCAGCCGTCTGCGCGGTGAGGAGATCTCGCCCGGTGCCGAGCAGACGGCTCTGCTCGACGAGCTCGGATGGGATGTCGTCGCGCGCTCCCTGCTGGGCCGGCTCCCCAGGGACGCGTACGCGGTCGCCACGGCCATCGCGGTGCTGGGCGGTGAGACCATCGAGACGATCGCGGCATTGGCCGGGACGCAGCCGGGCCCGGCGGGAGCAGCGGTGGAGGTCCTGCGCGCCAACGATCTGCTGCTCGGCGACGGCCTCGACTACGCGCACGATTTGATCCGGAGCGTGGTGCTCGACACCACGTCGGCGGACGAGCGGGTGGCACTGCGCGAGCGGGCCGCCAGGCTGCTCAACGACTCCGGCCGCCCGGCCGAGGAGGTCGCGGTCCAGCTGATGCTGCTGCCTGGCGACCCGGCGCCCTGGATGGTCGGAGTGCTGCTGACGGCCGCGGAGAGCGCGGAGTACCGGGGAGCGCCCGCCGCGGCCGCGCGTTACCTCTCGCAGGCGCTGAAGCACGACCCGGACGACGTGACCTTGCTGGCCGCGTTGGCCAGGGTGCTCGGCCAGAGCGAGCCCGCAAAGGCGCTGGAGCATCTGGAGCACGCGCTGGGCCTGGTACACGATCCGCGCACCCGAGCCCCGCTCGTGGTGCAGTACGCCCTGACCTCGTTGGAAGTGCAGAACTCCCTGCGGGCCTTCGAGTTGGTGGACGAGGTGATCGACGCGATCGACGCCGAGGAGGGTGCGGAAGCCACCCCGGCGGACCGCGCGCTGCGCACGCTCGTCGACTTCGCGTATCTGATTTCCGGCCTCGATGAGAAGTCCACCGTGCACAGAGTGGGGCGGCGATTCCGCGAGTACGTACCACCGCAGGGGGACACCGCAGAGGAGCGACAGCTGCTGGGCATGCTGTCCGCTCTCGGCACCTTCCAGGGCAGGCCCGCCACCGAGGTCGCGGCCCAAGCGAAGAAAGTCCTCGCGATCGGCGATGTCGCACCGGGCGGATGGGAGGTGCTGGGCGCCAGCCTCTCGCTCTACCTCGCCGACGAGATCGATCCCGTGCTGGACGCGCTCACCGCCCTGATCGAGCATGCGCAGCGCACCGGTGAGGCGTGGACGCACACTCTCGGCAGGAGTACCCGCGCCGAGGTCTACCAGTGGGCGGGCAACGTGAGTGAGGCGCTTTCCGACGCGCAACTGTCTTTCGACGTCGTGCTCCAGGAGTCCTGGGCTCCGAACGTGGTGATGCCACAGACCGCGCTCGCCTCGGCGCTGATCCGCCGGGGGGAGCCCGCGCGGGCGCAGGAGGTGCTCGACCTCATCACTCGGCCGCGGCTGGATCAATTCACTCTGGAATACCACTGGTACGTGATGGCGCGGGCGCGGAGCCGGGCGGCACTGGGTGACCTGGAAGGCGCCCTCACGTACTTCTACCGGTGCGCCGACAGCCTGGCCGAAGGGAACATCGGCAACCCCGTGCTGGCGCCGTGGTGGTTCGACGCGGCGGACGTGCTCGCCGAACTCGGCCGCCCCCACGAAGGGCTGGACCTCATCGAACGAGTGGAGGAATCGGTGCACCACTGGGGCACCACGCGGGCCCTGGGCATGTTGAGGATGGCCCGTGGGGTGCTGACCGCGGGCGACACCGGCATCGACCTGCTCACCGACGCGGTGCACACGCTCGCGGACTCGCCCGGCAGGTGGGAGCAGGCCAGGGCCGAGTATCTGCTGGGCCGCAGGCTGTACCGCAGGGGTGACGGCGAGGGCGCGCGCGAGCGGCTACGCCGGTCGATCGACCTGGCCGTGCTGTGCGGGGACCAGCTACAGCTCAACCAGTCGCTGTCCGCGCTGAGCGATGCGGGCGGCAGGTTGCGCCGCAGCACCGCCTCGCCTGCCGACACACTGAGCGGCAGCGAGCGCCGAGTCGCCGAGCAGGCCATCGCGGGGGCGACCAACCGGGAGATCGCCGAGTCGCTGTTCCTCACTCAACGGACCGTTGAGTTCCACCTCACGAGCGTGTACCGCAAGCTCGGCATCCGGGGCAGGCGGGAACTCGCCCGCGTCTTGCGGAAGACGTAAGGGCCATTCTGGTAGCGGTTCGAGATGAAAGGGCCATCATTTCGGGGTCCTTGTAGGGAATGCGTCCCCATCCATGCGCGTAGAGATTGTCATAACCTCAAGGAAAGCTCAGCGTTACTCGCGCGATGCTGCACGGTCACCAGCACAGTTGTAATCTCCGGTGCATTGACTTTCGTCAAGGATCGCGGGTGCGAGTGATGCGAGAGGCGTACATGCGGAACTATCACGCACGGGGCAACATCGCAGCACTCTCTGTTCCTGTCCACGACGCGGTGACACATCCCGGGCACGTGTCACGATGAGCCCCGCGCCTTCTCTCGCCGCGGACGAATTCGTAGGCCGCCGGAGTGCCCTGACCGTGCTGGAGGAGCTGATCGGGACGCTCGAGGCCGGCGGGTCGGGCATGGCGTGCGTGACCGGTCCGCTCGGGGTGGGACGCAGCGCGGTGCTGCACCGGGCGGTGGACCGGGCACGCGCACTCGGGTCCGCCGTCGGCTTCGCGCGCTGCTCGCCGGTCGAGTCGGGGGTCCCCTACGCCGCGGTGACCCAGCTGTTCGCCGGGCTCCGCCCGCCGTCACGGATGGTCGAACTGGCCACCGTCTGTATGCGTAGCGACCGCTACGCCGCCTCGGTGCCGCTGCTGTGCGACGAGTTCCTGGCGCTCGCCGCCGACCGTCCGCTGCTGCTCGCCGTGGACGACTTGCAATGGGCCGACATTTGGTCGCTGCGCTGGTTCACGGCGATGGCCCGCCGAGCGCACCACGCCCCGGTCCTGCTGATCGGCTCCTCCTATGGTCCGCTCTCCCGTCTTCTCGGGGAGGACTACCGCCTGGACGACGCGGGTCTCGCCGCGATGCGGGAGATCCCGCTGGCCCCCTTGTCCGCGGCCAACTCCCGGCAGTTGCTGGAAACACTGACGGGGCGTGAGGTCGGCGCGAAAATGGCCGCCGTCGCGGCCGAAATGACGAGCGGCCGCCCGGCCATGCTGCGCGGCGTCGCGGACCACTTCACCGCCCGGAACCTGCCGCTGGACGCCGAGCGGATTCCGCAGCTGATCGAGGCATCCTGGACCGCGTGGTCCGTACGGGCCAACCGCGCCATGGTGAGCATGCCCGCCGACGCGCTCGCCCTGCTGCGTGTACTGGCCGCCGTCGGCAGCAACTTCGAATTCGAGATCGCCGGTTCCCTGGCAGGACTGCGTGCCGCCAGACTGGACGGCGCGCTCGACACCCTCCTCGGCGCGGGGCTGGTGATCGACCCCGACGCACCCCGGGTGCCCTGTGCCCGTCTCGCCGCCGAGATACTTGCGGCAATGACCGCCTCCGAGCGCGAAAACCTCTACCTGCGAGCGGCGGAGTTGGCCCGGAAAGTCGGGGCCGGGGTCGACACGGTCGCCGATCTCCTGGGCAACGCGCCGGCTTCCGGCCTGCCCTGGGCCTGGAAGACCCTGGCCGAAGCGTCCGTGTACCGCATGCGGCGGGGCAGAACGAACGCTGCGGCCGCGGCGCTGCGCCGCGCACTGCGGGAGCCGATGAACGACGCCGACCGGGCGCACCTGCTCACGCGGCTCGCCTCGATCGAGGTCGTGCACTCGCCACAGGCCAGTGACGGAAGGCTCCGGCACGTTCTCGTACGCTACCCGAACAGCGACGCGTGGCCCTCCGCGGTCCGGGCAGCCGACTTGCTGCTCAGCCGCGGTGACGTCGAGACGGTACGGCGGGTGATCTCCGAACTGCACGAAACGTCGGCCGGTTCGATGTCCCAGGACGAACTGTCCCCGCTGAGCGCGCTGGGCTGGCTCGCGGAGGAGGAGGCGGGCACGGACCCCGAGATCCCGGTCGCCCCGCTGCCCGCCCCGGACCGTCGCCCGGCCGACCCGGCCCAGGCCGGGGCGCTCGCCTGGCAGCTGGCCAGGTTGGGAGAGGAACGCGACCGGGCGCGGAAGCTGGCCCTGGCCGCGCTCGACGCGTCGAGCGAAGTGCCGTCGATGTGCCGGATCGCGGCCTCCTGCGCGCTGCTGTGCGCCGACGACGTCGCCATGGCCATGGACGGTCTGGACGCCGTGGTGGCCGACGCACGCAGACGGGGCGCCCGGGCGACCGCCGCGCGGGCGCTGCTCTACCGGGCGGGCGCCGCGTTGCGCCTCCACCGCCCCGACGAGGGACTTCGAGACCTGGCCACCGCGACGCGGGAACTACCGCTGGAATCCTGGCATCCGGCGCTGGCAGCGAGGCTTGTGGCGAGCGAGATCATGGCCCAGATCCGCTGCGGGAGGCTGGACCGGGCGCGGCGACTGGCGACCCGCCCGCTCACTCACACCGCCGACCAGGGCATCGGCTGGGCTTTCCTGCTCTACGCCAAGGCGGAGCTCGGCCTGGTCACCAGCGAACCCGAAGGCGCTCTGGTGCTTCTGGAAGAGTGCGGTCGGCTGTTGCGCGCGCGGCGTTGGAAGAATCCCATGGTTCTGCCCTGGCGCTGCACAGCCGCGGTGGCCCACCAGATGCTCGACGCTCCGCAGACCGCAGCCCGGCTGCGCGCGGAGGAGCGGGCCATACTGGACCGCTGGGGCACCGGCGACGCCGTCGGCCGGATGTGTGGCCAGACGGTGGAGATGCTGGCCGAGCTCGGCGTCGAACTCCCACGCCCCCCGGCCCGGGAACAGGTGAACGTACCAACATCCTCACTCGCCGGGCTGTCCCAGCCCGAGCGTGATGTCGCGCGGCTCGTCGTCGAGGGGCTTGCCAACCGCGAGATCGCCGATGAACTCCAGGTCGCCACGCGGACCGTGGAGCTGCGGCTGACCAAGATCTATCGCAAGCTCGGGGCCAAGGGCAGAGCCGAACTGGTGGCCCGCCTGGCCCCCACGGGCCGGAACGGCTGAGACCATGCTGCTGGAGCGCGAACCCGAACTGACGGTCCTGCGCAAGGCCGTACTCGAGGTGGAGTCCGGTAGGGGCGCACTGCTGCTGATCGACGGTGAGGCCGGAGCCGGCACGACGGCGCTACTGCGCGAGCTGGTGCGACTCGGCGAGGACGCCGGCGCGCACGTGCTGCGCTCCGGCGGTGCGCAGAGCGAGCGTCAATTCCCGCTCGGAGTCGTACGCCAACTGGTGCTGCCCCTGCTCGCGGCGCGGGATCCCCTGGTCCCCGACGCGTCCCGGGCGATGCTCGGCGTGGTGTCCGGTGGGGTCGGCAGGAACCCGGGCGACGAGCTCGGCACCGATACGCTCGCCTCCGTGCTGCACGGCCTGCACACGGCACTCACCGGCCTCAGCGCCGGCCGCACGGTGGTTGTCGCGGTCGACGACCTGCACTGGGTGGACGAGGCATCGCTGCGCGCGCTGGCCTTCCTGGCCGCGCGACTGGACGGCATGCGGGTGCTCATCGGCGTGGTGCTGCAGGACGGCGGGAGCTCGCGTGACCCGCTCGTCCGGGAGATCGCGGACGCGGCGACCCACCGACTGCGCGCGGAGGCGCTTTCCGAGCAGGCGACGGCTCGGCTGGTGGTGGACCGGTTCGGCGCTGGGTCCGACAGCGAGTTCGCCGCCGCTTGCCACGACCTCACCAGCGGCCGTCCGAAGGAGCTCCGTGTGCTGCTCGACCGCGCTCAGGCGCAGCGGCTGCGCGGCAGGGCGGTGGAAGTGGAACGCGTACGCGAACTCGGCAGGTCGTTTCGGCGGGAGAGGCTGCTGCGCCTGCTGCGGCGCGACCGTGTCGTCCACACGTTCGCGAAGGCGCTGGTGGTGCTGGCGGACCAGGCCACAGAAGACCTGGTCGTACGGCTGAGCGGGCTGAGCCGGGACGAGTGTGTCGCCGCACGGTCGGTGCTGTGGAAGGCCCGGCTGCTCAGCGGATCCGGCCGGCTCGCGGTGCACGACCCCGTGCTGACTCGGGTTGTCACGGAATCGCTGGAAGCGGAGGAGAGCTCGCGCCTGCACCGGGCCGCGGCGGCTTTGCTGGACGAGTACGGAGCCGGGCCGGAGGAGATCGCCGTGCAGCTGCTGCACGTTGACACGGTGCGCGACGCGTGGGAGGTCGACCAGCTCAGAGCCGCGGCGGTGGCCGCGCGCAGGCGGGGCGCGCCGGACGCGGCCGCCCGCTACCTGCGCCGGGCGCTGCTGGATCTGCCCATGGCCGGTCGCGAGCGGGCCGATCTGCTGGTCGAGCTGACCGCCGTCGAATGGGACACCGATCCGGCCTCGGCGGTCCGGCACATCGAACAGGCCGCCCACCTGATGCCGGATCACCGCAGGCGCGCCGAGGTGGTGTCCCGGACCCCGCTGCACATGGCGGGCATCGACAGGCGGCTCGCCGACCTCGTCCGCGAGGTCTCCGCCCGGTTCGATGATCCCGGCGCGCTGCGCGGTTACGACAGGGAGCTGGCCCTTCGGCTGGAGGCGCGCTCGCGCTATGCGGCGATCCAGGATCCCGAAGCGCTGGCGTCGGCCGGTGACCGGCTGGCGGAACTCGGTGGTGACGCCGCACTGGGCAGCGGCGCGGAACGTGAACTGTGCGTGGTACTGATGCGGGCCGCGACGCTGAACGGGCAGATCGGCACTGGGAACATCGTACGGACGGCCCAGCAGGTCCTCGACCACGAACCGACCCACTCCGCGCCGATAAGCGCGGCCCTGCAGATCCTGCCGTGGATGCTGCTCGTCGCCGATGCCGGGGATGTCGCCTCGTCCTGGCTCGAGGCCGCGCTGGCCCACGCCCAGCGGCAGACCAAGCCGGCGCTCGCCGCCCTGATCGAGGCGCAGCGCGGCCTCGTCCTGCTCGGCCGCGGGGACATCGTCGTGGCGCGGGAATGTGCGCTGCGCGGGCTGGAGCTGGCGGACCGGAACAAGCCGGAAACGATGTTGGTTCCGGCCATCGCGGTCGGCACGCTCGCGCTCGAGCTGCAAGACGATACGCTGGCCGAGCGAGTACTGGAGATCGCCGGATCGGATACGGACCTGCGGATGTTCATGATGCGGCGGTGTCTGAGGGGCAGGCTGGCGGCGGCCCGTGGGGACCTGCCCGCGGCGCTGGCGCAGTTCCTCGACTGTGGCCGTGTGCTCGACGGGGCCGGATGGGTCGGGGCGGCGGTGTCGATGTGGCAGGTCTCGGCCGCGCTGCTGCACCACCGGCTGGGGAGGACCGAAGCGGCGATCGAGCTGGCCGAGGAGAACCACCGGCGCGCGCTCTCGTGGGGCGCGCCGACCGCGCTCGGCCGTGCGCTGCACACATGGGGCGCCGTGACCGACGGCCCGAAGGGGATCAAGCTGCTGCGGCGGGCGGTGGAGGTGCTGCACGACGCGGGAAGCCCGCTCGAACTCTCTCGGACCCTGGTCACGCTGGGGAAGCGTTTGCAGAGTGCCGCGTCGGCGGAGGGCGATCAGTTGCTCGTCCGGGGGCGCCGGCTGGCCGAGCAGTCGCAGGCATTCAGCGTGGGGGAGCATGCCGGCGGGTTGGTCAGAGGCGTCACGCCCACCTCGGATCCGGTCGTCAGGTCCGTACTGACCCGTGGTGAGGCCAAGGTGGCCGAACTCGCCGCGCGTGGTCGCAGCAACCAGGAGATCGCTGCCGAACTGGAGATCAGCAGACGCGCGGTGGAGAAGCATCTCACCAACTCCTACCGCAAGCTGGGTATCGAGGGACGCTCCGCGCTCGTCGCGGCACTCGGAGTTTCATAGTCACGGCGAATGAGTGCTGTGTGGCGGAAGAATGCTCCGGCACGTGGCTTTGAATCCGGACCTGCTCGCTTGAGAGCAACCCTCATTTTGTCCGTTTACACGTGTTATTTTCTGTGCGGGTGACTTCTCGTGTGATCCTCCGGTTGCTTCTGGGTGCACATGTCGCGCACCCAGAGTGATCAAGATTACATCTTCGCAGCTCAGGGATGGCGTCGTCATACCGAACCGTGCCGTACCGAACCGTGTGGTGCGGGGGCCGCAGTCTTAAGCGAATTAACTTCCCGTCAACTCAAAGCGCTTGACTTTTTTCTTTTGCGTATGGACCATTGCTTATCCGGGAAGCGTTCGACGGGGGTCGAAACGGGGATGAATTCGCTTCCGGATAATCGACCCATGCGACCTGAGAGAAATGGCCGAATTCTTGTGAGTAACTCTGGCCTCGTGTCTGAAGAGATTATCTCCACTGAAACACAGGATCGGTGCTCGGAGCAGTATCGCGAAATTTACTTGTCCCTGTTCGAGCAGTCCGGGATGTGTATAGCGAATCTCGACCTGGAATTTCGCGTCCTGGAGGCGAACCGCCTGTTCGCCCAACAATTCGGGTGCGGTTCCGGGCGTGTACGTGGGCGCAATATTTGCGATTTCCTGCACCCCAGTGTGCAGGGTAAAATGAAGAACGAATTTATTCGCCTGGCTGATGGTCAGAATCCGCGCTTCGCCGATCAGATCGTCGCGATGGGTGCCGAGGAGTCGCTTTTCCTGGGCGAGCTGACCGGTATCGCGGTGCGCGGGAGTGCGGGCAGGGTCGGCACGATCATGGTGTTGGTGAAACCGCAGGAATCCGAGACCGGCCCGCAGATGGTCACCGGCCGCCGGAAGCTGTTCAGCCCGGTGCACGCCCGGATCCTCGAGGGCGTGGCCGCGGGCGAGTCGACGGTGCAACTGGCGACCAAGCTGTTCCTCAGCCGTGGCGGTGTCGAATACCACGTCGCCTCCCTGTTGCGGAAGCTCAAGGTCACCAACCGGCCCGCGCTGATCTCGAAGGGCTACTCCATGGGCGTCTTCGCCGTGGGGCAGTGGCCGCCGCGCGTGCGCCCGGAATACGTCTCCTCCTGATTCTTCCGCCGCGGTGCCGGACCGGTACACCAGAGAACCAACAGGACGGACTGTGCTGACCGAACAGGACGGGACTGTGTTGCTTGAACGTACGCGGGAACTCGCCGTCATCCGGCGGTCCCTCGATGGCGCCCGGGACGGGCGGGGTGCGCTCGTTACCGTATCGGGCCCGTTCGGGTCCGGACGCTCCGCACTGCTGGGCGAACTCGCCAGGCGGACGCCTCCGTCCGAGGCGCTCGTCCTGCGGGCCGAGGGCGCCCGCTCCGAAAGTGACGTGCCGTTCGGAGTCGCCCGGCGTGTGCTCCACGGCTTGCGTCCGGGCGCCTTCCCGTCGGCCGGCGCCACTGAGGAGAGCGAGGCGCTCCGCCTGCGCGACGTACTGCTCGGCCTGGCCGACGCCACGCCGGTGCTGTTACTCATCGACGACCTGCGCTGGGTCGACGCCAACTCCCTGCGCTGGCTGACGCTGATCGGTGAGAAACTCATCGGCGCGCCGGTCGTGATCGTGGCCGTGGCGCCGCATTCGTCCGATTCGGCGGCGCATTCGCCGCTGCTGAAGGAGTTCCTCGCCGCCGCCACGGAACGCGTGGCCCTCCGGCCACTGTCACCGGACGGAATATCCGCCATGGCCGGAGAATGCCTCGGTGATCCGGCGCGCGAACTCATTCAGGCCTGCGCCGAGGTTTCCGGCGGCAGGCCGCTGTTCCTCACCGCCCTGCTGCAGGAGCTCCGCCGAACCCGGTGGCCTCCCCGGCCGGACGATGTACGGGCGCTGCGCCCCGCCGCGATCGGCACACAGGCCGTGCGCGCCCTGGCCGAACTGCCCCAGGCAGAACGCGACATCGCCACAGCGCTCGCGGTCGTCGGTCCGCGGACCGACAGCGGGCTGCTGTTCACCATGGCAGAACTCACCGCCGAGGACGGCACGGCCGCCCTCGGCGCCCTGAAGTCGGTGGGACTGCTCGACTCCGGTCCGGTGCCCCGCTTTGCTCACGACGCCATCGGCGAGGCCGTCGCACACTCCCTCGACACGGCCGCCATGCCCTGGCACGCCAGGGCCGCGCAGGCCCTGCACGCGGCGGGCAGGCCCCCTGAAGAGGTGGCCGGGCATGTGCTGGCCGCGGGTGACTCGCCCGGCAGCTGGCAGATCGATGTGCTGCGGGAGGCCGCGCGCACGGCATCGGCGAACAAAAACCCCGATCTCGCACGGAAATATCTGCTGCGGGCGCTGCTCGGCTCCCTCCATCACAGCGGCGGCCGCGCCGAACTGCTCGTGGACCTGGCCCGAGCAGAGCTGGCCTCTGACCCCGTCAGCTCGTTGCGGCGCCTGACGCAGGCGCTGCCGGGGCTGGCGACACCGGCACGGCGAGCCCGCGAGCTCGTCAGGATCCCCGTGCTGGCCTGCGAGCTGCCGCCCTCCGGGCTCACCACCCAACTGGCCGACGCAGCCGCCGGGCTGGGTGACCCCGCGCTGCTGGAGGGCTCGGCTCGCGAGACCGCGCTCGCACTCGACGCGCGCCTGCGCGTCACTCATCTCAGACACGTCCGGTGGTTCACGGAGACGGTCCGCGCCTTCCGGCTCGCCGGTACCCCCGGGGACGTACGCAGCGCCCCCGACCGGGACCGGGCCGCCGTGCTCTCCTACGCCGGTATGCTCGCCGGAAAGGACTCCGGCGCGGTGGCCGCGCTGGCCCGCCATGTGGTGCTCGCCGAGCCGCCGACCGCGGAGGATCTGCGCACGGCTGTGCCGTTGGCGGTACGGGCCATGCTCGCAGCCGACTTGTTCGACCGAGTCGACATCTGGCTCGCCTCGATGGCCATGGCGACCCTCCAGGCCAATGGCGGGGGGACGCCGGACACGCTGATCGCCGACGCGGAACGGGCATTCGCCCTGGCGCGACGTGGTCGGCATACGGACGCGGCACTCATGGCCGCACGTACGCTGGAACACGCCGACGCCGAACTCGCCCCGGTGACGGGACGCTGCTGCGAGGCACTGGCGCTGGTCATCGCGGGCGGAGACCCGCCCGCTGCGGCGGGCGACGCACTCGCCCGGTATCGCGCACAGGGCAACGCACTGCTCGCCCCCTGGCTCGGCCACGTGGTCGACGGGATGCTCGCGTGGCTTGCCGGTGACACCGCCGTGGCGCTGGACCACATACTTGAAGCCGGGCGCGAACACGAACTCATGGGCTGGACGAATCCCGCCGTGCTGCCCTGGCGCTCGTGGGCCGCGCAGCTGCAATACCGGCTCGGCCGCCAGGACCTCGCGCACGACCTCATCGCCCGCGAGTACGAACAGGCGGTGGTGTGGGGCGCCCCCAGCGTGGTCGGCCGTACGTTGCGTGTCTGGGCCGACGTCACCCAAGGCGAGGAGGGCATCGAGCGGGCGCTGCGCGCGGTGGACGGCCTCAATGCCTCCCCCGACCACATGGCAATGGTCAAGGCACAGCTGCTGCTCGGAGTCCAGTTGTTCGCCCCCGGCCATGCCACCAGCGTCAAGCACCTCCCCCGGAACGAGCAGCTGCCGCAGACCCCCGAGACCGACCGCGCGGGCGACCGGCCGGCCGGCCGGCGGACGGCTGCGGTCGACGCGGCGCTCACTCCGAGCGAGCGCCGGATCGCCTTCCTGGTGGCGGCCGGGAAGAGCAACCAGAACATCGCCACCGAGCTTCGGATCAGCCTGCGCGCGGTGGAGAAACACCTGACGAAGGTGTACCGCAAGCTCGGTGTCGCGGGCCGCACTCAGCTCATGGAGCTAGTTCCTCCTATCGGCCGGGAGGACGAGAACGGCATGGCCGTCTGAGGCAGCGCTGCCGGCCCGCAACCGAAGACCCGGGCCGGCACCGAACCCCGTTGCGGGGCACGGCCGCCGGCCGCTCCCGCCTCCGTCCCCGGTGCGACACCGGTGCTGGTTCGGCAGTTACTAAGGTTTTTCCCGTCACCCCCGCACGAGACTCCTCGCATGTCAGCTGGAGCAAGAGGGTTGGACAAGCCGTCCGTATCGAGGCGGCCGGGTTCCGCGACTCGGTCCAGCCGGGACCGGGCCCGCCGGTGAACCTTCGGGAGCCCCCGTACGGACGTCCGCGCCCCGGTCGTCCTACCGCCCGACCTGCCGCCGTGCGTAGGCCCTGAGGGCTCCGCCGGGCGGAAGATCCGCACACCTACCACCTCTTGTGCGCTGCCGTCGCTGTTTCCGGCTGCGGCCGGCCGCTGTCGAGATGAGTTGAGATGGACAACGAACAGAGGCTCAGGGACTACCTCAAGCGGGCTACCGCCGACCTGCGGCAGACCCGGCAGCGGGTGCACGAGTTGGAGGCGTCGGCCCAGGAACCGATCGCGATCGTCGGCATGTCCTGCCGCTACCCGGGCGGAGTGTCGAATCCGGAGGACCTGTGGCGCCTGGTCGCCGACGGCAAACACGGCATCGGGGCCTTTCCCACCGACCGTGGCTGGGACACCGAAGCGCTCGCCTCCTCGTCCACCACATCCGGCGGCTTCCTCTACGACGCGACCGATTTCGACGCGGACTTCTTCGGCATCTCGCCCCGCGAGGCGGTCGCCATGGACCCGCAACAGCGCGTGCTGCTGGAGTCGGCCTGGGAGGCCATCGAACAGGCCGGCGTGGAGCCGACAGCCCTCCGGGGCAGCGAGATTGGTGTGTTCATGGGAGCCATGGCCCAGGACTACCAGGTAGGCGCGGCCGAAGGGACACACGGCTTCCAGCTCACCGGAAACACGGGCAGCGTGCTGTCCGGCCGGATCGCCTACACCTTCGGCCTGACCGGCCCGGCGCTGACCGTGGACACGGCCTGTTCGTCATCCCTCGTCGCCTTGCACCTGGCCGACCAGGCGCTGCGGGCGGGGGAGTGCTCGCTGGCCCTGGCCGGTGGTGTGACCGTCATGTCCAGCCCGTCGACCTTCGTCGAGTTCAGTCGCCAGGGCGGTCTGTCCCCCGACGGGCTGTGCCGGTCGTTCGCCGAATCCGCCGACGGCACCGGTTGGGCCGAGGGTGTCGGCGTACTGGTGCTGGAACGACTGTCCGACGCCGAGCGCCACGGACACCCCGTCCTGGCGGTGGTTCGCGGCAGCGCGGTCAACCAGGATGGCGCTTCCAACGGCCTGACCGCACCCAACGGCCCGTCCCAGCAGCGGGTGATCCAGCAGGCACTGATCAACGCCCGCTTGTCGGCCGATCAGATCGACGCCGTCGAAGCACACGGTACGGCCACGACCCTGGGCGATCCGGTCGAGGCGCAGGCACTGCTGGCGACGTACGGCCGAAACCGCGACGAGAACCGTCCACTGCTGCTGGGCTCCATCAAGTCGAACCTCAGCCACACCCAGGCGGCCGCAGGTGTCGCCGGTGTGATCAAGATGGTCATGGCGATGCGGCACGGCACCGTACCGCGCACCCTGCACGTGGACACTCCGTCCTCCCACGTGGACTGGTCCCAGGGCGCGGTGCGCCTGGCCACCGAGAACCTCGCATGGCCGGGGACGGGAGAACCACGTCGGGCGGCCGTCTCGTCATTCGGGATCAGCGGCACCAACGCACACGTGATCATCGAACAGGCACCCGACTCGCAGACGGAAACGGAGGCGGCACGGGCGGTTGCGCCGACCGTCCTTCCGAACGCGGTGCCGGTGGTGCTGTCCGGACGTACGCGCGACGCCCTGCGGGCACAGGCCACACGGCTGCTGTCCTTTTTGGGCGCCGACGCCGCCACGGATGTCGCTGTCGCAACCGAGGCCGACTCCGGACACGGCGTCCTCGACACCGCCTTCTCCCTGGCCACCTCCCGGTCGGCGTTCGCGCACCGAGCGGCATTCGTCGCATCCGACCGCGACGAGATCATCGCCGGGCTGACCGCTCTGGCCACGGACCAGCCGGCGCCCGGGCTCGTCCACGGCGGCGAGTGGGGAGCGGAGCGGGGCGCCGGCAAGTCGGCGTTCCTGTTCAGTGGCCAGGGCGCGCAGCGTATCGGCATGGGACGGGAGCTGTACGCCCGCTTCCCGGTCTTCGCCGAGGCTCTGGACGCGGCACTCGCGGAACTGGACACCCACCTCGATCGCCCTGTACGAGAAGCGATGTGGGGCGACGACGCCGAGGCGCTCAATCGGACCGGCGTTGCGCAGCCCGCGCTGTTCGCGGTCGAGGTGGCGTTGTTCCGGCTCGTCGAGTCGTGGGGCGTGACACCGGACTTCGTGGGCGGGCACTCGATCGGCGAGGTAACCGCCGCCCACGTCGCGGGCGTGCTGTCGCTCGAGGACGCGTGCCGATTGGTGGCGGCGCGGGCTCGACTGATGCAGGAGCTGCCCTCCGGCGGGGCGATGGTGGCGGTGCAGGCCACCGAGGATGAGGTCGTTCCACTGTTGGCCGACCGGGTGTCGATCGCGGCGGTGAACGGGCCGTCGTCGGTGGTGCTCGCCGGGGCCGAGGACGCCGTCGCCGAGACGGTCGCAAGGCTGGCGGAGCAGGGGCGGAAGTCGAGTCGGCTGCGGGTCTCGCACGCGTTCCATTCGGCGCTGATGGAGCCGATGGTGGAGGACTTCCGTGCTGTGGTGGCCGGTCTGGAGTTCCACGACCCGACTGTTCCCGTGGTATCGAATCTCACGGGTGCGGTGGCCGCTGCCGGCGAACTGTGTTCGCCGGAGTACTGGGTGCGGCATGTGCGGGAGACCGTACGGTTCGCCGATGGCGTCCAGGCGCTGTGCGCCGAGGGCGTACGGACCTTCGTGGAGCTGGGCCCGGACGGCGTGCTGTCGGCGCTGGCCCGGGAGTCGGCGCCGGAGGAGGCCGTGGTGGTGCCGGTGCTGCGTAAGGACCGTCCGGAGGAGGCGGCCGCCGTCGCGGCGCTGACGCGGCTCCACGTGACCGGTGTGGCCGTGGACTGGCGGGCCTTCTTCGCGGGCACGGGCGCCCAGCGAGTCGCGCTGCCTACGTACGCGTTTCAGCGGCAGCGGTTCTGGCCCACCGCTCTGGCAGGCATGGGGGACGTACGGGCTGCGGGCCTGGCCTCGGCTGAGCATCCGTTGCTGGGTGCGGCGGTGTCGTTGGCCGACTCGGACGGTGTGGTGTTCGCCGGTCGTCTGTCGACGGCTTCGCATCCGTGGCTGGCCGATCACGCGGTGATGGGCCGGGTTCTGGTGCCGGGTACGGCGTTCGTGGAGTTGGCGATCCGGGCCGGTGACGAGGTCGGGTGTGACCGTGTCGAGGAGCTGACGCTTGCGGCACCTCTGGTGTTGCCGGAGCTGGGCGCGGTGCAGATCCAGGTGTTCGTCGGTGCCCCTGACGACACCGGTCGCCGGTCGGTGAAGATCTTCTCCCGGGCGGATGGCCAGGACGAGCTGCCGTGGACCCAGCATGCGGTGGGCGTCCTTGCTGCGGCGGACGAGCTGCCCGGCGTTGGGTTCGATGCCGCGGTGTGGCCGCCGGTGGGCGCCGAGCCGGTCGATCTGGACGGCTTTTATGAGAACCGGGCCGAGGCCGGGTTCGAGTACGGCCCGGCGTTCCAGGGGTTGCGGGCGGTGTGGCGGCTGGGTGCGGAGCTCTTCGTCGAGGTGGCTTTGGACGAGGGCGCCGACGTCAGTGGGTTCGGGGTGCATCCCGCGCTGCTGGACGCTGTGCTGCACGCCGCGGTGTTGACCGATGGAGAAGCGGATGGCGGCGTGCCGTTCGCTTGGGAGGGTGTGTCGTTGTTCGCCTCCGGGGCGACGACGGTGCGGGCGCGGCTGTCGTATGGCGAGCGGGGGGCGGTGTCCATCGCGGTTGCGGATGTGGTGGGTCGTCCTGTGGCGTCCGTCGCGTCGTTGGTCGCGCGTCCTCTTGCTGCTGATGAGCTGGCGGACGGTGATGGCCGGACGGTTGGCCGGGATTCGTTGTTCCGGGTGGAGTGGGCTCCGGTGGCTGAGGGGACGGATGCCGGGCCGTCGGCGGTTGCGGTGGTCGGTCCGGACGGCGGTCTGAGTGGCGGGCTGCGGGATGCGGGAATCTCGGTAGTGGGGTGCGCGGATCTGGCCGCGTTGGCTGTGGCTGAGGCCCCGGTGCCGGATGTGGTGATGGCTGTCGTGGGGGCGCAGGACCGCGGTGAGGGCGTGGTGGATTCCGTCCACGCTTCCGCGGTGCAGGCCCTGGGATTGGTTCAGGGGTGGCTGGAGGGGGAGCGGTTCGCGGGGTCTCGTCTGGTCGTGGTGGCGCGTGGTGCTGTCGGTGATCTGGCGGCGGCGTCGGCGTGGGGTTTGCTGCGGTCGGCGCAGTCGGAGCATCCGGATCGGATCACGTTGCTGGACCTTGGCGACGGTGCCGTGTCGGGGGCGGTGTTGTCGCGTGCGTTGGCCCAGTTCGAGCCGGAGTTGGCGGTTCGGGAGGGGCGGTTGGTGGTGCCGCGGTTGGCTCGGGTGGGTGTGTCCGATGCTGTGGTGCGGGTGTGGGATGGACCGGGCAGTGTGCTGGTCACGGGTGGTACGGGTGGTCTGGGTGCGGTGGTGGCCCGGCATCTGGTGGCCGAGCGTGGTGTGCGGGATCTGCTGCTGGTGTCCCGGCGGGGGTTGGCTTCGCCGGGTGCTGAGGACTTGGTCGCCGAACTCGCCGGGTTGGGTGCCCGTGCCGAGGTGGTGGCGTGTGATGTGGCTGATCGGGATGCGCTGGCGGCGGTGCTGGCCGGGCGTGAGATTTCGGCTGTGGTGCATGCGGCCGGTGTGCTCGATGACGGCGTTATCGGTGCCTTGACTCCGGAGCGTGTTGATGCGGTGTTGCGTCCGAAGGTCGATGCGGCGTGGCATCTCCACGAGCTGACGCAGGACATGGACTTGTCCGCGTTCGTGGTGTTCTCCTCCGCGGCGGGCACGTTTGGTGGTGCGGGGCAGGGGGGCTATGCGGCGGGTAATGCGTTCCTGGACGCGCTGGTGGAGTATCGGCGTGGTCTTGGATTGCCGGGTGTGTCGTTGGCGTGGGGGCCGTGGGATCAGCCTGGCGGAATGGCTGATGAGTTGAGTGCGGTCGATCGTGAACGGATGGCGCGTGCGGGTCTGCCGCCGTTGTCCGTTGAGCAGGGTGTGGCGCTGTTCGATGCTGCGGTGGGTGCGGGGGAGCCGGTGGTGTTGCCGGTGCGGCTGGATCTGTCGGCGCTGCGGGCTCGTGGTGAGGTGCCGCCTCTGCTGCGCGGTCTGATCCGTACGCCCTTCCGCCGTGCCGCCGCTACGGGGCTGGCGCAGCGGCTCAGCGGGCTGGGTGAGGTCGAGCAGGGGGAGGTGCTGCTGGACCTGGTGCGCAGTCAGGTGGCCATGGTGCTCGGGCATCAGGGAGCTGCGGCGATCGATCCTGGACGGTCGTTCCGTGATCTGGGCTTTGATTCGTTGATGGCGGTGGAGCTGCGTAATGGGTTGAGTGCGGCGACGGGGTTGCGGCTTCCGGCGACGCTGGTGTTCGACTATCCGACCGCGCAGGCGCTGGTGAGTCATCTGTTTGATGAGTTGCTGGGGTCGGATACGGGTGTGTCGGTGCCGGTGGCTGCGCTGCCGTCGGTCGCGGATGATCCGGTGGCGATCGTGGGGATGGCCTGCCGGTATCCGGGTGGGGTGTCGTCTCCGGATGATCTGTGGCGGCTGGTGTCCGGTGGGGTGGATGCGGTCGGTGAGGTTCCTGCCGATCGGGGGTGGGATCTGGAGCTGTCGACGCGTGCGGGTGGGTTCCTGCACGATGCGGGTGAGTTCGATGCGGCGTTTTTCGGGATGAGTCCGCGTGAGGCGTTGGCGACTGATGCGCAGCAGCGGTTGTTGCTGGAGACGGTGTGGGAGGCCGTTGAGCGTGCCGGTGTGGATCCGGTGTCGTTGCGGGGGAGCCGGACCGGTGTGTTCGCCGGGGTGATGTATGGC
>NZ_JBIRPZ010000006.1:0-521946 GCF_044332925.1 Streptomyces sp. NPDC021212
TCGGGTGCGATCCAGCATCGGGCCGGTATGCAGACCTCGAAGACGATCGTGGCGGTCAACAAGGACGCCGAGGCCCCGATCTTCGACCTGGTCGATTACGGCGTGGTCGGCGATCTCTTCGAGGTCGTCCCGCAGCTCACCGAGGAGGTCAAGACCCGCAAGGGCTGACGTCGGACCACGCCACTGCCCGAGCGTGTCGCACTGACAGCGAGAGCAGACACACACCGGATTCGGCTTGTGCGGATCACCGTCGGCAGATTTACTAGGGCTTCCTAGTACATCACGTTGAGTAATCATCTTGATCTCGCTGGTTCGTACCGCCTGTCGGCGGTCACTTGGAGGACACCGTGTCTGCTGCCGTCCCTACCGAGCCCCTCTACCGAGCGAAGCACCCGGTCCGGTTCGTCACGGCCTCCAGTCTGTTCGACGGGCACGATGCGGCGATCAACATCATGCGCCGCATCCTGCAGTCCCAGGGGGCCGAGGTGGTGCACCTCGGGCACAACCGCTCGGTCGACGAGGTGGTGACTGCGGCGCTGGAAGAGGATGTCCAGGGCATCGCTGTGAGCTCCTACCAGGGCGGCCACGTCGAGTACTTCGAGTACCTGGTGGAGCTGCTCCGCGAGCGTGGCGCCGGGCATGTGAAGGTCTTCGGTGGTGGCGGCGGGGTCATCGTCGCGGAGGAGATCGCCCGGCTGGCCCGCGCCGGGGTGCGGATCTTCTCCCCGGAGGACGGTCAGCGCCTCGGTCTGGCCAAGATGATCAACTCGATGGTCGAAGAGTGCGACACCGCCCTGTGGGATCTGGCCGCGGCCGCGCCGGACAAGGTGCTCGCGGGGGAGCGGCCGGCGCTGGCCCGGTTGCTCACCGGCCTGGAGGCCGGTGCGGTGACCGACCAGGATCAGCGTCTCTTGCGTGAAGCCGCGGCGTCCCGTCGGACACCGGTCCTCGGTATCACCGGCACCGGCGGCTCGGGTAAGTCCTCGCTGACCGACGAACTGGTGCGCCGACTGCGTATCGACCAGGAGGGCAGGCTCAAGGTGGCGGTGCTGGCGGTCGACCCGACCCGGCGGCGCGGCGGCGGAGCCCTGCTGGGCGACCGGATCCGCATGAACTGCCTGGATGGCGACACGGTGTTCTTCCGATCGCTCGCCACTCGCGGCGGACGCGAAATTCCCGAGGGCCTGGCCGACGCCATCGCGGCCTGCCAGGCGGCTGGCTTCGACCTGGTGATCGTGGAGACGCCCGGCATCGGCCAGGGTGACGCAGCCATCGTGCCGTACGTGGATGTGTCGCTGTACGTGATGACGCCGGAATTCGGCGCGGCCTCCCAGCTGGAGAAGATCGACATGCTCGACTTCGCCGACGTCGTGGCCATCAACAAGTTCGAGCGGCGCGGAGCCAAGGACGCGCTGCGCGATGTGGGCCGTCAACTGGTGCGCAATCGGGAAGCGTTCGGGCAGCGGCCGGAGGACATGCCGGTCTTCGGAACCAGCGCGTCGACCTTCAACGACGACGGTGTCACCGCGCTGTACCAACATCTGCGGGATCTGTTCGCCGAGCGCGGCCTGCCGCTGGCGCCCGGAGCGCTTCCCGAGGTGACGGTGCGCCACTCCAGTGGCGCCACCCAGATCGTGCCCCCGTCCCGGGTGCGCTACCTGGCGGAGATCGCCGACACGGTGCGCGGATATCACGAGCGGACCGACGTGCTGGCCGGGCAGGCGCGCCGGATCCAGCAGCTCACCGCCGTCCGGGACGAGCTCGCGGCCGTCGGCGCGAACACCGGCGACGTCGAAAAGCTGCTGACGGACGCCGAGGAGACCTTCGCACCGGAAGCGCGCAGGCCACTGACCGACTGGGCGCAGACCGTACGCGACTACTCCGGCGACGAACTCGTCGTGACGATACGCGACCGCGAGCTGCGCACCGCCCTGGTCCGCGAGTCACTGTCCGGCAACCGGATCCCCCGGGTGGCGCTGCCGCGCCACACCGACCACGGGGAGCTGTTGCGGTTCCTCCGCTCCGAGAACCTTCCGGGGTTCTTCCCGTTCACCGCCGGGGTGTTTCCGTTCAAACGGGAGGGCGAGGACCCGGCGCGGATGTTCGCCGGTGAGGGCGATCCGTTCCGTACCAACCGCCGCTTCCACTACCTCTCCGAGGGCAGTGAGGCCACCCGGCTCTCCACCGCCTTCGACTCGGTCACCCTCTACGGCCGTGACCCGGGCCTGCGTCCCGACATCTACGGCAAGGTCGGCACCTCGGGGGTGTCGGTGGCGACCCTGGAGGACATGAAGGCGCTGTACGACGGCTTCGACCTGACATCGCCCACGACGTCGGTGTCCATGACGATCAACGGGCCGGCGCCGACCATCCTCGCCTTCTTCCTCAACACCGCGATCGACCAGCAGCTCGACGCCTACGCCGCCGAACACGGACACGAGCCGACCGCCGAGGAGGCGGAGCGGATCCGGGCGCATGTGCTGCGCAGCGTCCGCGGCACGGTGCAGGCCGACATCCTCAAGGAGGACCAGGGCCAGAACACCTGCCTGTTCTCCACCGAGTTCAGCCTGCGGATGATGGCCGACATCCAGGAGTGGTTCATCGAGAAGGAGGTGCGCAACTTCTACTCGGTGTCCATCTCCGGCTACCACATCGCCGAGGCCGGGGCCAACCCGATCAGCCAGCTCGCCTTCACCCTCGCCAACGGCTTCACCTACGTCGAGGCATACCTCGCCCGTGGCATGCGCATCGACGACTTCGCCCCCAACCTGTCCTTCTTCTTCTCCAACGGCATGGACCCCGAGTACTCCGTGCTCGGCCGGGTGGCCCGCCGCATCTGGGCGGTGACCATGCGGGAACGTTACGGGGCGAACGAGCGCAGCCAGAAGCTCAAGTACCACGTGCAGACTTCTGGACGCTCCCTGCACGCCCAGGAGATGGACTTCAACGACATCCGCACCACCCTGCAAGCGCTGATCGCCATCTACGACAACTGCAACAGCCTGCACACCAACGCCTACGACGAGGCCGTCACCACCCCCACCGAGGACTCGGTACGCCGCGCCCTGGCCATCCAGCTGATCATCAACCGGGAGTGGGGCCTGGCGATGAACGAGAACCCGTTGCAGGGTTCCTTCGTCATCGACCAGCTCACCGACCTGGTGGAGGAGGCGGTGCTCGGCGAGTTCGAGCGGATCAGCGAGCGCGGCGGTGTGCTCGGGGCCATGGAGACCGGCTACCAGCGCGGCCGTATCCAGGACGAGTCCATGCTGTACGAGCAGCGCAAGCACGACGGCACCCTGCCCATCATCGGCGTCAACACCTTCCGCCACCCCGGTGCCGACACCGAACAGGGGCAGGTGGCCGTCGAGCTGGCCCGTGCCACCGAGGACGAGAAGCATTCCCAGTTGAAGCGCGTCGGCGACTTCCAGGCACGCCACGGCGAGCAGGCGCCCGCCGCCCTGGCCGCCCTCAAGGAAGCCGCAACCAGCGGCCGCAACGTCTTCGCGGTGCTGATGGACGCCGCCCGGGTCTGCTCCTTGCAGCAGATCACCGAGGCCTTCTTCGAGGTCGGCGGGGAATACCGGCGCAACGTCTGACCGCGGGCACGCCCGCCACCCGCCGCCGACGTGCCCATCTCGGCATCGGGGCAGCTCTGCGCGATCGATGGCCCGGTGCTCTTGTCATGGGCCAGCCAGTTGTTCTCGTTGGCGTACTGGTTGAGCCACAGAAGGCCCGGGTCGGCGGCGCAGAGGTCGCTGACGTGCTGAAGCCTCGCGCCGAGCAGCCCCCTGGGGGGTTGCCTTGTAATCCAAGGTCACATTGGTAGGTGGCTCGACCTTTCCATGCAGGCCGGCGGCTGATGCTCTAGGAGCCCGCTGAGGCAACGATGGCCGAGAACAGGCAGGACCTGGGGCGGGATCTCGACCGCGGATCGTCGTGGGGATGCGCTGCCGTTGCCGGCTCGGGGGAGGCGGGCCCTGTGTGCCCGTCACGGTGTCAGCCCTTGATTGCCCCTCGCGGTGTGGGGTGGCCACCACCGCCCGGCATGGGCTGACCAATCCGACGGCAGCCTCGGGCGCGGTGCTCAGCGCCCCCGCACCGGCCCGAGCACCGGAGACCCACACTTGGTGGAGGGGCGGTGGCCCGGCCCCGCGGTAAGGGGCGCGAGCGGTGCGCCGAACCGGGGCCCAGCCGCCCGGACCCGGGCAGATATCCCCCACCCGCGGGCCACAGGCGATCCCCGCGGTTGGCGGCACGGATCCGGCCGTGGCTGAACGGGCGTCACGACGGTCGCCGTTCAGTCCCTCTCTTTGAGCCCTGTCGCCCGGCCCTGGTCGTCCCACTCAACCTCCAGAACCCGCGCGACGGCGTCCCGATCGAGAGGCCCGTAGACATGGGGGAACAGGGTGCTCTTCGCGACTCCCGGCGGCGGGACGGGCGCCGCCGCCTCCCATATGCACCTCGAGACGAGCCGGTCCACGTCGAGAACCAGGGTCAGCAACGGTTTCGGCGCGTCCTGGTAGAAGGCGTTGACGATGGCGAGGGTTGTCTCCTCGTCGGGTGAGCAGTGGACGAACCCCTCCTCCGTGAGGGACGCGGGCGCGTAGGCTCCGTCGGGATGGGCGTTCCACTCGTCGAGCGGGACCACATGCTGGATCGTGGGACGGCTGGACATGTCGACCATGACCTCCTTGAATCTGGGGGCGCGCCGGCCTCGGACCATGTTCCCGTGCCACCCGGTCAGGTGGCTCGGGCACCGCTCCTCATTTTCCCTCTGCGTGTTGCAACCGTGCCGACCGGCGTGGTGACGATGGCCATGGCGCCGACCGGGGCTCAGCCCTTTCCCGGTTGTTCGGTGTCCCTGTGTCCCACGTGGGACACCCCCTGCACGTTCAGTTGCTTCTGTACGTCGGCGAGCAGCTCGCGCAGCAGTTCGGCGAGCTTTTCGCGCCGGTCCGGACTCAGGGGTTCCAGGAGCTGTGCCTCGCGGGCGAGGACCTGGTCGACCGTGCGCTCCACCAGTTGGTGCCCGGTCGGGGTCAGCTCGACCAGGACCGCACGGCTTCGTCCTGGTGCGGGGCGACGCACGACCAGGTTCTCGCGCTCGGCGCGTGCGACGCGCTGCGAGATGGCACCCGCGGTGACCAGGGAGTGCGTGGCGAGGTCCCGCGTGCTCATGGTGTAGGGCGGTCCGCTGCGGCGCAGCACGCTGAGCAGGTCCAGCGTCGGCGGGTCGATCCCCGCTTCGGCGAGGACCCGCCCGCGGCCCTCGCCGAAGCGCTTGGCGAGCTGCCAGATCCTCGTGACCACACCGATGGAGTCCACCGGCGCCTGGGGCCGCTCGCGGCTCCAGGCGCCCGCGATGGCGTCGGCCAAGTCATCACCCGGTGAGCCATCAGCGCCGACCGGGTGCTGAATTTAGCTGCTAAACGTCAGACGTTGCGGCGCCGCTTCCGCCATCACACCTTCGACAACGAGTGGTCATATGTGCACAGAGACAAGGAAAGCGCCTCCGAAGGCCGGGTCCGGGAGCCCCGCCCCACCCGGCTCGTCCCGAGCCACCCGGCGGGACTGGGCCGGACTCGCCGTGGTCCTGCTGGCGATGTTCATGAGCCAGATCGACATGTTCATCGTGAACGTCGCCGCCCCGGACATCCAGGCAGACCTGCACGCCGGGTTCGGCCAACTCCAGTTCGTGATCGACGGTTATGTGATCGCGTACGCGGCGGGCATCGTAACCGGCGGCCGTCTCGGTGACCGGGCCGGCCGCAAACGGACCTTCCAGTACGGCGTGGCCGCCTTCATGCTGACGTCCCTGCTGTGCGCGCTCGCGCCGTCCCCGGCCACCCTCATCGCCGCCCGTGTGCTCCAGGGCCTGTCGGCCGCGGTGATGACGCCGCAGGTGCTCTCGCTCATCCGGTCCGTCTTCGTGCACGAACGCGACCGTGCCCGTGCCATCGGCGCCTACGGTGCCTCCATCGGCGCGGGAGTCATCGCCGGCCTCGTCGGCGGGGGTTTCCTGCTCGACCTCGACGTGGCCGGACTGGGCTGGCGCATGATCTTCCTGATCAACCTGCCGATCGGTGCGGCGATCCTGGCCGCGGCCGTGCCCGCCGTCAGCGAGAGCCGCAGTGCCGACCTGCCGCGCCTCGACATCGTCGGCGCGGTCTTCACTGCCCTGCTACTGCCCCTGGTACTCATCCCGCTCGTGGTCGGTGCCGAGCACGCCTGGCCGTGGTGGACGTATCTCTGCTTCGCGCTGAGCGCGGCCGGTGCGGTGGCCTTCCTGCGCTGGGAACGCCGAATGGAGGCCGAGGGCAGTGACCCGTTGCTGCCTGCCCGCCTGCTGCGGGCCGACGGGTTCCCCCTCAGCATGGTCACCGTGCTGTTGTTCTTCTCCGGCAACGCCGGGCTCTTCCTGGTGCTCACCTACCACCTGCAGTCGGGCCTCAAGCTGACGCCGATGGCGGCGAGCCTGGTGTTCGTGCCGCTCGGCCTCGGGTTCATCGCCGCCTCGGCCGCCTGCCGCAAACTCGCCGCCCGGTTCGGTATCGGGGTCTCGGTGGCCGGCGGCCTCGTCATGGCGGCCGGTCTCGCCGCCGTGCCCGCCGTCACCGGTCTGGACCGTGGAGACCAGGCCATCTGGCTCGCGATGGTGATGGGTGTCTCCGGACTCGGGCAGGGTCTGGTCGTCGCACCGCTGGTGGACACCGTCCTCTCCCGGGTCCACCCGGACGACGCGGGCGCCGGTTCCGGTGTGCTGAACACCGTCACCCAGGCGGGGATGGCCTTCGGGGTGGCCCTCATCGGGGCTCTGTACCGCGGCTTCCTGCGCGCCAATCCGCAGTCTCCGGGCCCGGACGCCGACGTCGACGACTTCGCACGGGCCTTCGACCTCACCGCCTACGTCCTGGCGGGGCTGGCCATCGGCACCGCCCTGTTCGCTGCCCGGCTCGGCCGCATCCGTACCAGCACCGGCCGGGGGTGATCGCGAGATCCACGGATCGGCACCGAACCGGCGCCGACACCGGCCCATCATGGCTCTCCCCTCAGGCGTCCAGCACTCGCACCGATGCCAGGAGCACCCGGCACATCGAGGACAACCGCCGCGCGTTCGACGAGGCCGCACAACTCGGCGCCCGGACACTTTGCCTGGTGTGCGGGGGTCTGCCACCCGGCAGTGGGACCTGGCCGGAGCACGGCAGATGGTGGCCGACGGGATCGCCGAACTGGCGCCGACAGCCGGTGACCTGGTTGAGGGCGCCGCGGCCGCGGCGGGCCTGCGGCGGGGGCGTTCGGCTCCGGATGCTCCTGCCTTCCGGCACCGGGCACTTCCGCCGCACACAGGGGCTGGGCGAGACCGCGGAACGCCGTTGGGATGCGCTGCCGCCGCCAGCGGATACTGGGGCGCATGCGTATCGACTTTGATCCTGAGACCGTCGGCCGGAACCCCTTCTACAAGCTGCTGACCTCGGTCGTCGTGCCCCGGCCGATCGCCTGGGTGTCCACCGTCAACCCGGACACGCTGTCGGCGAACCTCGCCCCGCACTCCTTCTTCACCGTCGCCTGCGTGTCCCCGCCGGTCGTGCAGTTCACGTCCGTCGGGCGGAAGGACTCGCTGCGCAATGTGGAGGAGACCGGGGAGTTCGTGGTGAACCTCGCCCCGGAGCGGATGTTCGAGATGATCAACGGGACGGCTACGGACTTTCCGCGCGGGGTGAGTGAGTTCGAAGCGGTGGGGGTGGCGCGGGAGGAGAGTGTGCGGGTGCGGCCGCCGCGGGTGGCGGAGTCGCCGGTGGCGTTGGAGTGCGAGCTGCACAGCACCGTGCTGTTGGGGGACTCCACCGTGGTGTTCGGGCGGGTGGTGCATGCCGCGGTCGATGACGGGGTGATGGTCGACGGGCATCCGGAGGTGGGCAGGCTGCGGCCGCTGGCGCGGCTGGGGAAGAACGAGTGGGGGACGGTCGGCGAGGTGCTGGAGATCGAGCGCGTCCGGTACGCGGACTGGGCGGGGGAGCAGGGGGAGCGGGGGAAGGGGGCGGTGCGGTGATTGACGTCGTTGCCTTCGACGTCGGCTCCACGCTGGTGCGGGAGGACCGCTACTGGGCCGCGTGGGCCGACTGGCTCGGCGTGCCCCCGCATACGCTGTCCGCCCTGGTGGGGGCCGTCGTCGCGCAGGGGCGGGACGACGGGGAGGCCATCCGGCTGGTCAAGCCGGGGGTGGATGTCGCCGCGGAGCGGCGGGCGTGGGACGCGGCAGGGCGCGGGGACTGGCTGGAGGAGCGCGATCTGTATCCGGACGCGCGGCCCGCGCTCGGGGCGCTGCGTGCGCTGGGGGTGCGGATCGTGGTGGCCGGGAACCAGCCGGCGCGCATGGGGGAGCTGCTGCGCGGGCTGGAGCTGCCGGTGGATGCCGTCGCGACGTCCGCCGAGTGGGGAGTGGCCAAGCCCGATCCGGGGTTCTTCGCGCGAGTCGTCGAGCTGGGCGGGGCCGTGCCGGAGCGGACGCTGTACGTGGGCGACCATCCGGCGTTCGACATCCGGGCGGCGCGGGCCGCCGGGCTGCGGGCCGCGCACGTCCGCCGGGGGCCCTGGGGGCATCTGTGGGCCGCCGGGGATGACGTGGCGCGGGCGGACTGGCGGGTCTCGGAGCTGGGGGAGCTGGTGGGGCTGGTGCGTGAGGGGAGGAGTGGGGAGGGATGAGCCGCAGCTCGGGGGAGAGGTCATACGGTGTGTGATGCTTTCACACCCCGTGTGACCAGAGTGCTTGCATATATCTATCGCACACCCTCCCGCCGGGCGTCCCGTGGCGGTTGACTGATCGCATACCGCTCAGGGGGCGCCAGACCTGAGCGAAGGGGCCGCCGGACCTCCTCCCTCCTCGGCCGGCGGCCCATCCCTCATCCTGAACGTCGGATGGTGAAGGTCAGCCCGCCGACTCGGCCGCGTGTGCGCT
Organism: Streptomyces sp. NPDC021212; assembly: GCF_044332925.1. Taxonomy (NCBI): domain Bacteria; kingdom Bacillati; phylum Actinomycetota; class Actinomycetes; order Kitasatosporales; family Streptomycetaceae; genus Streptomyces; species Streptomyces sp. NPDC021212. The sequence continues at coordinate 8,960 of NZ_JBIRPZ010000006.1, forward strand.
CAGCACGCCGAGGCCGACCAGGGCGAACAGTGCCAGGCCCAGCAGGATCCGGTAGATGACGAAGGGCATGAAGCTCTTGCTGGAGATGAATTTCATGAACCAGGCGATGACGGCGTAGCCGACGACGAAGGCGATGACGGTCGCGAAGATCGTCGGACCCCACTCGGTGTGCCCCTCGGACGCGTCCTTCAGTTCGAAGATCCCGGAGGCCAGTACGGCCGGGACGGCGAGGAGGAAGGAGTAGCGGGCCGCGGCCTCGCGGGTGTAGCCCATGAGCAGACCACCGCTGATGGTCGCGCCGGACCGGGAGACACCGGGGACGAGCGCCATCGCCTGGCATATGCCGAAGATCAGCCCGTCCCGGACGCTCAGCTCCTGAAGCGACTTGCGCTGTTTCGCGACGCGGTGCTTGCCGCCCGTCTCGTCGCGTGCGGCCCGCCGGTCCGCGTAGCCGAGCACGACGCCCATGACGACGAGGGTGGTGGCGATGAGCCGCAGATCGCGGAACGGGCCCTCGATCGCGTCCTGAAGGGTGAGGCCGAGCACACCGATCGGGATCGAGCCGACGATCACCAGCCAGCCCATCTGGGCATCGTGGTCGCCGCGCCACTCCTTGTTGAACAGGGAGCGGAACCAGGCGCTCACGATCCGGGCTATGTCCTTGCGGAAGTAGATGAGCACCGCCAGCTCGGTGCCTATCTGGGTAATGGCCGTGAAGGCGGGGCCAGGGTCGTTCCAGCCCGCGAAGGCGGCGGTGAGGCGCAGATGGGCGCTGGAGGAGATCGGAAGAAACTCGGTCAGCCCCTGGACCAGCCCGAGGATGAAAGATTCAAACCACGACATTGCGTCTACGCTATCCAAAGGCTGATCATGCGCTGCTCCGGGGCGTGCCGGAACAGGCGGGGTGGCCGAGGGGAAGACCGATGGCCGGGCGACCGGCAACCGGTTGTGGTGGCAGCGTAGCGTCCCCGGGCGGACGGCCTGCCAAGGGCCTGGTCCGATGGCCGGTTTACCCATATGAACAGGGGTACTCGGCGGTCGCTCACAGGCGTAGGAGCCCAGCAGCCCCGAGGAGCCTCATGGCCACCAGTGGGACGGCGCCCCGGGACGGGGACGCCTCGATCGTCACCACCAAGGTCCCTGCCCGGCTGGACCGGCTCCCCTGGTCCGGCTGGCACTGGATGGTCGTCGTGGGCCTGGGCACCGTATGGATCCTGGACGGCCTCGAAGTGACCGTCGTCGGCAACATCGCCAGCCGCCTCTCCGAGCCCGGCAGCGGGCTGGCCATCACCGACGCCCAGGTCACCGGCATGGCCGCCGCGCTCTACGTCGCCGGGGCCTGCACCGGGGCGCTGTTCTTCGGCTGGCTCACCGACCGCCACGGCCGCAAGAAACTCTTCCTCATCACGCTCGGCGTCTACCTCGCCGCCACCGCGCTGACCGCAGTGTCCTTCTCCTTCTGGTGGTTCTACCTCTTCCGCTTCCTCACCGGCCTCGGCATCGGCGGGGAGTACGCGGCCATCAACTCCGCGATCGACGAGCTGATTCCCAGCCGCTACCGGGGTCGCGTCGACATCGTCATCAACGGAAGCTTCTGGCTCGGCGCCGTGGGCGGCTCGCTGTTGTCCGTCGTGATGCTCAACACCCGCTTCTTCCCGGCTGACATCGGCTGGCGGCTCACCTTCGCGCTCGGCGTCGTCCTCGGGCTCGTGATCCTCCTGGTGCGCCGCCATGTCCCCGAGAGCCCGCGCTGGATGTTCATCCACGGCCGGTCGGAGGGCGCCGAGGAACTGGTCGAGGCGGTCGAGCGGCGGATCGAGGGGGAGCGGGGCGTGACGCTTCCGGAGCCGTCCGAGACCATCACCATCAGGCCCCGGAAGAGCACCGGGTTCGTGGACATCGCCCGTACGCTCTTCCTCTCGTACCCGCGGCGCGCCGTGCTGGGGCTCGCCCTCTTCATCGGGCAGGCGTTTCTGTACAACGCCATCACCTTCGGCTTCGGCTCGATCCTGGTGAAATTCTTCGGGGTGCCCAGCGGTGACACCGGCTACTACTTCGCCGTCATCGCGGGCGGCAACTTCCTCGGGCCGCTGCTGCTCTGCCGGCTCTTCGACACCCTGGGACGGCGGCCGATGATCGCGGGTACGTATGTCCTCTCCGGCGCGCTGCTGTTCGTCACGGCCTGGATGTTCGGCCGGGGCTGGCTCAACGCGGCCACCATGACGGCCTGCTGGTGTGTGGTCCTCTTCTTCGCGTCGGCGGGCGCGAGCGCCGCGTACCTGACGGCCAGCGAGGTCTTCCCGATGGAGACGCGCGCCCTGGCCATCGCCTTCTTCTACGCCATCGGCACGGCGGCCGGGGGGATCAGCGGCCCGCTGATCTTCGCCGAGCTGACGAAGAGCGGGGTCGTCGGTGACACGGTGCTGGCCTTCAGCATCGGGGCGTCGCTCATGGTCGTGGCCGGGCTGGTGGCCGCCTTCCTGGCGGTACCGGCGGAACGGCGGCCGCTGGAGGACATCGCCGAGCCGTTGTCCGCGCGTGCCGCGGCGAAGGCGTCCTGACAGGCTTCCCTCACGCGCCCCGCAGCCGGCCGCGCTTGCGCCAGGCCACGACGAGCCCGGCGAGGGCGGGTACGGCGATGCAGGCCAGCGCGATGAGGAAGACGGGCGAGGTGGGTGTGGCCGCATGGCCGCCCGCCACCACGTACGCCGCCGTGTTCGGCACACAGCCGAGCCCGGTCGCCAACAGGAAGGCGGACCAGCCCATCCGCGAGACCGCCGCGCAGTAGTTCGCGGCGGCGAACGGAATGCCCGGGAAGAGCCGGATCGCCAGCATCGAGCGGAAGCCGTGCCGGCTCAGCTGCCGGTCGGCCGCGCCCAGCCAGCGGCCCCGCAGCAGCGGGCGCAGCGCGTCCTGGCCCAGCAGCCTGCCCAGACCGAAGGAGACCCCGGCGCCGAGCACCGTACCGGCGACGGCCGCGGCGAGACCGGCCTGCGCGCCGAGCAGCACGCCCGCCGCCAGGTTCAGCAGGGGCCTGGGCACCAGCGCGGCGGTGCACAGCCCGTACGCGGCCGCGAACACCACCACGGCCGCCGCGCCCGACAGCTGCGGCGGCCAGCCGTCGGCCAGCAGCCGGTGCGGCTGCCACACCCACACCGCGGCCGCGGAACCGGCCAGCAGCGCGGCGAGCAGCCCCAGCCGTGACCACGGCGAGAGCAGCACGGCGCGGGCGCGGCGCACGGCCGGTTCGGGGGCGGGGACGGCGACATCGAGCATCGGGGGAGCGTAACCGACCGGGCGGGCGGCGCGCTGTGATGTCGTCCGCTCGTCGGCTGGTTGTCGCCTCGCCGATACATGGAAGGGCTCGGACAACCGCCTCCCTGACCGCAGGGGTTCGCACCCGCCGCACCGGCCCCGTGCGCCGCGAAAACCATTCGACGGAGACCGAACGGTGCGCAATGATCACGGCATGTTCCGGTATGCCTTCCTCATGACGACGTCCGCGGTCGCGGACGCGCCGAAGGCTGCCGCCATTCTCTTCGATGTCACCGTCTTCGACGTCGCCTTCTCCGACGCCACCGCTGCCGCAGCCGCCGCCATCGCCATGGCACTTGCCGCTGCCGCCGTGGCCGTGACAGTCGGACCCTTCGACGGCGCCCGAAGCTGACCCTCCTCGGACCACTCCGACGGACCCCACCAGGGGAGGGTCGGCCAGGCACTGGGGTCCGCTCTTCCCTTGTCGTTCCGAGGAGGAACAGCCCGCATGTCCACCACGTCCAAGATGCCCAAGCAGTCCTACGTGCGCACCAAGCCGCACCTGAACATCGGCACCATGGGCCACGTCGATCACGGCAAGACCACGCTCACCGCCGCCATCACCAAGGTGCTCAGCGAGCGTGGCTCCGGCGGCACCTTCGTGCCGTTCGACCGCATCGACCGGGCGCCGGAGGAGGCCGCGCGCGGCATCACCATCAACATCGCGCACGTCGAGTACGAGACCGACACCCGGCACTACGCGCACGTCGACATGCCGGGGCACGCCGACTTCATCAAGAACATGGTGACCGGCGCGGCCCAGCTCGACGGCGCCATCCTCGTCGTCTCCGCGCTCGACGGCGTCATGCCGCAGACCGCCGAACACGTGCTGCTCGCCCGGCAGGTGGGCGTCGACCACATCGTCGTCGCCCTCAACAAGGCCGACGCGGGCGACCCCGAACTCACCGACCTGGTCGAGCTGGAGGTGCGCGAGCTGCTGTCCGCGCACGGCTATCCCGGCGAGACCACGCCCGTCGTACGGGTCTCCGGGCTGCGCGCGCTGGACGGCGACCCGCGCTGGACCGGGGCGATCGAGGCGCTGCTCGACGCCGTCGACATCTACGTGCCGACGCCGGTGCGCTACACCGACGCCCCGTTCCTGCTGCCGGTGGAGAACGTGCTGACCATCACCGGCCGCGGCACGGTGGTCACCGGCGCCGTCGAGCGCGGCACGGTGCGGGTCGGCGACCGCGTCGAGGTGCTCGGCGCGGACGTGACGACGGTCGTCACGGGCGTCGAGACCTTCGGCAAACCCATGGAGTCCGCCGAGGCGGGCGACAACGTCGCGCTGCTGCTGCGCGGGGTGGCACGGGACGCGGTGCGCCGCGGGCACGTGGCCGCGGCGCCCGGCAGCGTCGTCCCCCGGCGACGCTTCACGGCGAGCGTGTACGTGCTGTCGGCGGCGGAGGGCGGCCGGCGCACCCCGGTGGTCACCGGCTACCGGCCGCAGTTCTACCTCCGCACGGCCGATGTGGTCGGCGAGGTGGACCTCGGGGCCGCCGGGGTGGCCCGCCCCGGTGACACCGTCACCCTGACGGTGGAACTGGGCCGCGCGGTGCCGCTGGAGCCGGGGCTCGGCTTCGCGATCCGCGAGGGCGGCCGCACGGTGGGCGCGGGCACGGTGCTCACCGTGCTCGACCAGCCGTAGGGCAGGCCCGCAGGCCGCAGGGAGGCCCCCGCTCGCCCACCCCCGCCGGGGAGGGCGAGCGGGAGCCGTGGCCTGCCCGGGACGGCACAATGGGACGGTGAACGAGCCGATACCCGTGACCCGGACCGTGGACCACGGCACCGCCAAGCTGATGCCGGACGTGGACCGCCCGCGCGCCTGGCTGCTCACGGTGGACGGTGCACCCCAGTCGTACGTCGACCTGGACGACCCCGGCCATCTGGAGTTCGAGTACGCGCGCCGGCTCGCTCACGTCCTCGACGAGACCGGCGAGCCCGGCGCGCCCCTCGACGCCCTGCACCTGGGCGGCGGGGCGCTGACCCTGCCCCGCTATCTGGCCGCCACCCGGCCCGGCTCCCGGCAGCAGGTGATCGAGGCCGACGGCGGGCTGCTGGAGCTGGTCGCCGAGTGGCTGCCGCTGCCGCCGGGCGGCGCGGGCATCACAGTGCGCCGGGCGGACGCCCGCGCGGCGCTGGAGGCCGCGCCCGACGGGTCCGCCGACGTCATCGTGGCCGATGTGTTCGGCGGCTCGCGGGTGCCCGCGCATCTCACGTCGGTCGCGTACGCGCGCACCGCGGCCCGGGTGCTGCGCCCCGGCGGCGCCTACCTGGCCAACCTCGCCGACAGCGCGCCGTTCACCTTCCTCCGATCCCAACTGGCCACGTTCCGCACCGCGTTCACGCAGCTGTGCCTGATCGCGGAGCCCGCGGTGCTGCGCGGCCGCCGGTTCGGGAACGCGGTGCTGGTGGCCTCGCAGGGCGAGCTGCCGATCGCCGCGCTGGCGCGGCGAACCGCGGCCGACGCGTTCCCGGCGCGGGTGGAGCACGGGGCGGCGCTGGAGCGGTTCACGGGTGACGCGGCGCCGGTGCGGGACGAGGACGCGGTGCCGTCGCCGGAGCCGCCGAGCGGCGCGTTCAGCGTCGGCTGACGGTACGGCACGTAACCAGGGCTCAGTGATTGACGGGCTCAGTGCACCATCGGCGACGTGGCGGGCATCCCCTCGGCGACCGGCTTCGGTTCGCGGCGCCGCAGCCGCCGTACGTCCGGTACGCACAGCACCGCCAGGGTCAGCAGCAGGATCAGCGACGAGCAGCCCCACAGCGCGGCCGACCGCCCGAAGGCGCTCTCGACCGGGCCCGCGAGGGCGGTGGCGACGGGGACCAGGGCCATGGAGCCGATCCAGTCGTACGCCGCCACCCGGGACAGCTTGTCCTCGGGGATCTCGTGGTGCAGCGCGGTCATCCAGGACACCCCGAACACCTCGGCCGACGCCCCGGTGACGAACATCACCGCCCACAGCGCGGGCGCGGACAGCGGGACGGCGAGCGCGGCCGACGGCAGGGCGAGGGGAAGCACACACAGGGTGCCCGCGAACAGCAGCCGGCGCGGTCTCCAGCGCGTCATCGTCAGCCCGCCGACAAGGGTGCCCGCGCCGAACGCCGCGAGCGCGAACCCCCAGGGCCGCGCCCCGCCCAGCCGCTCCTCGGACACCAGCGGCCCGTACACCGCCTCGGCCGCGCTCACCACGGCGTTGACGACCGAGAACTGCACCACGATGGACCACAGCCAGGGCCGTCCGATGAACTCCTGCCAGCCCTCGCGCAGATCGCGCAGCATGCCGCCGCCGGTTTCGCGTGGCGCGATGTCGCTGACGTCGAGCAGGGCGCGCAGCGCTCCGGCGGCGGCGAACGCGGCGGCGTCGATGGCCAGCACCCAGCCAGGGCCGACGATCGCCACCAGCGCGCCTCCCAGCGCGGCGCCGCCGATCTGCGCGCCGTTGGTGCCCATGCGGAACAACGCGAAGGCGCGGCCGGGCTGTTCGGCGGTGACGCTGGAGAGCAGCATGCCCTCGGCGGCGGGTCCGAAGAACGCCTGCCCGATGCCGCTGAGTGCGGCGAGCACGGCCATGTGCCACAGCCGCGCCTCGCCGGTGAGCACGAGCACCGCGAAGAGGGCCTGCGAGGCGCAGTTGAGGGCGTTGGCGGCGACCATCACCCGGTGCCGCGGCAGCCGGTCCGCCACCGCGCCGCCGATCAGCAGGAAGGCGACGAGCGGCAGGGTGCGGGCGGCGGCGACGAGCCCGACATCGCCGCCGTCCCCGCCCGCGTCCAGAACCGCGAACGCCGCCGCGATGAGGGCCCCGGAGTTTCCGAGGCCCGTCACCATCGCCGCGGCGGTCAGCAGCGTGTAGTTGCGACCCGCCCAGGCGGGGTGGTGCGGTCGAGGACGCGGAGCCGGGGGAGTGGTCACGCAGCGGACTATCCCCGGCGGTGGGCCCCGGCGTCCAACCCAATTCCGGCCGCTTCGATCAGTAGCCCTCGCCCTTCACCGGGCGCAGCGAACTCATGATCTTCTTGATGGTGGCATCCGGAACCTCGTCCTTGACGCCCTTGGCGGAGTAGAGCACCCACGTCGCGAAGTCGCCGTTGATGTCCGTGTAGGTGACCGTGACCGCCTTGCCGTCCGTGACGCACTTGTCGGTCTTCTTGACGCCGGTGACCGTCGCCGTGGAGGTGTAGCCCTTGAGCCCGTGCTTGCTCTTGAACGGCTTGGCGTCGGTGACCTTGCGGGTGCCGGTCTGCTTCTGGTCGAAGGCGGCGAAGACCCAGTTCTCGGCCTCGGTCTTGGCGGCGGAGGCCTCGGTCTTGGCGCCCTGCGCGCCCTTGGTGCCGGTCCCGGCGATTCCGCTGGTCTCCTCCTCGCCCCTGTCGTTCTTGACCGAGCAGGCGTTTTCCTTGTACTTGGCCGGAGCGGACATGATGACGAGCGGGTTGCCCTTCTCGTCCTCGAAGCCGATGCTCAGGTCCGGCTTCTTCACCGTCCAGTTCGCGGGCACGTCGAACGCGTCGTGCCGCTTGGGGCTGACGACCGTCTGCCAGCCGGGTATCACCGGCTTCACCTCGGCCGCGCCGCCACCGGCGCGCGGGTTGTCCTCATCCCCGGCGGAGGGGTCCTCGGCCGGTGCGGAGGAGGACGCGGGGGCGGCGGGCTTCTTGTCGTCCTTCGCCTGGTCGTCCTTGCCGTCGTCCTGGTTCAGGATGACGACGCCGGTGATCACGGCCGCCGCGACGACCGCCACCGCGGCGACGATGGCGATGGTCGCGGTGCGCTTCTTCTTGTCCGGCGGCGGCGGAGCCCCGGCCGGTCCGGAGGGCGTGTTCCAGCCAGGTGCGGGCTGGCCTTGCGGTGGTCCGTAACCCGGCTGGTGCCCCTGCTGGGCGGGCTGGCCCTGCTGGCCGGGGTAGCCCGGCTGCTGTGGCTGCTGATACGGATTCGGCTGCTGATAGCCCGGTTGCTGGTACGGGTTGGGCTGTTGATACCCCGGTTGCCGATAGGGGTTCTGATCCTGCGGGTTCTGCTCGCCCCCGGGCGGCTGCTGTCCTGGCCACATGGCCGATAACGATAGAGGGGGCCACCGACAGCGGCGACGGCCGCCCCTTCCCCGACTTTGCTACTCGGTGGTAACTTCCAAGGTATGTCAGAGACAATGCAGTCGATCGGCGACATGCTCGCGGCCACCGTGCCCATGGTCCGCACCCTGAACCTGGAATTCGTCGAGGCGTCGGCCGAACGTGCCGTGGTGCGCCTGCCCGACCAGCCCGACTTCCACAACCACGTCGGCGGACCACACGCGGGGGCGATGTTCACCCTGGCCGAATCCGCGTCCGGCGCGATCGTGCTCGCCGCCTTCGGTGACCAGCTCCAGCGCGCCGTGCCGCTGGCCGTGCGCGCGGAGATCGACTACAAGAAGCTCGCCAAGGGGCCGGTCACCGCGACCGCCCGGCTCGGTCGGCCCGTGGCCGAGGTGGTGGCCGGACTCGACGCGGGCGAGCGCCCCGAATTCCCCGTGACGATCGAGATCACGCGCGAGGACGGAGCGATCACCGGGGAGATGTCCGTCACCTGGACGCTGCGGCCGCAGGGCTGAGGAGCGCCCCTCCTCTCGTGTGAAGCCCCTCGTATGGGGGCGCCTCCCCCTCGTACGGCGCCGCCCGGCGAGCCGATGTGGCCGGGACCACGCATCGTGGAATGTGGCGGACGCGCCGATTGAGTACGCTTCCTAAGTGCGCTCGATCGGGCGTGCGCCGACCATGGATCGGCATACGGGAGGGAACCGGCGTTGCACATCGAGGAATGGCTGAACACCGTACCCGCGATCAGTGTGTATCTGCTGGTCGGCGTGGTCATCGGCCTCGAAAGCCTGGGCATCCCGCTCCCTGGGGAGATCGTCCTCATCAGCGCGACCCTGCTGGCGGCGTCGCAGGACCACATCAACCCCTACATCCTCGGTGCCTGTGCCATCGCGGGTGCCGTGATCGGCGACTCCATCGGCTATCTGATCGGCCGCAAGGGCGGCAAGCCCCTGCTCGATTGGCTGGGCCGTAAGTTCCCCAAGCACTTCAGCGCCGAGCATGTGGCGAACGCCGAGCGATCCTTCCAGAAGTGGGGCATGTGGGCGGTCTTCGTGGGCCGCTTCATCGCCCTGCTGCGGATCTTCGCGGGCCCGCTCGCGGGTGTGCTGCGCATGCCGTACTGGAAGTTCGCCATCGCCAACGTGCTCGGCGGCATCGTGTGGGCGGGCGGCACCACGGCGGTCATCTACTCGGTCGGCAAGGTCGCCGAGGACTGGCTGAAGCGCTTCTCCTACCTCGGGCTCGTGGCCGCCCTGGCCTTCGGCCTCGGCTCGATGCTGGTGATGAAGTGGCGCACGAAGAAGGCCCAGCAGAAGGCGCAGGAGGAGGCCGTCCGGCAGTCGGTGCCCACCACCGGGGCGACCGGGTCCGAGGCGGCCGAGCCGGAGCCCGTCCCGGCCGCCGAGTAGCCGCCTGCCGTCACTCCTTGCCGGCCCGCTCCTCCGTCGCCGCGCGGTGGTGGCGGGCCAGGTCCACATAGCCCTCCGCGTTGAGCCGGACGTGCTCCCGCTCCTCCTCGGTCAGCTCGCGCCTGACCTTGGCCGGGACCCCCGCGACCAGCGAGCCCGGCGGCACCCGCATGCCCTGCGGCACCAGCGCCTGGGCGGCGATCAGCGAGCCCGCGCCGATGTGCGCGCCGTTCAGCACCGTGGCACCCATGCCCACCAGGACGTCGTCCTCGACGGTGCAGCCGTGCAGCACCGCGTTGTGGCCCACGGTCACCCGCTCGCCGACGGTGGCCGGGAAGCCGGGGTCGGCGTGCACGGTGCAGTTGTCCTGGATGTTGCTGTACGCGCCCACGCTGATCGACTCGGCGTCCCCGCGCAGTACGGCGTGGTACCAGACGCTCGCCCCCGCGGCCACCGACACATCGCCGATCACCACGGAGGTCGGGGCGGCGAACGCCTCCGGGTCGACCTTCGGCTCCTTGCCGCCCACTCCCGCGATCAGCGCCCGCTCCGCCACTGCCGTCTCCTTCGGTCCGTCATGCTTGCCGTCCCCGGCACGTTAGCCCGTCGTCAGCAGCACGGTGCCCACCAGGGCGAGCCCGGCGCCGGTCGCCTGCACCGCGCGCAGCCGCTCGCCCAGCAGCCCGCGGGCGGCGAGCGCGGTCACCACCGGGTACAGCGAGGCGAGTACGGCGGCGATGGTGACCGGCCCGTGGTGGGCGGCCAGGTTGTAGGTGCCGTTCGCGGCGACGTCGGCCAGCCCCACGAAGGCGAGCGCGGGCAGGGACCCCGCGACGACGCGCAGGCCGCCCTCGGGCAGCGCGCGGGTGCCGCGCCGTACGGAGATCAGCAGCGCGCCGCCGCCGACCACCACGTTGCACACCCGCTGCACGAACAGGGCGAGGAAGAGCCCGGTCAGGGTGGAGGACGCCTCGGCGATCAGCGCCATCACCGAGCCGAAGCCCAGCGCGGCGACCAGGGTGAGCAGCAGGGTCTGCCGGTGGACGGGGGCTCCGCCGGTCTGCGGCCCGCCGGCCAGCACCACCCCGGCCACCGCCACCACGACCCCGGCCAGCTGGAGCAGCCCGGGCCGCTCGCCGAGCACGATCGCGACGGCGAGCGGCACCATGACCCCGCCGAGGGCCCCGAGCGGGGAGACGACGCCCATCGGGCCGAGCGCGAGCGCCCGGTAGAAGCAGAGCATGGCGGCCGGGCCCACCACGCCCGCCGCCGCGGCAAACCACAGCTGCGGCCCGGCCTCGGACCAGCCGCCGGTGGCCACCACGATCGCGCCGAGCACGGTCACCGCGATGACCTGCGAGACGACAACCACCGTCAGCGCGGGGGTGCGCCGGGTGAGCAGCCCTCCGCCGAAGTCGGCCAGCCCCCACATGAGGCTGGTGGCCAGAGCGAAGAGTGCGGACATGGGGAAACCTCGCCGTACAGTGTGATGGACGCTGGAGTACACCGCAGCATAGTTCACTTTGTTCGACTACGCCATTCATAATAGTGGACGACCCGGAATGGACGGGATGCCGTGACCGACCTCGATCAGCTCACGCAGTCGCTCGCCCGCAACCTCAAGCGCTGGCGCAACGAACGCGCCTACACCCTGGACGCCCTCGCCACCCGCGCCGGGGTCAGCCGGGGGATGATCATCCAGATCGAGCAGGCCCGTACGAACCCGAGCGTCGGCACCACCGTGAAGCTCGCCGACGCGCTCGGCGTGAGCATCACCACCCTGCTCGACTACGAGCAGGAAGCGCGGGTGCGGCTCGTACCGCCCGAGCAGGCGGTGCGGATGTGGTCCACGGAGGCGGGCAGCCACACCGTGCTGCTCGTCGGGACGGAGGCACGGGGGCCGCTGGAGCTGTGGGACTGGCGGCTGATGCCGGGCGATGGCAGCGACTCGGATCCGCACCCGCCCGGCACCGTCGAGATGCTGCACGTCCGCGACGGGGAGCTCACGCTCGTGGTCGACGACCAGGAGCACGCCGTGCCCGCCGGCACCTCGGCGATCTTCGAGTCGAACGTGCCACACGCCTATCGCAACGACGGCGAGGAGACCGTCACCATGACCCTGGCGGTGTCCATCCCGCCCCCGCGCTGAGCGGGGCCCGTCCCAGCCCCCGTACGGCTGTTACGTTGTCGCCATGCCTACCCCCATGGACGCCTTCGACGAGGTCCGGCCCGCCGTGGAATGCCTGGATCTGCTGACCGCTCCGGTCGCCGGCGCGCTGCGCGACTGGCGCGGCACCGGCCCGGTGGAGCAGGTGCTGTACGTGGACACCGACCCCGACAAGGCCGACACCGCCGTGCTGGTGGAGAACTACGGCTCCTGGCTGATGGAACAGTCCGCCAACTGCGTGGTGGTCGCCGGGAAGCGGGGTGGCGAGGTCACGCTCGCCGCGTGCCTGGTCCTCGCGCACACCCGCGCGGACGTCAACGGTGTCGTACGCCGCCATCTGGGCGCCCGCAAGGCGTCGTTCGCGCCTACGAGTACGGCGACCGGTGAGAGCGGCATGGAGTTCGGCGGCATCACCCCGATCGGGCTGCCCGCCGACTGGCCGCTCCTGCTGGACGCCGCCGTCGCCGACATCCCGTACGCGCTCATCGGCAGCGGCAGCCGCCGGGGCAAGCTCATCGTGCCGGGCAAGGTGCTCGCCGGGCTGCCGGGCGCGGTCGTGCTGGAGGGGCTGGGCGCGTAGCCGTCAGCCCCGGCGCCCGGACAGATCCAGCGACAGGGCGGTGGAGTGCTCGGCGAAGCCCAGGCTCCGGTACAGCTCCTCGGCGTCGTCCGTGGCGTGCCGGTAGCGGAGGTCGGTGTACACGTTGAAGATGAACCCGAAGCGCCCCGTGGGGTGGACGGGCGCGGGCAGCCGCTCCTCCATCCGTCCCACCGCGCACGCCGCGAGGTGCGGGGCACCTGGCTCATCCCCGTCCACGACGAACGCGCCGAGCGCGGGTTCCGGATCGCTCAGCTGCCGCCGCGCGATCTCCTCGGCTCTCGCCTCCCAGGGGCCCGGCTCGTCCTCACCGCGCATCGCGAGGAACATCAGCCTGCGCATCCGGACCAGCTCAGGGGCGTCGGAGGGACGGGCGGCACGTATGGGGATCATGGAGGGACGCTAACCGCCGGGCCGCACCGCGCCCAAACCCTTTACCGGCCCAGCCGCGGAATTTCGATGGCGGGGCAGCGGTCCATCACCATCTCGAGACCCGCCGCACGGGTCCGCTCGTACGCCGCCGGATCGACGACGCCGAGCTGGAACCACACCGCCTTGGCGCCGATCTCCACCGCCTGGTCGGCGATCGGCCCGGCCAGCTCGGAGTTGACGAACACATCGACCACGTCGACCGGGAACGGGATCTCGGCGAGCGTGGCGTATCCGGGCTCGCCGAGCACCGTCTCGGCCTTCGGGTGCACGGGCACGACGCGCTTGCCGTGGCGCTGGAGCACCCCGGCCACGCCGTAGGCCGCGCGGGCCTGGTTGGAGGACAGGCCGACGACCGCCCAGGTGTCTCCCAGCTCGCCCAGGATCGTGCGGATCGTCGCGGTGTCGCCGTACATGGGTTGCCTCCTGCGGGTGCGGTGTCCGGCCCTCGGCCCTCTCGGGCGGAAACGGACACCGCGCCCCGGAGATTCCCCGGCGTGCGCCGGGACGCCGTTCAGGAACCCGAGTCGGCCATGCGCTCGCGCAGGCTGCGGGGCCGCATGTCGGTCCACACCTCGTCGACGTAAGCCGAGCACTCGTCCTTGGTGCCCTCCTTGCCGACGGGCTGCCAGCCGTCGGGGACATCGAGGTCGGCGGGCCACAGGGAGTACTGGTCCTCGTCGTTGCGGAGCACCTGGTAGCGGGCGTTGTCGTCCATGAGTTGTTCTCCTCTTCGTGGATGTGGTTGTCGGTGGATGTGGCTCTCAGGCCGCCGCCGGCCGGTTGCCGGCCGGGGGGTTCGGGGACAGCCCGCGCAGGGTCGGGCTGACGGTGGCGAGGACGGCCGCGGCGGCCATCCCGGCCGAGCACACCAGGATCGCCCGGTCGCCCGGCAGGGCCTGGGCGAGCAGGCCGCCCAGCGCGGGGCCCGCCGCGCCCGCGGCCCCGCAGGCCAGGGCGAGGACGCTGGTGAGCCTGCCGCGCAGCTCATCGGGGGTGCGCAGCAGCTGGTCGGTCATGATCGCGGTGTTCGCGGTGGGCGGGAACAGCGCCATCAGGGCGAACAGCGCCCCGGTCGCATAGCCGCTGTGCACGAATGCGGCGACCGGGGTGAACAAGGTCAGCGCCCAGAACACCGCCACGATGGCCCGATAGGCGCCGAGGCGGCTGTGGAGCACGGGAGCGGCCAGCGCGCCGAGGACCCCGCCCACCCCGAGCATGGCCGCCATCACCCCGACCTCCCCGGAGGGCACCCCCCTGGTTCCGGCGAGCACGATGACGACGAGGTAGAAGGCGCTGAAGAACAGGTTCAGCACGACCGCGCACAGGATGGTGACCCGGATCCGGCGCTCCTGCCACACCCACCGCAGGCCGGTCAGCATGTCGTGGACGAGCCTGCCGGGTGGCGCGGCGGGCCGCTCCCGCTTCGGCAGCCGCAGGAAGAGCAGCGCGATGAAGGAGAGGGTGTGCATGACGGCGTCGGCCAGGAAGGGGACGAAGCGGCCGGCGGCGAACAGGAATCCGCCGGTCGCGGTACCCGAGAGCTGCCCCATCGACGCCCGCGCCGTGTTCATCGAGACCGCCGCCGGCACCTGCACGGTGTCCACCAGCACTGGCAGCGCGGCGTTCTCCGCCGGTTCGAAGAGGGCGGCGGCGGCCCCGAACACCGCGGCGACGGCCACCATGTGCGGCACGGTGGCCGTGTCGCTCCACACCGCGATCACCAGGCTGATGGCGGACACCGCCTGGGCCGCCTCACAGCCGAGCATGAGCGCCTTGCGGTCGTACCGGTCCACCAGAACACCGGCCGGCAGCCCGGCCACCATCTGCGCGGCGGCGATCGTGCCCATCACCAGACCGGAGGCGGCGCCCGAGCCGGTGAGCGCCAGGACCAGGAGCGGAAACGCGATCATCGACGCGTGGAACCCGAACTCCGACAGCGCCTGGCTGCCCCACAGCAGCCGGTAGCCGCGATTGCGCGACAGGGGCACCGGCGGGGCGGCGCGGTCCTCGGTCGCGGTGCCCGCCACGTCGCGCGCCACGTCCCCGGGCTCCCCGGTCATACGGCACCACCCCGGCAGTCCTCGGCGATGCGGCGCAGCGCGTCGGCGAAGTCCGCGGCCACCGCCGCCACGGTCGACTCCTCATGGACGCCGGGACGGTAGTACCAGGTGAAGCCGAGCCGGCCGTTCTGCACCGCGCCCACGACCTCCAGCAGATGCGATCCGCCCTCGCGGGGGTCGTGGTCCTGGCCGAAGGAGCCGTGCTCGGCGTGGACGAGGCCGTCCTTGGCCTCGGCGGACCGGGCGTCCCACTGGCCGAGGTAGTTGAACACCACCTGCGGCCCGGCGCCGGTGCCGGTCAGCCGCTCCCGTATCGCGTCCGTGCCGAAGGTCCGCAGCGCCCCGAAGCCGAAGCCGTTGCCGGGGACGGCCCGCAGCCGCCGCCTGACCGACTTGACCAGGCCGCGCCAGTCGGTCGGCGTGGCGTCCTGAGCGGCGGGCAGGTCGAAGGAGACCGGGTACATCGTGGTGAACCAGCCCACCGTACGGGAGAGATCGGCGCCCTCGATGACGTCCTCGCGCCCGTGGCCCTCCAGCTCGACGGAGATCCGCTCCCGGCCGGTCCAGCGCGACAGCGCCAGCGCGAGGGCGGCCAGCAGCACGTCGTTGATGCGGGTGCGGTAGGCGGTGGGGGCCGCACGCAGCAGCGCCTCGGTGTCCGCCTCGTCGATCTCCACCGGAACCGCCCGGGTCTCGGCTCCCGGGGCGTCCGCCTCGTGGTCGACCGGCAGCGGCCGCGCGTCCAGCGCGGCGGCCCAGTGGTCGGCCTCGTGGTCCAGGGCGCCGTCGGCGACCTGCTCGGCGAGCTGCCGGGCCCAGTCCCTGAACGAGGTCGTCTTGGGGCCGAGGTCGACCGTCTCGCCGCGCACGCTCTGCTGGTACGCGGCGTCCAGGTCGTCCAGCACGATCCGCCAGGACACCCCGTCGATGACCAGATGGTGGGCGGTCAGGAAGAGGAAGGGCCGCCGGTCGTCGCCGAACCGGAAGAGCGCGGCCTTCAGCAGCGGACCGCTGCCGAGATCGAAGCCCGCGTGCAGGGCGTCGGCCGTCTTCTCCATCGCCGCGTCCGCCTCGTGCCGCGGCAGCCCGGACAGGTCGTGCCGGTCGAGGACGGCTCCCTCCTCCGGCTCCGGGTTGTACTGATGCCACTCGCCACCGTCTTGTGCGAACCGCATCCGCAGCGCGTCGTGGTGGGCGAGCAGGGCGGCCAGCGCCCGTTCCAGCGCCGCTTCGTCCAGCTCCTGGTCCAGCTCCAGCAGGGTGGACTGGTTGAAGTGGTGCGGGTTGACGGTGTGGGTGGCGAAGAACCAGCGCTGGATCGGGGTGAGCGGAAGGTCTCCGGTCACCGGCTCCGCGCCGCCCTCGTCCCGTTCCGTCGTCGCCACCGCGGCCAGGGCGGCCACCGACTGATGGGTGAAGAGATCCTTGGTGGACAGCCGCAGCCCCGACTGGCGGGCGCGGGAGACGACCTGGATGCTCAGGATGGAATCCCCTCCGAGGTCGAAGAAGTTGTCGTCCACGCCGACCCGGTCGAGGCCCAGGACATCCGCCCAGATCGCCGCGATCCGGCTCTCCATCGGGGTGCGCGGCGCAACATGGTCCGCGCCGGGGGCCGGTGCGGGATCCGGATCGGGCAGGGCACGGCGGTCGACCTTTCCGTTGGGGGTGAGCGGCAGCTCCTCCAGGGTGGCGAACGCCGACGGCACCATGTGGGGCGGCAGCGTCCGGCCCAGGAAGTCGCGCAGCGAGGCGGCGGTCGGCGCGGTGTCCCGCGCCGGAACCACATAGCCGACCAGGCGCTTGAGCCCCGACGGGTTCTCGGGCGTGGGCCCGGTGTCCCGTACGGCCACCACCGCCTCGCGCACCTCGGGGCTGCGCCGCAGCGCGCTCTCCACCTCGCCCGGCTCGATGCGGAACCCGCGCACCTTGACCTGGTCGTCGGCCCGGCCGACGAACCGCAGCTCGCCGTCGGCGGTCCAGCGCACCACGTCGCCCGTGCGGTACATCCTCCCGCCAGCGGGGCCGAACGGATCGGCCAGGAAGCGGGAGGCGGTCAGCCCCGGGCGGCCCAGATAGCCGCGCGCCAGCCCGGCCCCGGCCACGTACAGCTCCCCGGCCACGCCCACCGGAACCGGGCGCAGCGCGGAGTCCAGCACATAGGCCCGGGTGTTCCGGATCGGCCCGCCGATCGGCGGCGCCCCCGAACCGGCGGTCAGCGGCCCGGACCAGGTGCTCACGATGGTCGCCTCGGTCGGACCGTACGAGTTGATCATCCGGCGTCCCGGGGCCCAGCGGTCCACCAGTTCGGCCGTGCACGCGTCACCGCCGACGATGAGCGTGCGCAGGTCGGGCATGCCCGCCTCCCGTGCCGCCTCCGGCACGGTGGCCAGCGCCGCCGGGGGGATGAGCGCATGGGTGATCCGTTGCTCGGTCAGCACCTGGGCCAGCCGCTCGCCCAGCAGCGGTCCCTCCTCCGCGACGACGAGCGCCGCACCCCTCGGCAGGGACGCGCACAGCTCCAGTACGGAGGCGTCGAAGCTCGGCGAGGCGAACTGCAGGAAACGGTCCCCGGCCCGGACGCCGTAGTGTTCGGCGGCGGCGGCCGAGAAGCTCGCCAGCCCCGCGTGGGTGACCACGACCGCCTTGGGTTTCCCGGTGGACCCGGAGGTGTAGATGACGTACGCCGGATGGTCCGGTGTCAGCCCCTGGACGGCCGGCGGGTCGGCGGGGCCGTCCCCGGCCCACACCGACGCCGGATCGTCCAGGACCACCAGGGGCTCGGCGTCCCGCAGCATGAACGCCACCCGCTCCGCCGGATAGTTGGGGTCGACCGGCAGGAACGCGCCGCCCGCCTTCACCACCGCCAGCTGGGCCACCACCATCTCCACCGACCGCGGCAGCACCAGCGCCACCAGCTTCTCCGGCCCCACGCCGCGCCCGGTCAGCCGGTGCGCCAGCCGGTTCGCCGCCGTGTCCAGATCGGCGAAGGTGAGCGCGCCCGCCCCGGACGCCACGGCCGTGGCGTCCGGGGACACCGCCGCCTGCCGCTCGAACAGCTCGGCCAGTGTGGCCGGGGTCGCGGGGTGTCCGGTGGCGTTCCACTCGACGAGGGTGCGTCGCAGCTCGGCCGGGGTGGCGAGCGGCAGCGCGCCCACCGCCCGGTCCGGGTCGTCGGCGATGCCGGTGAGGAGCGTGACGAGGGCCGCGCCCATCCGCTCGGCGGTGGACGCGTCGAACAGGTCGGTGCTGTAGCTGATCAGCCCGCGCAGTACGCCCCCGTCGGCCTCGGCGAACTCCAGCGTGAGGTCGAAGCTCGCGGTGCTGGTCTCGGGGGCGATGTCCTCCAGCGCGAGACCGGGCAGGTCCAGCGGCCCGCCGGGGATGTTCTGGAGCACCACCATGGCCTGGAACAGCGGTGTCCGGCTGGTGTCCCGGGTGGGCTGCACCTCGTCCACCACCCGCTCGAACGGCACGCTCTGGTGGGCGAACGCGTCCAGGACGGTGCCGCGCACATCGGTCAGGAGGTCGGTGAAGCCGCGCTCGGGGTCGACCGAGGAGCGCAGCACCAGGGTGTTCACGAAGAAGCCGATCAGATGCTCGACCTCGGCGCGCTCCCGCCCCGAGGTGACCGTCCCGACCGTGATGTCCTCCTGGCCCGACAGCCGGGCCAGGAGCACCTGGGCCGCCGCCACCAGCGTCATGAAGAGGGTGGTGCCACGGGCCTGTCCGTACTCCTTGAGGCGCCGGTTCACGGCCGCCGGCACCTCGAACTCCGCCGTCGCGCCGTGTCCGCTCCGCACCGCCGGACGCGGCCGGTCGGTGGGCAGCTCCAGCGGCTCCACATCGCGCAACTGCCGCTTCCAGTAGGCCAGTTGCTCATCGGCGTACGGGCCGGACAGCTCGGCCCGCTGCCAGGCCGCGACATCGGCGTACTGCACCGGAAGCGGTGGCAGCACCGCCGCGTCGCCACTCGTCGCCGCCCGGTACAGCTCGCGCAGATCGCCGATGAGCACACCGGTGGACCAGCCGTCGGTGATGATGTGGTGCAACGTCAGCGTGAGCGCGTGGTCCTCGGCGTCCAGCCGGATCAGCCCGGCCCGCAGCAGCGGGCCGCGCCGCAGGTCGAACGGGCGCTCCCGCTCCCGCGCCAGCAGCTCCGTCAGCTCCGCCTCCCGCCGGTCGGCGGGAAGGTCCGACAGATCGTGCCGGGCGAGCCGGACCGGGGCGGGCTCGTGGACGATCTGCACCCCGCGCCCGTCCACCGCGTCGAAGGTGGTGCGCAGCGACTCGTGCCGGGCCACCAACGCGGTCAGGGCGTCCTCCAGCGCCGGGACGTCGAGGGTGCCGCGCATCCGCAGCGCCAGCGGGGTGATGTACTCGGTGCTGTCCGGTGTGAAGGAGTCCAGGAACCACAGCCGTTGCTGGGGGTAGGACAGCGGCAGCTCCGCGTCCCGGGGCACGGGTGTGATCGGCGCAGGGCCCCCTTCCGTACGGCCGCTCGCCTCGGTGAGGGCGGCCGCGAGGGCGGCCACCGTCGAGTGGGTGAACACCAGCCGGGGCGACACCTCCGCCCCGAACGCCTCCCGCAGCCGCGAGGTGAGCCGGATGCTGAGGATGGAGTCGCCGCCGAGTACGAAGAAGTCGTCCTCGGCGCCGACCCGTTCGGCCCCCAGCACCTCGGCCAGAATGCGCGCCGTGCGCCGCTCGGCCTCGTCCCGCGGGGCCACATAGGCCGCCCGGTCCGGGGCGGGCCCCGGGGCGGGCAGCGCCGCGCGGTCCAGCTTGCCGTTGCGGCTCAGCGGCAGCGCGTCCAGCACGACGATGGCGGACGGCACCATGTAGTCCGGGAGCCCGGCCGCCACATGGGCACGCAACTCCGCGCCGTCCACGCCCGCTTCGCCCCCCGGCACCACATAGGCCACCAGCCGCTTCACCCCGGGCCGGTCCTCCCGGGCCACCACCGCCGCGTCCGCCACCCCGGAGTGCGCGGTCAGCGCGCTCTCCACCTCGCCCGGCTCGATCCGGAAGCCCCGGACCTTCACCTGGTGGTCGGCGCGGCCGACGAACTCCACCGTGCCGTCCGGCCGCCGCCGCGCCAGGTCGCCGGTGCGGTACATCCGCTCCCCGGCGGGCCCGTACGGATCGGCGAGGAAGGCCGCCGCCGTCGCGCCGGGCCGCCCCAGATAGCCGCGGGCCACGCCCTCACCGGCGACGAAGAGTTCCCCGACGACACTCGGCGGGACGATCCGCAGCCGCGCGTCGAGAACGTACACCCGCATGTTGTCCAGCGGCCCGCCGATCGGCACCACCTCGGGCACCTCGCCGGCATCGGACATGGGGAAGGTGGTCGCGAACGTCGTCGTCTCGGTCGGCCCGTACCCGTCCACGACGGTCAGCCCGGGGCAGGCCGCCAGCACCCGGCGCACGGCCGCGGCGGGCACCACATCACCGCCGGTCCACACCTCGCGCAGTCCCGCGAAGCAGTCCGGGGCGTCCTGCGCCAGCAGCCGGAACAGCCCGGCGGTCAGCCACAGGCCCGTCACGTCCTGCTCGGCCACCAGCCTCCGCAGCGTCGCCGCGTCCAGCTCGCCCGGCGGGGCGACCACCACGTGGCCGCCGCGCAGCAGCGGCACCCACACCTCGTAGGTGGCGGCGTCGAAGGCCACCGGCGAGTGCAGCGGCACCCGTTCGTGCCCGCCGCTCGCGAAGGCCCGGTGGAACGCGAGCGCCGCCACGTCGCGGTGGCGCACCCCCACGCCCTTCGGCACCCCGGTCGACCCGGAGGTGAACATCACGTACGCCAGGTTGTCCCGGTCCACCGGTACCACCGGTGGTG
Source organism: Streptomyces sp. NPDC021212 (assembly GCF_044332925.1). NCBI lineage: Bacteria > Bacillati > Actinomycetota > Actinomycetes > Kitasatosporales > Streptomycetaceae > Streptomyces > Streptomyces sp. NPDC021212. Next base: position 29,856 of record NZ_JBIRPZ010000006.1, read on the forward strand.
TCCGCCGGCCGTCGCGCGCGGCGGCCACGTTCTCGGCGGTCAGCACGACCTTCGCGCCCGTCTGCTTCAGCAGCTCCCCCTGCCGTGCGCCCGGCGCGCGGGAGTCCACCGGTACGTACACCCCGCCCGCCTTGACCACCGCGAGCTGTGCCACGACGAGTTCGGCCGACCGGTCCATGAGCAGCGCCACCCGCTCCTCGGCCCGCACCCCCGACTCGGCCAGAACCGCGGCCAGTTGGCCGGACCACGCCTCCAGGTCGCGATAGCTCAGGGCGGTGGCGCCGTCGGTGACGGCGATGGCGTCCGGGGTCCGCGCGGCCTGCTCGGCGAACAGCTCCGGAAGCGATACCCGGGGCAGCGGCCGGGAGGTGTCGTTCCCCTCCCGCACCGCCCGGCGCTCCTCGGCCGCGGTCAGCAGCCGCAGATCGTCCAGGGTGCGCCCGGCGCCGTCGGCGATGCCTTCCAGCAGCGTCCCCAGATGGCGCGCCGCCCGCTCGGCCGTCGCCGCGTCGAACAGCGCGGGGTCGTAGGCGATGTCGAACCCGAGCCGGTCGCCGAGATAGGCGCGGCAGACCAGGGGGAAGTTCGTGGCGTCCTCGGCCCGCACCTCCCGGATGGCGATCCCGGCGCCGGACGCCGACTCCTCGTCGAACGGGTAGTTCTCGAAGACCACCATGGAGTCGAACAGCCCCTCGGCGGCGGGCAGTTCGCTCAAGGACTGGATGCGGGCGAGGGAGACGAAGTCGAAGCGGCGGGACTCGCTCTGCTGGTCCTGGAGCTCCCGCAGCCACCGCACCACGTCGGTGTCGCCGTCGGCCACGGCCCGGGTGGGGACCGTGTTGATGAACATCCCCACCATCGTCTCCACCCCCGGCAGCCCGTCCGGGCGGCCCGAGGCGGTGGTGCCGAACACCACGTCGCTCTCGCCGCTGTACCGGGACAGCAGCAGCGCCCAGGCGCCCTGCACCACCGTGTTCACGGTCAGCCCACGGCCGCGGGCCGTCTCGCGCAGCCGCGCGGACACCTCCGGGGTCAGCTCCAGCCGGGTCAGCGCGCCGGAGGTGGCGCGGTGCGCCTCCCGGGGCGGCCGGTCGTACGGCAGCGACGTACGGGCGGTGAACCCGGCCAGGACGTCACGCCAGTGCCGCTCGGCCCGCTCCTGGTCCTGCTCCCGCAGCCACCGCAGGAAGTCGCGGAACGGGCGGCGCGCGGGCGGGCTCACGGTGCGGCCCTCGGTGAGCGCCGCGTAGTACTCGCACACCTCGGCGAAGATCTGCCCGGTGGACCAGCCGTCCAGCATCAGATGGTGCGAGGTCCACACCAGCATGACCTCGTCGTCCGTCAGCCGCGCCACCGCGATCCGGGTCAGCGGGGCCGCCGTCAGTTCCATCCCGGCCGCCCGGTCCTCGGCGAGCAGCCGCTCCAGCGCGGCCTGCCGCCCGTCCGGCGAGAGGCCACGCCAGTCGAGCCGGGCGGTGGGCAGTACGGCATGCCGGCGCACCACCTGGACGGGCTCCTCAAGGCCCTCCCAGCGGACCTCGCTGCGCAACACCGGCGTCCGGTCCACGACCCGCTGCCAGGCGGCGGCGAAGGCGTCCGGGTCGGCGATGCCGCCGATGCGCAGCGCGATCTGGTCGAAGTAGGCGCCCCGGGTGTCGACCAGGCCGTGGAAGAGCATGCCCGCCTGCAACGGGGTCAGCGGGTAGATGTCCTCCACGTCCCGGCCGTCGCCCGCGATCAGGTCCACCTGGTGCTGGTCGAGCCGGGCGAGCGGGAAGTCGGAGGGGGTACGGCCGCCCGCGCCGGGCTCCGCGCAGTGCGCGACGATCTCCCGCAGCGCGGCGATGACGTCCTCGGCGAGGCGGCGCACGGTCGCCTCGTCGTACATCAGGGTCGGGTACGTCCAGCCCAGCTCCAGACGGCCGCCCTGGACGGCCCCGGTGACCTCCAGCAGATACGTACGGGCCTCGCCGTCCGGCGCGTCCCTCCCCGTCGAGGGCAGGGCGGCCCGGTACAGGCCGGTGGCCTCGTCGGCTGCGGCGACATCCCACTGGCCGTGGTAGTTGAACCCGATCTGCGGCGCCGGACCGGCCCGCAGCCGCTCGCCCGCGGTGGGGGAGAGGTGGCGCAGCGCACCGTAGCTCAGCCCGCGGTGCGGGACGGCGTGCAGCTGCTCCTTGACGGACCTGAGCGTCTGCCGCCAGTCCGCGCTCGACGCGACGGTGAGCGCGAGCGGGAACTCGGCGGTGAACCAGCCGACCGTGCGGGAGAGATCCAGCTCCTCGAACAGGTCCTCGCGGCCGTGGCCCTCCACCCCGATCAGCACGGTGTCACCGCCGGTCCAGCGGGCCAGGCTCCGGCCGAGCGCGCTGAGCAGCACATCGTTGATCTGGGTGCGGTAGACGTCCGGGACGTCGCGCAGCAGCGCCTCGGTCTCGGCGCGGCCCAGGCGATACGTCACCGTGGCCGCCGTCTCCTGGGTGTTGGCGCCCTGCCGGTCGACGGGCAGCGGCGCGGGCGCGATGCCCGCGGTGCGCGTCCAGTACTCCAGGTCGCCGTCGAGCCCGCCGGAGCGCACGTGCTCCGCCAGCCGGGCCGCCCAGTGCGTGTAGGCGCTGCTCGCCGGGGGCAGGGCGGGCGTGGCTCCGGCCACGGCCTGGTCGTACGCCGTCTCCAGGTCGCCGAGGAGGACGCGCCAGGAGACGCCGTCGACCACCAGATGGTGGACGGTGATCAGCAACTCGGGCGGCCGCTGGGGACCGTAGTCGAACAGCAGGGCCCGCAAGCCGGCGCCCTCGGCGATGTCCAGACCGGTCTGGGCCGCGACCGTGGCCTCGCGTACCGCATCCGCCTGTGCTGCTTCGCCGAGGCCGGACAGATCGTGCCGTTCGAGCAGCGGCCCGGGCGCGGCGGGCAGGACCTCCTGCCGCCACTCACCGTCGACGACGAGGAACCGGGTGCGCAGCGCCGCGTGGTGCGCCACAGCCGCGTCCACCGCCCGCCGCAGCGCGGCCTCGTCGAGGTCGTCGGTGAGTTGCAGCCGGTGCGTCATGGTGAAGTGGTGCGGATCGCCGGGCCGCCGCCCGTCGAGGTACCAGTGCTGGATCGGGGTCAGCGGCGCCGGGCCCGCCGGCGGACCGGCCGGAGCGGGCTCCTGCGCCGGGGCGGCCCCGATGGTCACCGCGAGTTCCGCGATGGTCTGGTGGCGGAAGATGTCCTTGGAGGTGATCCGCAGTCCGGCCTGGCGGGCGCGGGAGACGATCTGGATGCTGAGGATCGAATCACCGCCCAGGGCGAAGAAGTTGTCCTCCACCCCGATCCGCGGGGTGCCGAGCACCTCGGACCACACGCGCGCGAGCACGGTTTCCGTCTCGGTGCGCGGCGCCACATACGCGGTCTCCGCCTCCGGCTGCGCGGGCGGTGCGGGCAGCGCCCGCCGGTCGACCTTTCCGGCGTCGTTGCGGGGTATCCGGTCCAGCGTCACGAAGGCCGCCGGGACCATGTAGTCGGGCAGGGCCCGCTTGAGCAGGGCGCGCAGTTCCACCGCGCCGGGCGCGGCGTCCAAGGCGGTGGCCACGAGGTAGCAGACCAGCCGCCGATGGCCGGTGTCCTCCCGGGCCACCACCACGGCGTCCTCGACCGCCGGATGGTCCAGCACGGCGGCCTCGATCTCGCCCGGCTCGATGCGGAAGCCACGGATCTTGACCTGCTCGTCGGTGCGGCCGAGGAATTCGAGCACCCCGTCCGCCGTCCAGCGGGCACGGTCGCCGGTGCGGTACATCCGGGAGCCGGGCGGGCCGTACGGGTCGGGGACGAAGTGGCGCGCGGTCAGCCCCGGCCGGCCCCGGTAGCCGCGCACGACCTGGGCACCGGCCAGATGCAGTTCGCCCGGCACTCCGGGCGGTACAGGGCGCAGCGCCCCGTCCAGGACGTACGCCCGCAGGTTGTGACCGGGGCGCCCGATGAGCGGCCGGTCCCCGAGGTCGGCGAGGCGCCCGTACACCGCGTCGACGGTGCACTCGGTGGGCCCGTAGAAGTTGTACGCGGCCACTCCGGGCACCGCGCGCAGCTCCCGCCACAGCGCCGCCCCGAGCGCCTCGCCGCCCACCATGACGATCCGGGGCCGGTGGTGGCCGTCGAACAGCCCGGCGGCCATCAGCTCGTGCAGATACGAGGGGGTGAGGTCGAGGAAGTCCAGCTCGCGGGCGCGGATCAGCTCCACCAGGGCGGCCGGGTCGAGCCGTGCCGCGTCGTCGATCAGATGCACCTCCTGGCCCGCGGCCAGGAACACGGCGCCCTCCCAGGAGGTGTCGAAGGAGAAGGCGGCGGTCAGCGCCGAGCGCAGCGGACGGCCCGCCTCGACGGCGTGCGGCCCGATGAGCCCGGCCACGTGATCGTGGCAGAGGTTGACCAGCTGGCGGTGTTCGACGGCGACACCCTTGGGGCGGCCGGTGGACCCCGACGTGTAGTTGATGTACGCGGTGTTCGCTGGGCGCAGCGGGGAGAGCCGGTCCCGGTCGGTGGGGTCGGTGGCGGGCAGGTCGCCGAGGGGCGCGTCGCGCAGCGCCTCGGGGGTGAGGACGACCTCGGGGCCCGAGTCCTCCAGCAGGAACCGGACGCGCTCGGCGGGCAGTTCCGGATCGACGTACAGATACGTGCCGCCCGCCTTGAGGACCGCGAGCTGGGCCACCAGCAGGTCGGCGGTGCGCGGCAGCCGGACCGCGACCACCTTCTCGGGACCGGCGCCGAGCGCGATGAGATGGTGGGCCAGCCGGTTGGCGCGGGCGTTCAGCTCCGCGAAGTCGTAGGTGGCGTCGGGGGCCACCAGCGCCGTGGCGTGCGGGGTGCGGGCGGCCTGCTCCTCGAAGTGGCGCGGGAAGGTGGTGTCCGCCACCGGCAGCGCGGTGTCGTTCCAGTCCTCCAGCACGGTGTGGCGCTCCCGCGCGGTCAGCAGCGGGAGTTCGCCCACCGGACGGCCGGGGTCCTCCGCCACCGCCTCCAGCAGCAGCCGCAGCTGGTCGGCCATCCGCCGCACGGTCGCCGCGTCGAACAGATCGGTGTTGTACTCCACGAAGCCGGTCAGGGCGCCCTGGTGTTCCACGAAGTCGAAGCCGAGGTCGAAGGCGGCGGTGCGGCTCGGAATGCGGACGGGCTCCACGGCGAGCCCGGGCAGGCTCGGCACCTCGCCGCCCAGGTTGTGCAGCGCCACCATCACCTGGAACAGCGGGGTGCGGCTGGTGTCCCGCTCCGGCTGGAGCGTGTCCACGATCCGCTCGAACGGCACGTCCTGGTGGGCGAAGGCGTCCAGGACGGTGTCGCGCACCTCCTGGAGGAGTTCGCCGAACGGGCGGTCGGCGCGCACCCGGCCGCGCAGCACGAGCGTGTTCACGAACATCCCGACCAGGCGCTCCAGCTCGGGGCGTTCCCGGCCGGAGGTCACGGTGCCCACCGCGAAGTCCTCCTGCCCCGACCAGCGGGCCAGCAGCACCTGGCAGGTGGCGAGCAGGGTCATGAAGAGGGTGCCGTCGCATCGACGCCCGGTCTCCCGGAGCCGGTCCACCAGACCCGCGTCCAGGGTGAAGTCCAGCAGCGCCCCGTTCTTGGTCTGCACGGCAGGGCGCGGCCGGTCGGTCGGCAGCTCCAGCGGGGGCAGGTCGGCGAGTGTCTTGCGCCAGTGGTCCAGCTGTGGTTCCACGGTGGCGGCCCCGCCGTCCGGGTCGCGCTGCCAGGCGGCGTAGTCGGCGTACCCCAGCGGCAGCGGGGGCAGTTCGGGGCTGCGGCCTTCGCGCGCCGCGGCGTACAGCTCGCTCAGATCGTCGCTGATGACGGCGGTGGACCAGCCGTCGGTGACGATGTGATGCATCGTCAGTGTGAGGACGTGTTCCTCGTCGTCCAGCCGGATCAGGGACGCCCGCAGCAGCGGTCCGGTGCTCAAGTCGAAGGCGGTGGCGCCCTCGTGCTCCAGCAGCCGCTCCAGCTCCCGCTCGCGTTCCGCGGCGGGGAAGGCGGTGAGGTCGTGACGCGGCAGCTCGACCCGGTACGGGCCGTGGATCCGCTGCACACCACGGCCGTTCACCTCGGCGAACGTGGTCCGCAGCGGCTCGTGCCGGGCCACCAGGCCGTCGAGCGCGGTGCCCAGGGCGCCGATGTCGAGCGGGCCGCGCAGCCGCAGCGCGAACGGGGTCACATACTCGGTGTCGCGGTCGTCGAAGCCGTCCAGGAACCACAGCCGCTGCTGTCCGTACGACAGCGGCAGGTCCCCGCCCCGCGCCACGGCCGGGATCACCTCGCGCGGCGCGGCGCCGTCCGGCGCGCTCAACGCGGCGGCGAGGTCGGCGACGGTGGCATGGGTGAACAGGGACCGTGGCGAGACGTCCGTGCCGAAGGCGGTGCGCAGCCGGGAGGCCACCCGGATGGCGAGGATCGAATCGCCGCCCAAGGCGAAGAAGTTGTCCTCGGCCCCCGCCTCCTCGACACCCAGGACCTCGGCCCACACCCGGGCCACCGTGTGTTCCGCCTCGGTACGCGGGGCGATCCGCTCGGCGCCCGTCGCGAAGCCGTCCGCGCCCGGGGCGGGCAGCGCCGCCCGGTCCAGCTTGCCGTTGGCGGTCAGCGGCAGGGTGTCCAGCGGGACGTAGGCGGCCGGAACCATGTGCTCGGGCAGGCTCCGCCCGAGGAATTCCCGCAAGCATGCGGCGGACGGCGGATCGGTTTCGCGGATGGCCACGGTGTACGCGACCAGCCGTCGCACCCCGGGCTGGTCCTCGCGCGCGATCACCACGGAGTGCGCCACTCCCGGATGCGCGGTCAGGGCGGCCTCGATCTCACCGGGTTCGATCCGGAAACCGCGGATCTTCACCTGGTCGTCGGCGCGCCCCAGGTACTCCAGCTCGCCTTCCGCGCTCCACCGGGCCCGGTCGCCGGTGCGGTACATCCGGCTGCCCGGCGGGCCGAACGGGTCGGCCACGAAACGGGACGCGGTCAGCCCCGGCCGGCGCAGATAGCCACGGGCCAGTCCCGCGCCCGCCACGTACAGCTCGCCGACCGCGCCCGGCGGCACCGGTTCGAGCGCCGCGTCCAGGACGTAGATCCGCAGGTCGGGGATGCCGGTGCCGATGCCGCTGCCGGTGGCGCGCGCCGCGGTGGCGCGGTCGAGCGCGGTGTGGGTGACGTGCACGGTGGTCTCGGTGATCCCGTACATGTTGACCAGGACGGGCGCGGTGTCGGTGTCCGCGTGCCGCGCGTACCAGCCCTCCAGGCGGCGCGGGTCGAGTGCCTCACCGCCGAAGATCACCCGACGCAGGGCAAGCTCGGTCCCAGGGTTTACGGGATTTTCTTGGTCTGCGCGCATCAGCGCGTAGAACGCCGACGGCGTCTGGTTGAGCACCGTCACCCGCTCGTCCGCCAGCAGCCGCAGGAACTCCTCCGGGGAGCGCGAGACGGCGTACGGGACGACCACGAGCCGGCCGCCGTGCAGCAGCGGCCCCCAGATCTCCCAGACGGAGAAGTCGAAGGCGTAGGAGTGGAACAGCGTCCACACATCGGTCTCGTCGAACGAGAACCACTGACGGGTGTGCGAGAACAGCCGGACCACATTGGCGTGCGGGATGACCACGCCCTTGGGCAGCCCGGTCGACCCCGAGGTGTAGATGGCGTACGCCGGGCTGTCCGGCAGCGGCCGGGCGGCGGCCGGGACGGTGGCCGGGCGGCGCCGCAGATCGGCGGCCACGTCCGGGTCGTCCAGGCACAGCCGGGGCACGGCCGTGTCCGTCGCGATCCGCCCGTCCAGGGCGCCCGTCGTCAGCAGCATGACGGGTTCGGTGTCGGCGAGCATATGGGCGATCCGCCCGGCGGGCTGGTCCGGGTCGATCGGCAGATACGCCGCCCCGGTCTTCAGCACGGCCACGATCGCCACGATCATGTCGAGCGAGCGCGGCAGGGCCAGCGCCACGTACCGCTCCCGCGCCGCGCCCCCGGCGGCGAGACGGTGGGCCAGCCGGCCCGCCCTCGCGTCGAGTTCCGCGTACGACAGCGACTCCGCGCCGCAGGTGACGGCGGTGGCGTCCGGGGTACGGGCGGCCTGCTCCTCGAAGAGGTCCACCACGGTCCGCTCCGGCGCGGCCTGCGCCGAGCCGTTCCACTCCACCAGGATCCGCCGCCGCTCCTCGGCCGTCAGCCACGGCAGGGCCCGCAGCGGGCGGTCGGGGTCCGCCGCGATCCCGGTCAGCAGATGGCACAGCCGGTCGGCGAGGGCTTCCGCGGTCCCCGCGTCGAACAGCTCCGGGTCATAGCCGAGGTCGAAGCCGAGCCGGTCGGAGAGATGGGCGCGCAGGCTCAAGCCGAAGTTCGTGGCGTCGGTCGAGTGGACGTCGAGGATCCGCAGCCCCGCCTCGCGCGCCGAGGAGTCGTCGAAGGGGTAGTTCTCGAACGCCACCATGCTGTCGAAGAGCGGCGTACCGGCCGGCACCTCGCTCCAGGCCGACAGCTGGGCCAGCGACACGAATTCGAAGCCCCGCGACCCTGCCTGCGCCACCTGGAGTTCCCGCAGCCACTCGGCGGTGTTCCGGGCGCCGTCGACCCGCACCCGGGTGGGCAGGGTGTTGATGAACATGCCCACCATGGACTCGACCCCGGCCAGCTCCGCCGGGCGGCCCGAGACGGTGGTGCCGAAGACCACGTCGCTCTCGCCGCTGTACCGGGACAGCAGCAGCGCCCAGGCGCCCTGCACGATCGTGTTGACGGTCAGCCCGAGGCGCCGGGTCGCCTCGCGCAGCTCCGCCGAGACCCCGGCCCCCAGCGCCATCGCCACGGTCGCCGAGGACCCGGCCCGGTGGGACTCCAGGGGCTTGCGGTCGTACGGCAGCGGCGTGGGCGCGGTGACGCCGGCGAGCAGCGCCCGCCAGTGCTCCTCGGCCTCCCGGCCGTCCTGCCGGTCCAGCCAGTGCAGATAGTCGCGGAAGGGCCGCCGAGCGGTCAGCGCCGGGCGGTCTCCGCTGGCCGCCGCGGCGTACCGCTCGCACACCTCGGTGAAGACCTGGGCCAGGCTCCAGCCGTCCAGGATCAGATGGTGCGAGGTCCAGATCAGCTCCACCTGGTCACCGGGCAGTTGCACGAGGGTCAGCCGCATCAGCGGCGGCGCCGCCAGATCCAGGCCGAGCGCCAGATCCCGTTCCCGGAGCCGGTCCAGCTCGGCCGCGCGCCGCTCCTCCGGCAACTCCCGCCAGTCGACATGGGTGACGGGCACGGCGGCCCGGTGGCGTACGAACTGCACGGGCCGCTCGACGTCCTCCCACACCACGCCGCTGCGCAGCACCGGGGTGCGGTCGACCGTCTGCTGCCACGCGAGGGCGAACGCCTGCGGGTCGCCCACCCCGGCCAGGGTCAGCGTGGCCTGGTCGAGGTAGACGTCCTTCCCGTCGCCCACCAGGCGGTGGAAGAGCATGCCCTCCTGAAGCGGGGTCAGCGGATAGACGTCCTCGGTCCCGCGCCCGTCACCGACCAGGCGGTCCACGCCCGCCTGATCCAGCCCGGCGAGCGGGAAATCCGACGGGGTACGGCCACCGGCGCCCGGCTCGGCGCAGTGGTCGACGATCTCCCGCAGCGCCGTCAGCATCGCGTCCGCGAGCCGCCGCACGGTGGACTCGTCATGGACCTGGTCGGAGTAGAGCCAGGTCAGCTCCAGCTCCCCGGCGGACACCACGCCCGACACATCGAGCAGATAGGTCGAGTGCTCATCGGCGGCGAGGTCCTGTCCCAGGGTCTCGCCGGTGAGGGTGAAGGCGTCGTCGCCCGGTACGGAGTCCCACTGGCCGTGGTAGTTGAAGCAGATGCCGGGCAGCGGAGCGTCGCGCAGCGCACGGGCGGGGGAGTCCGGCGCGCTCAGATGGGCCAGCGCCTCGTAGCTCAGGCCCCGGCGGGGCAGCGCCCGCAGCTGCTCCTTCACCGACTTCAGGACGGCACCCCAGCCGCCGTCGGGCAGGGTGAGCGCCACCGGGTACTGGGTGGTGAACCAGCCGACGGTCCGGGACAGTTCGACGGTGTCGTCGATCTCCTCCCGCCCGTGGCCCTCCATCGCCACCAGCACCCGGTCGGTCCGTGTCCAGTCGGCGAGCACCCGGCCGAGCGCGCTCATCAGGACGTCGTTGATCTGCGTCCGGTACACCCCGGGCACCCGGCGCAGCAGGGCGTCGGTCGTGTCGTGGTCGAGCCGGACGCGGACCGTGCGGGTGGTTCCGGCGGTGGCGCGGCCCGGGCGGTCCACCGGCAGCTCCGCGCCGCCCGCGCGCGCCACGTCCTCCCAGTACGGCAGGTCGCCGTCCAACTCCCCGCCCAGTACATGGTCGTTCAGCCGGTGCGCCCACCGGGTGAAGGGGGTGCCGACCGGGTCGAGCTTGATGGCGTCCCCGGCGGCGGCCTGCCGGTACGCGGTCTCCAGATCGCCGAGCAGGATGCGCCAGGACACGCTGTCCACGGCCAGGTGGTGCGCGGTCAGGAACAGCCGCGGCCGGGTTCCCGCGCCGCGCAGGATCAGCGCGGCGCGCAGCAACGCGCCCGTGACGAAGTCGAGTTCGGCGCGGGCGGCCTCGGCGGCCGCCTCCGCCGCGGCGCGCAGCGCGTCGCCGTCCAGATCCGACAGGTCGTGGCGGCGGACCAGCCCCGCCACCGGACCGTCGGCGTGCTGGCGCCACTCGCCGTCCTCTTGGACGAACCGGGTCCGCAGCGCCGGATGGTGGGTGGCCACGGCCTCCAGTGCGGCGTTCAGCGCGGTCTCGTCCACGTCGTACGGCAGGTCCACGACCATCGACATGGTGAAGTGGCGCAGCGCGCCGTGGGTGGCGAAGAACCAGTGCTGGATCGGGGTCAGCGGCGCCGGGCCCGTGGGCTCGACAGCGTCGTCGTCCGTACCGGGCGCGGTGCGCGGGGCGATGGCGGCGGCCAGGTCGGCGATGGTCTGGTGCAGGAACACGTCCCGGGAGCTGAGCCGCAACCCGGCCTGGCGCGCCCGGGAGACGGCCTGGATGCTGAGGATCGAGTCGCCGCCGAGTTCGAAGAAGTTGTCCGACACCCCGACCTGCTCGACGCCCAGCACCTCGGCCCAGATCCGCGCCAGCTCCTCCTCCACGGGGGTACGGGGAGCGGTGTAGGCGTGCTCCCGCCGGTCCGCGTCGGACCGCGGGGCGGGCAGCGCCCGCCGGTCGAGCTTGCCGCTCGTGGTGAGCGGCATGGCGTCGAGGGCGAGGAACGCGCCGGGCACCATGTGGCCCGGCAGGGTGCGCCCGAGGGCCGCCCGCAACTCCTGCGTGGTGGGCGGTGTGACGGAGGCGGCCGGTACGTAGTACGCGGCCAGCCGCGCGTGGTCGCGGTCGTCGGTCACGGCGACCACGGCCGCCTCGGCGACCGACGGCAGATCGAGCAACGCGGCCTCGATCTCGCCCGGTTCGACCCGATGCCCCCGGATCTTCACCTGGTCGTCCGCCCGGCCGAGGTAGTCCAGCTCCCCGGTGGCGGTCCAGCGGGCCACATCGCCGGTGCGGTACATCCGGCTGCCCGCGGGCCCGAACGGATCGGCCACGAACCGCGCGGCGGTGAGGCCCGGCCGGTGCGGATAGCCGCGCGCCAGCTGGTCACCGGCGAGATACAGCTCGCCCGCGACCCCGGCCGGCACCGGCTGGAGCCGGGCGTCGAGCACGTGGGCGCGCAGATTGCCCAGCGGCCGCCCCACCACCGGACGCCCGGTGCCGCCGATCCGGGCGGCGAGCGCGTCGATGGTGCACTCGGTCGGACCGTAGAAGTTGTACGCCGTGGTGCCGGGCGCCTCCGCCAGCTCCCGCCACAGCGTCTGGCCGATGGCCTCGCCGCCCAGCATCAGCACCCGGGGCCGGTGCCGGGAGTCGGTGAGCAGCCCGGCCGGGAGGAGCTGCCGCAGATACGACGGGGTGAGATCGAGGAAGTCGATCCGGTGCCCGGCGATGTGGTCCACCAGCGCGGCCGGATCGAGCCGGGTGGTCTCGTCGATGAGGTGCAGCTCATGGCCGTCCGCCAGGAGCAGCAGCCCCTCCAGCGAGGTGTCGAAGGAGAACGACGCGGTCAGCGCGGCGCGCAGCGGACTGCCGCCCGTCTCGGCCACGAAGCCGTGGCGGTGGCCCACCAGCAGGTTCACCATGGCCCGGTGCGACACGGCCACCCCCTTGGGGCGGCCGGTCGAACCGGAGGTGTAGATGACGTACGCGGCGCCGTCCGGGTGCAGCGCGCCGGCCCGGTCGGCGTCGGTGGGGTCGGTCGCGGGCAGCGTGGCGGGGACCGCGCGCATCGCCGCCTCGTCCAGCACCAGCATCGGCCGGGCGTCGTCCAAGAGGAACGCGACCCGCTCGTCCGGGAGTTCGGGGTCGATGGGCAGATAGACGCCGCCCGCCTTGAGGACGGCGAGGATCGCCACGACCATGTCGGCGGTGCGCGGCAGCCTCACCCCGACGGTCCGCTCGGGGCCGACGCCCCGCCCGATCAGCTGGTGCGCCAGCCGGTTGGCGTCCGCGTTGAGCGACGCGAAGTCGTACGTCTCCTCCCCGGCTACCAGGGCCGTCGCCCCCGGGGTGCGGGCCGCCTGCGCCTCGAACACGGCCGGGAACGTCGTCGGCTCCACGTCCAGCGCGGGGCCGTGGCCCCACGCCGCCACCTGCCGCCGCTCCTCCGCCGTCAGCAGCGGGAGTTCCCGCACCGGCCGGTCCGGATCGGTGCTCGCCGCGTCGAGCAGCACCAGCAGATGGCCCGCCATCCGCTCGGCGGTCTCCGCGTCGAACAGCTCGGTGCTGTACTCCAGCAGCCCCCGCAGCTCCGCGCCGTCCTCGACGAATTCCACGCTGAGGTCGAAGGTCGAGGACTGCCGGGGCACATCGACACTCGTCGCCGTCAGCCCGGCCGGGCGGGGTGCGCCCTGCGGGGCGCTGTGGAGCAGCACCATGACGTCGAACAGCGGGTTGCGCCCCGCGTCCCGGCGCGCCCCCACGGCCTCCACCAGCCGCTCGAACGGCGTCTCGTCGTGCGCGAAGGCGTCGAGGACCGTCGTACCGGCGGTGTCGATCAGCTCGCGGAACGAACGCGCCACGTCGACCCCGGCGCGCAGCACCACCGTGTTCACGAAGAACCCGACCGCGCGCTCCAGCTCGGTGCGGCCACGGCCGGACGTAACGGTGCCCAGCGCGATGTCGTCCTGCCCCGACCAGCGCGCGAACAGCCCCTGGCACGCGGCGACCAGCACGGAGAACAGCGTGGTGCGCCGCTCCGCCGCCAGCTCCTTCAGCCGCGCCGCGACCTCCCGGCCCACGGTGAACTCGTGCACCGCGCCCGCCGAGCTGCGCACCGCGGGCCGGGGCCGGTCGGTGGGCAGCTCCAGCGGGACGGTGTCCGCGAGCCGCCCCTTCCAGTAGTCGAGCTGCTTGTCCAGGGTGGCCCCGGAGAGCCGCTCACGCTGCCACACCGCGTAGTCCGGGTACTGCACCGGAACCGGCGGCAGCGGGCCCTGTCCGCCGGTGTCCGGCCCGGCGCCGTACAGCGCGCACAGCTCGTCCTGCAGGATGCCCATGGACCAACCGTCGGTGACGATGTGATGGGCGGTGAGCAGCAGCACGTGCTCCTCGTCCGCGAGCCGGATCAGCAGGGCCCGCAGCAGGGGCCCGGTCCGCAGGTCGAACGGGCGGGAGTACTCGGCGAGGAGCCGTGCCTGAAGCTCCTCGGGGGCGCCGGTGAGGTCGGCCACCGGCAGCGGAACCGCGGTGGCCTCGCGCACCACCTGCGACGGCTGCCCGTCCCCCTCCTCGAAGACGGTCCGCAGCGCCTCGTGGCGCTCCACCAGGGCGTCGAGCGCCCGCGAGAGCGCGGCGGTGTCCAGGGCGCCGGTCAGCCGCAGGGCGACCGCGCTGTTGTAGCCCGCCTCGTCGGGCTGGAGGGTGTGCAGGAACCACAGCCGCGCTTGCGCGAACGACAGCGGCAGTGGCTGGGTGCGGTCCGCGCGGGGGATCCCGGTGCGTCCGGCCTTGCCCGCGAGCCGGCGGCGCAGGGCCTCCCGCATCTCCTCGGGCAGGGCGGAGGCGCGGCTGTTCCTCGAAGACGTCATGTTGTCAGTCCTCACCGTTCGTCGTTGTCGCTGCCGCCCGAGGCGGCGTCTTCGAGTTCGCGCAGGATGTACTCCTCGACCAGTTCGGCGAGGGTGGCGACCGTGTGCGCGGTCATGACGTCCCGCGGCGTCAGGTCGAGCCCGAACGCCTCACCCGCCCGGGAGGCGATCAGCAGGCTGCGGACGGAGTCCCCGCCCAGGGCGAAGAAGTTGTCCTCGGCGCCGACCGGCGTCACCCCCAGCACCTCGGACCAGATCTCCGCGACGACCTCCTCGGTGGGGGTGCGCGGCTCGACGTGGCCGGCGGCCGGTGCCGCGGTGGCGGGGCCGGGCGCGGGCAGCGCCGCACGGTCCGTCTTGCCGTTCTCGGTGAGCGGGAGGCGGTCCAGGACGGCGAACGCCGACGGCACCATGTAGCCGGGCAGGGTACGGCCCAGCTCGGCGCGCAGCTCGGCGTCGGGCGGGGCGGTGGCCCCGGGGGCGGGCACGAGATGCGCCACCAGCCTGCGCACGCCCGGCTCGTCCTCCCGGACCGTCACCACGGCCTCCGCGACCGCGGGGTGGCCGACCAGGGCGGTCTCCACCTCCCCGGCCTCGATGCGATAGCCGTGCAGCTTGATCTGGTGGTCGGTGCGGCCCAGGTGGTGGATCCGGCCCTCGGCGTCGTAGCGGGCGAGGTCGCCGGTGCGGTACATCCGGGATCCGGCGGGCCCGAACGGGTCCGCGAGGAACCGGGACGCGGTCAGCCCGGGGCGGTTCAGATAGCCGCGGGCCAGCGACGGGCCGCTGATCCACAGCTCGCCGGGCACCCCGGGGGGCACCGGGCGCAGCCGCGCGTCGAGCAGATACACCCGGGTGTTGGGGACGGGCCGCCCGATGGGCGGCGGGGTGCCGTCCGCGACGAGCGGATCCGACCAGGTGGCGACCACGGTGGCCTCGGTGGGCCCATACGAGTTGATCATGCGGTGGTACGGGGCCCACCGGTTCGTCAGCTCCGTACCGCAGGCGTCCCCGCCCACGATCAGCGTGTGCAGTTCGGGCAGCTCCTTCTCGGTTCCGTCGGGCAGTGTGGCCAGCGCGGCGGGCGGGATGAGGGTGTGGGTGACGCGCTGTTCGCGCAGGACGCGCGCCAGGTGCTCGCCCAGCAGCGGCCCGGGTTCGGGCACCACCAGCGCGGCCCCGGTGGGCAGCGCCATGCACAGTTCCAGGACGGAGGCGTCGAAGCTGGGCGAGGCGAACTGCAGGACGCGGTCGCCCTCCCGTACCTCGTAGTGCTCGGCCTCGGCGGCGGCGAAGTTGCCGATGCCGCGGTGGGTGACGACCACTCCCTTGGGGGTGCCGGTGGACCCGGACGTGTAGATCACATAGGCCGGGTCGTCGGGGTCGACCGGCCGCGGCCGGTCCCGGTCGGTGGGCCGGTGCGCCGCCCCTTCGGCCCCGTCGAGCCCGTCGAGGCTGTCGAGGGTGAGGTGCGGCGCGGCGTCCTCCAGCATCAGGGCGATGCGCTCGGCGGGATAGCCGGGGTCGACGGGCAGATAGGCGCCGCCGGCCTTGGCCACCGCGAGCTGGGCGACGACGATCTCCACCGACCGGGGCAGCACCAGGGCGACGATCCGCCCGGGGCCCACGCCCTGCCCGATGAGGCGGTGGGCGAGGCGGTTGGCCCGGGTGTCCAGCTCCGCGTACGACAGCAGCACATCGGGCGAGAGGACCGCGTGCGCGTCGGGGTGACTGTCCGCGGCGGCCTCGAAGAGTTCCGCCAGGGTCGTCTGCGCGGCCGGCCGGGCGGTGTCGTTCCAGTCCACCAGGAGCCGCCTCCGCATCGCGGCCGGCAGGGTGCCGATCCGGTCCAGCGGCTGATCGTCGGGTGCCGCGGCGAGGGCCCCGAGGACGTGCGTCAGCTGGGCGGCCAGCCCCTGTGCGGTGGTCTCCTCGAAGAGCCGCGGGTCGTAGCCGAGTTCGACGGACAGCTCGGAGCCGGGCGAGACGACCACGGTCAGCGCGTAGTTGGTGCTCTCCAGAGCCTGGAGTTCCCGCACCCGCAGCCCGTGTTCGGCGGCGGCGGAGCTGTTGATCGGGTAGTTCTCGAACACCACCAGGCTCTCGAAGAGGTCCGTCCCGCCCGGCATCTCGCTCCAGCCCTGGAGCTGGGAGAGCGGGACATGGCCGAAGCCGCGCGCGTCCGCCTGGTCGGCCTGGAGATCGCGCAGCCAGGGGACGATGCCGGCACCTTCGGCGCCCTCGTGTACCCCCACCCGCACCGGCAGGGTGTTGATGAAGATGCCGGTGATGCTGTCGGCGCCGGGCAGCTCGGTCGGCCGTCCCGAGACGGTCGCCCCGAAGCAGACGTCCGACTCTCCGCTCAAGCGAGATACGAGCAATCCCCAAGCGCCCTGGACGATCGTATTGAGAGTGAGCCGGTGCCGCCGGGCGAAGTCCTCCAGGGCCGCGGTCTCCTGCTCACCGAGCCGGTGCGACAGCCACTGCGAGGACCGGGTGGGGGCCTCCGCCGTCGGCTTGCGGTCGTAGGGGAGGGGAGTGGGTGCGGTGAACCCCGTAAGTGTCTTACGCCAGTGCGCCTCGGCCTGTGCGCGGTCCTGCCGGCCGAGCCAGGCGACATAGTCCGCGAACGGCCTGCGGGCCTGGAGCCGCGGCTGTTCCCCCGCAGCCAGGGCGGCATGGGCCGCGAAGACGTCCGTCAGGACCTGGAAGACGCTCCAGCCGTCGAGCAGCACATGGTGGAAGGTCCACAGCACCTGCACTTCGGTCGGCGACAGCCGGGCCAGGGTGACGCGGAGCAGCGGCGCCGAGGTGAGATCGAGCCCCCGGGCGCGGTCCTGGTCGAGCAGCCGCTTCAGCGCGGCCCCGCGCTCGTCTTCCGTCAGACCACTCCAGTCCAGCTCCTCGACCGGTACGGTCGCGTCGCGCCGCACGATCTGCAGGGGCTCGGGCACCCCCTGCATCACGACCTCGCTGCGCAGCACCGGGGTGCGGTCGACGACGTGCTGCCAGGCGGCGGCGAGTACCCGGGAGTCCCTGATCCCGTCCAGGACGAAGGTCGCCTGCTCCACATAGAGCCCCTGGCCGCGCTGGGCCAGCCCGTGGAAGACCAGCCCGTTCTGGGTGGGCGTCAGCGGATAGATGTCGGCCACGTCCCGGCCGTCGCCCGCCAGCCGGTCGACGGTCTCCTGGTCCAGGGCGACCAGCGGGAAGTCCGAGGGCGTGCGTCCGCCCGCCTCCGCGTCCGTGCACAGCCGCATGATCTCGCGCAGCTCGTCCAGGGTCTCCTCGGCGAGCCGGAGCACCGTGTCGCGACGGTGCCGGTTCCGGGAGTAGGACCAGGTGAGTTCCAGCTTCTTGCGCTCCACCCGGCCGACCACGTCGAGGAGATGCGGCCGGGGCGCCTCCGGGCTCATGTCGCCCTCCAGGCCGCTGCGCAGGGCGTGCAGCAGACCGCCGGCCGGCAGGTCCCAGTCGAGCTGGCCGAGGTAGTTGAAGCTGATCTGCGGGTCCTCGGTGAGGTCCGGTGCGGCCGCGCCGGACAGATGGCGCAGCGCGCCGTAGCCCAGCCCGTTCCCGGGGATCGCCCGCAGCCGCTCCTTGACGCCCTTCAGCGACTCCGCAAGCCCCGTGTCGGCGCCGCCGTCCAGGGCGACGGGGAACATGCTGGTGAACCAGCCGACCGTACGGGAGAGATCGGTGCCCTCGAAGATCTCCTCGCGGCCGTGCCCCTCCAGGGCGACCAGCACCCGGTCCTCACCGGTCCAGCGGCTCAGCACCCGGCCGAGCGCGCACAGCAGGACATCGTTGATCCGGGTCAGATAGGCGCCCGGCACGTCCTGGAGCAGGACCCGGGTCTCCTCGGTGTCCAGCCGGACCGTCACCGTCTCCTCGCTGGCGGCGGTGTTGGGCCCCTCGCTGTCCGTGGGGAGGTCCGGGCAGCCGTGCGCGGCGGTCCAGTGGCCGCGTTCGGTGTCGAAGCCCCCGGCGACGGTGTGCTCGCTCAAGCGCCGCGACCACGCGCGGAACGAGGTGGTCTTCCGGCCGAGGCTCCCGGACCGCCCGGCGCTCAACTGCCGGTAGGCGGTGTCCAGGTCCTCCAGCAGGATCCGCCAGGAGACGGCGTCCACCACCAGATGGTGGGCGATCAGGCTGAGGACCTGGCGCTCCCCGTCGCCCGGGCGGAACAGCACGGCCTTGAACAACGGTCCCTGGTCCAGCCGGAATCCGGCCCGTACCTCCGCTTCCGTCTCCCGCATCGCCGCTTCCCGCAGTTCGGGGTCGGTGGCGGACAGATCGTGGACGTCGAGTATCTGATCGTCGCTGCCCGGCGGGACGCTGTGCTGGTGCCAGTGGCCGTTCCCGGCGCGCTCGAAGCGCAGCCGCAGCGCGTCGTGATGGTCGAGCAGCGTGTCCAGGGCGGCGCGCAGCGCGGCCTCGTCCACCGGCCCGGCCAGCTCGGCGGACACCGACTGGGTGAAGTGGCCGGGGCTGTCCGGGAGGGTGTCGAAGAGCCAGTGCTGTACGGGGGTGAGCGGCACCTCGCCGACAACCGGCCCCTGTTCGGCCGCGACCGCCGTGACCGACACGTCCTGCGCGGCGGCGGCCAGGTCCGCGACGGTCTGGTGCACGAAAAGGTGGCGCGGGGTCAGCTCGATCCCCGCCCGGCGGGCCGAGGAGACGATCTGGATGCTGAGGATGGAGTCGCCGCCGAGGGTGAAGTAGTTGTCGTCGACGCCGACCCGCTCCACTCCCAGGACCTCGGCCCAGATCCCGGCGAGGGCCTTCTCGGCCTCCGTCCGGGGCGGCACGTGGCCGGTGGCGGGGGCGGCCCAGTCCGGGGCGGGCAGCGCCCGCCGGTCGAGCTTGCCGCTGGTGCCCAGCGGCAGCCGCTCCAGGGTGACGACGGCCGCGGGCACCATGTGGTCCGGCAGGCTCGTCGCGAGGAACGCGCGCATCGCGGAGGGGTCGATCGTCCCGGCCCCGGGGGCCTGGACGACGTAGCCGACCAGCCGCTTGTGGCCGTCGGTCTCGATGACGGCCGCGGCCGCCTCGGCGACCTCGGGGTGGCGCGCCAGCGCGGCCTCGACCTCGCCCAGCTCGATCCGGAAGCCCCGCACCTTGACCTGGTCGTCGGTCCTGCCGAGGTATTCCAGCTGCCCGTCCGCGTCCCAGCGCACGAGGTCGCCGGTGCGGTACATCCGGCTGCCCGCCGGGCCGAAGGGGTCGGCCGTGAAGCGGTCCGCGGTCAGCCCGGGGCGGCCGAAGTACCCGCGGGCCAGGCCAGGACCGGCCAGGTACAGCTCGCCGGGCACCCCGACGGGCACCGGCCGCAGCCGCGCGTCCAGCGCGTAGGCCCGGGTGGCGGCGACCGGGGAGCCAATTGGCGGGGTCCGGCCGGGGTCGGCGGGGTCGCATGTCCAGGCGGTGGCGTAGACGGTGGCCTCGGTGGGGCCGTAGATGTTGGCCACCCGGCAGCCCGGAATGGCGTTGCGGACCTCCTGGACCGTACGGGCCGCCAGCCCCTCGCCCGCCAGCACGACCGTGTCCGCCGTGACGGAGACGCCGCCCTTGCCGAGCACCTGCCCGAGGGCCGAGGGCACGGCGCTGATCAGGGACGCGGTCCAGGCTTCCGGCCGCTCGGCCAGGGCGAGCAGATCGTGGACGATCTCCAGAGAGCCGCCGGCCAGCAGCGGGCAGACGATCTCGAAGACCGACACGTCGAAGTTGAGCGAGGTGGACGCCACGACGTGGGCGAGCCCTTCCGCGCCGAACTCCTCCGCCGCCCAGGCGGCCAGCGCGGCGACACCCTGATGGGTGGCGACGACGCCCTTGGGCGTACCGGTCGAACCGGAGGTGTGGATGACGTAGGCCGGATGACCGGGGGTCAGCGGGGCGGCGCGCTCGGCGTCGCCGACGTCCTGGGTGCCCAGCCCGGAC
This sequence comes from Streptomyces sp. NPDC021212, assembly GCF_044332925.1. Taxonomy (NCBI): domain Bacteria; kingdom Bacillati; phylum Actinomycetota; class Actinomycetes; order Kitasatosporales; family Streptomycetaceae; genus Streptomyces; species Streptomyces sp. NPDC021212. The sequence goes on from NZ_JBIRPZ010000006.1 coordinate 49,906, forward strand.
AGCGTCCGGCCGGTCTCCGCGTCGTCCAGCAGGATCCGGCGGCCCGGTCCGTCCGGGATCCGGGCGGCCGTCTCCCGGGTGGTCAGGACGATGTCCGGGGCGATGTCGCCGATCAGATACGCGATGCGCTCCGCCGGGTACGCGGGGTCGACCGGGAGATACCCGGCGCCGCTCTTGAGCACCGCCAGCAGGGCCACCACCAGCTCCGGCGTACGCGGCAGCGAGAGTGCCACGAAGCGCTCGGGACCGGCTCCCGCGCCGATCAGCAGCCGGGCGAGCCGGTTGGCCCGCTCGTTCAGCTCCCGGTAGGTCAGCTGCGTCTCCGCGCCCCGCACGGCCACCGCGTCCGGGGTCCGGGCCGCCTGCGCCTCGAACAGCTCCGGCAGCACCGCGCGCGGCGCCGGGGCGACCGGGCCGCTGAACTCGTCCAGGATCCGGCGGGTTTCCGCCACGCCGATCAGCGGCAGCTCCTCCAGCCGCCGGTCCGGGTCGGCCGCCATCTGGGCCAGCAGCCCGTGCAGGCACCCGCCCAGCCGCTCGACCGTCGCGGCGTCGAACGCGGCGGGGTCGTAGTCCAGCATGATCGACAGCCGCTCCTCGGGCGCCACCACGACGCTGAGCGCGTAGTTCGTCGGTTCGAGGTCCCGCTCCTGATGGATGCGGAGGCCGTGGGCCGCGATGGCCTCGCTGTCGAAGGGGTAGTTCTCGAAGACCACGATGCTGTCGAAGAGGCCGACGCCGCCGGGCACCTCGCTCCAGTTCTGCAGCTGCGCCAGGGACACGAACTCGAAGCGCCGGGCATCCGACTGCGCCGTCTGGAGTTCCCGCAGCCAGCTCGTCAGCGGGCTCCGGCCGTCCACCCGGACCCGGGTGGGGATGGTGTTGATGAACACCCCGACCATCGATTCGACACCCGGCAGGGCGGCGGGCCGTCCCGAGACGGTCGTCCCGAACGCCACGTCGTCCGTCCCGCTGTAGCGGGACAGCAGCAGCCCCCAGGCGCCCTGCACCACCGTGTTCATCGTGAGCCCGTTGCGCTGGGCGGCGTCACGGAGCCGGGCTGACTCCTCCGCACCGAGGGTGACCCGGTGCGAGCCGGAGGACGCCGTACGGTGCGCCTCGGCCGCGGGCCGGTCGCGGGGCAGTTCGGTCGGCGCGGTGAAGCCCGCGAGCGCCCCGCGCCAGAACCGCTCGGCCTCCGCCGTGTCCTGCTCGCCGAGCCAGCCCAGGTACTCCCGGAAGGGCTGCCGGGCGGGCACGGCGGCGTCGCGCCCGGTGGTGAGCGCCGCGTACCGCTCGCAGACCTCGTCGAAGACCTGCGCCGCGCTCCACCCGTCGAGCAGCACATGGTGGAACGTCCAGATCAGCCGCACCTCGTCGGCCGACAGCCTGATCAGGGCCAGCCGGGTCAGCGGTGCGCTGCCGAGGTCGATCCCCTCGGCCCGGTCGTCGGCGAGCAGCCTGCTCAGCTCGGCCTCGCGCCACTCCTCGGACCGTCCGGTCCAGTCGTGGTGGTCGATCCGCAGGGTGGCCCGCCGCCGCACGACCTGGAGGGGCTCCGGGGTGTCCGCCCAGGCCAGGTGGGTGCGCAGGATCGGGTTGGCGTCCGTGGTCCGCTGCCACGCCGTGGCCAGCGCTCGCGGGTCCGTCACCCCGGTGAGCCGCAGCTGCACCTGGTTGAAGTAGGCGTCGGACGCCGGGTCCACGAGGCTGTGGAACAGCATCCCGGCCTGCATCGGGGTCAGCGGATACATGTCCTCCACCGACCGCCCGTCGGCGGCCACCCGGTCCACCGCGGCCTGGTCCAGCCGGGCCAGCGGGAAGTCCGACGGGGTGCGGCCGCCCGCACCGGGTGCGGCGCAGTGGGCGACGATCTCCTCCAGGGCGCGGAGCATCTCCTCGGCCAGCCGGGACACCGTCTCCTCGGAGTGCGTCCCGGAGCCGTAGTACCAGGTGATCTCCAGGCGGCGCCGCTCGACCCGGCCCACGATGTCGAGCAGATGGGCCCGCGGCGTCTCCGGCGCGGCGTCACCGCCGAGGCCGCCCCGCACGCCGCGGACCAGGGCGTCGTCGGCGGTCCCCGCCGTGTCCGACCAGTCGAACTGGCCGAGGTAGTTGAAGCTGATGCGAGGCTCCGCCGCGTCCGCGAGCGGCGAGTCCGGGGCCAGATGGCGCAGCGCCCCGTAGCCGATGCCCTGCGCGGGCACCGCCCGCAGCTGCTCCTTGACGGACTTCAGCGTCTCGCCCCAGCCGCCACCCGGGGTGTTCGGGATGGCCGGGATGGCCGGGATGTCCAGAGCGACCGGGAACATGGTGGTGAACCAGCCGACGGTACGGGACAGGTCCACGCCGTCCAGCAGGTGTTCCTCCCGGCCGTGCCCCTCGAGGTCGACGGCGACCCGCGGCCGCCCGGTCCACTCGGCCAGCACCCGGCCGAGCGCCGAGAGCAGCACGTCGTCCACGCGGGTGCGGTAGACCTCGGGCACCTGCTGGAGCAGGGCGGTGGTCCGCTCCCGGTCCAGCGTCACGGTCACCGACTCCATGGCCGCGACGGTGTTGTCGCCCTCGCCGTCGGTCGGAATCCCGGCCGCGCAGTCGGCGGCCACCGCCGTCCAGTGCGGGAGTTCGGCGTCGAAGCCGCCGGCCGCGGTGTGGTCGGCCAGCCGCAGGGACCAGTCCCGTACGGAGGTGGTGCGCGCGCCGAGGTCGGCCGGGGCGCCGCCGAGCACCTGGCGGTAGGCGGTTTCCAGGTCCTCCAGCAGCACGCGCCAGGAGACGCCGTCGACCACCAGGTGGTGCACGGTCAGGAAGAGCGACGGCCGCAAGCCCTGGCCCGGGCGCAGCAGCCGGGCGGCCAGCAGCGGGCCGGTGTCCAGGACGAACCCGGCGTTCGCCTCGGCCATGGCCGCCTCCTCGGCGGCCTGCCGCTCCCGCTCGCCGAGCCCCGACAGGTCCACCTCCCGCAGCGGGTCCGGGCCGGTCTCGTCCGGCGGCGGGCAGTACTGCCGCACGGTCCCGTCCGCCCGGCGCTCGTAAGCCATCCGCAGCGCGTCATGGTGGACCAGCAGCGCCCGCAGGGCCTGACGGAGCGCCCGGGGGTCGGGGTCCCGGTCGAGTTCGACCAGGACGGACTGGTTGAAGTGCTCGGGCCGGGGGCTGTTCGTGCCGAGGAACCAGTGCTGGATCGGGGTCAGCGGCACCTCGCCGCTCACCGGGCCCGCGTCGGAGACGGGCCGGGCGGTGGCCGTGGCGACGGTGGCGAGCGAGGCGATGGTGGGGTGCCGGAACAGCTCCCTGGGCGTCACCGACAGGCCCGCCTGCCGGGCGCGCGAGGCGACCTGGATGCTGAGGATCGAGTCCCCGCCGAGCATGAAGAAGTTGTCCTCGACGCCGATCCGCTCCCGGCCCAGCAGCGGACTCATGATTTCCGCCAGGATCCGTTCGGTGTCGGTGCGGGGCGCCACGTACTCCACGCCCGCCGTGGCCGCCGCCCAGTCGGGCGCGGGAAGCCGGCGCCGGTTCACCTTGCCGTTGGCGGTGAGCGGCAGTTCGTCCAGGGTGATGAAGACCGAGGGCACCATGTAGTCGGGCAGCGTCTGCCCCACCAGGGACCGCAGGTCCGTGGGTTCGGGCACCTCGGCGCCGCGCACCGGGACCAGATAGGCGGCCAGGAGTTTCCGTTCCCCCTCCCGCGCCAGGGCGACGACCGCCTCGGCGACGGCCGGGTGGCGGCTCAGCGCGGCCTCGATCTCGCCCGGTTCGATGCGGAAGCCGCGGATCTTCATCTGGTCGTCCGACCGGCCCACGAAGGCGAGTTCGCCGTCGGCGGTCCAGGACACCAGGTCCCCGGTGCGGTACATGCGGGAGCCGGGAGGCCCGAAGGGGTCGGCGAGGTAGGCCTCGGCCGTCGGCCCCGGCCGGTTCCGGTAGCCACGGGCGAGCCCGGCGCCCGCGACGTACAACTCGCCCGGGATGCCCGGCGGTTGCGGCTGGAGGGCGCCGTCCAGGACGTACACGCGGGTGTTGTCCATCGGCCGTCCGATGGGCAGGGTCCCCGGCAGCTCCTCACCGGCGCGGAAGGGGCGCCGGGTGGCGAACGTCGTGGTCTCGGTGGGCCCGTAGCCGTCGACCACCGTCAGGTCCGGGCAGGCGCCGAGCACCCGGCGCACCGCGGCGGGCGGCACCGCCTCGCCGCCGGTCCACACCTCCCGGGCGCCGCGCAGGCAGCCCGGCGCCTCCTGTGCCAGAAGCCGGAACAGACCGGCGGTCAGCCACAGGCAGCTCACCCCGTGCGCGGTGATCGCGTGGCGTACGGCGTCGGCGTCCACGTCGCCCACGGGGGCCACGACGGCCGTACCGCCGCGCAGCAGCGGCACCCACACCTCGTAGGTGGAGGCGTCGAACGCCTGCGGCGAGTGCACCAGCACCCGGTCATGCCCCGCGAAGACGCGGTCATGGGCGAGGGCGGTCACATCGCGGTGCCGGACCGCGACGCCCTTGGGCCGCCCGGTGGAGCCCGACGTGAACATCAGGTAGGCCGTGTTGTCGGGGAAGATCTCCACCGCGGGCGGCGTGGCCGGCCCGTCGCCGCCCTCGGCGCCCGGCGCCACCAGCAGCGTCCGCGCGGCCCCCGCGATCTCCGCGGCGGTCCGCTCCCAGGCGCGGTCGGTCAGCAGGACGTCCGCCGTCGCCTCGGCCAGCACCAGCCGCAGCCGGTCCTCGGGGGCGCGGGTGTCCAGCGGTACGTACACCCCGCCCGCCTTGACGATCGCCAGCTGGGCGACCACCAGCTCCACGGACCGGTCCATCAGCACGGCAACCGGGAGCTCCGGCCGGATCCCGAGCCCGATGAGCCGGTGGGCCAGCCGGTTGGCGCGCGCGTCCAGTTCGCGGTAGCTCACCGGGCCGCCGTCGCCGTCCAGGGCGGGCGCGTCCGGCGTACGCCGCACCTGGGCGGCGAACACATCGGCCACCGACCCCTCGGGCAGCGGGGCCGTGGTGTCGTTCCACTCGTCAAGCACCTGGGTGCGCCGGGCGTCGCTCAGCACCGGAAGGCGCGCGGGTGCCCGGTCCGGGCCGTCTGCCATGTTCTCCAGCAGCACCGACAGGTACTCGGCCATGCGCCGGATCGTCGCGGCGTCGAACAGGGCCGGGTCGTAGCCGAGCCGCAGCGCCATCTCCTCGCCGGGGTAGACCACCAGGCTCAGCGGGTAGTTCGTCGTCTCGACGCCCTCGAGGTCCCGCAGGGCCAGCCCGTGCGCGGCCGCGAGGTCCCCGCCGACGGGGTAGTTCTCGAACACCACGATGCTGTCGAACAGGTTCACCCGCTCCTCGAGCCGGCTCATGGACCGCAGCCGGGTGAGCGGTACGAAGTCGAACCGCCGGTCCTCGGTCTGCCGCTCCTGCACCTCCCGCAGCCACGAGCGCAGGGTGCCGCCCGTGGGCACCGGCAGCCGGGTCGGCACGGTGGTGATGAAGAGACCGGTCATCGCCTCGACGCCCGGCAGCTCCGGCGGACGGCCGGAGACCGTGGTCCCGAAGACGACGTCCGAGCGGCCGGTGTACCGGGACAGCAGCAGCGTCCAGGCGCCCTGGAGCAGGGTGTTCATGGTGAGCCCCGCGCCCCTGGCCAGCTCCGCCAGCCTGCGGGAGGCGTCCGCGGGCAGCGTGACCCGCACCTCACCGGTGGACTCCGCGTGATGGGTCTCGGCGGGTTCCCGGTCGAAGGGCAGCGGGGTGGGCTCGGACAGGTCGCCGAGCTGGGAGCGCCAGTACTCCTCGGCCTCCGCCCAGTCGCGGTCCCGCAGCCAGGCCACGTAGTCGCGGAACGGGCGGCGGCCGGGCAGCGCGGCCCCCGCGCCGGACGCATGGCAGGCGAAGACGTCGGACAGCACCTGGAACAGGCTCCAGCCGTCCAGGATCAGATGGTGGAACGTCCACACCACCTGGACCTCGGTGTCGGACAGCCGGGCGATGGCCAGCCGCATCAGCGGCGCGGTGGCGAGGTCCAGCCCCCGCTCCCGGTCCTCGGCGAGGAACCGCCGGGACTCCTCGCGGCGTTCCGCCTCGGACAGCCCGCGCCAGTCGAGATGGGTGACCGGCACCCGGACCCCGCGCTCCACCACCTGCAGCGGCTCGGGCACCCCGTTCCACTCGGCGCGGCTGCGCAGTACCGGCGTACGGTCGGTGACCCGCTGCCAGGCCGCGGCCAGCGCGCGCGGGTCGGACACCCCGTCGAGGACGAAGGTGAGCTGCTGGAAGTAGGCACGCCGGTCGTCCTCGGACAGCCCGTGGAACAGCATGCCCGCCTGGGTGGGGGTCAGCGGGTAGATGTCCTCCACCCCGCTGCCGTCGCCCACCAGCCGGTCCACCGTGGACTGGTCGAGGGAGACGAGCGGGAAGTCGGACGGGGTGCGGCCGCCCGCGCCGGGCGCGGCGGCGTGCCGGGCGATGGCGCGCAGCGCCCGCAGGAACTGCCCGGCCAGCTCGCCGACGGTCTCCTCCCGGTGCAGGTTCGCCGAGTAGAACCAGGTGAACGCGAGCCGCTGGTCCTCGACCCGGCCGACCACCTCCAGCGGATGCGGCCGCGGCGACTCCGGGTCGGCGTCCAGGGCGAGTTCGCGGTGGAGGCCGCGGAAGAGCCCGTCGCCGTCGCCCGGCAGCTCGAACTGGCCCAGGTAGTTGAAGCTGATCCCGGCCGTGGGACCGGTCGGCAGGCCCTCGGCGCCGGCCAGATGGCGCAGCGCCCCGTACCCCAGGCCGCGCTGCGGCACGGTCCGCAGCTGCTCCTTGACGGACTTGAGTACGTCGCCCCAGGCGTCTTCCGGAAGGTCACCCAGGTCGAGCGCCACCGGGAAGCGGGTGGTGAACCAGCCGACCGTACGGGACAGATCCACCTCATCGAAGATCTCCTCGCGGCCGTGGCCCTCCAGGTCCACCGGCACGCGGGTGCGCCCTGTCCATTGGCCCAGCACCCGGGCCAGCGCGCTCAGCAGCACGTCGTTGACCTGTGTCCGGTAGACCTCGGGCAGCGTCTGGAGCAGGGCGGCGGTCTCGTCCTGGTCGAGCGTGACGGTGACCGACCGGGCCGAGGCGTAGGTGTTCGCCCCGTCGTGGTCCACCGGCAGCGACGTATCGCAGGTCTCCGCCAACTCGGTCCAGTACGCGGCCTCGGCGTCGAACCCGCCGGCCCGCGCGTGGTCGTTCAGCCGCCGGGCCCACCGGCGCAGCGGGGAGGACGCGGCGGGCAGCGTCAGCCCGCGGTAGGCGCTGTCCAGGTCCTCCAGCAGGATGCGCCAGGAGACGCCGTCCACCACGGAGTGGTGCACGGTGAGGTGGAGCACCGGCCGCCCCTCGGCGCCGGCGCCCTCCTCCAGCACCGCGCGCAGCGGCGGCCCGTCCGTCAGGTCGAAGGCGCCGAGATGGGGCTCCCCGCCGCCGGTGTGGCGGCGCAGCAGGTCAGCTGTCCCGTCGCCGTCGATCCGCTGGTACCGGCCGTCGCCCTCGCGGGGGAACCGGGAGCGCAGGGCGTCGTGGTGGGCCACGACCGCCGCCAGGGCGCCGCGCAGCGCGTCCTCGTCCACGTCCTCGGGCAGGACGAGGGAGATCGTCTGGTTGAAGTGCCCGGCCCGCTCGGGGTCGGTCTCGAACAGCCAGTGCTGGATCGGTGTCAGCGGCAGGTCCCCGGTGGCCGCGTCCGCGTCGGCGGCGCCGGGCGGTGGCTCCGCCCCGGCGGTCGGCGCCGCGGCGTCCAGGTGCAGGGCGAGGGCGGCGATGGTCTGGTGGCGGTAGACGTCGCGCGAGGTGACGGAGAGCCCGGCCTGCCGCGCCTGCGAGACCACCTGGATGCTGAGGATGGAATCGCCACCGAGCGAGAAGAAGTTGTCCTCGACGCCGATGCGTTCCACATGGAGGATCCGGGCCCAGACCTGGGCGAGGGTCCGTTCGGTCGCGGTGCGCGGCGCCACGTAGCCCGGCGCCGCCGACTGGGACCAGTCGGGGTCGGGGAGACGGTTCCGGTCCAGCTTGCCGTTGGGGTTGAGCGGCATCCGCTCCAGGACCAGGACCGAGGCGGGCACCATGTAGTCGGGCAGGCTGCCCTGGAGGAACGTGCGCAGCGCGGCCTGGTCCGGTGTGGAGCCCGGCGTGGGCACGACGTAGCCGATGAGCCGCTTGTGACCGTCGGTCTCCTTCGCGACGGCGGCGGCCTCGGCGACGCCGGGGTGGCGCAGCAGCGCCGTCTCGACCTCGCCGAGTTCGATGCGGAAGCCGCGGATCTTCACCTGGTCGTCGGCCCGGCCCATGTACTCCAGCTGGCCGTCGCTGCTCCAGCGCACCAGGTCGCCGGTGCGGTACATCCGGCTGCCCGGTGTCCCGAAGGGGTCCGCGAGGAAGCGGTCGGCGGTCAGCCCTGGCCGGTTGAGGTAGCCCCGGGCGAGGCCCTGGCCACCGAGAAACAGCTCGCCGGTCACCCCGGGCGGCACCAGCCGCAGCGTCGGGTCCAGGACGTAGGTGCGGGTGTCGGCGACGGGCCGGCCGATCGGCGGAGCCTGCCGCGGGGGCTCGCCCGAGAGGAACCAGGCGGTGGCGTACACGGTCGCCTCGGTCGGCCCGTACATGTTGGCGATGCGGCACGAGGGCAGCGTCGCCCGGATGTCCCGCACGGTCTGGGCGGGCAGGGCCTCGCCCGCGAGGACGACGGTCCCGGCGTCGATGCGCCCGGCGTCGAGGTATCCGGCGTCCGTCTGCCCGGCGTCCCCGCTCAAGAGCCGGGCGAACACCGACGGGACGCCGCTGATCAGCCCGGTCGCGCGCGGCCGGTTCGCGGGGTCGGCGAGGGCCAGCAGATCCTGGACGACCTCGATGCTGCCGCCGGCCAGCAGCGGGCACAGGATCTCGAACACGGACACGTCGAAGTTGAGCGAGGTCGAGGCCACCACCCCGGTCAGCCGCTCCCGTCCCAGCTCGGCCCCGGCCCAGGCGGCCAGGCCCGCCACGCTGCGGTGGGTGACCACCACGCCCTTGGGGGTGCCGGTGGACCCGGAGGTGTAGATGACGTAGGCGGGGTGGGCCGGGTCCAGCGGGCCGGTCCGCTCGGCGTCGGTGATGTCGCCGTCCGCCCGCCGGTCCAGCTCCGCGAGGACGGAGTCGTCGTCCAGCACCAGCGGTTCGGCCCCGGCGGGCAGGGAGTCCGCCGTGTCCCCGGTGGTGAGGACGGTCGAGGGCGCGGCGTCGTCCAGCATGAACGCGATGCGCTCGGCCGGGTAGCCGGGGTCCACGGGCAGATATCCGGCGCCCGTCTTGAGCACCGCCAGCAGGACGACGACGAGGTCGGCCGAGCGCGGCAGCGCCAGCGCCACCAGCCCCTCGGGGCCGACGCCCCGGTCGATCAGCAGCCGGGCGAGCCGGTTGGCGCGCCGGTTCACCTCGTCGTAGGTGAGCCGGGTGTCCCCGCAGGTCACGGCGGCCGCGCGCGGCCGCGACGCGGCCTGCGCCGCGAAGAGTTCGGGCAGGGTCGCGTCGGTGGCGGCCCGGCCCGTGCCGTTCCACGAGTCGAGCAGCTTGTGCCACTCGGCATCGCTCAGCATCTGGAGTTCGGCCAGGGGGGTGACGGGGTCGGCCACCATCCGGGTCAGCAGCCGGTGCAGATGCCCGGCCATCTGTTCCATCGTCCGGGCGTCGAACAGATCGGAGTTGTACTCGACGGTGAGGCCCAGCGAGCCGTCGTCCCGGGGCAGGAACTCCAGCACCAGGTCGAACCGCGCGGCGGGCCGGGGCAGGGAGTGCTCGGCGATCGTCACGCCCCCGGCCTCCCGGGCGGGCACCATGGCGCCCTGCTGCACGACCAGCGCCTGCACCAGCGGGTTGCGGCTGGCGTCGCGCTTCGGCGCCAGCTCCTCGACGACCCGCTCGAACGGCAGTTGGTCATGGCTGAAGGCGTCCAGCACCGTCTCGCGCATCGTGTCCACGAACTGCTCGACGGTGCTGTCCCCGTCGACGTCGGCGCGCAGCACCAGCGTGTTCACGAAGAACCCGGCGACCGACTCCAGCTCCTTGCGGTGCCGTCCGCTGGTGACGGTGCCGAAGGCGACGTCACGCTGGCCCGAGTAGCGGGAGAACAGGACCGCGACGGACGACGCGAGCAGGGTGAACAGCGTGGTGTTCCGCTCCCGCCCGAGGCGGCCGAGCGCGGCCACCAGGTCGGCGGGCAGCTCGCGCCGGTGCACCGCCCCGGTGGTGGTGCGCACCGGGGGGCGGGGGCGGTCGGTGGGCAGCTCCAGGGTCTGCATTCCGGCCAGCCGGTCCCGCCAGTACTTCAGATCGGTGTCCTGCCCGGGCGGGGCCGGGCAGTTGGTCTCCCATACGGCGAAGTCCGGGTACTGGAGGGCGGGGTCGGGGAGGCCGGCTTCGGTGCCGGTGACCTCCGCCTCGTACAGCGCGGTCAGTTCGCGGATCAGGAGGCCGACGGACCAGCCGTCGGTGACGATGTGGTGCTGGGCCAGCAGCAGCACATGGTCGTCGTCGGCGAGCCGGATGAGCAGCGCCCGGGTCAGCGGACCCTCGGCGAGGTCGTACGGGCGGTTCAGCTCGTCGGTCAGCAGCCGGTCGACGGCGGCGTCGCGCTCCGCCGCGGGCCGTCCGCCGAGATCGGCGTGGTCGAGCGGTACGGTGCCGTGCTCGGCGATCCGCTGCACCCCGTGCCCGTCCACGGTGACGAAGGTGGTGCGCAGCGCGTCGTGCCGGGCGGCCAGGGTGGCGAGCGCGCGGCGCAGGGCGCCGGTGTCGAGCGGGCCGCTCAGCCGCAGGCCGGCGCCGGTGTTGTACTCGGTACCACCGGAGGTCAGATCGTCCAGGAACCACAGCCGCCGCTGGGCCGCGGACAGCGGCAGCGGCCGGTCACGGGGGGCGGGCGGAATCGGCGCCTCCGGCGCGTCGGCGGCCTCCTCCGGCAGCCGCGCGGCCAGCCGCGCCACGGTCCGGGTGTCGAGCAGCTCCCGGAGCGACAGTTCCACACCCAGCTCCGCCCGGAGCCGGGACAGCAGCCGGACGCCGAGGATGGAGTCGCCGCCGAGCCCCAGGAAGTCGTCCTCGACGCCCACGGCGTCCACCGGCAGCACCTCGGTCCAGACGCGGACCAGGGCGGCCTCGGCGGGGGTGCGCGGGGCGATGTGGCGGGAGTGCCCCTCCGCGGTGGCGGACGGCGCGGGCAGCGCCTGCCGATCGATCTTGCGGTGCGGGGTGAGGGGGAAGGCGTCCAGGACGACGAAGGCGGACGGCACCATGTGGGCGGGCAGCAGCCGGGCCGCCGCGGCCCGCAGCTCCGCGGCCCGGGGCGGCGTCGCGCCGCCGGCGGGCACCACATAGCCGACCAGCCGCTTCAGCCCGGGCTCGTCCTCCCGGACGGTGACGACGGCGGCCTGTACGTCCGGGTGGCGGGCGAGCGCGGCCTCCACCTCGCCCAGTTCGATGCGGAAGCCGCGCACCTTGACCTGGTGGTCGGTCCGGCCGAGGAACTCCACCTCGCCGTCGGCGTTCCAACGGGCCAGGTCACCGGTGCGGTACATGCGGGCGCCTGGCGGCCCGAAGGGGACCGCGACGAAGCGCTCGGCGGTCAGCCCCGGGCGGTCGAGATAGCCCCGGGCCACGCCCGCGCCGCTGATGTACAGCTCTCCGGTGGCGCCCACCGGCACCGGACGCATCGCCTCGTCCAGCACGAACACCCGGGTGTTGGGCAGCGGGCGGCCGATCGGCGGGTTGCCGGAGCCCGCCTGAAGGGCGTCCGTCCAGGTGGCCACGACGGTGGCCTCGGTCGGGCCGTAGGAGTTGACCATCCGCCGGCCCGGTGCCCACAGGTCCACCAGATCGGCGGGGCACGCCTCCGCTCCCACGATCAGGGTGCGGAAGTCGGGCAGGCCGTCGTGGACCTCCTCCGCGGGCACCGTCGCCAGGGCCGCCGGGGGGATCAGGGCGTGGGTCACCCGGTGTTCCCGCAGCACGGCGGCGAGTTCGGCACCCAGCAGGGGACCCTCGGGGGGCACCACCAGCGCCGCCCCGGCGAGCAGGGAGGAGCACAGCTCCAGTACGGAGGCGTCGAAACTCGGCGAGGAGAACTGGAGCACCCGGTCGCCCGGCCGGACCTGGTAGTGGGCGGCGGTGGCGGCGGAGAAGTTCCCCAGCCCGGCGTGCGGCACCATCACGCCCTTGGGCACACCCGTGGAGCCGGAGGTGTAGATGACGTACGCCGGATGCTCCGGCAGCAGCGGGGCCGGCCGGTCCGCGTCGCCGGGCGTGTGCGCGGGGCCGGACACGGCCCGGATGTGCGCCGGATCGTCGAGGACCACCACCGGCCGGGCGTCGGCCAGCATCATGGCCCGGCGCTCCTCGGGGTGCGCGGGATCCACCGGCAGGAACGCGGCCCCGGCCTTGGCGACCGCCAGCTCGGCCACGACCAGCTCGGCCGAGCGCGGCAGGACCAGTGCCACCACGCGCTCGGGCCCCACACCGCGCCCGATCAGATGGTGGGCCAGCCGGTTCGCCCAGTCGTCCACCTCGCGGAACGACCACGTCCGGTCCCCGGCCACCAGCGCCGCGGCCCCAGGGGTACGGGCCGCCCAGGACGCGAACAGCTCACCCAGCGGTGCGCGCGAGGCGGTACGGGACGTGGCGTTCCACGCCGTGGGAGGCAGACCCGGGGCGTCCTGGGACGAGGACGCCGAACCCGATGCATTGTCGTAGCGGTCCATCATGTCGGTGCGGCCCTTCAGAGCGGTTGAAAGGGGTGTAACTCGGGTGATGAGGTGCCGCGCGCGGCCGTGGCAAGGTGGGGAGACGGCCGTGGTGGGGAGTGTGCGGTGGGGAACCTCGAACCTCAGACGAGGGCGTTCTTGCGGGCCATCCGGCCCGAGAGCTGAATGCGGTCGACCGCGCCGGTGCGCGGGTCGCGCACGAAGCGGCCACCGGGAATCCGGCGCCCGGAGGACGGGTCCACCAGGTCGCAGGTCAGGTCCTCGTGGCAGACGAGTGGCGCGGGGACGTCACCGTCCACGGACAGGGCGAGGGTGCCGCTGTCGCTCATCGTCACCTGGTACTCGACATCGCCGTTGAGATAGATCCCGGTGCACTGCGCGGTCGCGGCCATGGGGGAGGCCGGACGCGGGGGAGACGGTGTGCCGGGGACCGGGATGCCGGTGATCTCCTCCAGCTCGCCGGACAGTTCGTGCCACATGTCGGCGCCGCTGTTGGAGTTGCTGGTGAAGGCCACCACGGTGCCGGTGTGGGGATCGGCCCGCAGATAACACGACGTGCCCTGGGCGTTGCCGTCGTGCCCGAACCAGGTGGTGTCGTCCCGCTGGAAGAGGGCGAACCCCAGGCCCCAGCCGTCGGCGAGGACGCCGGGGTCGGCACCGGGCACCGGCCGTCGCATCTCCTCCGCCAGCTCCGGCGGCAGCAGCCCGCCCGGCCCGTCGTGGGTGTGGGCCAGGGCCAGCGCCACGAGGTCCCGCGCGCTCGCCATCAGGGCACCGGCCGCGGCCTCCGCAGGAGCGAGGTTCTGTTCGACCGGCCGGGTCCGGCCCGACGCCTTGTTGGCCGAGTGGCCACGGGCGGCCTGCCGCTCCGGCGTACCGGGCTCGCCGATGAAGGTCGGCACGGTGCCCAGCGGCTCCAGGAGGATGGACCGTACGGCGTCCTGCCAGCTCATCCCGGTGACCGTCTCGATCAGCCGGCCCGCCGCGACATAGCCCGTGTTGGAGTAGGAGAAGTCGGTCCCGGGGGCCATCACCAGCTCGCGGTCGGTGCAGTGGGCCTGCAGATAGCGCGCGGTGGTCAGCGCGGCGACATGGTCGGAGTCGGGCCCGGACGCGAGCCCCGCGGTGTGGCTGAGCACCTGTCGCACGGTGCACGGCGGTCCTGCCCGCCGCAGCTCCGGTACGTGGTCGCCGAGCTGGTCGTCCAGCTCCACATCGCCGTCCGCGACCAGGAGCATGATGACCGTGGCGGTGTAGCACTTGGTGAGGGAGCCGATGGGCACCGCCGTGTCGGCGGTGAACGGCTCCCCGGTTATGGAATCCAGCACTCCGGTGTGCACGGCGCGGGTGGTTCCGCCGCTGTGCACGGCGAGCTGGGCTCCGGGCACCTGGTGGGCACGCGCCAGGGCGTGGAGGCGGTCCTGGAGGCGGTGGGGCGTGGCGGGCCGCCGCTCGTCTCCGGACACTCTCATGGGCCGGTGTAACACGGTGCTCTCCTTGCCGCGGTTCGAAGGGACGGAGGGGGCAGGGGACGGTGGGGACGGATCGGGCCGGTCACGGCAGCCGGTTCGTGGCCGTGACGTCCCGGGGGACGATCCTGAAGCTCTGCCAGTGCGTGGGCATCGGGTCCTGGTCCTCGTCTCGGGGCACGTGGTGGTAGTCGACACTGACCCAGGCGACCGGGTCGGTGACCTTCTCGCCGTTGGTGTATTTGTCCACCGAGGCGGCGCAGCCCTTCGCCGTGTTGCCGTATGCGAGCTGTTCACACTCCCGGTATTGGGTGACATACATGTCGTGGTGCGTGAACTTCTCGATATCGCCCGGTCCCCGGTACTGATCGCTGTCGCGGTTGTCGATCTCCCATGACATGGGGTGGCCGTCGTCGTTCTCGGTTGCCGGGTTCACGACCCGCCAGAAGCGGGCGGGCGCCAGGTCGGCCCCCGTCTCCTTGGACAGCTCGGTGCGCTTCATGGTGCGCTTGGCCGTGCCCTGGCCCTCGAAGTCGTACTGCTCGACGACGTTCTGCGACTGGCCGTTCACATCGAAGTCCAGCCGCCAGAAGATGTTGTGCGAGTGGTTCTCGCTGAACCGCTGGGAGCCCACGCCGGTCGGCCAGCCGCTGGTCGCGTCGGAGAACGCGAACGGCGAGAGGGATCCGGTGGCGCCCGCGCGCGGGGTGATGGCACCGTCGTCCGCGAAGTGCCACTCCATGATGTAGTCGTACCAGCCGATTTCGGACACCGAGAACACGACCAGATCGCTGCCGTGCCGCACGCTCTTCTCCACCGCGCTCTTGTACGCGAACGGCCGCGGCTGCTCCTGACTGCACATCACGGGGGTGTCCTGGTAGTTCCAGAGCTTGCCCGTGGGGCAGTCGTCCTTCGACAGTTTGGTGAGCGTGCCCTGGCCGAGGTCGCCGAAGCCGATGGACGAGACGTCGTAGAAGCGCGGCTGGCCGCTGTCGTAGGGCACATGGACCTCGGCGAGCGACGCGCTCTTCAGGACGCGGGTCGGGGTGCCGCGGTTGGGGGTGTAGGTCACATCGCTGAGCACCACGCCGGTGTTGCGGTCGATGTTCCAGCACATCTGCCAGCGGGCACCGTTCTTCAGGGTCTTGTCGATGCGATCGGCCTCGGGGCAGGAGGGGGTCGCCGGGGCCTTCCGGGGAGCGGCGGACGCCGGGCCCGGCACCCACAGCGTCAGCAGACCCACCACGGCCAGGAGCACACGGGCACGCCGAAACGAACTGAACACGAACTGAGCTCCCCTCACAGGCCGATGACGGCGGTACGCCCGGCCGAGAGATCGATGACGATCCTGCTGGTGTCGATCCACTTGCCGCCCGGGATGCGCACGAAGAGCTGTACGCAGCGGTGGGCGCCGCACTGCGACACCTGCTCGGCGCCCTTCATGCCCTTGGCGCGGGCCCCGAGGAACGACAAGCCCTGGATCCGCAGCTGGGAGGGCGAGGTCAGCCGCTTCTTCGTCTCCGCCTGGTAGGAGGCGCGCATCCCCTCGCCGAGACGGCGGTCGGCAAGGATGATCTTCACTGCCTGCCGGGCCTCGGCCAGGGTGGGCGCCGGCTGGACCTCGTGTTGGCGGGTCGAGCGCAGGACCTTGCCGGAGCGCAGGTCGACGAGCCGGGTGATCAGGCTGTCGGAGGCGTAGTCGTAGAGCTGGACCTCGGCCTCGCTGTCGGGTGCGGAGGCGGCGGCCGTCTTGGCGCGCGGCGGACGGCGAGTGTCCAGCACCTCGGCGCCGGAACCGCCCGCGGCGTTCTTCTCCCCGCCCTCGGTGCCCTTGGTGTTCTTCTGCTCGCCCTGGGGTGTGGGCCGCTGCCCACCGGCGGTCCCGACGGCGATCCGGGACGCCTCCCGGTTCTCCTTCGACGTCAGCGGCCCGGTGTGCGCGGCGACGTTCGCCGCGGGCGCCGAGCCGTCGGGCGCGGGTGATCCGGTCGTCTTCAGCGCCACGATCCCCCCGCCGGTCAGCACCGCCGCCAGGCCCACGGCCGCGGATATGCGCCATCCACGTTTCCGGTGGCCCTTCGTATCGGCCGTACCGTCCCCAGTGGCCTTGATTGTCATCACCCAGCCGTTCCCGTTGTCGGTCAAGAGAGCCCGGGCAGGGCTCCGTGACAGTACGCGGCAGGCATCAAGGGGTGTGATCGCTGGGGCCGTGCGTCTCCTCTGTCTCATTCGCATGAATCGAGACGCTTCTTCACGCTTCCTGCGCCCAGCGCGCGCATCCCCCCGGACTCTGCGCTGTCCACTGTCGGCTCACGTTTTCACCCCTCCGGGCGCTGTAACAGTCGCATTTGTAATGAAGGCACCGTGAGAAACGCATGTGTCGGTGGGCAGCATTTCGCCGGGTACCACGGGTCCGGGGAGGGGAAGCGCCACATGCGCGAAATGTTGTGGAGGGCCCGGGTGCCGAAAGTGACTGTGCGCAAAGCTGGTTGGCGATCTGTCTGTCATCATGCTCACATGAGCCATTCGATCACGATTCGATGTGACATATGTGGCGCCACTTGTACATCCGACGCGGCCGACAGCGTGAGCGCGGCGCGAGCGGCGATGGTCCCGCTGAGCTGGGCCAGGACGCTCCGGGATGGCCGGGTGATCGATGTGTGCTCCGCGTGCGGAGTGGGGGGCAAGGAGTCGGGGGCGCTGGGGCGGGAGGCCGGTTGCTCTTGCGAGGGCGGCGAACTCTTCGATGTTCTGGGACACGACAGATTCGGGCATCGGCTGGCCAACACCTTGCTGCGGGCCGGTGTCGACAGTGTCGAACGGTTGTCCAGTCTCTCCGCCCGGCAATTGCGTGATCTGGAGGGAATCGGGGCCGCGAGTGCGCGGCGCGCACTCAGCTGCCTCCGCTCCGAGCCGGGCGGTTAGCGGCCTCCTCGAACATTTCATCGGAACTGGAGTTCGGGGAGTGAGTAATCGGCCAAATGATCGATCCATGCCCCTACCCATGACCCGTACAACGACCGACGAGAGGTGAACGTGAACCAATTCCCCGCCACCGCGTCCTCCACCACCCCCATGTACAACAGCCGGCGGCACCGTGCGCTCTGGGTCGTGGGCGTGGTGTTCTCCGCCGGGCTGCTGGCGCCGCTGCTGTTCCTCGGCGCCGCCAGAAAGGGGATCGTGCGGCACGCCGTCCCCGCCGTGTACGCGGCGGTCATCTATCCCGTGGCCCTGGGCAGGCAGTGGCTGCCCAACCCGGGCAACTGGATCTCCTGGGTGCTCGCGGCGGTGGTGCTCACCGCGGCCGCCCACGCCGCGCTCCTGGCCACCTCCCGGGAAGGAGCCGCAGCGTAGGGTGGCCGGATGCAGGAGCAGTACCGGACGGTCGCGCGCGAAGACGTGCACGAGGTCGAGATCAACAAGTCCCGCTTCCTCTGCACGCTCGCGCCCGCCGCGACCGAGCAGGAGGCCCAGGAGGTCATCCAGCGGGTCCGCAAGGAACACCCCACCGCCAACCACAACTGCTTCGCCTACGTCATCGGCTCGGGCGGCGACGTGCAGAAGGCGAGCGACGACGGCGAACCGGGTGGCACCGCGGGCGTCCCGATGCTGCAGATGCTGGTGCGCCGGGAGGTGCGGTACGTGGTGGCCGTGGTCACCCGCTACTTCGGGGGCGTGAAGCTCGGCGCGGGCGGGCTGATCCGCGCGTACGGCGGCGCGGTCGGGGAGGCCCTGGACGCGCTCGGCACCGTCACCCGCCGGCGGTTCCGGCTGGCGACGGTCACCGTCGACCACCAGCGGGCCGGGAAGCTGGAGAACGATCTGCGCGCGACGGGCCGGGTGGTACGGGACGTCCGGTACGCGGAGGCGGTGACCATCGAGGTGGGGCTGCCCGAGGCGGACGTGGCGGCGTTCCGCGGGTGGCTCGCGGACGCCACCGCGGGGACGGCCGGGCTGGAACTGGGCGGCGAGGCATACGAAGAGGCCCCTTAGAGGCACACGAAGGAGCCCCTGCCAGGAGGCTGGAACCGGGGTCCGGAGGCTAGGCCGGGGTCCGGACGGTGGGCTCCGGGACGGATTTGCGGCGCAGCTGCATTCTGGCCGGGCGTCCCGGGCCACCGGACCGGACCGGGGACCGCAGCCGGACCGCGGCGTCGAGACCGCCACCGGGGGCCGCGTGCAGCGTGGCCTCGCCGCCGCTGGCGTGGGCCAGCCGCTGGACCAGCGAGAGGCCGAGGCCGGTGCCGCCCTTGGGGGAGTCGGGGGCCCGCCAGAAGCGGTCGAAGGCACGGCGGCGCTGTTCGGCGGTCATGCCCGGACCCTGGTCGATGACGTGCACCTCGACCCAGGTGGGTCGGCCGTCCCGGTGCAGATGGCGGCGGTCCGTCGCGGGGTGGCGGAGGTCGAGGGTGACGGTGCTTCCCAGCGGCGACGAACGCAGCGCGTTGGAGAGCAGGTTGTCCAGGATCTGCTCGATCGCCCCCGGCACCGCGAGGGCATGACCGACCGGGACGCCGCGCAGGACGAGGTGGGCATGGTGCTTCTCGAACAGCGGGGTCCAGGCGCGCAGCCGCTCCGTGCACAGCTCGTCGAGGTCGACCGGCTCCGGCGTCACGGCACCCTCCTCCATCCGGGCCATCGCCAGCAGCCCCTCGACCATCCGGGCCAGCCGCTCCGTCTCGGTCGTCGCGGCGGTGAGATGGGGGTGGGCGTGCTCGGCGAGATCGGGTTCCAGATTGTCCAGGCGCAGCCGCAGCGCCGCGAGCGGCGTCTTGAGCTGGTGGGACGCCTCGGCGGCGAACGCGCGCTGGGCCTCCAGCAGATGGGCGAGCCGGGCCGCGGTCTGGTTGAAGGTGGCCGCGAGGCTCCGTACCTCCGGCGGTCCGGAGGTCACCGGGGCGGGCGTGGGGGCCTTGCCGTCGGCCAGCCGGTGCGCGAAGCGCTCCAGCTCCACGATGGGACGGCTGGTCCAGTGGGCGAAGACCAGCGCCACCACGGCGGCCCCGGTCAGGATCGCCAGCCCGGCCAGGGCCAGCAGCAGCCACGCCCGGTGCACCTTGGAGTGCACCGCGTCGGTCGGGACGGTGAGCCGGACCGCGCCCTGGAGCTGGTTCCCGTGGGTGACGGGAAGCGCGACGGAGAGATAGCTGACCCCGCCGATGGTGGAGGTCCGTACGTCGACCGCGTCACGGCCGCCCAGCGCCGCCGCGATCTCGGGCCGGGACGTCAGGTCCCGCGCCTCGTCGGCGGGCAGCGGATGGGACGCGGCGAGCACCCTGCCGTCGGCGGCAACGATGAGCACCTTACCGCCGATGCGCTCGGCGCAGTGCGCGACCCGGGTCGGAAGTTCACGCTGCTCCCGGCCCGCCATGATGGACAGGGAGGCGAACGCGGACACCGACTCGGCCTCGTCCTCGGCCGCGGAGATGACCCGCTCCTTCTCGGAGCGGCTGTAGAGGTAGCCGAGCGGGATCTCGAAACACAGCAGTACCAGGACGGCGAGGCTCAGATAGCCGAGCAGCAGACGACGGGTCACGGCCGGGCGGCCTCCGGAACTCCGGTGTGCACGGCGAGACGGAATCCGACGCCGCGCAGGGTCTGGATCCACGCCGGATCGCCCAGCTTGCGGCGCAGGGTGGCGATGTGCACGTCCAGGGTCTTGGTCGGCCCGTGGAAGTGCGGGTCCCACACCCGGTCGAGGATCTGCTGACGCGAATACACCGCGCCGGGGTCCTCGGTGAGCAGGGCCAGCAGCTCGAACTCCTTCGGTGTGAGCGCGACCGGGGTGCCGCCCACCCACACCTGCCGGGTCCTGCGATCCACGATCAGCGGCTCCTGGCCCTCCAGCGTCTGGTGCTGGACCGGAGCCGGGGCGGGAGCGGCGGGCTGGGCCGGTTGGGGTTCGAAGACCGGCGGGGGAGGGGCGGGGGTGGCCGCTGCCGCCGGAGGGACGGTGGGCGCGGTCTCGGTGCGCTGGGTGCGGCGGGTCACGGCGCGGATGCGGGCGATCAGCTCCCGCATGCTGAATGGTTTCGCCAAGTAGTCGTCCGCCCCCAGCTCCAGCCCGAGCACCCGGTCGGCCTCCTCACCGCGCGCGGTGAGCATGATGATGGGTACGTCGGAGACCCGACGGATGCCCCGGCACACGTCGATGCCGTCCATGTCCGGCAGTCCCAGGTCGAGCAGAACGATGTCCCCGTACGGCCCTTCCAGCCCGGCGGTGCCCGTGCCCACATGGCTCGCCGTCAGCCCGTATCGCCGTAAACCCTCCACGAGGGGCTCGGCGATCGTCTCGTCGTCCTCGATCAACAGTGCTCGTACGGTCATGGGGTCCTGTCTACCGCAGCGCCGCATGCGCGTCCCGGTTTTTGTAATGTTGCGAGTGGCCCCCGAATGTTGGGCAAGAACTTGCAATGCTCTAGTGTTCGTTTAGCCATCGCCTGACACATGCCTCTCTACGGTGAATGGCATCTGGTGGTAATCACCCGTCAGGGAGGCATGATGCAGACTCTTCTCGAACACGCCCGCTCCTTCCGAAGCCGTGCTGATTTCGACAGCGGCGAATACCGGAAATTGGCCGACGGGCAATCCCCACAGGCCCTGTTCATCACCTGCTCGGATTCCCGCGTCATTCCGGCGCTCATCACGGGGGCCCGGCCCGGTGAGATATTCGAGCTGCGCAACGCGGGAAACATCGTTCCGCCGCACGGTAAGCACCTGGTCTCCGGCGAGGTCGCCACCATCGAATACGCGCTGGAGGTGCTGGGCGTCCGCGACGTCATCGTCTGTGGACATTCGCACTGCGGCGCCATGGGGGCCCTGGCTTCCGGGGCGGATCTGGCCCAGATACCCGGAGTGGGGGCCTGGCTCGACGTCGCCCGGCCCGGACTGACCCCGAAGCTCGGATCCACCGAAGAGGACCCGTGCATGAGGGAATTGGCCCAGCTGAATGTCAGTAATCAGCTCGACACGCTCAAGGAATACCCGGCCGCCAGGCGCCGGCTGGAGAACGGTCAACTGCGGCTGCACGGCTGGTTCTATCAGGTCGACAGCGCCGAGTTGTGGGAACTCGAAGCCGACGGCGACTTCCGGGTGCACTCATGACGACGGGACGCCATGCGCGAGGCCGGGCCCCCACGGGGGCAACCGAGCCCCCGATATACGTCGATGATTGGGCCGCAAGTACCCAGGTTCAAACCCCCGCCTACGCGCCGGATTACGCGTCGGCCGGCCGAGACGGGCCGGGTACGGAAAAATTCGAGACCTTCCAAGGGATGGTTAAGACTCCCGGTGGCGGGGCCGGTGCCGGCCCCGCCACCGGGGCGGCACCCGGCCCCCGCGCGGGCGCCGGTACACGGGACGACAGCGGACGCGACGCCAAGGCGCGCGCCCCCAAGGGCGGCATGTTCGCCGGGGCCAACCTCGGCACCGAGATCAGCGCCTCGCTCGTCGTCTTCCTGGTGGCCCTGCCCCTGTGCATCGGCGTCGCCGTCGCCTCGGGCGCACCCGCCGAACTCGGCATCATCACCGGCGTCATCGGCGGCCTCGTCGTCGGCATGACCCCGGGCAGCACCCTCCAGGTGAGCGGGCCCGCCGCCGGGCTCGCCGCGCTCGTCGCCGAGACGGTGGAGGCGCAGGGCATCGCCATGCTCGGCGTGATCGTGCTGGGCGCCGGAATCCTGCAGATCGTGCTGGGCCTGATCCGCCTCGGCCGGATGTTCCAGGCCACCTCCGTCGCCGTCGTCCAGGGCATGCTCGCCGGTATCGGCCTGCCGCTGATGGTCAGCCAGTCGTATCCGCTGGCCGACAACAAGGCCCCCGGCACGCCCATCGAGAACATGCTCGCCTTCCCCGGCCTGGTCGCCGACACCCTGGCGAACCCGCAGGCGGCCATCGCCGCCGGGCTCGGCATCGCCACCGTCGTCCTCAGCTTCGTCTGGAAGAAGGTGCCGGGGCCCCTCAACAAGATCCCCGCCGCGCTGGTCGCCGTTGCCATCGGCATCGGTGTCGCCGCGCTGCCCGGCATCGAGGTGAAGACGCTCCAGGTCGGCAATCTGCTGGCCGCCATCCAGGTCCCGGGCCCCGAGCAGTTCGCCGGGCTCGCCGACCCCGCGATCCTCACCGCCATCGTCACCTTCACCGTCATCGCCTCGGCGGAGAGCCTGTTCACGGCCGCCGCCGTCGACCGGATGCACGACGGCAAGCGCACCCAGTACAACAGCGAGCTGATCGCCCAGGGCGCCGGCAACACCCTCTGCGGCATCCTCGGCTCACTCCCCATGACCGCCGTCGTCGCCCGCAGCTCGGCCAACGTCCAGTCCGGCGCCAAGACCCGGCTCTCCCGCACGCTGCACGGCCTGTGGCTGCTCGCGTTCGCCCTGTTGCTCCCCAGCGTCCTGGCCCTGATCCCGATCTCGGTGCTGGCCGGTGTCCTCGTCCACAGCGGCTGGAAGCTGCTCGCCCCCGAGCAGTTCCCGAAGATGTGGCATCAGGACCGCGGCGAGTTCTTCGTGATGACCGCCACCACGCTGGCCATCGTCGCCACCGCACTGCTCGAAGGGGTGCTGATCGGGCTCGCGGCCGGGATCGTGCTGGCCGCGCTGCGGATGTCGCAGACCTCCGTCGAGCACACCGTCGAGGGCGACAGCGCCAAGGTCGTCATGAAGGGCAACGCCACCTTCCTGCGGCTGCCGAAGCTCATCGACGCGCTCGAAGCCGTCGGCGCCTCCGGCAAGGAGCGGATCCGGCTCGATCTGATGGGCGTCACCCATCTCGACCACGCCTGCCGCAACCAGGTCGAGGAGTTCGTCGCACAGAAGCGGGCCACTCCGGGTGTACGGGTGGAGCTGCTCATGCCGAACGAGCTGAACGCGCCGAAAACCGCCAAGGAGCCCGAGCCGGAAGCGATGGCCGACCCGTCCGCAGGGCCCGGCCCCACGGCCGAGTGGTACTACCTCGATCCGAGCCCGGTGGACGGTCACTACGACGGCCATGACGACAGCCACCACGTCGACCATCACCACGCCTACGGCACGGGCTACGCCACCGGCTACCCCGAGGGCGTCGACCTCTTCGACGACCACCGATGGGGCGGGACGCGCAGGTAACACGGGTACAAAAGTGAGGTCCGTGCGGACCCGGGCACCGATCGCGGTTAACGTGGTCGGTGCCCGTAGCGCTGATCCGGTACGGGCGCGTTGCTGACCAATGGGGTGGAGGAAGGACGAAACGTGCGGGTCGGAGTCGATCGTTGAGAATTCTGCACACCTCCGACTGGCATCTCGGACGGTCCTTCCACCGCGTCAGCCTGCTCGCGGCGCAGCGGGAGTTCCTCGACCACCTCGTCGCGACCGTGCGGGGGCGGGAGGTGGACGCCGTCCTCGTCGCGGGGGACGTCTACGACCGGGCCGTACCGCCGCTCGCCGCCGTCGAGCTGTTCGACGACGCCCTGCACCGGCTCGCCGACCTCGGCGTGCCGACCGTCATGATCTCCGGCAACCATGACTCGCCGCGGCGGCTGGGCGTCGGCGCCGGGCTCATCGAGCGGGCCGGGATCCATCTGCGCACCGACCCCGCCGGGTGCGGCACCCCCGTCGTCCTCGCCGACCGCCACGGCGACGTGGCCTTCTACGGTCTGCCGTACCTCGAACCCGGCCTGGTGCGCGAGACGTTGGACGCGCCCGCCGCCGGACACCCGGCCGTCCTCGGCGCCGCCATGGACCGGGTGCGCGCCGACCTCGCCGCCCGGCCGCCCGGCACCCGGTCCGTGGTCCTCGCCCACGCCTTCGTCACCGGCGGCGCGGTCAGCGACAGCGAACGGGACATCACCGTCGGCGGAGTCGCCTCCGTCCCCGCCGAGGTCTTCGACGGCGTCGACTATGTGGCGCTCGGGCATCTGCACGGCTGTCAGACCCTCACCGAGCGGATCCGCTACTCGGGCTCGCCGCTCGCGTACTCCTTCTCCGAGGCCGCGCACCGCAAGTCCATGTGGCTCGTCGAACTGGACGGTGAGGGCGCGGTGGGCGCCGCCGAGCGCGTCGACTGCCCCGTACCGCGCCCGCTGGCCCGCCTCCGGGGGCGGCTGGATGACCTGCTCGCCGACCCGGGCCTCGCCCGGCACGAGACGGCCTGGGTCGAGGCGACGCTGACCGACCCGGTGCGGCCGTACGAGCCGATGGCCCGGCTCGCGGCGCGCTTTCCGCACGTCCTCAGCCTGGTCTTCGACCCGGAGCGGCCCCCCGAGGACCCGCTCGCCTCCTACGCGCAGCGGCTGCGCGGCCGCACCGACCGGGAGATCGCGGAGGACTTCGTCGCCCACGTACGGGGCGGGCGGGGACCCGACGCGCGGGAATCCGTGCTGCTCGGCGACGCCCTCGAAGCCGTCCGGACGGAAGGGGAGGACCCGCGATGAGGCTCCACCGGCTGACCGTCACCGCCTTCGGCCCCTTCGGGACCACCCAGCAGGTCGACTTCGACGAACTGTCGGCCGCCGGGCTCTTCCTGCTGCACGGGCCGACGGGTGCGGGCAAGACATCCGTCCTCGACGCCGTCTGCTATGGCCTGTACGGGCAGGTGCCCGGCGCCCGGCAGGGCAGCGGGCTCTCCCTGCGCAGCGACCACGCCGACCCGCTGACCCCGACCGAGGTCGTCCTCGAACTCACCGTGGGCGAACGGCGCCTGGAGATCACCCGGCGCCCCGAGCAGCCCCGGCCCAAGAAGCGGGGCACCGGGGTGACCCGGGAGAAGGCGCAGAGCCTGCTGCGCGTCTACGACGCCGACTCCCGTACGTGGAAGGCGCTCAGCCGCTCGCACCAGGAGATCGGCGCGGAGATCGAACAGCTGCTGGGCATGAGCAGGGATCAGTTCTGCCAGGTGGTGCTGTTGCCACAGGGCGACTTCGCCCGCTTCCTCCGCGCGGACGAACAGGCCCGGGCCAAGCTGCTGGGCAGGCTCTTCGACACCAGCCGCTTCGCCGCCGTCGAGGAGCGGCTCGCCGAGCTGCGGCGGGCCGCCGAGAAACGCGTCCTCGGCGGCGACGAACGGCTCCTCGCGCTCGCCCACCGCATGGCCCAGGCCGCGGGCCGCTCCGCCGAACTGGACGCGCACCCGCTGCCGGAGGCCGCCGCCGGAGAACCGGGCCTGGCCGGCGCCGTCCTGGAGTGGGCCGCCCTCGCCCGCGCGGGCGCGCGCGAACGCCGGGACATCGCGGCGTCCGCGCTGCGCGGCGCCGAGGCCGAGCACGAGGCCGCCCGCAGGGCGGCCGACGCGGAGAGCGCGCGCGCCGAACTCCAGCGCCGCCACGCCGACGCGCGGCGCCGCGCGGACGACCTGGAACTGCGCCGCGCCGAACGCGACCGGCTGGGCGCCCTGTTGGACCGCGCCCGCGCCGCCGACGCCGTGACCCCGGCCCTGGACCTGCGCACCACCGCCGCCCACGCACACCACCGCGCGACCACCGCCGAACGCACGGCCCGCACCCACCTGTCCACCGACCCGGCCCTGGCCACCCTGCCCCACGTCCCGGCGCCCCGGCCGTCCGAGCCGGACGCGGCGGACCCCGCCGCGCCCGCGGACACGGTGCCGCCTGCGCGCGGCGCCGGGGCGGCGGGTGACGCCACGCCGACCGAGACGTTTGCCGCCGGGCGGTCGGCGCAGGTGGCCGTGGACGGGGCGTCGGCCGGGACCGCCGCGCACGCCGCCGAGGGGGACGGGGCCGACGGGGGCACCCCGGGCGACACCACGCCGCTCGCCGAGGCCGGGGTCGAGGCGCTCGCGCGGGTGGAGCGGTGGGTGCGGGGGGAACTGGGGGCGTTGGCGGCGGCTCGGCGGGGGGAGGACCGGGCGCGGGCAGTGGTGGCGGAGATCGCGGAGCTGGACCGCGAGGCGCGAGCCGACGACGAGGCCGTCGAGGAGGCCGCCGAATGGCTCGCCGGATGGGAGGAGTCGGTGCGGCTCGCGCATCAGGCGCGCGTCGAGGCCGCGCAGGAGGCCGCCACCCGCGCCGAGCAGCTCGGCGCGCGGATCGAGCCCGCCGAGCGGCGGCTCGACGCGGCCCGCGAGCGCGACCGCCTCGCCGCGCTGGTGGAGCGGGCGCGGGAGGAGTCGCTGCGGTGCCGGGAGCGCGCGGGCTCCGCCAAGGAGAGCTGGCTGGACCTCAAGGACCGGCGGCTGCGCGGGATCGCCGCCGAGCTGGCGGCCGGGCTGCGCCCGGGGGAGCCGTGCGCGGTGTGCGGGGGCTGCGAGCACCCGAGCCCGGCGCGCCCGGGGGCGGGGCATGTGGACCGTACGGCGGAGGAGGCCGCGCTCGACGAGTACCAGCGGGCCGAGGCGGGCCGCGAGGAGGCCGAGCGCCGGTCGCAGCGGCTGAAGGAGGCCCTGGCGGGCGCGGAGACCGGGGCGGACGGCGGCGCGGTGGAGGAGCTGGACCGCGCGCTGGCCGAGCTGCGCACCGCGTACGCCGAGGCCCGCGACGCGGCCGCGGACGGGCTCGACGCCCGCGCGGCCCTCGACCGGGCCGAGGGCGAGCACGCCCGGCGGCTGGCCCAGCGGCAGGAGGCCGAGCGGCGCGCGGCGGCCCGTACGTCGCACCGCGAGGCGCTGGCCCGGGAGCGGGCGGCGCTGCTGGCCGAGCTGGAGGAGGCCCGCGGCGGGGATGCCACGGTGGCCGAGCGCGCGGCGCGGCTGGAGCGGCAGGCCGGGCTGCTGGCGCGGACGGCAGAGGCGGTGCGCGACGCCGAGGCCGCCGCACGGCGGCTGAAGGAGGCCGACGCGCATCTCGCCGACGCCGCGTACCGCGCGGGCTTCGACACGCCGGAGGCGGCGGCCGACGCCGTCCTGTCACCGGACCGGCGGCGCGAGGCACAGCACCGCCTGGACGAGTGGCAGCGGGAGGCGGCGGCCGTCACGGCCGAGCTGTCCGATCCGCGGCTCGCCGCCGCGGCGCAGGAGCCGCCCGCCGACCTCGCCACGGCCCGGGCCACCGCGGACGCGGCCACCCGCGCCCTGCGCGACGCCTCGGCGGCCGACGCGGCGGCCCGTACCCGCTGCCAGGACCTGGACGGGCTCTCCGCGCAGGCCGTCGAGGACGCCCGCAAGCTGGCCCCGCTGCGCGAGGAGTACGACCGCGTCGCCCGCCTCGCCACCCTCGCCGCCGGCACCTCAGCCGACAACGAGCGGCGGATGCGGCTGGAGGCGTATGTGCTGGCCGCGCGGCTGGAGCAGGTCGCGGCCGCGGCCGGCGCGCGGCTGCGGCACATGTCCTCCGGACGCTACACCCTGGTGCACTCCGACGCCCGGGCGGGCGGCCGGGGCCGCTCCGGGCTGGGGCTGCACGTCATCGACGCCTGGACCGGCCGCGAGCGCGACACCGCCACCCTCTCCGGCGGCGAGACCTTCTTCGCCTCGCTCTCCCTCGCGCTCGGGCTCGCCGATGTCGTCACGGACGAGGCGGGCGGGGTCCGGCTCGACACGCTCTTCATCGACGAGGGGTTCGGCAGCCTGGACGAACAGACCCTGGACGAGGTGCTGGACGTCCTGGACTCGCTGCGGGAGCGGGACCGTACGGTCGGCATCGTCAGCCATGTCGCGGATCTGCGCCAGCGGATCCCGGCACGGCTGGAGGTGGTCAAGGGGCGCGAGGGGTCGGTGGTGCGCCACCGGACCGCCGCCGCCCTCGGGTGAGACCGGGTCAGGCCCGCGTCGTGGAGTGCTGGTAGACGTACAGGTCGCCGCGGTCCGCCGAGCGCGAGAAGTCCGCGCGCAGCAGCACCCGCTGGGAGGGGATGTTCCACGGCTCGGTGGTCGCGATGACGGTATGGATCTCCGGCCGCTCCGCGGCCCACTCCATCAGCAGCCGCAGCGCACCGGTGGCCCAGCCCGCGCCGCGCGCCGAATGGGACAGGTCGTAGCCGACCTCCACCTCGCCCTCGCCGGGGGCGGGCGGGCCGTGGAAGCCGATGCTGCCGAGTGCCACGCCGTCCTCGGCGCGCAGAATGGCGTAGGTGCCCCAGGGGGATTGGTAGTAACCCGCCGCCGCGGCGCGGGCGGTCATTCCGGCGGCACCGATCGACGCGTCGCCGGGAACGCCGTCGATCCAGTTCAGATCGCCGGGCTTGCCGTCGGCGACCACGGCCGCGTCCCCGGGGGTGTGCTCGCGCAGCGTCACCCGGCCGTTCCGCAGCACGAACCGGCCGTTCTCCCGCGTCTGCTCGTACGCCACGTGGGCCCCCTCCTCGCCGGGACGCGGCGCGGATGCGCGCGGCCCGGCGCGACTGTACCCGGTCGAGACGTGGCTAACGCGCCGCGGCCGTGGTGAGGGCGGTGAACAGGGGCTTGGTCTCGGCGGTCCGCGGCAGCCCGCTGACCTGCGCGTCTCCGGCCTCCACCACGCGCCAGCGGCCGTCCTCGTGGAGGGCGAGGTCCGTGGTGATGAAGCGGCAGGCCAGCTGGCGGACGGCGGGTGCCACCTCGGACAGGTCGGGGTCGGGGGCCGACCCGGGCGTGTCGGGGTGGGGGCCTATGAGGGCGGGTTCCCCGTCGAGCCACCACACCCGGGCCTCGCCCACCGGCCGGTACGGCTCGTAACGGCGCAACACCACACCCCCGGTGAGGTAGGAGCCCTGTAGTTCCACGAAGCGGGCGACCACCGAGGCCAGGCGGGCGGTGTCGGCGAGGTCGGGGACGTAACACGCCTGGGACCACTCGTGTTTGCGGGACTTGACCCAGTCCTTCACCACCGCCGGGCCCGCCCCGCCGAGCCGCGCGGCCAGCCGCGCCAGCTCGCCCGGTGCCGCCGCCTCCCCCGGCGGCAGCGGCAGCCAGGCGCTGCGCGGGGTCAGCGGGGCGAAGACGTCGTACCAGCCGGGGAGTTCATGCGCGGTGCGGTACTGCTCGGGCGAGGTGAGCAGGGTGTGGCCGCGCTCGGCGAGGGCGGCGGACAACGCGGCGTACCGTCCGGAGGGCAGCATCCAGCCGCGGTACCAGACGGGACCGGCGCCGCGCTCGCCCCTGGCCACCGCGCGCACCGAGCCCGCCGCGTCCCCGGCGACCAGGGCCTCGTGGTCGACGAGCGCGACCAGGGCCCCGGTCGCGCGCACGGCCTGGGCCTCCTCGGCGAACTCGGGGTCGACGCGGCGCGGTGCCAGCGGATCGCGGGAGAAGAGGAACACGGGACGCATGAGACGGACGATAGGAACCGGGGCGGCCGGGGCACAACTCCGGACCCGGCCACCCCTCGTGTTCCCCGGCGCCTCAGAGCGCGGACAGCTCCGCGACCAGATCGTCCAGCCCGAGCGACCCCTGCGACAGCGCCGCCATGTGCCACTTCTTGGCGTCGAACGCGTCGCCGTGCGCCTTGCGGGCCGCCTCCCGCCCGGTCAGCCAGGCACGCTCGCCCAGTTTGTAGCCGATGGCCTGGCCCGGCATGCCCAGGTAGCGCACCAGCTCGCTGTCGAGGAACTCCGCGGGGCGGCCGCAGTGCAGCCCGAAGAACTCCCGCGCCAGCTCCGGCGTCCAGCGCTCACCGGGGTGGAAGGGCGAATGGCCGGGGATCTCCAGCTCCAGGTGCATGCCGATGTCGACGATCACCCGCAGCGCCCGCATCATCTGCGCGTCGAGGTAGCCGAGCCGCCGCTCCGGGTCGGTCAGATAGCCCAGCTCGTCCATCAGCCGCTCCGCGTACAGCGCCCAGCCCTCGGCGTTGGCGCTGACCATGCCGACCGTGGCCTGGTAGCGGGAGAGCCGGTCGGCGACGTGGGCCCACTGGGCGAGCTGCAGATGGTGGCCGGGGACACCCTCGTGGTACCAGGTCGAGACCAGGTCGTAGACGGGGAAGCGGGTCTCGCCCATGGTGGGCAGCCAGGTGCGGCCGGGGCGGGAGAAGTCCACCGACGGCTGGGTGTAGTACGGGGCGGCCGCGCTCCCGGGCGGGGCGATCATCGACTCGACCCGCTTGACCCGCTCGGCCAGGTCGAAGTGGGTGCCGTCCAGCTGCTCGATGGCCTCGTCCATCAGCTCCTGCAGCCAGACCCGGGTCTCCTCGACGCCCTCGATGTGCGCGCCGTGCTCGTCGAGGTGGCGCAGCGCCTCCCACGGGGTGGCGCCGGGCAGGATCTTCTCCGCCTCGGTGCGCATCTCGGCGTGGATGCGGTGGTATTCGGACCAGCCGTACGCGTAGGCCTCGTCCAGGTCCAGATCGGTGCCGTTCCACATCCGGGACCAGCGCTGGTAGCGCTCGCGGCCCACCACCTCCGGGGCGCCCTCGACGCCCGGCCCGTACACGTCGCGCAGCCAGTCGCGGAGCGAGGTCAGCGCCCCGGTGGCCGCGGCCGCGGCCTCGTCCAGCTCGGTGCGCAGCGCGTCCGGTCCCTCGGCGGTGAAGTCGGCGAACCAGCTGCGCTCGGTGCCGATCCACTCGTCCAGCTGGCCGAGGACCGTGGCCACCTGGCGCGGCCCGGCGGGCAGCGCGCGCCGAAGCCCCTCGGCGAGCGAGGCGCGGTAGCCCTCCAGCGCGTCGGGGACGGCGCGCAGCCGGGCCGCGATCGCCGACCAGTCCTCCTCGGTGGCGGTCGGCATCACGGTGAAGACGCTGCGCACCGAGTGCAGCGGGGAGTGCAGGTTGCTGACCGCGCGCAGCGGCTCACCGGCCTCGTGCACGGCGAGTTCGGCGGTCAGCCGCTCCCGCAGCAGCCGTCCGCAGCGCCGCTCGGCGTCGCTGTCCGCACCGGGCCGTGCCTCGGCCTCGGTCAGCCGGTCCAGGGTCGTGCGCGCCAGCTCGGCACCGGCCTCGGCGCCCGCGGGGGAGAAGTCGGGCAGGCGGCGCGCGCTCTCGGGAACGCCCAGGAAGGTGCCGGTGATCGGATCGAGTTCGATGAGGGCGTCGACGTAGGCGTCGGCGACCTGTCGGGGCAGCGGAGCGTTCTTGGAATCGGACATGGGGCCATCCTCGTACGCCCGGGGGTGCGGCGTCATCAAGGGGTGCCGCGCGCCGGGGGGCCGGGCCCCGGGGCCCGCACCCCTGGGGCCCGGAGGTTCAGTGGCTGCCGTGCGGGGCCGGGGCGGGCACCTGCGCGGGGGTGAGCTGGGCGGTGACCACGAGCGTGCCCTGCTCGATCTGGTAGTCCAGCGGCAGCCCGAGGGCGCGCATCGCCGCGACCATCCCGGTGTTGGCCGCATGGGTGACCGCGTAGACGCATCCGCTGCCCGTCTCGGCGGCCATCGCGACCAGCCGTCGTAGCAGCTCACCCCCGATGCCCCGGCGCTGCCACGCGTCCTCGACGATCAGCGCGACCTCGATCTCGTCCCCGTCCCACAGCAGATGGCCGAGGGCCACCAGCCGGCCGGAGGCGGTGTACGCGGCCAGGGTGCGGCCGAAGCGCGGGCTGAGCAGATGGTCCAGGTAGCGGTCGGCGTCGCCGACCGGGCCGTGGTAGCGCCGCGCGAGCGTGGTGGCCGAGCACCGCTGGTGCATCGCGCGGGCCGCGGCCAGGTCCCGGGTGTCGGCCCGGCGCACGGTGACCTCGTTGCCCTCGGGCAGCGTCAGCACATCGCGGCTGTGCGGCAGCCGCGGGCCGAGCCGGGCGTCCAGTTCGACCAGGGCGCGGGCGCGCGCGAACTCGGTCGGGGTGAACGGCAGATGGGGCCGCTCGATGGTGAGCGCCCCGCCGGACGGGTCCCGCAGCCGCATCACGGTCTCCTCCAGCACCCCTTCGACCGGCGGCGCGTCCGCCAGGGGGCGGCCGCCGAGCGAGGTGGCCGGAAGCGAGTGGATGGTGCAGCGGCCGAGCAACTGGCGTAGGGCGAGCGGGAGTTCGGCGCCGTCCAGTGCGGTACGGGTCGCCAGCGTCAGCACCCGGGTCGGCACGTCCACCAGATCGTGGGTGTCGGCGCGCTCGATCCAGGTGTCGCTGCCGCCCCCGGCGGCGATCGCGCGCTTCAGCTCGTCCACGGGTACGGCGGCGGGGGCGCGCAGCAGGAACTCGTCCACGGTCCCCTCGGCCAGCGGATGGGTCTGCAGCGACAGGATGTCGACCCGGTGACCGGCCAGCGCCCCGCACAGCGAGGCCAGGGTGCCCGGCTCGTCCCGTACGGTCGTCCGGATCCGCCACAGCGTGGTGGCGGTGTCTTCCTGTGAGGAGTTTTCCGGGGCGCCCGCGGCCTCGGCCGCGCCGGTCCGTGACGGGTCCGCGGGCTCCGGTGAGGATTCCGGTACCGGCGGGGCGTGGCCGTGTAGTCGGCGCCACCAGGCGGGCAGCAGCCGACGGGCCCGGGGCCGGGTGGGGCGGTGGTCGTGGGTCGCTCGAGGTGTCATGGGAACAGCCTCGCGCAAGGGTGTTGCGTGATCACAAACGCTCTGTGACCTATGGGTTAAGTGCGCATCTGATCGCAGAAGCTTGTTTTGTCTGAAATTAAATGGTGTGGGCTTCAAGAATCCCGGCCCCCGGCGGCCGCCAGCCGCCGCAGCACCCGCCCGCAGCGGCGCGCGTACGCCCGCTGGAAGAGCGGTACCAGCGGCGCCACCGCCCGGGTCAGCCGCGCCGCCGGGCGGCTGAACGCCGTGACCGTCAGCCACACCGAGCCGTCCCGTTCCAGGCTCACCACGAACGACTCCTCGCCGCACTCCGGATGGCCGGGCAGCGTCCCGTACGCGAAGCCGGTCCGCGCCCCGTCCGCCACCGTCCACACCACCTCGCACGGCGCACGCAGCCGCAGCGGCCCGGCTCCCAGCCCCACCACGACCGTCCGCCCCTCGGCGGCGGGCCCGCGGGCGCGGATCGTGACCCCGACCGCCCGGTGCATCCGCCAGTCCAGCACCGCACGCCCCGCGGCCTCGAACGCTTCCTGGCCCGCCCCGATCCGGCTCCGCACCCGCAGATGCCCGTACCCGGCGGGCAGCGGCCGGTGCCGGGTGGCGCCCACCTCCGGGTAGGTGACGCGGGACGGCGGAACGCGGGAGGTCATGGGCGGTACGGTACGCGCCTCCCCAAAAAAGGAGACGCGTACCGCACGCGTGGGCTCCCGCTACTGGCCGACCAGCCCCGGCTTGAGCGCCTTGGTGAACAGCACCGCGCCGCCCACCTCCAGCAGCCGGACCGTCAGCTCGCCGCTGCCGCCGTCGATCTCCACCTCGCCGTAGAACTGGTAGCCCTCGGCGGGCGAGACGTTCGCCCGGTTCGGCGCCTTGAGAAACGGCTGCTCCGGGCCGAAGGTGCCGTCCAGCTTCACCGCCGGGAAGGAACCCGCGTTCAGCGGGCCGGTCACGAACTCCCAGAACGGCGCGAAGTCCTTGAACGCCGCCCGCGACGGGTCGTAGTGCTGCGCCGAGGTGTAGTGGACGTCCGCCGTCAGCCACACCGTGCCGGTGATCTTCTGGTGCTTGATGTGCCGCAGCAGCTCCGCCAGCTGCAGCTCACGGCCGAGCGGGGCGCCCGGGTCGCCCTGCGCCACGGCCTCGAAGTCGCTGGTCCCGTCCGGGACCACCAGACCCAGCGGCATGTCGCAGGCGATCACCTTCCACACCGCGCGCGACCGCGACAGCTCCCGCTTCAGCCAGGTCAGCTGCTCGGCGCCCAGGATGCCCTGGGTGTCCTCCGGCTGGCGGCCGGGCGAGTTGGCGTCCCGGTACGTACGGCAGTCCAGCACGAAGACGTCCAGCAGCGGGCCGTGGTGCTGCACCCGGTACACGCGGCCGCTCGCGTCCGGCCGCAGCGTGCTGATCGGGAAGTACTCGGCGAACGCCTGCCGGGCGCGGGCCGCCAGCACGTTCACGTTCTTCTCGGTGTAGCGGTCGTCGGTCAGGATCTCGCCCGGGTACCAGTTGTTCAGCACCTCGTGGTCGTCCCACTGGGTGATGGTCGGCACCTCGGCGTGGAACCGGCGCAGATTCTCGTCCAGCAGGTTGTAGCGGAAGTTGCCGCGGTACTCGTCCAGGGTCTCGGCGACCTTGGACTTCTCCGGCGTCATGATGTTCCGCCAGGTCGAGCCGTCGGGCAGCTTGACGGTCTCGGTCAGCGGGCCGTCGGCGTAGATGTTGTCGCCGCTGCACAGGAAGAAGTCCGGGTTGCGGCGGCGCATCTCCTCGAAGGCGCGGTAGCCGCCGCGGTCCGGGTCGATGCCCCAGCCCTGCCCCGCCAGGTCGCCGGACCAGACGAAGCGCACGTCCTCGCGGCGCTCCGGCACCGTGCGGAACGTCCCGTAGACCGGCTCGCCGGTGCGGCGCGGGTCGTCCGGGTCGGCGAGCAGCACCCGGTAGTGCACCTGGCCGCCGGCCGGCAGGCCGTGCAGCGCGGTGCGGCCGGTGAAGTCCGTGCCGGGCCCGAGCAGCGGCCCCTCCCAGCGGCGTGGGCGGGTGAAGGACTCCGTCGCTGAGGTCTCCACGATCATCCGTGCCGCGCGGTCGGAGCGCACCCACACCAGACCCGAGGACGACGTCACATCGCCCGCCTGCACGCCCCACCGGGCGCTCGGACGGCCCGACAGCGCCTGCGCGGGCGCGGCCGACGCCACCCCCGACGCGGCGGCGGGCAGCGCCAGCGCCGCGGACGCGGCCGCCGACCCCTGCAGTACCGTCCGCCGCCCGATCCCTCTGCCGGATTCCCTGGCCATGGTGGAGCCTCCCGTTGCTCGTAGAACAGCTGTGCAGGTCCGTTGCTATCGGTGCGAGATGCCTCATTACCGAACGCACAGTGAACAGCAGCCCTTTCCCGGGCCCGGTCCGGCTACACCTCTACAGGCCGCCCGCTACCCGCAGCACCGCTCCCGTCGTGTACGACGCCTCCGGGGAGAGCAGCCACGCCACCGCGCCCGCGATCTCCTCCGGCTCGCCCGGCCGCCCCATCGGCACCCGGTCCCGATTCCGCCACGGCCGCTCCGGGTCGCCCATCCGCGCGTGGATGTCGGTCAGCGTCATGCCCGGCTGGACCGAGTTGACCCGGACCCCCTCCGCCGCCAGCTCCTTCGACAGGCCCACCGTCATCGCGTCCACGGCCGCCTTGCTGGCCGCGTAGTGCACGTACTCCCCGGGGCTGCCGGTCGTCGCCGCGCCGGAGGAGATGTTGACGATGGCGCCGCCCTGGCCGCCGTGCCGGGTGGACATCTCGCGCGCCGCGCGCCGCGCGCACAGCAGGGCGCCGGTCACGTTGACGTCCACGACCCGCCGCATCACCTCGGACGACGTCTCGGTGAAACGGCCCAACGGCCCGGTGACCCCGGCGTTGTTGACCAGCCCGGTGATCGGGCCCAGCTCCTCCCGCACCGCGTCGAACATCGCCTCGACCTGCTCCGCGACGCTCGTGTCGGCCTGGACGACGGCGGCCCGCACCCCCTCCGCGCGCACCAGCTCCGCACACCGCTCGGCGGCCTCCCGCGCCTGCTCGTAGCCGATGGCGACGCTGTGCCCGGCGCGTGCCAGCCGCACCGCCACCGCCGCCCCGATGCCGCGACTGCCGCCCGTCACCACAGTGACCTGGTCCATTGCCTCAGCTCCCGCCCCGTACCGTTCCCGAATGATCATCGACGATAGCTGATCGTGTATTGGTCTTGACCAAGTGTGTGCCCCGCCCTATGGTCGCATTGATACTGCAACAATGTTTAATAAATAAGCACGCATAAAGTCCGCATGCATAAAGACTGGGGGAGATCAGGGTGGGGACCTCACAGCTCGAATCGGTACCGGAGCCGAAGTACTGGCATCTGAAGACCGTGCTCAGCGACGCGCTCGACTCGGAATTCGCGGTCGGGGAGATCCTGCCCAACGAGCGCGAGCTGGCCGCCCGCTTCGGCGTCGCCCGCGCCACCCTCCGGCAGGCCCTCGAACAACTGGAGCTGGAGGGCAGGCTGCAGCGCCGCCGAGGGGTCGGCACCACCGTCGCGCCGCCGCGCGTCGGCGTGGCCGTCGGGGACTACACCCACACCTGGACGGAGGCTGCGGGCGACGACGCCTGGGCCTGCGTCGACAGCGTCGAGGCGGTGCCGCCCGCCGCGGTGATGCGGCTCCTCGACACCGACCCCGACACCCCCGTGCACCAGGTCCGGCGCACCCGGGTGAGCCAGGGCCAGCCGCTCGCCGCCGAGCTGCTGTACGTACCGCCCGCGTCCGTGCCCGGCCTCGCCGCCCTCGACGGCCCCGGCGGACTGGCCCGTGCCCGCGCCGTACTGCGCGAGCTGAGCCGGCTGAAGCTGGAGGGCCGGGAGCAGTCGGTGGAGCTGGGGTCGGCCCGGGCGGACGACGCCAGGGAGCTGGACCGGCTGCCCGGCGCCCCCGTTCTCGTGGTGACCACCCGCTACGTCGGGGAGCACCGCACCGCGGCGGTCGCCGTGGCCACGTACCGCGCCGACACCTGCCGCCTCACCTTCGGCGACCCGGGCGGCGTCGAGCTGCTGGCGGGCTGACCCGGCCCGCGCCCGGAGGTCTCAGCGACCGCGGCGCGCGGTGACCGTGCCGTCCACCGCGAACAGCTCCGCCTCCACATGGTCCAGCGCCAGCCGCAGCGCACCCGTCGTCACCGCGGCCTCGCCCAGCAGGGACTGGGCGACCTGCGGCGGGCGCAGACAGTGGCGGGCCAGTTCGTCGCGGAGCGGGTCCAGCATCCCGGACAGCTCCGCGGCCCAGCCGCCCACCACGACCACCTCGGGGTCGAGCGCCAGCACCAGGGCCGCCGTGTCGTGCACCAGCCGCCGGATGAAGCGGTCCACGGCCGCGCGCGCCCGGGCGTCACCGTCCCGGGCGAGCGCGAAGACCCGTACGACCTGCGCCTCGTCCAGGGGGTTCAGCGGTTCGCCGGTGGTGGAGAGCGTCTCTTCCGGGCTGGCCTCGCGGCCCAGCAGATGCAACGCGCCGATCTCCCCGGCCGCACCGCCGTGGCCGCGGTGCAGACGCCCGCCGATCAGCGATCCGGCTCCCGGGCTCAGCCCGGCCAGTACGAAGACCACATCGTCCGAGCCGGCCGCGGCGCCCTTCCAGTGCTCGGCCACGGCCGCCGCGTTCGCGTCGTTCTCCACCAGCACCGGGCACTGGAACGAGCGCCGCAGCCGCTCCCCGAGCGGCAGGCCCGTCCAGCCCGGCAGGGCGGTGGACAGATGCACGGTGCCGTCGGCCTCCACGATGCCGGGGCTGCCCACCCCGACCGCCCGCAGCGAGCTGCGCTCGACCCCGGCCTCCCGCAGCAGATCCGCGGCGGCGGTCCGCACCCGCTCCAGCCGCTCGTCCGCCGGTGCCTTCTCGGACACCTCGCGCACCGTCGAGCTGAGCGCTCGCCCGTCGAGGTCCGACAACAGTGCGGCGACCCGGTGCGCCCCTATCTCGATGCCCAGCAGATGTCCGGCCTCGGCGCGGAAGCGGAAACGGCGCGCGGGGCGGCCCTGGCGGCGGACTCCGCCCTCCTCGGCGGGCACCTCCGCCGCGAGCCCGCTGTCGATCAGCCCGTCGACCACGCCCTCGACCGTGGGCCGGGACAGCCCGGTGGCCAGGGTGAGGTCGGTGAGGGACGCGGACGCGGCGTCCGGTGGCGCGGAAGCGGTCGCGGCGCGCAGCGCCTGGAGCACCACGGCGGAGTTGATGCGCCGCAGCAGGGACGGATCCCCACCGGTCAGCCGCCCCACGTCCGACCCCCTCCCAGTGCGTGTGTGCCGGATCGTATCTGCTGGGCTCGTCGGCGGCACCTGTCCGGTCAGGTCCGCGGGCGGGCGTCGTGGGTGAGGAGGGCGAGCTGGACGCGGTTGTCCAGGTCCAGCTTGGCCAGGGCGCTGGAGAGGTGGGCCTTGACCGTGCCGACGGAAAGGTGCAGACGGAGGCCGATTTCGGTGTTGGACAAGCCCTCGGCAACCGCCTCGGACACCTCGCGCTCCCGAGAGGTGAGCAACGCGAGCCGCTGCCGGGCGCGTTCGGCCCGGTCGTCCGGTCCCGTCGCCGCGTGCGCGATGAGGGCCCGCGTGGCGGACGGCGACAGGGCGGGCTCGCCGTGGGCGGCCCGCCGTACCGCCTCCACGATTTCCTCGGGCGCCGCGTGTTTGACGAGGTACCCGGCGGCGCCCGCGCGCATCGCCTCCAGCACCAGCCGGTGTTCGTCGAAGGTGGTCAGCACGATCACCCGCGGGGACGGGGAGCCGCCGCGGGTGAGGGCCCGGGTGGCGGCGAGCCCGTCCATGACCGGCATCCGGATGTCCATGAGGACCACGTCGGGCTCGTGTGCGCGGACGGCGGCGGCCACCTGGGCCCCGTCGGCCGCCTCCCCGACGACCTCCATGCCGTCCGCACCGCGCAGCATCATCTTCAGCCCGGTCCGCACCAGGGGGTCGTCGTCGGCCAGCAGCACTCGGATCATGGCGTCACCTCGCGGGCCACGGTAGCCGGGCGCGCAGCGTGAAGGTGCCGTCGGCGGCGGTGTGGTCGAGGGTGCCGCCGTCGAGCCGGACGCGTTCGGCGAGTCCGGTGAGACCGGTGCCGGTGCCCGGGATCGCCTCGCCGGTGCCGGTGCCGGGAGCGGCGGGCAGCCCGTTGCGGACCTCCACCGTGAGGCCGTCGCCCGGTCCTCCGGACAGGCGCACGCCGACGGGGGCATCGGGTGCGTGCTTGCGGGCGTTGGTCAGGCCCTCCTGGACCACCCGGTAGACGGTCCGGTGCAGTTGTGACCGCAGGTCGCGGACGTCGGCGGCGGTCAACTCGGTGCGGAAGTCCACCGGCCGGCCCGTGGCACGGGCGTCCGCGACGAGACCGTCGATGTCCTCGATCCGTGGCAGCAGCGACACCGGCTCGCCGCCGCCCTCCGCGTGCAGCAGGCGCAGTACCTCCTGCAGCTCCTCCACGGCCTCGTGCGCGTTGCGCCGGATCACCTCGGCGCTCTCGGCGACCTCCGCGCCGTCGAGTGCGGGTCCGGCGCCCGCCACCGCCTGCCGGGTGCGGTAGGCGAGCGCGCCCGCGTGCACGGAGAGCAGGGAGACGCGGTGCGCGAGCACGTCGTGCATCTCGCGGGCGATGGCCTGGCGTTCGTCGCGGCGGGCCTCGGCGAGCCGACGCCCGTGTTCGGCCCGAGCCCGAGCGGCGTCCACGCGCAGCCGTTCGACGAGCAGCCGCCGGGAACGCAGGGCATGGCCCCAGGAGAAGGCGGCCAGGAGATAGGCCAGCGAGAAGGCGGCGTCGAACCACAGGTCGCCGGCCGTCCCCGACAGCAGCAGGCCGGAGGGCACCATGAACAGCACGTACGCGCCGAGCGTCAGCAGCGCCCGCCGCCAGCGGAGACGGAGCGCGACGTTGGTGACGATCACCGCGCACGCGGGCAGGGCGCTGGTCCCCAGAGCCACCGCGGGCAGCCCGATCAGGGCCACGGCGAGCGGGTGGCCACGCCGCCACCACAGCGCGACGCAGGCCACGAGCCCCAGCAGCGGGTCCGCCTCCGCCGCCCACCCCGGCAGATCACCCTGCTCCTTCGCCACACCGAGGACGACCATGCCGAGGAGCACGGCCGCGCAGAAGAGCGCCGCGTCCACTGCCCAGTCGCGCCAGGCGCGCCCGGCCGGGAGGGCGAGGTCGAGGCCGTTGGTCATGACGAGAAGGTACGCGGGCCACCGAGGGCGGCACATCGGCCCATCGGCCGGACCGCCCTGGCCACTTGGCAGAGACAGATGGCGGCGGCCGGCACTTCCGGCGACGACGGCAGGCCCTCCGCCCCTCTCGCGGTGGACCATCGGCGCATGGTGCCCGCGCCGGTGCCCCCGGCAGGCTGCTGCCAACCGGAAGACGGGAGAGACGACATGGGCGCAGCCCAGATCAGCAGGGTGCGGTTTCTGCGGCTCGCGGGGGCCGTCGCCGTCGGCGCGGCACTGCCCGCCGGGCACGCCGCCGCGGCGGGGCGACACCCCGTCACACGTACCACCCCGGCCCCTCGGCGGCGGGGATGGGACGCGGGGCCTGGCGGCGGGGTGCGATACCGCGGGGTCGTCTACGAGGTGGGGGAGGGCGAAACACCGGCCACGGCGTGGAACGCGGATCGCACCCGGGCCGATCTGCGGGCGATCCGCAGCGCACTGCACGCCGACACGGTGAAGGTCACCGGCGACGGCGTCGAACGGCTCACCCGCACCGCGGCCGAGGCGGCCGAGAACGGTCTCCACGTATGGCTGGAGCCGACCCTCGGTGACGTGCCCGCCCGGGACATCCTCGACCACCTCGCGGAGACCGGACGGTTCGCCGAACGGCTGCGCCGCCAGGGTGCCCGGGTACATCTGAACGTGGGGTGTGAGTTCCTGCTGTTCGTCCCCGGGATCGTGCCCGGCGCCACCGCGGCCGAACGGATCGACAACCTGCTCAAGGGCAACTACGACCCGGTCACGACCGCCCGGCGGCTGCGCCGCTTCACCGCGCGGGCCGCCGCCGTCGGCCGCTCGGTCTTCCGCGGGCCCCTGTCGTACGGGGCCGCGCAGGACGAGGACGTGGACTGGGACCTGTTCGACCTGGTGTGCGTCGACTACTACGGCTGGTTTCCGCACCGCACCGGACACGTCCGCGAACTGCGCAAGCACCAGCGTCACGGCAAGCCGCTCGCGATCACCGAGTTCGGCTCCTGCACCTTCGAGGGCGCACCGCGCCTGGGCGGCATGGCCTGGGACGTCGTCGACTACACCACGACGCCACCGCGGGTGAGGAAGGGCCTGGTGCGCAGCGAGCGCACCCAGGCCGCGTATCTGACCGACGTACTCGACGTGTTCGAGTCGATGAACCTGTACGCGGCCATGGCCTACACCTTCGTCACGCCCGACGCCCCCCACCGCCGCGAGCGGCGGCTCGACCTGGACATGGCCAGTTACAGCCTGGTGAAGGTGATCCGGGACCGCCCGGCCGATCCGGACTCTCCCTGGCACTGGGAGCCCAAGGAGTCGTTCGATGCCCTGGCCGGAGAGTACGCCCGCCGACGACGAAGCCCGGGCCCATGACGGGCGGCCAGATGTCGGTCCTGGGTTGTTTACTGATGGCATGACCAGTACGGCGGACCACCTGGCCACGATCGACGCCCTGCGCGCCCGGGAGTTTCCCGCGCAGCGCCGCGGCCCGGGGTTCCACGTCGCCGACCTCCGGGTGAGCGAGGACTTCTGG
Source organism: Streptomyces sp. NPDC021212 (assembly GCF_044332925.1). Taxonomy (NCBI): domain Bacteria; kingdom Bacillati; phylum Actinomycetota; class Actinomycetes; order Kitasatosporales; family Streptomycetaceae; genus Streptomyces; species Streptomyces sp. NPDC021212. The sequence continues at coordinate 91,203 of NZ_JBIRPZ010000006.1, forward strand.
GACGCGGACCTGACCCGGGTGGAGGAGGTGCTGGAGGAGTTCGAGGCCGAGCTGGCCGTTCTCGTCCAGGTGTTGACCTTACGGTGGGGCGCCCCCGGCGTCCTCGACCTCGACGACGTCCTGGAGCGCTCGGCGATGGGGGAGCCGGTGCCGCCGCCGCTCGACGACCTGTGCGGTTACGTACCCGAGCTGTACGTCTGGCGCCTGGAGGGACGCTGGGTCGGGCTCGGGGTGGGGCAGGGCGACCGTGAGCTGCCGTTCCAGCTGGTGGTGGCGATAGGGGAGGACAGCGCCGCCTGACGTCAGGAACGGCCCTCCGCGTCGCCCTCCGCGTGGGCGGCGGCGCGCAGCCGGGCGTACTCCTCCGCCATCGCCGCCGCCGTCCAGTGCGCGTTGAGCCCGCTGGGGTTGGGCAGGGCCCAGATCCGGGTGTCCCCGATCGTCCGTTCCTGCGGGCCGATCTTGGCCCGCTTGTCGCCGAACGCGACCCGGTAGGCGGTGACCCCCGCCACCGCGAGCCAGCGCGGCCGCAGGCGGCGGACCTTCTCCTCCAGGATCCGGCCGCCCTCCCGGTATTCCTCATCGGTCAGCTCGTCGGCACGCGCGCTGGCCCGGGCGACCACATTGGTGATGCCCAGACCGTAGGACGGCGGCTCGCCCTGTTCGGAGGGGTGCAGCCGCCTCGGGGTGAACCCCGAGGCGTGCAGGACGGGCCAGAACCGGTTGCCGGGGCGGGCGAAGTGGTGGCCGGTGGCGGCGGTCATCAGCCCGGGATTGATGCCGCAGAAGAGGACCCGCAGACCGTCCCCGACCACATCGGGGACGAGGCGGTCGCGGACGGCCTCCAGCTCCTCGGGGGTCACGGGCGGCGTCCAGGGGGTGTCTTGCCGATCATGCCGGGCTCCCGACGCCCGGCACGGCACCTCGCGGCCCCGCGCTCGTCGCACGCAGCGCCGCTGCGCTCTCCTCACGCGGGTTGCGATGCACCGCGCCCCCAGCTACCGCTGGGAGGTGCCCCCTGACGCCCGCTCGCTGATCCGGCCTGATCGACAAGACACCCCCTAGAGGATCGAGCCCGGGGCGTACGCCGCGGCCTCGGGGTGCTGCTTGACGACCTCCTCGATCCGGCCCACCACCGTGCCGACCTGGTCGGCGGCCGCGCCCGTGAACGACAGCTTGTCGGCCATCAGGGCCTCCAGCTCCGCCAGGCCCAGCGGAATCCGCTCGTCGGCGGCGAGGGAGTCGAGCAGCTCGTTGCGCTCGGCGCCCTGCTCGCGCATCGCGAGGGCGGCGGCGACCGCGTGCTCCTTGATCGCCTCATGGGCGATCTCGCGGCCCACCCCGGCCCGCACGGCGCCCATCAGCACCTTGGTGGTGGCGAGGAAGGGCAGGTAGCGGTCCAGCTCGCGGGCGACGACGGCGGGGAAGGCGCCGAACTCGTCGAGCACGGTCAGGAAGGTCTCCAGCAGCCCGTCGAAGGCGAAGAACGCGTCCGGCAGCGCGACCCGGCGCACCACCGAGCAGGACACGTCGCCCTCGTTCCACTGGTCACCCGCCAGCTCGCCGGTCATCGAGGCGTAGCCGCGCAGGATCACGGCGAGGCCGTTGACGCGCTCGCAGGAGCGGGTGTTCATCTTGTGCGGCATCGCGGACGAGCCGACCTGGCCCGGCTTGAAGCCCTCGGTCACCAGCTCGTGCCCGGCCATCAGCCGGATCGTCTTGGCCAGCGAGGACGGGGCCCCGGCCAGCTGCACCAGGGCGGTGACGACCTCGTAGTCCAGCGAGCGCGGGTAGACCTGGCCGACCGAGGTGAACGCCTGCGCGAAGCCCAGGTGACCGGCGATCCGCCGCTCCAGCTCGGCGAGCTTCCGAGCGTCGCCGCCGAGCAGGTCCAGCATGTCCTGCGCGGTGCCGACCGGGCCCTTGATGCCGCGCAGCGGGTAGCGGCCCAGCAGCTCCTCCAGACGCCCGTAGGCGACCAGCAGCTCGTCCGCCGCGGTCGCGAAGCGCTTGCCGAGCGTGGTGGCCTGGGCGGCGACGTTGTGCGAGCGGCCCGCCATCACCAGCTCGGCGTGGTCGGCGGCCAGCTTGCCGAGGCGGGCCAGCACGGCGACCGTACGGTCGCGCACCAGCTCCAGGGAGAGCCGGATCTGCAGCTGCTCGACGTTCTCGGTCAGATCGCGGGAGGTCATGCCCTTGTGGACGTGCTCATGACCGGCGAGGGCGTTGAACTCCTCGATGCGGGCCTTCACATCGTGCCGGGTGACCTTCTCGCGCTCGGCGATCGAGGCGAGGTCGACGTCCTCCAGGACCCGCTCGTAGTCGGCGAGGGCGGCGTCCGGCACCTCGATGCCCAGGTCCTTCTGGGCACGCAGGACGGCGAGCCACAGCCGCCGCTCCAGCGTCACCTTGTACTCGGGGGACCACAGGACGGCCAGCTCCGCCGAGGCGTAGCGGCCGGCCAGGACGTTCGGAATGCGCGGCTTACCAGTCACGTGGACAGAGTCTACTGGCCGTATCCCCAGGCCAGACCGGTGCCCACCGGTCTGGCCCGGTCAGCCCTCGTACGGCAGCAGTTCGGCCCGCTTCGGGGCCCGGCCGTCGCCCGAGGAACGGCCCGTCAGCCGCCGGGCGACCCACGGCCCGAGGTGCTCGCGGGCGAACCGCGCGTCCGAGGTGCGGCGGGCCAGCCAGCCCGGGCGGACCGCGGGCGGCAGCGGTGCGTCCCAGTCCCCCTCCGGCTCATGGCCCAGCGCCTGCCAGACGGCCTCGGCGACCCGCCGGTGCCCCTCGGCGTTCAGATGGAGCCGGTCCTCCGCCCACATCCGGGGATCGCCGACCGCCTCGGAGGCGTACAGGTCCACGACGAGCGCGTCATGCCGGACGGCCAGCTCGTCCACGAAGGAGAACAGCCGCTCCATCCGCGGCCGGAACCGCGCGAACACCGGGCCGCGCCGCCCGGGGCTGCGCATCAGCACCAGCTGCTTGCAACTGGGCGCGAGCCGCTCGGCCGCCTCCTCCAGCAGCGCGCACACCCGTCCGACGTCGCATTTCGGCCGGAGGACGTCGTTGCCCCCGCCGACGAGCGTCACCAGGTCCGCGCCCATCGCGGCCGCCGGGCCCGTCTGCTCGTCCACGATCTGGCGGATCAGCTTCCCGCGCACCGCGAGATTGGCGTACCGGAACCCTGGGGTGCGGGCCGCCAGCCGGGCGGCGAGCAGATCCGCCCAGCCGCGGTAGCCGCCGTCCGGGTGGGCGTCGGACATGCCTTCGGTGAAGGAATCGCCGAGCGCTACAAAGCTTGTATAGGTGGTGTTCGTCTGCATGGCTCGGACGATCTTATCCGGTGCACGCGGGCTGCGCGGCGGCTGTGGCACGCGCATCATGAGCCAATGGCGATGACCCACATCTATTTCGAGGGCGGTGCCCGGAACGGGACGACGGCGAGCTGGAACCTCGAACCCGGCGCGGACATCTACGACGACAACATCTTCCGGCCGCCCGAGCTGTACCGGCGCACGGACCGTACGAAGGTGATCGGGCACGTCGAATACGTGGTCTTCCGCTACGACCCGATGGGCGCGCGGCCCGGCCGCCGGCCCTGAGGACCCTTCTGCGCACATGGCCGGGAATCTGCGGCCGGGGCGGCGCGCGGGTGGGTACGGGTCGCTCGGTTGGGCGGAGCAGGGTTCCGGAGGGCGCGGAGTGGGGCAGTCTGGTCCGCGTGGATGCCTTTGAATGCGACCGTACGACCATGGCGATCGTCGCCGCCGCGCTCGCCGACGACGGTGAGGGCGCGGCGGCCCTGCTGGAGCCGATGGAGACGCGCGATGTGTGCCGGGTCGCCGTCCGGCTCGCCGCGATGGCCGCCGACGCGCTGCTGGCCGTGGCCGAGGAGGGCGGCGGCGGACGGGAGGAGGCGCTGGCGCACTGGCAGGCGTGCATCATCGCCCATGAGTCCAGACGGGACCGGTGACGGACCGGGACCGCCGGTCCTCGTCACGCCACCAGGAGGCGCAGCACGTCCTCCATCGTGACCAGCCCCTCCAGCCGCTCCTCCGCGCCGACGACGGGCGCCAGATGGGTCCCGCTGTCGCGCATCGCGGTGAGCACGTCGTCCAGCGGCGTCTGCGACCGCACCCGGACGACCGGCCGCAGTTGATCGGGGCGGAACGCGACATCGCGCGGATGCGCGTCCAGCGCGTCCTTCACATGCAGATACCCCACGATCCGCCCGGAGTCGTCGAGCACGGGGAAGCGGGAGAAGCCGGTTTCGGCCGACATCCGCTCCAACTCCTCCGGGGTCACCCCGATCCGCGCCGAGACCACCCGGTCCATCGGCAGCACCACGTCCCGCACCGGCCGCCGGCCCAGCTCCAGCGCGTCCCGCAGCCGCTCGGCACCGCGGTCGTCCAGCAGTCCGGCCTCACTGGAGTCCGCGACCATACGCGCCAGTTCGTCATCCGAGAACGTCGCCGCCACCTCGCCGCGCGGCTCGACCCGCATCAGCTTCAGCAGACCGTTGGCGAAGGCGTTGACCGCGAAGATGACCGGGCGCAGCGCCCGCGCGAGCCCCACCAGCGACGGCCCGAGCAGCAGCGCGGAGCGCACCGGCTCGGCCAGCGCCACGTTCTTCGGCACCATCTCGCCGACCAGCATGTGCAGATACGTCGCCAGGCTCAGCGCGATCACGAACGAGACGGGAGGGACAAGACCGAGCGACAGCCCGGTCGCGTGGAACAGCGGCTCCAGCAGATGCGCGATGGCCGGTTCCGCGACGGCACCCAGCACCAGCGTGCACAGCGTGATGCCGAGCTGGGCCGCGGCCAGCAGCGCGGAGACGTGTTCGAGCCCCCACAGCACGGCCCGCGCCCGGCGGTCGCCCCGCTCGGCGTACGGCTCGATCTGGCCGCGCCGCACCGAGATCAGGGCGAACTCGGCGCCGACGAAGAAGGCGTTCGCGACCAGCGACAGCAGGCCGATCAGCAGCTGGACGGCGATCATGGGCCCGGCCCGCCCCGGTCCCGGCCGTGAGTCCGGTCGTGATCATGGGGGAGCGGGGCGTGCAGCCGCACCCGGGCGGCGCGGCGGCCCGCCGCGTTCACCACCTCCATCCGCCAGCCCTCCGGCTCGACGGTGTCGCCCACGACCGGGATACGGCCCAGCTCGGCCGCGATCAGCCCGGCCAGCGTCTCGTACGGCCCCGGGGGCACCCGCAGCCCGATCCCCTCCAGCTGATCGACCCGGGCGGCGCCGTCCGCGTCGTACACCGCCCGGCCCTCGGCGTCCTCGCCCGCCGGGGCCAGGCCGGGGGTCTCGTGCGGATCGTGCTCGTCGCGCACCTCCCCGACCACTTCCTCGACGATGTCCTCCAGGGTGACGACCCCGGCCGTGCCGCCGTACTCGTCGATGACCACGGCCATGCTGCGCCTGGCCGAGAGCCGGTCCAGCAGCCGGTCCACGGTGAGCGACTCGGGGACCAGCAGGGCCTCGTGCATCAGCTCGGACACCGGATGGCGCGGCCGCGCCTCGGCGGGGATCGCGAGGACGTCCTTGATGTGGACGACGCCGGCCACCGCATCCAGGCTGTCGCGGTGGACGGGGAAGCGGGACAGCCCGGTGGCGCGGGTCGCGTTGGCGACGTCCTCGGCGGTGGCCCGTACGTCCAGCGCGATCACCTGCACCCGGGGCGTCATCACGTTCTGCGCGGTCAGCCCGCCCAGATTGAGGGTGCGGACGAACAGCTCCGCGGTGTCCTCCTCCAGCGCGCCCTCCTTCGCGGAGTGCCGGGCGAGCGCGATGAGCTCCTGCGGGCCGCGGGTCGAGGCCAGCTCCTCGGTGGGCTCCAACCCCATCCGGCGCACCATGCGGTTGGCGGTGTTGTTGAGGTGGGCGATCAGCGGGCGGAAGGTCGCGCTGAAGACGCGCTGCGGGGTGGCGACGGCCCGTGCGACCGGCAGCGGGCGGGAGATCGCCCAGTTCTTGGGGACCAGCTCGCCGACCACCATCATCACCACCGTCGACAGCGCGGTGCCGACGACGAGGGCCACCGAGCGGACGGCGGAGGCGGGCACCCCGATCGCGGCGAGCGGCCCTCCCAGCAGCGCGGCGATGGACGGCTCGGCGAGCATGCCCACGACCAGGTTGGTGACGGTGATGCCGAGCTGCGCGCCCGAGAGCTGGTACGTCAGACCGCGCACGGCCTTCAGCGCGCTCTCCGCCCCGCGCTCGCCGCGCTCCGCCGCCCGCTCCAGCTCGCTGCGCTCGACCGTGGTCAGCGAGAACTCCGCCGCCACGAATCCACCGCATGCGAGCGCCAGCAGGAGCGCCACGACCAGGAGGAGGACTTCGGTCATCGGTTCACCTCCGTCCCATGATCCGGCAGGGACCGGAGGAGCGCGCGACGGGAGAAGCCGCGCACTCTCATGGTAAAGGCGCGGCAAAGCGCCGCGTGGCGGCGTCAGGGCGTCAGCGGCTTCACCCAGCGGCTCCACTGCGGCTCCCGGGCGTAACCGGCCGCGCTCCACGCCTGGTGGGCGAGCGCGTTCGCGTCGAGCACCATGGCGTCCCCGCGCCGCCCGCCCAGCGCGGCGAACCGCTCCTCGGCCGCCGTGAGCAGCGCGGTCGCCACGCCCCGGCGCCGGTGGGCGGGGTGGACGGCGAGCCGGTACAGATGGCAGCGCCAGCCGTCGAAGCCCGCTATGACGGTCCCGGCGAGCGCCCCGTCCCGCTCGGCCAGCAGCAGGGACTCGGCGTCCCGGGCGATCAGCCGGGCCACCCCGTCCCGGTCGTCGCTGATGCTCGTCCCTTCCGCGGCCTCGCGCCAGAAGGCGAGCACGGTGTCGGCGTCCGAGGGGGTGGCGTGGCGGATGTGAAGATCACTCATGGCGGCAAACCTAGCGGTCCCGCAGCTCCTCGATCACCGGAGCGAAGGCCTCCATATGGTGCTCCAGCACGGTGAAGTACGAGAAGCCGAAGCGCTCGCGCTGGGCCCGCAGCTGGTCCGCCATGTCCTGGGGGGCGCCCAGTAGCAGCGCGGGGTGTTCCAGCAGCTGGTCCTCGGTGAGGTCGGGGGCGTAGGGCTGCAGCTCGCGGGCCTTGGCGCGGCGGTCGTCGGTGGCGTCGACCATCTGGATCAGATAGTTCAGCTCGGCGGGCTCCCTGGTGGCACCGGCGGCACCGTCGGCGTCGGCCTTGGCCTCGGCGTCGGCTTCGCCGGCGAAGCGGCGGAAGGCCGCCACCCGCTCCTCCAGCGCCGCCGGGCTGATCAGCTTCACCGGGCCGGGCGCGTCGTCCGGAGCCTGGACCGCGCCCGTGAAGGCCGCGATCTCCGCGTGGCGCGCGGCCACGCGCAGCAGCCGGCTGCCATTGCCACCCAGCAGCAGCGGTGGGCGCGGCGACTGCGCGGGCCGCGGCTGCTGCTCGGGATCGGCCAGTAGCCGCTCCAGCTCACGGACGGTGTGCTCCAGATGGTCCACCCGCTCGCGCGGCGATCCGAACGGCAGCCCGGCGCTGTCGTGCTCGGCCTTCACGTACCCCGCCCCCAGGCCCAGCTCCAGCCGTCCGCCGGTGAGCGTGTCGCAGGTGGCCACCGAGCGGGCCAGCAGGGCCGGGTTCCAGAAGCCCAGGTTGAGGACGAAGGTGCCGAGCCGTGGCCGCTCGGTGGTCTCGGCCGCGGCCACCAGCGCCGCGAACGGGTCGGGGTTGCCCAGATGGTCGGGGACCAGCAGCACGTCGTAGCCCAGACCCTCGGCGCGGCGGCACTTCTCGCGCCACGCCGGGGCCGATGCGAGCGTGAACAGATTGACTCCGAAGCGGAACGGCCTTGCCATGAGCCTCTCCTTGATCGGGAATGGCCCGAACCTATCGGAGAACGGCACTCACAGGGCGGCCTTGTGCTCTCGGCAGAGCGCTCAGTAACCCGCGTCGGCCACCGGGCCGTCGGATGCCGCGGTGTACGCCCGGGTGAAGATCTGCATGCGGCTCAGCACCGAGTCGGCCGTGGGCCGCTCCATCCGGTCCACGATCCGGCCGTCGTCGAGGAAGAGCACCAGGTCGGAGTGGGCGGCGGCGCTCGGGTCATGGGTCACCATGACCACCGTCTGGCCCAGGTCGTCCACCGCCTCGCGCAGGAAGGTCAGCACCTCCAGGCCCGCCCGCGAGTCCAGGTTGCCGGTCGGCTCGTCCGCGAAGATCAGCTCGGGGCGGGAGGCCAGCGCCCGCGCGCAGGCCACCCGCTGCTGCTGGCCGCCGGACAGCTGGGCGGGCCGGTGCTTCAGACGGTCCCGCAGCCCCAGGGTGTCGATGACCCGCTCCAGCCACTCCGGGTCGGGCTTCTGCCCCGCGATGTCCATCGGCAGGGTGATGTTCTCGGCCGCGTTCAGCGTGGGCAGCAGGTTGAACGACTGGAACATGAAGCCGATCCGGTCGCGGCGCAGCTGGGTGAGCTGGCGGTCGTTGAGCCCGGTGATCTCGGTGTCGCCCAGCCAGACCTGGCCCGCGGAGACCGTGTCCAGCCCCGCCAGGCAGTGCATCAGCGTGGACTTGCCGGAACCGGACGGCCCCATCACCGCGGTGAACCTGCCCCGCTCGATCTCCACGTCCACCGCGTCCAGGGCGACCACGGCGGTCTCGCCGCTGCCGTACGCCTTGGTCAGGCCGCGGGCCCGGGCCGCCGCGCGGGCGCCGCCCTCCGCGTACCCGCCTGTCTTCGTTGCCGCCGGTGTGGACACAAAAGCCTCCCGTGTCGGAACGTTTTGCCCTCGATGGTAGGGACCGTCCCCGCTTTCGCGCGCGGCTGGCGCTGCTAGCGTTTATGCGCTAGCGTGACAGCGTGGCCAAAACACAGCTGAACGTCCGGGTCGACGAGACCACCGCTGAGGTGGCCCGGGAGCGTGCCCTTCAGCGGGGAGTGAGCGTGAACCGCTACATCGAGGAGCTGGTGCGCAAGGACGCGGGCGAGGTGGGTCATACGTTCGTGGAGGCCGCGGCCGACTTCATGAAGCAGTACCAGTCCGTCTTCGACGAGGAGTTCGGCCGGGAGCTCGGAGGCGAAGCGCGCCGTTGACCGTGCGTATCGACCTCGCCTGGCTTCTGATGATCGCCGAGCACAACACCCCGGGGGACCCGCGCGTCACCGACTACGGTGCGCTGGTGGCCGCTGTGAGCCGGCACGAGGCGGAGATATTCGGCACCCCGATCTACGAGGACCCGCAGACCCGCGCCGCCGCGCTGTTGCAGCTGCTGCTCCTGGTCCCGGCCCTGGAGCGCTCGAACGCGCTGTTCGCGTCGGCCGTCGCGTACGCGTACCTGGTGGCGAGCGGGCTGAAGGTGGCCATCTCACCCGAGCGGGTGCGGGACCTGGCGCGCCTGGTGCACGACGGCGCGGTGGATGTGCACGCGATCGCGGACGAGCTGCGCAGCTGGAGCGTCTAGCCGTATTGATGACGCCTGCTACGGCACCCGGCGCCGCACCACGCCCAGCGTGCAGGGCGAGGTGGGCAGCGGCAGTCCCCGCTCCGGGAGCCGCAGCGTCCGGTGGGTGACGGGCTCGAAGCCCGCCCGCGCCAGCTCCACCCGCACCTCGCGCCCCGTGTGGCACCCGCCGAACAGCAGCGGCCACACCGTCCGGTCCAGCACCCCCTGCGTCATCGCCAGCGCCCGCCCCTCGGCCCGTCCGTGCTCCAGGAACCGCAGCTCACCGCCCGGCCGCAGCACCCGCAGAAGTTCGGCCAGGGTGCGCTGGACGTCCCGTACGGAACACAGCACCAGACACGCCACCGCAGCGTCGAACGCCTCGCTCTTGACCGGCAGCGCCTCCGCGACCCCGGGCACCACGTCCACCGGCACCTCGGCCCGGTGGCCCGCCCGCACCGCCAGCCGCCGCAGATGGCGCTCGGGTTCGATGGCGACGACCTCGGAGACGGTGCCCGGGTAGTGCGCGAAGTTCAGGCCGTTGCCGGCCCCGATCTCGATGACCCGGCCGGAGAGGCCGGCCAGCAGCTCGCCGCGGAGGTCGGCGACCCCGGCCCGTTCGTCGGCCAAGGGGCTGAGCTTGGCGTAGAAGCGGGCGAAGAGCGGGTGGTGGACGGTTTCGCGCGGGGGCCGGAGACGGCGTACGGGCATGGGTGACACCCCTTTTCCAGCGGGACGGCTGTATACCGGGTACCGGGAGTCTGCCCACGCCGACCCCATCGCTACGCCGTGCGGTGCTCCGTCACGCAGTGCTCCTTCACGAACTGCTCCGCGTCCCACACGCCGTCGAGCCACGGAGCCAGCCACCCCGGGGCCGCCGCACGGAAGTCGGCGGGCAGGAGGGCCCCGGCCCGCGCGGGGACGGCACCCAGCAGCGGGGCGCCCGCCGCCTCCGGCAGGTCGGTCCGGTTGCAGCGGGAGGCGAGATCCGCGTCGGCGGGCCAGCTGCCGATGACGACGCCGGGGAAGCGCAGGTCCCGGGCGCGCAGCGCCTCCGCCGTGAGGGCCGTGGCGTTGAGCGTGCCCAGGCCCGCGTGGGCGACGACCAGGACGGGAGCCTCGAGCAGCCGGGCCGCGTCGGCGAGCGTCGCACCGGTCTCGTCGAACCGTACGAGCAGGCCGCCCGCGCCCTCGACCAGCACCAGATCGTGCTCGGCGGCCAGCTTCCCCGCCGCCTCCGCGATCTCCTGCGGCCGCACGGCGGGGCGCCCGGCGCGGCGCGCCGCGGTGCCGGGCGCCAGCGGCTCGGGGTAGCGGGCGAGTTCCCGCACGGTCACGTCACCGGCGAGCCGGGCCACCTCGGCGGCGTCGCCCGCCTCGTTCGGGCCCACGCCGGTCTGCGCGGGTTTGAGTACGGCGACCGACCGGCCGCGGGCCAGCGCCGCCGCCGCGACGGCCGCCGTGGTGACGGTCTTGCCGACCTCCGTGCCGGTGCCGGTCACGACCAGTACTGTCATCTGCTCCTGGTGCCTTTCGCTTGCGCTGCCCCGACTCCGCGCGCCGTCAGCCGGCGGCGGCCGCGGCGGCCGCCCGTACCGCCGCGCAGATACGGGCCAGATCGTGGTCGCCCGTGATGTAGGGCGGCATGGTGTAGAGCATGTCGCGGAACGGCCGCAGCCATACGCCCTCGCGCACCGCGGACCGCGACGCCGCCGCCATGCCCGCGTCGTCCAGCGGGTGGTCGAGCTGGACGACGCCGATCGCGCCGAGCACCCGTACCTCCCGTACGCCCGGCAGCTCGGCGGCGGGCGCCAGCCCCTCCCGCAGCCCCGCCTCGATCCGCTTGATCTCCTGCCGCCAGTCGTAGGACAGCAGCAGGTCGATCGAGGCGTTCGCGACGGCGGCGGCCAGCGGATTGCCCATGAACGTCGGGCCGTGGGCCAGCACGGGAAGCTCGCCGCGCGAAATTCCCTCCGCCACCCGCGAGGTGCACAGCGTCGCGGCCAGCGTCAGATAACCGCCGGTCAGCGCCTTGCCCAGACACATCACATCGGGGCTGACCCCGGCGTGTTCGGCCGCGAACAGCGCGCCCGTGCGCCCGAAACCGGTGGCGATCTCGTCGAACACCAGCAGCACGTCGTGCTCGTCGCACGCCTCGCGCAGCGTCCGCAGCAGCGCGGGGGAGTGGAAGCGCATGCCGCCCGCACCCTGGACGACCGGTTCCACGATCACCGCGGCCAGCTCGTCCGCGTGGCGGGCCACCAGCTCGCGCACATGTGCCTCGTACGCCGGGTCGGGCTCGGCGTCGAAGCCGGGCGGCGGCGCGTCCGCGAAGATCTGCTCGGGCAGGACGCCCGACCACAGCCGGTGCATGCCGCCGTCCGGGTCGCACACCGCCATCGGCTGCCAGGTGTCGCCGTGGTAGCCGCCGCGCCAGGTCAGCAGCCGCTGCTTGGCGGGGCGGCCGAGGGAACGCCAGTACTGGAGGCACATCTTGACCGCGACCTCGACCGACACCGAGCCCGAATCGGCGAGGAAGACGTGCTGGAGCGGTTCGGGCGTGATCTCCACCAGCCGGGTGGCCAGCCGCACGGCGGGCTCATGGGTGAGCCCGCCGAACATCACATGGCTCATCCGGTCGAGCTGGCCGCGCGCCGCGTCGTTGAGCACCGGGTGGTTGTAGCCGTGGATGGCGGACCACCACGACGACATCCCGTCGACCAGCTCCCGTACGCCCGCGGCCGGTTCGGCGAGCCGCAGCCGGACCCCGGCCGCGGACTCCACGACCAGCGGGTCCGTGCGGCCGGGCATCGGGCCGTACGGATGCCAGACGTGCTGCCGGTCCAGCGCCAGCAGCGCGTCGGGCGTCAGCGGCTCAGGCATTGGGCGGCAGTTCCGTCCCCGCGCCCCGGCGGCGCACCGCGACCAGTCCCGCGTGCGACTCCCCGGACGCCACCCCGGCGGGCTCGGCGACAGGTTCGGCGGTGTCGACAGCGTCGGCGGCGGTCTCGGGCGCGTCTCCGCACGGGCCGCAGGCGCCGCCCTCGGCGCCGTGCGAGCCGCAGCCGCCGCCGGCCGCCGCGAGGGCGTCGGCACGGTGTTCGGGCAGCGTCCTGGTGTCGGTGCCCTCCACCTCGAAGCCCGCGTCGGCGATCATCGCCAGATCGTCCTTGCCCGCCTGGCCCTCGGTGGTCAGATAGTCGCCGAGGAAGATCGAGTTCGCCAGGTGCAGGGCCAGCGGCTGGAGCGTCCGCAGATGGATCTCGCGCCCGCCCGCGAGCCGCACCTCCACGTCGGGACACACGAACCGCACCATGGCGAGGATGCGCAGACAGCGCTGCGGGGTGAGGTTCCAGTCCCCGGCCAGCGGGGTGCCCTCGATCGGGATGAGGAAGTTGACCGGCACCGAGTCCGGATTCAGCTCGCGCAGCGAGAAGACCACGTCGACCAGGTCCTCGTCGCGCTCGCCCATGCCCGCGATCAGCCCGGAGCAGGCCGACATGCCCGCGGACTGGGCCTGCTGCACGGTGGAGACCCGGTCGGCGTAGGTGTGGGTGGTGGTGATGTCGCCGTACGTGGCCTCGGAGGTGTTGAGGTTGTGGTTGTACGCGTCGGCGCCCGCCTCCCGCAGCCGCTCCGCCTGACCGTCGGAGAGCAGCCCGAGACAGGCGCAGACCTCGACGTCCTCGTTCTGTTCCTTGATCGCCGCGATGGTCTTCGAGACCCGGTCCACGTCCCGGTCCGTCGGCCCGCGTCCGCTGGCGACCAGGCAGACCCGCTTGGCGCCGCCCGCGACCCCGGCGCCCGCCGCCTCCGCCGCCTGGTCCGGCTTGAGCCAGGTGTACTTGAGGATCTCGGACTTCGAGCCGAGCCGCTGCGAGCAGTACGAGCAGTCCTCGGGGCACAGTCCGGACTTGAGGTTCACCAGGTAGTTGAGCTTCACCCGCCGCCCGAACCAGCGACGGCGCACCTTGCCCGCGGCGGCCACCACGTCGAGTACGTCGTCGTCGGAAGTCGCCAATACCGCGAGAGCCTCTGCGCGGGTCGGCGACTCGCCCCGCAGCCCCTTTTCCACCAGCGTGTTCAGCAGGTCCATGGCGGAGATCCTGTCTTACGGCAGCGCTCCGGGCCAAGGAGGGACCGTACAAGACGTGGCGTTCGGGGTGTGTGTATTGCCACACCCTGACCACGCATGGGCACGACTACCTTCTATCCGGACCCCACAGTCGGCGCCCGGTACCCGCCCGGCCCGTGCCCGCCCGTGCCCGCTTGTGCCCGAAGGAAGGCGAGGAAGCCGATGCCCCAGGACCGCCGGAACGACCCGTTCGCGTGGATCGACGCGGGACGGGAGCAGCGCGGCCGCGCCGGGCTCCAGCGCGTGCTCCGCCCCCGGCCCGCCGACTCGCCGCTGCTCGACCTGGCGAGCAACGACTATCTGGGCCTGGCCCGGCACCCCGACGTGACGGCCGCCGCGGCGGAGGCGGCGCGCCGCTGGGGCGCAGGATCGACCGGCTCCCGGCTGGTCACCGGGTCCACGGAGCTGCACGCGGCGCTGGAGGCGGAGCTGGCCGCGTTCTGCGGCTTCGACGCGGCCCTGGTGTTCTCCTCCGGGTACGCCGCCAACCTGGCCGCGGTCTCGGCGCTGAGCGGCCGGGGCGCGCTGGTCGTCTCCGACGCGGGCAACCACGCGTCGCTCATCGACGGCTGCCGGCTCTCCCGCGCCGAGGTCGCCGTCGCTCCGCACGCCGACCCCGACGCCGCGGCCAAGGTGCTCGACGGCGCCCGGAAGGAGGACCCGGACCGGCGCGCGCTCGTCGTCTCCGACTCCGTCTTCTCGGTGGACGGCGACGTGGCGCCGCTGACCGGGCTCGCCGCCGCCTGCCGGGCGCACGGCGCGGCGCTGGTCGTGGACGACGCGCACGGGCTGGGGGTGGTGGGCGACGGCGGGCGCGGCGCTCCGTACGCCGCCGGGCTCGCGGGCGCTCCGGACGTGGTGGTCACGGCGACCCTGTCGAAGTCGCTGGGCAGTCAGGGCGGGGTGGTGCTGGGCCCCGCGCGGGTGATCGAGCATCTGGTGAACACCGCGCGTACGTTCATCTTCGACACCGGCCTCAACCCGGCCGCCACGGGCGCCGCCCTGGCGGGTCTGCGGCTGCTGCGCCGGGAGCCGGAGCGCGCCGCGCGGGCCCGTGCGGTCGCGGCGCGGCTGCACGCGCGGCTGACCGCGGCCGGACTCACCGCGGCGCGGCCCGACGCCTCCGTGGTGTCGGTGCGCGCGCCGTCCCCCGAGCAGGCGGTGCGCTGGGCCGCGGACTGCCGCACGGCCGGTCTCGTGGTGGGCTGCTTCCGTCCCCCCTCCGTCCCCGACGGCATCTCGCGGGTACGGCTCACCGCCCGTGCGGATCTGACGGATCAGCAGGTGGAGGAGGCGGCCGACGTGATCGTGGGGACCGCACCGGCCGCCTGACGGATCGGTGTCCGGCGGTGGAGTCCTCCCGGTTACGGCCGGGAGGCGCCCCCGGAACCGGGGTCACCGAGATCGCCGTGGCACAGTCCCCCGATGAACGAGGCCCAGGCCGACGGGGGGAACAGCAGAGCGGGACCCGAGGTGTTCTTCGAGTCCCGCACGGCGAGCAGGCCCGGATTCGGCCGGGCCGTTTCCACGCAATTGTTCATTCCGACGCTGTAACTGCTCTTCAGCCAGACAGCGGACTTGACGGATAGATCGGACATGGTGCCCCTCTCAGGCGCCGCCCCCGATTTTCTTGATGAACGTCAACGATTCCTCAGGTGCCAGGGCGTTGGTCCGCAGCACATCGAATGCGCTGCTGTACGCCCGGAGGTCTTCTTTCCGCTCCAGATAGAGGCTACTCGTCAGATGGTCGAGAACCACTACGTCGAGGTCAGTAATGTGTGGAAAAGAGAAGATAATGAAAGGACCGGTAATACCGATGGGCATTCCGGCCGAGAATGGTAGAACCTGCAACCGCACATGGGGTAACGCGGCCAGTTCCGCCAGTTGCCGCAGCTGAGCCCGCATCACCCCGGCGTCGCCCACCCCGCGCCGCAACACCGCCTCGTCGAGCACCGCGTGCAGCCGCAGCGGCTGGGCCTCGTGCAGCACGGACTGGCGCGCGATTCGCACCTCGACCAGCGTGTCCAGCTGCTCCTGCGGCAGCTCCGGCAACGCCGCCCGGGTCACCGTCCGCGCGTAGTCCGCGGTCTGCAGCAGCCCCGGCACCACCGTGGTCTCCAGGGTGTACGCGGCCGACGCCTCCGCCTCCAGGCTGATGAAGTCCCGGTAGGCGGGCGGCAGCAGGTCGCGGTACGCGTACCACCAGCCGCGCCGCGACCCCTCCGGATCCGAGGCGCCCCCGCCGCACAGCGCCTCCAGCAGCGCCCGCAGCTGCGGGTCGGTGACCCCGTACACCTCCAGCAGCCGCGCCACGTCCCCGGGCTTCGCCCCGCTGCGCCCGGTCTCGATCCGGCTCACTTTCGACTGGTGCCAGTTCAGCCGCCGCGCGGCCTCACCGCTGGTGAGCCCCGCCAGATCGCGCTGGCGGCGCAGCTCCGCGCCGAGCTTGCGGCGGCGTACCGCCGGGCCGTACCGCATCAGATCTCCCTCCCGCCTGTCCCGTCCGCTGTCCCGCCCTGTCGTGACCATGGCCCAGTCTGCCCGGCAAATCCGGTCTTCCGTAGCAGAGTTCACCGCTTCGGGCGACAGATATATGCACAACTCGGTGGATCGGCCCCGTCACGGAGGGCATCGATGGCAGTCTGACGGTCTAAGCCGCCGGGGCCGCCCACCCGGACCCCAAGGCTGCGTCGGCGCCACCCGTGCGCGTCCGCAGCCGTGCCCCGGCGGGAAAGGGACAGGCCGTCATGGCAGACCATCAGGAAGCATCCGTCACTCTGCCGAGCACGCCCGCCTCGGTTCCCGCGGCCCGCGCCCATGTGGGATGCGTGCTGGCCGAATGGGGACTCGGGGAAGGCGAGGCCGCGGACACGGTGCGGCTCATCGTTTCCGAGCTCGCCACCAACGCCGTACAGCACACCCGGGGCGAGTCGCCCACCTTCACCGTGGACATAAAGCTCGACCAGGAGGGGCGGCTGGAGATCGGTGTCACCGACAGTCACCCCCGCCGGCCCCGGCGGCTGTCCGCCGCGGCCCACCAGGACAACGGACGGGGCCTGGTCATCATCGGCTGCCTGGCCGCCGAAGCGGGCGGCGAGGTGTTCGTCACCCCCACCGCGGACGGCGGCAAGACCGTATGGATCGCGCTGCCGTGGACCGTGCCGGTGCGCTAGGCCCCGTGTTCGCGCCGGGTCTTGTCGTTGTGCCTGTCGTTGTGCGGCACGGCCGGTGCGCGGCCGCCCATCCGGTGGCGGATCCACCGGGGGAGGACGCCCCACAGCCCGCAGCACACCGCGAACGTGCCCGCCGCCGCCGCGATCCCCGGGCCGCGCCCCAGCACCACGTCCACCACCAGCAGCACCGACCCGGTGAACGCCATCGTCAGCACGCACAGACCGGCCGAGGCCAGCTTCCCGGAGACATCCACGACCTGCCGCTTGGCCCCCCTGCGGAACAGCGCCCGGTGCAGCGCCGCGGGGGCCGTGAACAGGGCCGCCGCCACGACCGCGAGCAGCAGCGTGGCGATGTACGTGCCGCGCTGCACCTCGTCCAGCGAGGCGAAGCGATTGGTGAAGGCCAGGGTCAGCAGGAAGGCGAACAGGATCTGCACCCCCGTCTGGGTGACCCGCAGCTCCTGCAGCAGTTCGGCGAAGTTCCGGTCGTCACGCTCCAGCGCGGTCTCGCGACGGACGGTTCTCGGGGCGTCGTTCTTCATGTGCGTGCGGGTTACCGGAACCGCTCACAATACGCGCTCGACCTGGCCCGTAGCCGCCCGCGCCTCGGTCAGCTCCAGGATGCGCGCATACGTACGGCCGGCGTCCGGGCCGATCAGATAGTGGGGCATGTCGCCGCGCTCGATCACCCCGTACGGGCTCGTGCCCATCAGATACGAGGAGTACAGGATCAGCCCGTTCGGCCGGCGGGAGTCGATGGCCAGCGCCGAGAAGCCGGGAAACTCGTCCGTCTGGTAGACCCGCAGGTCGTCCGCCGCCGCCCCGTACCGCTCCTTGAACCGGCCGAACCGCTCCAGCGAATCCTTGATCTTCCGGGTCATGTCCTCCTGGT
Organism: Streptomyces sp. NPDC021212; assembly: GCF_044332925.1. Lineage (NCBI taxonomy): Bacteria > Bacillati > Actinomycetota > Actinomycetes > Kitasatosporales > Streptomycetaceae > Streptomyces > Streptomyces sp. NPDC021212. The sequence goes on from NZ_JBIRPZ010000006.1 coordinate 108,817, forward strand.
ACTGCCGCGACAGGGTGGCCGCCGCGTCCGAGGCCGGATCCAGCAGATAGCAGCGGTAGACCCCGCCCCGGCGCAGCAGGCCCAGGACCGCGTCGCGATACCGGGCCGGGCGCTCGGTGGTGACCAGCCGGGACGAGGAGGTGCGCAGCGCTGTGCCCATGTCGAGCACCTCCGCGGCCGCCGCGTCCAGCAGCCGCGCCTTCTCCGCCGAGCTGGGCCGCTCGGGATAGGCGTGCACCGGTGTGCCGCCCGCGAGCCCCCGGCCCGCCAGCCACGCCTTGGCCGCCTCGCCCGGGCCGCCGTCGCCCGCCATCAGATAGACGTCCTTGCCCTCATGGCTGCCGACGTGCGCGAACAGCTCCGCATACCGGCCCGCGGTGCGGTACACGTCCTCCGAGACCGCCAGACAGTCCGGTGGGGTCGCCTTCTCCAGATGCGCGGCCAGATTGATGTCGGGGGAGTGGATGGTGCCGGTCCGGCCCTCGCCGGTGTGCCGTATCGCCCCCTTGTGCACCGCCATCCGCACATGCAGCTCGCCGTCCACCCCCGCCTGCGCGAACTCGTCCCGCAGATGCCGCAGATCGAGGGTGAGAAAGGTCCGGGCCGCCTCCAGCGCGACATCGCGGGCCACGCTCTCGCTGTCGTCGTGGATCGCGAAGAACCCGCCGTCCCCGCGCCAGTTCCACAGATCGCTGCGGGCACAGCGGTGCTGCGCGGAGACCTGGCCGATCCGCGCCCGCATCCGCTCCCGCAGCAGATCGAAGCCGTGCGCGGCCCGGTCCCTGGGATTCGAGCGGACGATCGTGGAATAGCCGGAGGCGTCGACGAAGACGAGATACACCTGGTCGTAGGTCCGGTCCGCCTGGAACTGATCGCTCACCGTAGTTCCCCCCTCCCGGTGCCGGTTCCCCCGAACCGGCACCGGGCCACGCTAACGCCTCACGGGGGCGGTCACACCAGACCCCGCTCGACCGCGCTGCGCTCCACACAGAACTCGTTGCCCTCGGGGTCGGCCATCACCGCCCACCCCATCCCGTCGTCCGTGCGCCGGTCGTCGACGATCCGGGCGCCGAGCCCGAGCAGCCGCTCCACCTCCTCGTCCCGGGTGCCCGAGGGCGGCTGGATGTCGAGGTGAACCCGGTTCTTGATGGTTTTGGACTCCGGCACCCGCAGGAACACCAGACCGGGGACGCCGGGTTGGCCCGACTCGATCAGCACCTCGTCGTCGCCCGGTGCGCCCCCGTCCGACACGGCGTAGCCGGTCAGCCGCGACCAGAACTGCGCCAGGGCGTAGGGGTCGTGGGCGTCGAAGGAGATGTGCCGGACCGGATTGAGATACGCCATGCTGTTTCCTCCGTGGGTGGCGGCGGATCAGGAACGCCTGATCCGCCGTCAACCTACTGCCGGGCTCCGACACCCGGCCGATGTTCTTCAGCGCACATGCCCGTACGAGATCTTTCCGGTCCAGATCCGTTCCAGCCGCACCACCGTGCCCGCCTTGGGCGCGTGCCAGATCCGGCCGCTGCCCGCGTAGAGGCCGACGTGGTAGACGCTGCCTCCCGAGTGGAAGAAGACCAGGTCACCGTGGGCGCGGCTGGACGCCTTGATGCGACGGGTGTGGTTGTACTGGGCGGCGGCGGTGCGGGGCAGCCGCTTCCCGGCCCGCTTGTACGCGTACTGGGTGAGCCCCGAGCAGTCGAAGCGGTTCGGCCCCGCCGCCCCGTACACGTAGGGCGCGCCCTTCTTCGAGGCCGCGATCCGCAGCGCCTTGGCCGCCACGGTCGCCGCGTCGGCCTGCTGTGGCAGAGCGGGCACCGTCACGGTGCCGCCGACGGTGACGGCGGTGAGGGCCGAGACGGCGCCGGCCCGGGAGACCATTCTGGGAATCCGTATGTGCGCGGTCATCTCGCACACCACCCTTCGCTGACCGGGTTCGGTCGTCGTCCCAGGATGGTCACCCCGGGCGGTCGCCGGTACCGAGGCGAGCGGGCGGGGTGTGAGGGTGGTGAGGGCCCTCCGTTCGGGTGACCGGGACGGGCCGTGGCGCGGGCTCCGGCCCACGGGGACGGCGCTGTCGGCGCCGCCTGCCGCAAGCCGGCGGCGGCCTCGCGCCGGGATGCGGAATGCCGCCGTTCGGGTGAGGTCCCGGGCTCCGGTCGGCGGGGCTCAGCGCGGCGAGACGGCCGGGAGCGTCACCCGCTCCGAGCGCCGCTCCCCGTCCAGCACCCGCAGCGCCCGGGCCAGCGTCTCGGCGTGCAGTTCGCTCTCGCCCCGCTCGTGCATCAGCGCCAGCGCGTCCCGCAGCGCGACGGCCTTCCCGACCAGCGCCTGGGCGGCGCGCAGCCCGCTGTAGGTGTCATGGCCGCGGGCCGGGTTGATCCGGCCGAGCAGATCGACCGCCTCCAGATAGCCGTCCACGAGGTCTCCCTCCGCGCGGGTCAGCGCGGGCAGCGGGGGCAGTTCGGGGGGAAGCATCGGTCCACTCACCTCGCCCCGGGCAGCGCACCCGGACGCTTACGGCTCTGGGTGACCCCGTCCACCAGCCCGTACGCCACCGCGGCCTCGGCGTCGAAGATCGTGTCGCGGTCGACGTCGGCGCGGATCCGCTCGGCGCTCTGCCCGGTGTGCCGCACCAGCATCTCCTCCAGCATCGCCTGGGTCCGCAGCAGCTCACCGGCCTGGATCTCCAGGTCCGATGTGGTGCCCTCGACGGGCTCGCTGAACGCCGCCTGGTGGATCAGCACCCGCGCGCCCGGCAGCGCCAGCCGCTTGCCCGGCGCCCCGGCGGAGAGCAGCACGGCGGCGGCGGACGCGGCCTGGCCCAGGCAGATGGTCTCGATGTCGCAGGTGACGAAGTGCATCGTGTCGTAGATCGCCGTCATCGCGCCGAACGAGCCGCCCGGGGAGTTGATGTAGAGCGAGACGTCCTGGTCCGGCGCGGCGTGTTCGAGGTGGATGAGCTGCGCGATCACATCGTTCGCCGCGGTGTCGTCGATGGGCGTGCCGAGGAAGACGATGCGCTCGGAGAGCAGCTTGGAATAGGGGTCCATGGTGCGCACGCCGGTGCTCGTGCGCTCCGTGAACTCGGGCAGGACATAGCGCGCGGCCGGTCGTTCCATCGCGGTCACCTCTCGCGGATCTTCGGCCCTGGCGGGCCTGGCTACGTAAAAAATGTACAGGACGTACGTCCCGTACGATGGGGAGCATGGCGTACGAGATTCCGGTGACGCAAGCCCGGGCGGAGCTGGCGGAGCTGATCAACCGCGTGGTCTACGGCGGTGAGCGGGTGGTCCTCACCCGGCATGGAAAGCCGCTGGTCGCCCTCGTGTCCTCGGATGACCTGCAACGACTCGACGCGGTCGAGGCGGAGGCGGCGGAGGAGCAGGTGATCAGCACGGTGTCGGCGATGCGCCCGTCCTCGTCCGCTCCCGGCGAACGGCGGCGCTTCGGTATCGCGGCGGAACACCGCGGCCCGGACGCCGGGGATCGGCGTCCGGGCCGCGGGGGAAGCGGGTAAGGGCGACTCAGCTCAGGAGCTGAGCTCCCAGATCGCGTGGGCGATGGCGTCGCTGTTGCGGTCCAGCGCGGTGTCGTCCACGTTGGACGTCTTGTCGCACGCGGAGTGGTAGCACGGGTCGAACGGCTCGCCCGCCTTGCCGCCCCACGCGTCCGCCTGCGCCTGGCTCTTGGTGGCCTCGGCGCCGGTGAACAGCCCGCCGACCCGCACCCCCGCGTCCTTGAACGGGGCGTGGTCCGAGCGGCCGTCGCCCTCGGTCTCCTTCTCGGTCGTGATGTCCTTCGCCGCGTACCAGTCCTTGAAGACCTTCTCCAGCTCCGGGTCGTCGTCGTAGACGAAGTAGCCGGCGTTGGGGGAGCCGAGCATGTCGAAGTTCAGATACGAGTCGATCTTCGACTTCTCGTCGGACTTCAGGCTGTCCACGTAAGTCGTGGAGCCGATCATGCCGTCCTCCTCGTCGCCCCACCAGGCGAACCGCAGATGCTTGGTGGGCTTGAGGTCGGCCTTGGCCACGGCGAGCGCGACCTCCAGGATCGCGGCGGAGCCCGATCCGTTGTCGTTGATGCCGGGTCCGGCCTCGACCGAGTCGAGGTGCGATCCGGCCATGACCACCTTGTCGGCGCTGCCGCCCGGCCAGTCGGCGACGAGGTTGTAGCCCTTCGCGCCGCCCGAGGTGAACTCCTGGACGGACGTCTTGAACCCCGCCGCGTCCAGCTTGCCCTTGATGTAGTCCAGGGACGCCCGGTAGCCGGGCCGGCCGTGGGCGCGGTTGCCGCCGTTGTCGTCGGCGATCGACTGCAGCTTGTCGAGGTCGCCCTTGACGGCCTTGACGTCGATGTCGGGGGCGGCGGCGCGGGGCGAGACGGCCGCCCCGGCTCCCGGTGCCCCGCCCAGCAGGGCGGCGGCGACGGCGGCGCAGGTTCCCGCCGCGAGCGCGCCGCGGCGTATCAGCACTATTCGATTCACAGGTGAGCTCCGTAGAAATTGTGGGGGGTTGGAGCGAAGCTGATGGATCATGTGGTGCGGACATGAGGATCAGCGGTTTGCCATGTGGGCGTCAAGAGCGATTCTTTGCCGTCGCGTTAACCGCGCCGCAACACCACCGAACTAATCTGCGATAACCCGTGAGCGAAGATGAGGTGGGGAAAACGTGCGCCTGACGCCGCACGAGCAGGAACGGCTGCTCATTCATGTGGCCGCCGAAGTGGCCGAAAAGCGTCGGGCACGGGGTGTGATACTCAACCACCCCGAGGCCGTCGCACTGATCACCGTGCACATCCTGGAGGGCGCCCGGGACGGCCGTACCGTCGCCGAGCTGATGGCCTCCGGCCGTACGGTGCTCACCCGCGACGAGGTCATGGAGGGCGTCCCCGAGATGATCCACGACGTGCAGGTCGAGGCCACCTTCCCGGACGGCACCAAGCTCGTCACCGTCCACCAGCCGATCGTCTGACGGGAGAAGGCGTTCCATGATCCCCGGAGAGATCCTCCACGCGGACGAGCCGGTGCGGCTCAACGAGGGGCGGCCGGTCATCCGGCTCACCGTGCTCAACGCGGCCGACCGGCCGGTCCAGGTCGGCTCCCACTACCACTTCGCCGAGGCCAACCCGGGCCTTACGTTCGACCGCGCAGCGGCCCGCGGCCACCGGCTCCACATCGCCGCGGGCACCGCAGTGCGCTTCGAACCGGGCCTCCCCGTCGAGGTGGAGCTGGTGCCGCTGACGGGCGCGCGGATCGTCCCCGGGCTGCGCGGCGAGACGGGAGGCGCGCTGTGACGGAGCTGAGCCGCGCCGCGTACGCCGACCTGTTCGGGCCGACCGCCGGCGACCGTATACGGCTCGCCGACACCGACCTCGTGATCGAGATCGAGGAGGACCGCTGCGGCGGCCCCGGTCGCTCCGGCGACGAGGCGGTCTTCGGCGGCGGCAAGGTGATCCGCGAGTCCATGGGCCAGTCCCGCGCCACCCGCGCCGAGGGCGCCCCCGACACCGTGATCACCGGTGCCGTGGTGCTGGACCACTGGGGCGTGGTCAAGGCCGACGTCGGGCTGCGTGACGGCCGCATCACCGGGATCGGCAAGGCCGGGAACCCCGACACCATGGACGGTGTCCACCCCGATCTCGTCATCGGCCCCGAGACCGAGGTCATCGCGGGCAACGGCAGGATCCTCACCGCGGGCGCCATCGACGCCCATGTCCACTTCATCTCCCCGACCCTCGTCGACCAGGCGCTGTCCACGGGCATCACCACCCTCGTCGGCGGCGGCACCGGGCCCGCCGAGGGCACCAAGGCGACCACCATCACCCCCGGCCCCTGGCACCTGGCCCGGATGTTCGAGGCGCTGGAGGCGTACCCCGTCAACATCGGGCTGCTCGGCAAGGGCAACACCGTCTCGCACGAGGGCATGTGGTCCCAACTGCGGGGCGGGGCCCTCGGATTCAAGATCCACGAGGACTGGGGGGCGACCCCCGCCGCGATTGACGCCTGCCTCGGCGTCTGCGAGGAGAGCGGCGCCCAGCTCGCCATCCACACCGACACCCTCAATGAGGCCGGGTTCGTCGCCGACACCCTCGCCGCGATCGCCGGACGCTCGATCCACGCATACCACACCGAAGGCGCGGGCGGCGGCCACGCGCCCGACATCATCACGGTGGTCTCCCAGCCGAACGTGCTGCCCAGCTCCACCAATCCGACCCGGCCGCACACCGTCAACACGGTCGAGGAACACCTCGACATGCTGATGGTCTGCCACCACCTCAACCCGGCCGTCCCCGAGGACCTCGCCTTCGCCGAGTCCCGCATCCGGCCCGGCACCATCGCCGCCGAGGACATCCTGCACGACCTCGGCGCCATCTCGATCATCTCCTCCGACTCCCAGGCCATGGGCCGGATCGGCGAAGTCGTCCTGCGCACCTGGCAGACCGCGCACGTCATGAAGCGGCGCCGGGGCGCCCTGCCGGGGGACGGACGCGCGGACAACCGGCGGGCGCGTCGCTATGTCGCCAAATACACCATCAACCCGGCGGTGGCGCAGGGCCTCGACGGCGAGATCGGCTCGGTGGAGTCCGGAAAGCTCGCCGACCTGGTGCTGTGGGAGCCCGCCTTCTTCGGCGTCAAGCCCCACCTGGTGCTCAAGGGCGGGCAGATCGCGTACGCGCAAATGGGCGACGCCAACGCGTCCATCCCGACGCCGCAGCCGGTGCTGCCCCGGCCCATGTTCGGCGCGGTGGGGCGCGCCCCGGCCGCCAACTCCTTCAACTTCGTCACGCGGACGGCCCTGGACGACGGTCTGCCGGACCGGCTCGGCCTGGGCAAGCGGTTCGTGCCGATCCGGGGGACGCGCGGGGTGACCAAGGCGGACATGCGGGAGAACGACGCCATGCCGAGGGTGGAGGTCGACCCGGACACCTTCACGGTGACCATCGACGGCGACCCCGTCGAACCCGCACCGGCGGCGGAACTCCCCATGGCCCAGCGGTACTTCCTCTTCTGACCGCGATGACCATGGACCACACCGCGCCCACGCCGGCGGCTCCCGGGGCCGTCGCCGCGCTGCTGATCCTGGCCGACGGGCGTTTCCCCGCCGGGGGGCACGCCCACTCCGGTGGGGTCGAGGCCGCCGTCGCGGCGGGGCGGGTGCGGGACGCGGCCACGCTGGAGGCGTTCTGCCGCGGGCGGCTGCACACCGCCGGGCTCACCGCGGCCGCACTCGCCGCCGCGGCCGCCGCCGGGGTGGATCCGCTCGTGCTCGACGAGGCCGCCGACGCCCGGACCCCCGTCCCCGCGCTGCGCACCACCGCGCGACGGCTCGGCCGTCAGCTGATGCGCGCCGCCCGCGCCACTTGGCCCTCGCCCGAACTGGACGCCCTCGCCGCCGCCCGCCCGCGTGGCGCCCACCAGCCCGTCGTGCAGGGGCTGGCCGCGCGCGCCGCCGGGCTCGACCCCGCGGCCGCCGCGTATGCCGCCGCGTACGAGTCGGCCGGGGGACCGGCGTCCGCCGCCGTACGGCTGCTCAGCCTCGACCCGTTCGACGCCACCACCGTCCTCGCCCGCCTCGCCCCCGAGATCGACCGGATCGCCGCCCGGGCCGCCGAGGCGGCCCACCGGGCCCTGGACGAGGGCCCCGGCGCGCTGCCCGCCGCCGCGGCGCCGCTGCTCGACATCGCCGCCGAGCAGCACGCCACCTGGTCCGTACGCCTCTTCGCCTCGTAACCGCCACCCCGGAGCCGTCATGCACCTCGATCACCCCGAGACCTACCCGCAGCGCCACACCCACGGCGCCGCCGACCCCCGCCGCCCCGACGGCACCCGCCGGGCGCTGCGCATCGGCCTCGGCGGGCCGGTCGGCTCCGGCAAGACCGCGACCGTCGCCGCGCTGTGCCGGGCACTGCGCGACGAGTTGTCGATCGCCGTGGTCACCAACGACATCTACACCCGCGAGGACGCCGAGTTCCTGCTGCGCAACGCGGTGCTGCCCGCGACGCGCATCACCGCCGTGGAGACCGGCGCCTGTCCGCACACCGCGATACGCGACGACATCTCCGCCAACCTCGAAGCGGTCGAGGACCTGGAGGAGAGCGTCGGCCCGCTCGACCTCGTCCTGGTCGAGTCCGGCGGCGACAACCTCACCGCGACCTTCTCCAAGGGACTGGTCGACGCGCAGGTGTTCGTCATCGACGTCGCGGGCGGCGACGACATCCCGCGCAAGGGCGGCCCGGGCGTGACGACGGCCGATCTCCTCGTCGTCAACAAGACCGACCTCGCGCCGTACGTCGGATCCGACCTGGAGCGCATGGCGCGCGACGCCAAGGAGCAGCGCGGCGAACTGCCCGTCGCCTTCACCTCCCTGGTCGCGGCGGACGGCGTCCGCCCGATCGCCGACTGGGTCCGGGAGCGCCTGGCCGCCTGGACGGCGGTCCCGGCGTGACCGGCACCCTCGGCGCGACAGCGACGACCGGCACCGGCGTACGCGACACCGCCCCGACCGGCACCGGCGTCCGCGCCACCGCCCGCCTCGTCGCCGCCGCGGACGGACGCGGCGGCACCGCGCTGCCCGTGCTGGCCGGGGACGGGCCGCTCGCCCTGCGCCGGACCCGGGCGACCGGCGACGGCGGCGAGGCGTGCGTCACCGTGGTCGGGGCGATGAGCGCCCCGCTCGGCGGCGACCGCATCGCGCTCACCGCGACCGTCGGCCCCGGCGCCCGGCTCCGCGTCGGCTCCGCGGCCGCGACCCTCGCGCTGCCCGGCCGCTGCGCCGAGCCCGCCCACTACGCGATCCGGCTGACCGTCGCCGACGGCGCCACCCTGGACTGGCTGCCCGAACCCCTGATCTCGGCCCACGGCAGCGATCTGCGCATGACCACCACCGTCGAACTCGCCGCCACCGCCCGTCTGGTGCTGCGCGAGGAACAGATCCTCGGCCGCTCCGGCGAGCAGCCCGGCCGACTGACCAGCCGGCTCACGGTGCACCGCGCCGGGCGCCCGCTGCTGGACCAGGAGCTGTCGTACGGCCCCGGCGCGCCCGGCTGGGACGGCGGCGCGGTGCTCGGCGGGCACCGGGCCGCCGGTCAGCTCCTCGTGGTCGACCCGGCGTTCGACAGCGAGCCCGTGCCGCCCCGCCTGCTGGCCGACACAGCCGTCATCACCCCGCTCACCGGCCCCGCCGCCCTGGTCAGCGCCGTGGCCACGGACGGTCTGCGGCTGCGCCGGATGCTGGACGAAGGGCTCAGCGCCCGGCCGCGGCCGGAGCGATGTCCCGTACGAACACCGGCTTGAGACGCTTCTCGGGCAGCGCCTCGGGCAGTTGCTCCCAGTCCAGGACATGCGAGACGACGCGCTCGGGCGCCACCTTCCCCGAACCGGCGAGTTCGAGGGAGTCGGGCAGATGGCTGCGTACGTTGTCCCGGGCGACGCGCAGGGTGACGCCGGTGAGGTACATGTCGAGCAGGGGCAGTTCGCCGGGCCGGAAGTGGTTTCCCGCGCTCTCGCAGACGCCCTCGGGCGCGAGGGACGTGAGCGCCAGGGCGAGCTGGTCGATGCGGCCGGTGGCCTCGACGGCGATGTCGAAGCCGTGCCGGATGGGCTCGATCGCCTCGGCGGTACGGGCGCCGTAGCCTTCCGCGATCTTCCGGTGCTCGGCGTCGGGGTCGACGTACAGGACGTCGGAGGCGCCGAGCGCGCGGGCGACGTCGCACACGTACAGACCGATGCTGCCCCGGGCGACGACCAGGACCCGCGCCCCCGGGCGGGCCGCCAGATGCGGGGCGACCAGGCGCCGCGCCAGGGACCAGTTGTCGCTGGCCGAGGCCATGGCGACGGGGTCCAGACCCGGCGGCAGCGGGACCAGCATGGCGTCCGCGTACGGCACACGGACCAGGTCGGAGAAGAGCCCGCCCCAACTGCCGCCGATCGGCGCGCCGTACATCGCCATGTGCGGCACGGACGTGCAGTGGGCGGTCAGCCCGGCGCGGCAGTGGTCGCAGTCGCCGCAGTTGATGGACCAGGGCACGACGACGAGGTCGCCGGGGGCAGCGCCGGTCACCGCGTCGCCGACGTCGACGACCCGGGCCACGCATTCGTGGCCCAGGGGGAACGGGGGATCAACGAAGCCGTGCCCGGCGAGGATCGCGGAGTCCACGTCGCAGGGGGTGGCGGCCACCGGTGCGACGATCGCGTCCTGGTCCGAATTCACCCGGGGGTCGGACGCCTCGCGCCATGCGACGGTGTGCCGCGCGACGTACGTCAGTTCACGCATCGGTGGTCCCACCTTCGCTCTTCCGGGCAAGCGCGAGCAGATCGGCGAATCGGATGACCGATCCACCGGCGCCCCAACTGCCGTCCGGCTGCTCGTGGATCAGCACCCACACCCGCAGCGCGTCGTCCTGGGAGAGCCCAGCGGCCTTCAGCACGGCCTTGGTCGCGTCCTCGACCAGACCGGCCTTGCGGCGCTCGGACAAAGCGCCCTGGGGCACGGTGACGTCGACCAGTAAACGCGGCGCGTCGTCCTCCGCGGTGGTCTGGGCCCCCTCGGGCAGCTCGATCAGATAGCTCCACGCCTGGGCGCGGAATTGGGCCGTGTCGGGCACGCCCTCCCAGCGCAGCAGCAGCGTGGCCAGATCGCGCTGAATGCCCGCGCGGCCCTCCTCGGTCAGGGCACCGGTCGGGGCGGTCAGCCGGATCATCGGCATGGCAGGTCCTTGCCTTTCATCGCGTTATGACAGTCGTTATAAGCGGGGGTCACGCTAGACTATGACGATCGTTATATCCAGAGCGGGAGCGCGCACATGGCCAGGAACAGCCCGCAGGCCCGGCAGCGGATCGTGTCCGGCGCCGCCGACATGATCAGTCGGCGCGGCCTGAACGCCACGAGCATCCGTGAGATGGCCAAGCACGCGCGGGCGCCGCTCGGCTCCACGTACCACTACTTCCCCGAGGGCAAGCAGCAGTTGGCCACCGAGGCCGTCCGGTACGCGGGCGAGACCGTCGTCGGCATGCTCCGCAAGGAGCTGGAGGCGGGCCCGGCCGCGGGGCTCCGGGCGTTCCTCGCCCTGTGGCGAGGGATCGTCATCGACACCGACTTCCAGGCCGGTTGTCCCGTCCTGGCCGTCTCCATCGAGGAACCCCCGCCCGGTGAGACCCCGCCCGCCCTGGCGGCCGCCGCGCAGGTCTTCGAGGATTGGGAGAGCCTGCTCGCCGCCTCCCTGCGCGAGCACGGCGCCGAGCCCGGGCAGGCGGAGCAGCTCGCGACGCTCGTCGTCGCGGCCGTCGAGGGGACCGTGGCCATGTGCCGCGCCAAGCGCGGCATCGAACCCCTCGACCGCACCGCCGCCCAACTCCAGGCCCTCATCGCCGGTGCGATCGAAGGCTGATCGGGCCGTGAAGGTGACGTGTTGATAAAGAAACGGTGGTTTGCCCTGTACTCAGGAGTAAGTGAGGCGCGAGGATCCTCCTGACACTCTGTGATCATCGCCGCACCGGCGGCGCAACAAAACAGGGGGATTACTACGTGAGACGCACAGCAGTACTCGGCGTGGCCGGCGGCGTGATGACCGGTGCGCTGATAACCGGTGCGCTGGCCGCTCCCACGGCGGGGGCATCGGAGCCCACGCGGACGCCGGGGGGCGTCGCGGAGGCCCGTGGGGCGGCGATCGCCGCGGCCCGGGCCGCGAAGGCGGGCATCGACTGGACGGACTGTCCGGCCGACTGGAACCTGGCCAAGCCCATCCAGTGCGGTTATGTGACCGTTCCGCTCGACTACGCCAAGCCGAACGGCCGCACCATCAAGATCGCGGTGGACCGCGTCGGCAACACCGGGACCGCCTCCGAGCGGCAGGGTTCGCTGGTCTACAACCCGGGCGGGCCGGGCGGCTCCGGGCTGAAGTTCCCGACCCGGGTCACCAACAAGAACCCGCTGTGGACGAAGACCTCGAAGGCGTACGACTTCGTGGGCTTCGACCCGCGCGGGGTCGGCCACTCGGCCGCCATCTCCTGTGTCGACCCGCAGGAGTTCGTCAAGGCGCCCAAGATGGACCCGGTGCCCGACAGCGAGGCGGACAAGCGGGGGCAGCGCAAGCTCGCCAAGGAGTACGCCGACGGGTGCAAGGAGCGCAGCGGCTCGATGCTGCCGCACCTGACGACGCCCAACACCGCCCGCGACATCGACGTCCTCCGGGCCGCGCTCGGCGACAAGAAGCTCAACTACCTGGGCGTGTCCTACGGGACGTACATCGGTGGCGTCTACGCGACGCTCTTCCCGGACCACGTGCGCCGCCTGATCGTGGACTCCGTGGTGAACCCCTCGCGGGAGAAGATCTGGTACCAGGCCAACCTGGACCAGGACGTCGCGTTCGAAATGCGCTGGGACGACTGGAAGGCGTGGGTGGCCAAGAACGACGCGGCCTACCACATCGGCAACACCCCGGGGGCGGTCCAGGCGCAGTGGGAGAAGCTGCGCGCGACCGCCAAGAAGAGCCCGATCGGCGGGGTCGTCGGCCCGGCCGAGCTGCTCGGGTTCTTCCAGAGCGCCCCGTACTACGACTCGTCGTGGGCCACGGTCGCCCAGGTGTGGAGCGACTACCTGGCCGGTGACGAGAAGGCGCTCGTCGAGGCCGCGGGCCCGGACATGTCCGACACCGCGGGCAACATCGCCTCGGAGAACAGCAACGCGGTCTACACCGCCGTGGAGTGCGCCGACACCAAGTGGCCGACCAGCTGGCCGAAGTGGGACCGGGACAACACCCGGCTGCACCGCGACTACCCGTTCCTGACCTGGTCGAACGCCTGGATGAACCTGCCGTGCGCCACCTGGCCGTCGAAGCAGCACACCCCGCTGGAGGTCGGTGCGGGCAAGGGGCTGCCGAAGACGCTCATCGTGCAGAGCACCCGTGACGCCGCCACCCCGTACGAGGGTGCCGTCGAGCTGCACAAGCGCCTGAAGGGCTCGCGTCTGATCACGGAGAAGGACGCCGGTTCGCACGGTGTCACCAATCTGGTCAACACCTGCATCAACGACCGGGTGGACGCCTACCTGCTCAAGGGCACGGTGGACGCCAAGGACGTGACGTGCGGTCCGCACGCCACGCCGAAGCCCGCGAAGACCGGCAAGGCCGCGAAGGCCGCCGGGGCCGTCGAGTAACGGTCGGCCGAGCCCGCTTCCGTGCGAGTCGGCGCGTACGGGAGCGGGGTCCGGCGGGGGTCGCCCATCCGGGCGGCCCCCGCCGCTGCGACCGGGGAAAACTGCCGACTGTACAACTCACTGCCGCCTCCGGCGAGTCGCCGCATGATGTCCGTAATGGCGGTAAATGCACCACATGTTGACGGTGTGGGGTTTCGGATCCCCCGAGGGTGTGAGCGAATGCGATCGCTTTTTTACGCCCATTGAATTCACCCGCCGAATTCGTTACCAAGAAAAAATCATCGTCATTTCGGGATGTGCCGCAACCGCTATGCTCCAGGGCCCATAGCGAGTTCTTCGCACGCATTTTCTCCCGCTGCTTTTAAGGAAGCCGATGGTTTTCGCCGGCGCGTCACCTGGAGGCCGACGGCCCGCCTCCGCGCTCGTATGGCTCATCCCTCCCGCCGCGATCGCGGCCTGCGCGGCACTCGCCGTGACCATGGTGTCCGCCGGGGCGCGGGCGACGGTCGCCTGGTGCGGCGCGGCGGCGACGCTGGCGGTGGCCCTGGCGGCGGCCGAGTCGGCCCGCCGCGGACGGCTGATCGCCAGGCTGCGCGCCCGGGCCGCCGAACAGGACGCCGCGTACCGGCAGCGCCTGGTGGACCAGGAGACGGAGACCCGGCGGCTCGCCCAGGAGGTGATTCCCGCGGGTGTGGGGCGGCTGCAGCGCGGGGCCGAGGTCGACGCCGTGATGAAGACCATCGAGCCCTCGCCCGTCCTCGACCCGGACTTCGAGTCCGCCCACCGCGCCGTCCTGCGATCGGTGCTGGAGACCGTGCGGGCCGAGGGGGACCTGCGCGACGCGGCGGGCCGGGCGTTCGTCAACATCGCCCGCCGGGTGCAGGCCATCACCCATCAACAGGCCATGGACATGCGGGACATGGAGGACAAGCACGGGGCCGCCCCCGAGGTCTTCCACGATCTGCTCCACCTCGACCACGGCAACGCGCTGATCGGCCGGCTCGCCGACAGCATCTCCGTGCTGGGCGGCTCCCGCCCGGGCCGCCAGTGGCGCGACCCGGTACCGCTCTACAACGTTCTGCGTGGCGCCATGTCGCGCATTCTCGAATACCGGCGGGTGGATCTGCACTCGGTGGCCGACGTCGGCATCGTCGGCCCGTTCGTGGAGCCGCTGATCCACGCCCTGGCCGAACTGCTGGACAACGCCACGCGCTACTCCCCGCCCAAGACCCGGGTGCATCTGACGGCTGTCGAGGTGCAGTCCGGGGTGGCGGTCGAGATCGAGGACGCCGGGGTGGGCCTGTCGGAGGAGAGCCGCAGACGCGCCGAGTACGTCCTGGAGCAGGCGGGCACCGGCTTCGACCTCGACGACCTCGGCGAGACGCCCCGGCTGGGCCTGGCCGTGGTCGGCCGGCTCGCCGTGAAGTACCGGTTCCAGGTCTCGCTGCGGCCCTCCGCGTACGGCGGCGTCCGCGCGGTGCTCGTCGTCCCGCAGGAGGTCATCTGCCCCACCCCCGTCCCCGGCGGCGACATCGTCCGGGCCGAGAAGCTGCCCCCGCCCAAGCCCATCAAGCGCGCCGAGCCCTATCCGCCGCTGCCGACGAACGCCACCGGCCCGGTCGCCCACGACCACAACGGGATCCGCCACAACACCGCCGGACTGCCCCAGCGCCGCCGCCGGATGCCGACCGTGACCCCGCCCATCCGGATCCAGGCCGACCCGGAGCCCGCCCCGGCGGGGCCCCCGGCACCGGCCGAGCCGCCCGTTCAGCCGGGGATGTGGCTGGCCGCGTTCACCAAGGCCGTGTCCGGTGAGGCGGACCCGGTGGACACCTCCGGCCCCCCGTACGGAGACGCGCCGTCGGATACGTCGAACGCCTGGGACAACGCCTCGGATGCCTCGGACAAGGGTGAGTAGCAAGTGACGCAAACGCGGTTCAACATGGACTGGATGCTCCGGGACCTCGCCAAGAGCGTTCCGCAGACCCGCCACGTGGTCCTGCTGTCCTCGGACGGCCTGTGCATGGCCCAGGTCGGTACGGACGGGGACACCGCCGACCGCCTGGCCGCCGCCTGCGCGGGGCTCCAGAGCCTGTCGACGGCGATCGCCGCCGAATTCCCCACCGGCGACGGGCGGATGCGGCTCGTGGTCATCGAGGTCGACGGCGGCTTCTTCTACCTGATGGCGGCGGGCACCAGCTCCTACCTCGCGGTGCTCGCCGAGGACGGCGTGGACGCCGGGCTGATGGGCCACAGCATGAGAGACCTGGTCGCCCGGCTCGGCGAACACCTCAGCAGCCCGCCACGGGCCACCGGGCGCGTGACATGAGCCGGACCGGAAAGGGCGCCGGCCAAGGCGGCCCCGAACGGCTGTACATGGTCGACGGCGGCGGCCCCGGCCGGTCCGCGCGGGCGGACACCATCGAACTGGTCAGCCTGATCGTGGCCCGGGCCGAACCCGAGCCGGGCATGCTGCCCGAGGCCGCCGCCGTGCTGACGATGTGCCACTTCCCGCTCTCCGTCGCCGAGATCTCCGCGTACCTGACCCTGCCCGTCAGCACCGTGACCGTCCTGCTCGCCGATCTACTCGCCCACCACCAGGTGGAGGCCCGGGCACCGGTCCCGGCCGCCGTGCTGCCCGACACCGAACTCCTCCAGGCGGTGATGCATGGACTACAGAACCTCTGACACGGTCGTCGGCCCCCGCAGCGAGGACACCCTCCCGGTCTCCGTCGCCGCCGCCGTCAAGATCGTGATCGTCGGCGGCTTCGGGGTCGGCAAGACCACCATGGTCGGCTCGGTGAGCGAGATCCGCCCGCTGACCACCGAGGAGACGATGACCCAGGCCGGGGTCGGCGTCGACGACATCGCCGGGGTGGAACGCAAGACCGAGACCACCGTGGCCATGGACTTCGGCCGGATCAGCCTCAACGAACGGCTGGTGCTCTACCTCTTCGGCACCCCCGGCCAGGAGCGCTTCTGGTTCCTGTGGAACGGCCTCTTCGAGGGCGCGCTGGGGGCCGTGGTCCTCGTCGACACCCGCCGCCTGGAGGTCAGTTTCGACGTCCTGGGCCGGCTGGAGGAGCGGGGCGTCCCCTTCGTCGTCGCCATCAACGCCTTCCCCGGGGCGCCCGTCCACCCCGTCGGCGAGCTGCGTGCGGCCCTGGACCTGCCCGACGCCGTGCCCATCGTCGACTGCGACGCCCGCGACCGCGCCTCCAGCCGCGACACCCTCCTCACCCTCGTCAGCCATCTGCAGCACCTCACCACCGTGACCCCGGAGACACCGTGACCCCTCCTCCCGATCAGTGCCCCGCCCACGCCCGGAGCCCCCTCGCCGGAGTGGTGGACCTCTTCGGATCCGAGAACGAGAAGGACCCGATGGGCCTGTACGAGCGGCTGCGCACCGAACACGGACCGGTGGCCCCGGTGCGGCTCGGTGACGACGTACCGGCCTGGCTGCTGCTGGGCTACCGCGAGAACCTGGAGGTCGCCCGCACCCCCTCCCGCTTCTCCCGCGACTCCCGGTACTGGAGCGCCTGGGCGGAGGGCCGCATCCCGGACGACTCGCCGCTGCTCCCCGTGGTCGGCTGGCAGCCCATGTGCACCTTCGCCGACGGCGACGAGCACGAGCGGCTGCGCGCCGCACTCACCGACAGCATGAACCGCGTCGACCGCCGCGGGATCCGCCGCCACATCACCCGCTTCACCCATCAGCTGGTCAACGACTTCTGCGCCGAAGGCCAGGCCGAACTGGTCACCGGCTTCGCCCAGCGGCTGCCCATGCTCGTCCTCACCCAGCTGCTCGGCATGCCCGACGAGTACGGACCACGGCTGGTCGAGGCCACCCGCGACCTGATGAAGGGCTCCGACACGGCCCTGCGCAGCGACAGTTACGTCACCGACACCCTGCGCCAGCTCGTCGAGCGCAAGCGCGCCCAGCCCGGCGAGGACCTCGCCTCCTGGCTGCTGAGCCACCCCTCCGAGCTGACCGAGGAGGAGGTCGTCCAGCATCTGCGGCTCGTGCTGCTCACCGGCAACGAGACCACCACCAACCTCATGGCCAACACGCTGCGCATGGTCCTCACCGACCCGCGCTTCCGCGCCTCGCTGGCCGGCGGCCACATGACCCTGCCGGACGCCATCGAGCACGTGCTGTGGAACGAACCGCCGCTCACCGTGATCCCCGGCCGCTGGGCCACCGGCGACACCGAACTGGGCGGACGGCAGATCAAGGCCGGGGACATGCTGCTGCTCGGCCTCGCCGCCGGGAACGTCGACCCCGCCATCCGCCCCGACATCGGCGCGCCCATGTACGGCAACCGCTCGCACCTGTCGTTCAGCGGCGGCCCGCACGAATGCCCCGGCCAGGACATCGGCCGCGCCATCGCGGACACCGCGATCGACACCCTGCTGCTGCGCCTGCCCGATCTGCGGCTGGACGTGCCGGAGGCAGAGCTGAACTGGGTGGCGTCGTGGATCTCCCGCCATCTGGTCGCGCTGCCGGTCGCGTTCATGCCGCGCAGGGCCGAGACCGATCCGGTGGACACCTCCGGCATGCTGCTCGCACCCAAGCCGCGCCCCACGCGCCGGGCGCCCGCGGACGAGGCCTTACCCGCGGGCGAGGCCGCCACCGCCGACACCGCGGCGCCGCCCGCCCGCGTGCCGTGGTGGACGTCCCTGTGGCGGTGGCTGCGCGGATGACGTCAGGTCCCGCTCAGCGGGCGACCAGCATCCCCACCGTCAGCAGCGCGAGCACCACCCAGGCGAACCACAGCCAGCCGTTGCTCCCCAGCGCCACGGTGTAGGCCGTCACCGCCACCAGGCCACCCACCGCGCACGTCGTCATCCCCTTGGCCGATCCGGTCATCCCCGACCTCCTCACGGTGGTCCCGGCGCCCCACTGCCGGAACCCGGCCCCACGGCCGAGACTCCATGGTCTCTCGGTCGTGGGGCCTTCGCTAGCGCCCGCGGGCCTGGAGCGACGCCAGATAGGCGTTGTACGCGGCGAGTTCCTGATCGCCGTCGCGGTCCGCCGTACGGTCGTCGCGCCGCGCCTGGCGCTGGTCGGACCGGTACCACTGGTACACCAGCGCCACCAGCACGATCACCGACGGGACCTCGCTGAACGCCCAGGCGATGCCCCCCGCCGCGTTCTGGTCGGCCAGCGCGTCGATCCCCAGCGAGCCGGGCGGATGCTCGAAGGTGCCGACCATGGGCGCGCTCGCCATCATCAGCGCGATCCCGAAGAACGCGTGGAAGGGCATTCCCGCGAACAGCTCCAGCATCCGCATCACATAACCCGGCCGGTGCGGACCCGGGTCCACGCCCATGATCGGCCAGAAGAAGACCAGGCCCACCGCGAGGAAGTGGACCATCATCGCGATGTGCCCGGCCTTGGAACCCATCAGGAAGTCGAAGAGCGGGGTGAAGTAGAGCCCGTACAGGCTCGCGATGAACAGCGGGATCGTGAACACGGGGTGGGTGATGACCCGCATGTAGCGGCTGTGCAGCAGCGCCACCAGCAGCTCCCGCGGCCCCTTGCGGCCGCGCCCGGCCGTCGGCAGGGCGCGCAGGGCCAGCGTCACCGGCGCGCCCAGCAGCAGGAGGATGGGGGAGACCATGCTGATGATCATGTGCTGGACCATGTGCACGCTGAACATGACCATGCCGTAGTCGTTCAGCCCGGTGCACATCGCGACCACGATGGTCAGCACACCCGCCACGAACGCCAGCACCCGCCCCACCGCCCAGCCGTCACCGCGCCGCCACAGCCGCACCGCGCCCCAGCCGTACAGGGCGAGGGCCAGCACACAGCCGACGAGGAAGAAGGGATCACCACCGAACGCCAATCCGCGTGCGAGGGTGAACGGCGGCAGATCCATCACCATGCCGTGTCCGCCGTGATCCATCGAGTATCCCCGGCCTTCCCCTTTGTGCGCTCTCAACCGGCGCCGCTCTCGCGGACCTGGTTGCTCGCCGTAGGGGTTGCGCAATTGACGGTCGCGGTGCGAATCGGCTGTATCCGGCTCGTGTCGTACTTACAGTACGCACTCGGCCTCGGTGTACCGCTCGGCGGGTACCGTCTTCAGCCGCTCCACCGCGTCCGCGAGCGGCACCATCACGATGTCCGTCCCGTGCAGGGCCGTGATCTTGCCGAACTCGCCGCGGTGCGCCGCCTCGACGGCATGCCAGCCGAAGCGGGTGGCCAGCACCCGGTCGTACGCCGTCGGCGTGCCGCCGCGCTGCACGTGGCCCAGGATCACCGGCCGGGCCTCCTTCCCCAGCCGCCGCTCCAGCTCGACGGAGAGCTGGCGGGCGATACCGGCGAACCGCTCGTGGCCGTAGACGTCCCGTTCCCCGGACGCGTACTCCATCGTGCCCTCGCGCGGCTTGGCGCCCTCCGCTGCCACCACGATCGCGAACTTCTTGCCCGCCTCGAACCGTGCCCCGACGGTCGCGGCCAGATCCTCGATGTCGAACGGGCGCTCCGGTACGACGATCGCGTGGGCGCCGGCGGCCATGCCCGAGTGCAGGGCGATCCAGCCGGTGTTCCGCCCCATGACCTCGACGATCAGCACCCGCTGGTGCGACTCCGCGGTGGTCTTGAGCCGGTCCAGGGCCTCGGTCGCCACGCCGACCGCGGTGTCGAAGCCGAAGGTCACATCGGTCGACGCGATGTCGTTGTCGATCGTCTTCGGCACTCCGACGATCGGCAGTCCGGCGTCCGACAGCATCCGGGCCGCCTTCAGGGTGCCCTCCCCGCCGATCGGGACGACCGCGTCCAGGCCCAGCTCCTCGACGTGGCCCCTGGCGCGCTCCACCCCGTCGCGCAGATGCGCGGGCTGTACCCGGGTGGAGCCGAGGATGGTGCCGCCGAGGGCCAGGATGCCGCTCACGGCGTCCAGGTCGAGCTTGCGGTAGTCGCACTCCAGCAGGCCCTTCCAGCCGTCCTGGAAGCCGATCACCTCGTCGCCGTGGTCGACGACGGCGCGGTGGACGACGGACCTGATGACCGCGTTCAGCCCGGGGCAGTCGCCGCCGGATGTGAGCACACCGATGCGCATGATTCCTCTGTCTGCGTACGGCCCATGAGTGATGGGAGCGACATCCGGACCGCGCTGTCCGGCTGGACGACGACACCCTACAAGTGGCGTACGCCGCACGCGGCGCTTCGCCGCCGGGTGTCCGCGATGCGGGATCCCGGCGGCTCAGCCGTGTGCGAGGGCGCTCAGGAGGGTGCTCAGGCGGGCTGGGTGGCCGCCGTGATCCGCTCGTTGCGCAGCGCCTCGTACCACTGGTCGTCGACCGGCGGCAGCCCGTTCACATCGAGCGCCAGCTTCAGCAGATGGTCCGCGATGTGCGGGTTGCGGGCCATCACCGGGCCGTGCATGTACGTGCCGAAGACGGTGTCCTTGTACGCGCCCTCGTAGCCGTCGCCCGTCCCGTTGCCGTTGCCGAACCGGACGCGCGCGAAGGGGCGCGCGGTCGGGCCCACGTGGGTGACGCCCTGATGGTTCTCGAACCCGGTCAGCGGCGGCAGCCCCAGCGGGTCGTCGATGTCGGCCAGGACGTCGCCGACGCAGCGGTCCCCCTCGCCGCGGGTGCTGATCACGTCCAGCAGCCCCAGACCCTGCTGGCGCTGCCCGAGGTCGTTGACGAACTCGTGGCCGATGATCTGGTACCCGGCGCACACCGAGAACACGATCGCCCCGTTGGCGACCGCGCGGTTCAGCCCGCCGTCCCGCATCAGCCGCTCGGCGGCCAGCCGCTGCGGGCGGTCCTCACCGCCGCCGATCAGGTAGATGTCCCCGGAGGTGGGGATCTGCTGGTCGGAGCGGACGTCCAGGCGGGAGACGTCCAGCCCCCGCTGGCGCGCCCGGCGCTCCACCACCAGGACGTTGCCCTGGTCGCCGTACGTGCTCAGCAGGTCGGGGTAGACCCACACCAGACGCAGGCCGTTCTGGCTCGTGCTACGCATCGTCGTGTCTCCTCGTACGGGGGTCAGTTGCCGACTCGGCGGCGCAGGTCCTGGAACGCGGTGTAGTTGGCGATCACCTCGATGCGGCCGGGCGGGGAGATCCGTACCGCCTCGTCCGCGTCCGCGCAGACCCGGAAGTCGAGCCCGGCGACCTCCAGGCGCACCGCGAGGTCCAGCTTGCGGTCGCCGATCACGCAGATCGGGTGCCCGGCCAGCCGGGTGTAGTCCACGTCCCACAGCCAGGAGGTGTCGGTGCCGTCCGCGCCGCGCGCGTTCACCGAGAGGATCACCGGGGTGGGCGGCGGGTCGATCAGCGAGAACGTCTCCAGCCAGCCGGCCGGGTTCTTCGCGAGCAGCAGCCGCAGCTGGCGCTCCTGGAAGGTGACCACGTCATAGCGGCCGGCGACCGCCTGCACCTGGTACATCCGCTCCAGCGCCACCTGCGGGGGCACGCCGAAGGTCGCGGCGACGGCCGCCGAGGTGGCCGCGTTCGCCTTGTTCGCGCGGCCGGGCAGCTGGAGGTGGATCGGCCAGGCCGCGCCGTGCGGGTCCAGCACGTAGTCGCCGTTCAGCGCCCAGCTGGGCACCGGGCGGCGGAAGCCGCACTCGCCGCACACCCAGTCGTCGCCGGGGCGCTGGAGCACCCCGCCGCACGACGGGCAGGACCAGGCGTCGTCCTTCCACTCCTGGCCCGCGGCGACCCACACCACATTGGGGCTGGAGGAGGCGGCCCAGACGATGAGCGGATCGTCCGCGTTCGCGATCACCGTGGCCTTCGTACCGGCCAGGCCCTCGCGCCACTTCTCGGCGAGCATCCGGGTCTCGGCGGCCCGGTCGAGTTGGTCGCGCGAGAGGTTGAGCAGCGCGATGGCCTTGGGCTCGGTGTCGCGGGCGACACCGGCGAGGTACTTCTCGTCGACCTCGATCACGCCGAAGCGGGCGTCGGAGCCGCCCGCCAGGGCCGAGGTGATACCCGCGGGCATGTTGGCCCCGAGCGCGTTGGAGACCACCGGGCCCGCGGCCCGCAGCGCCTCGGCGATCAGCCGGGTGGTCGTGGTCTTGCCGTTCGTCGCCGACACCAGGATCACGTCCAGGTGGTGCGCCAGCCTGCCGAGCAGATCGGGGTCGAGGCGCAGGGCCACCTTGCCGCCGATCACCGACCCGCTGCCGCGGCCCGCGGCCTTCGACACCGCCGCCGCGGCCCTGCCCGCCGTCACGGCCAGCTTGGCACGTGGCGACAGCGGCTCTGAGTTGCCTGCCATCGTCTCTCGATCCTCCTCGCATACCGGCGCCGCACCTGCCCCCCGAGGCACCGGTGGTACGCCCCCTCCGTGCCGAATCGCCAGCCGGGAGGCCACGGTCGGGGATCAGCCTATCGAGATCCGGGCGGTGTCCCGAATTCCGTCGGCCCTTCCGGGGGACCGTACGCTTGGCTCTCATGCGAAACGGCGCGATCCCGGGGAGCCAGGGGGTGGTGCGGCCCCTGCGGCTGCTCGGTGATCAGGCGCTGCGCGCGCCCTGCGAGGAGGTCACCGCGTTCGACGCCGCGCTCGCCCGGCTGGTCGAGGACCTGTTCGCCACGATGTACGCGGCGGGCGGGGTCGGTCTCGCCGCCAACCAGATCGGCGTGGGGCTGCGGGTCTTCGTGTACGACTGCCCGGACGACGAGGACCGGCGTCATCTGGGGCACGTGGTCAACCCGCGGCCGGTCGAGACCGACGGGGTGACCGTACGGGGCGCGGAGGGCTGTCTGTCGCTGCCGGGCATCGAGGCGGGCACCCCGCGCTTCGACCGCACCGTGGTGGAGGGCGTGACGATGACCGGGGAGCCGGTGCGGGTCGAGGGCAGCGGCTTCTTCGCGCGATGCCTCCAGCACGAATGCGATCACCTGGAGGGCGGGCTGTTCCTGGACCGGCTGAAGGGTTTGCGCCGGCGCCGGGTGCTGTGGGCGGCCCGCCGCGCGCCGTGGGCGGGCGAGCGGGCGTAGATCCGTAAGCGCGGCGGGCTTCAGAACCCCGGGGCGCCGATCCGGTCGTCCACCAGGGCCAGCCGCCCCCACAGCAGGTCGGTGAGGTGCTGCACCAACCGGTCGCGTGAGCAGGGCCGTTCCCGCAGCCACCAGTCGCCCGCGGCGTGCATCATGCCGACGATCCCGTGGCCCCAGATCCGGGCCACCTCCTCGCCGCCGGGGCCGAGTTCGACCCGGTCGGCGATCACCTTGGCCAGCTCGTCGCCCATGCGGCGCAGCAGCGGGGCGGAGTGGTGGCCCACGTCGAAGCCCTGCTCCTGCTCCTGCTGTTGGTTCCGGTCGGCCGGATGCATCAGGAAGCGGTAGACCTGGGGCCGGGCCTCTATCGCCGCCAGATAGGTGTCCAGCGTGGCCGCCACCCGTCCGCGGCGGTCGGGCGCGGGGGCGTCCAGGGCGTTGCGCAGCGAGGCGAGCAGGGCGTCGGTGTGGCGTACCCCGAGGGCCCGGTAGAGCCCTCCCTTGTCGCCGAAGTGGCGGTACAGAATGGGTTTGGTGATGCCCGCCTCGGCGGCGATCGCGTTCATCGAGGCCTCGGGGCCGTCGCGCAGCACCACCCGGTCGGCGGCCTCCAGCAGCTCCTTGCGGCGCCGTGCCGCGGCCTGCTGCTGGTGGTCCTCGCGCTGGCTGGTCCCGGTCTCCATGTCGTGGCCTCCCCGCCCCCTGACGTGTGCACGCGTCGCATGGGTGGGCTCCGCGTATCTGCGCAACGTAACACCCGCCCGGGGAAAGGGGTTCGCGCGGCCGTGGAGTTGACATCGCCTACTCGCCGGTAACAGACTGCTGTTACCGCAGGTAACGGCAGGCGCAGCAGGTGGAGGGGCCATGGCGGAGTTCTCGTTCGAACTCAACGAAGATCAGAAGGCAGTACGGGAGTGGATCCACGGCTTCGCCGCCGACGTGATGCGCCCCGCCGCCGCGGAATGGGACGAGCGCGAGGAAACGCCCTGGCCGATTATCCAGGAAGCCGCCAAGATCGGTCTCTATTCGCTGGACTTCTACGCCCAGCAGTATTTCGACTCCACCGGCCTCGGCATCCCCATGACCATGGAGGAGCTGTTCTGGGGCGACGCGGGGATCGCCCTGTCCATCGTCGGCACCGGACTGGCCGCCGTCGGCGTGCTCGCCAACGGCACCGAGGAGCAGATCGGCACCTGGATCCCGCAGATGTACGGCGACGCCAATGACGTGAAGGTCGCCGCCTTCTGCTCCTCCGAACCCGACGCGGGCTCCGACGTCTCCGCCATGCGCACCCGGGCCGTCTACGACGAGGCCAAGGACGAGTGGGTCATCAACGGCACCAAGACCTGGGCCACCAACGGCGGCATCGCGGGCGTCCACGTCGTGGTCGCGGCCGTCGACCTCGACCTCGGCTCCAAGGGCCACGCGTCGTTCATCATCCCACCGGACACCCCCGGCCTGTCCCAGGGCCAGAAGTTCAAGAAGCACGGTATCCGCGCCTCGCACACCGCCGAGGTGGTCCTCGACGACGTACGGGTGCCCGGCAGCTGCCTGCTCGGCGGCAAGGAGAAGCTGGACGAACGCCTCGCCCGCGCCCGCGAGAAGGCGGCGGGCGGGGAGCGGCTGAAGAACGCAGCGATGGCCACCTTCGAGGCGTCCCGCCCGGCCGTCGGCGCCATGGCCGTCGGCACCGCCCGCGCCGCGTACGAGGTCGCGCTGGACTACGCCAAGACCCGGCAGCAGTTCGGCCGCCCCGTGATCGACAACCAGGGCGTCGCCTTCCAGCTCGCCGACATGCGCACCCGGATCGACGCCTCGCGCCTGCTGGTGTGGCGGGCCTCGTGGATGGCCGTGAACGGCAGGCCCTTCGACGCGGCCGAGGGCTCCATGTCCAAGCTGTTCGCCAGCGAAACCGCCAAGACGGTCACCGCCCAGGCGGTCCAGATCCTCGGCGGCAACGGCTTCACCCGCGAGTACCCGGTCGAGCGCATGCACCGCGACGCCGCGATCTACACCATCTTCGAAGGCACCAGCGAGATCCAGCGCCTGGTCATCGCCCGCACCCTCTCCGGCGTCCCGATCCGCTAGGGCCCCCGCATCACCTCGCGCCGAAGCGGCGTTGGCGTCCCGCGAACGCCGCCAGCAGGCCGCGCAGTTCCTCCGCGGTGAAATCCGGCCACAGGGTGTCCACGAAGAACAGCTCCGCGTAGGCCGCGCGCCACAGCATGAAGTTCGAGATCCGCTGCTCCCCGGACGTCC
This sequence comes from Streptomyces sp. NPDC021212, assembly GCF_044332925.1. Taxonomy (NCBI): domain Bacteria; kingdom Bacillati; phylum Actinomycetota; class Actinomycetes; order Kitasatosporales; family Streptomycetaceae; genus Streptomyces; species Streptomyces sp. NPDC021212. The sequence goes on from NZ_JBIRPZ010000006.1 coordinate 134,195, forward strand.
GCACCAGCATGTCGATGTCCGGGAGGTCGCCGTGCGGCAGGTGCCGGGTGAACAGCGCCTCGTCGATCAGGCCCGGGTCCAGCGCCCCGTCCGCCGAGGCCCGCGCCAGCGAGGTCGCCGCGCGGGCGATCTCCTCCCGCCCGCCGTGGTTGAAGCAGAAGGCCAGCGTCATCGCGCGGTTTCCGGCCGTCTCCGCCTCGGCCCGGCGCAGGGCGGCCAGGGTGGCGCGGGGGAGGCGGGCCTCGGAGCCGAGCCAGCGCAGCCGTACGCCGCGCTCGCCGTACGCGCGGAAGACGTCGGCCAGCTGGGCGGTGAGCCGCATGAGGGCGGCCACCTCGGCGCGCGGCCGGTTCCAGTTCTCGGTGGAGAAGAAGAACAGCGACAGATGCTCGACGCCCTCCTCCAGGGCCGTGTCCACCACGCGCGGCAGCGCCAGCACCCCGGCCTCATGGCCCCGGGTGCGGGAGAGGCCGCGTGCGGAGGCCCAGCGGCCGTTGCCGTCCATGATGATGGCCAGGTGCCGGGGCGTCCCCGGGGCCTCCTCCCGGGGGCCGCGGCGCTGCCGTACGACGACGGGCCCGTCGGTGACGGACGCCCGCAGCAGCCGCTTGACCGAGGGCACTCTCCAGGCTCCGACCTCGAACACCCGCGCGTCCCTCCGCCTCGGCTTCCCCGGTGCCGTGTCTGACGACGGGGCGGGGCCGCGGGTTACCTACCCGGTGGCCGAACCATTCGTTTGGTCGGTACGGCCGGCCGGGCAGTCGCACAGCCCTCGTCATGGTTTCCGCGCGACACCCCCGTGCACGTCCGTCGTCTCGATGGGCGTCTCGGACGGCCCGGGCCGCCACAGCGGACACGAGACGATACCGGGTTCGATCAGCTCCAGGCCGTCGTAGAAGCGGCTGATCTCCGGGAGGCTCCGCAGGACGTACGGGACGGCGCCGGTGTCGTCGTAGCCCTGCTGGGCCTCCTTGAGCGCCTGGTCGGTGTCGGTGCTGTCGTAGTGCACGAAGTAGCTTCCGGAGGGCAGGGCCTCCTGTAGCCGGCGGACGATGGACACCGCCTCGTCGTAGTCCTGGATGTGCCCGAGGATGCCCATCAGCATCAGGGCGATCGGCCGGTCGAAGTCCAGCGTCTTGGCCGCCATCTCCAGGATCCGCTCCGGCTCGTGCAGATCGGCGTCGATGTAGTCGGTCACGCCCTCCGGGGTGCTGGTGAGCAGCGCCTGCGCGTGCCGGAGCACCAGGGGGTCGTTGTCGACGTAGACGATCCGGGCCCCGGGCGCCACCCGCTGGGCGACCTGGTGGGTGTTGTCGTAGGTGGGCAGCCCGGTGCCGATGTCCAGGAACTGGCGGATCCCGCACTCGCCCGCCACATGGGTGACCGTGCGGATGAGGTACGCGCGCGAGGCGCGGGCCATCACCTCGATGTTCGGGGCGACCTCCCGGTACTGGTCGCCGGCGATGCGGTCGACCTCGTAGTTGTCCTTGCCGCCCATCCAGTAGTTCCAGATCCGGGCCGAGTGCGGCACGGCGGTGTCGATCTTCGACCACGCCTGCTGGTCGGCGCGGGGGGCGGACGAACCGTTGGTCATCGGGACTTCTCCTGCCGTGCGTCATGCCTGTGGGCGGCTCCAACCTACCTACTGCGCCCGGGAGTTCATCGATTCCCGGCGTAGCGGCGGACGGGTGAGCGAATCCGTGGCAGGCGGCGGGCGAAGGAGGCCGTCTCAAGGGTCACCGGAGTCTCGCCGGGGCCCGGCTCCGCGCTGGGGCCGGAACCGGGGTCCATCGGCGGATCCTCATCGACCGTGACCACCGGGGCGTGCTGGGCGAGGGTCCGGAAGGCGTGGTCGAAACCGGTCAGCGCGGCATCGATCTCCGCGAGGTCCGCGGCGCCGGCGCCGCGCGCGGCCAGCCGGTCCTCCAGCACGGCCACGGGCGCGGTGACGTGGACGAACGCCCCGTCGTTCTCGGCCACCGCCTCCGCGAAGTCGAACGCCTGGATCCAGGTGACCCGGGAGTGCCCGCGCCGCAGCGGCCCGTAGACCAGCTCGCCGACCAGCCCCGCGTCCACCGCGAGCGTCCCGTCGTGCTGGAGCAGCTCGCGGTAGGGGCGGACCGGGTCGAGGTGCGGGAGGTCGCGGGAGGCGCGGGTGACGGCGAAGCCGTGCCGCTCCGCGAGCCCGGCCAGCAGCCCGTCCCGGCGGACGCCGTCACAGCCCTCGACGATCAGTGTGCGCCGCTGTGGATACGCATGCTGGAGCTTCATCCCGTCTTCCCGTCGTTCCGGAGCGACCCGGATTGGATGGAGGGACGACACCGCCGCCCGCCACGGCGCCCTCAGTGTGCGTGGCGGGGCGGCGGGGGCGGGAGTGCGCTACGGGGTTGTGCGGTTGTGCGACCGTAGTGGTTTTCGCATCGTGGCCCGTCAGGGGGTGCGCCCGGCGCACTCGTGGGGAGTCACAGCCGGAGGCAGCCGCCGGGGGCGGGGCCTCACGCGATGAGGAAGTCGGCCCCGCCCGCCTTGGCGGCCTCCAGGAACATGGCGACCTCGGAGCGGGTGTAGATCAGGGCGGGGCCGCCCGGATCGGTGGACTGACGGAGGGCCACCCGGCCGTCCGGCAGCCGCTTGGCCTCGATGCAGGTGCCTCCGTTGGACCCGCTCCAGGGCTTTTCCCAGCCCTCGGTGCCGAGGTCCGTGGCCGGCATCCCGGTGTAGACGGGGTCTGTCATCACAGCTCCTTACGCAGTTCGGCCAGGATGGTGCTGGTGTCGCCGATCGGGTCCGCCTGGACGGCCATCCGGTCCAGGACCTCCAGATAGGCCCCGACCTCCTTCGGCCGGTCCACGTAGACCGCGCCGGTGAGGTTCTCGGTGTAGACGACGTCGGGCAGTTCGGAGAACCCGAAGCGGAAGTAGTGGAAGGGGCCGAAGGCCCCCGGGTGCGGCCCGGACGCGAAGCGCATGATCTGCAGCCGGACCTTGGGCATCGACAGGGTGTCGATGATGTGGTCGATCTGGTCCCGCATCACCGCGCTGGGGCCGACGGGGCGGCGCAGCACCGTCTCGTCGAGGATGGCCCACATGATCGGCGCGTCCGCCTTGGCGAGCAGGCTCTGCCGCTGGAGGCGCAGGGCGATCCGGCGCTCCAGCTCCTCCTCGGTGTCGTTGGGGAAGCCGATGCGGAGCACCGCCCGGGCGTAGTCCTCCGTCTGCAGCAGCCCGGGGACGTAGTGCGGCTCGTACGCACGGATGAGGGTGGCCTCGCTCTCCAGGCTGACATACGCACTGAACCAGTCGGGCAGTACGTCGCGGAACTGATGCCACCAGCCGGGCTGGTTGGCCTCCCGGGCGAGGGCCAGGAAGCTTTCGACCTCCGGTCCCCGGACCCCGTAATTCCGCAGCAGTTCCTTGACGTACGGGATCTTGAGGCCGACTTCCGCCTTCTCCATCCGGCGCACCGTCAGCGGGGTCACCTCGATGGCCTGAGCTGCCTCTTCGAAGGAAACCTGGGCCCGCTCCCGTAAGTGCCGCAATCGCTTGCCGAGGACCCTGCGTAAGACGGTGGGGGCGGCGCCGCTCGGCCGTGCCTCGCTCACGTCCCGCCTCCCGGAAGGGGTGTCATATGCCTGCACAGTGTGCCTGGACAGTGTGCCACGAGCCCGACGACACAGACAGAGGTATGCGGATCGTTCTGAAATTATCAGAACGATGGTTGCGAGGTGAGCGGGCCACCACGCATAGTGAGCGGGTGACCCATCTCACCCTCCACGGCGGGGGCTCCCAACCTCCTTTGTCCACAACGTCGTTGACGCAGCCGATGAATACGGCGCCGCGCGGCGGGGATCCCGAAACCTTCCGTGGCGCATGCCGGGGAGGGTTACGGTGATGCCGGGCGCACAGCCGGGAAGCGGGCGCCAGGGCGCCCCCGCCAACGCCGCGTTGGCCGCGGCCCTCAAGGAATCCGGTTGCTCCTACGCCTCGTTGGCGCACCGCGTCAACGAACTGGGCCGCCGACAAGGACACGAGTCGAATTACGACAAGGCGTCCGTCACCCGCTGGTTGCAGGGCGGACAGCCGCGCGGCAATACGCCGGAGCTGATCGCCGCCGTGCTCTCCCACCGGCTCGGCCGGCCGCTGGCGCCCGCCGAGCTCGGCTTCATCGCCGACCGTCAGCGCCCCGTCGTCGCCAGAGCGCTGGCCTACCGGGAGGATGTAGCAGAGACCTTGCACACGCTCGCCGAACTCGGCTCCACCGATATCTCCCGCCGCAGCCTGCTGGGCGCGGTGCCCTTCGTCGCCGGAGCCCTGGTGACCCCGCAGCGCGAATGGCTGCTGTGGCTGGTCGAGAACCAGGACACCCCCCGGCTCTCCTCCGCGGCCGATGGCGGCCGTGTCGAGCAGGTCCACGCGGCCATCAGCATGTTCGACGAGATGGACAACCGCTTCGGCGGCGGCCAGGTCCGCGCCAGCATCGTGCTCTATCTGTCGACCGAGGTCGTGCCCATGCTCCAGCAGCGCGGCGCGCCGCCGCACGAGCGGCGCCAGCTGTTCACCGCGGCCGCCAAGCTGGCCGCGATGGCCGGCTGGAGTTCCTACGACAACGCCGAATACGGCCTGGCCCAGCGCTATATGACCCAGGCGCTGCGGCTGTGTGCCGAGGGCGGCGACCGGGTGCTGGGCGGTCAGATCCTGGCCGGTCTGTCCCACCTGTCCACCAACCTCGGCCAGCCGGAGGCGGGGGTCGAGCTGGCCCGGGTCGGCGTCGCCACCGCGAAGCACGCGGGCAGCCCGCTCGGCCTGATGCGGCTGCACGCCATGGCCGCCCGCGGTCATGCCGCGCTCGACCAGCCCCGGGAGGCGTCCAAGTCGCTGCGCGCCGCCGACGCCCAGCTTGAGGCGAGCCGGGGCGCCCAGCAGGAGTCGCCCTGGGTGCGCTTCCTGGACCACCACTATCTGGCGGCCGAGGCAGCCCTGTGCTTCCGGGACCTGGGAAACGCGGCGGACGCCGAGAACTCGGCCGCCGAGTCGGTGCGCGCCAACGCCGACCGGCGCCGCCGCCAGGCCATCAGCCGCTCCGTCCTCGCCACGGCCTACCTCCAGCAGAACCGGCTGGACGAGGCCATCGGCACCGCGGGCGAGGCGTTGGACACCCTCAGCGGGGTGCACAGCGAGCGCTCGATCCAGGCACTGCGCGACTTCCGCAGCCGGCTGCGGCCCCGGCGGGGCGAGCCCATGGTGCGGGAATTCGAGCATCGCTCCCGGGCGGTGCTCGGGTCCGCGGCCTAGGGGGTGGCTTGTCGATCAAGCCGGATCAGCGAGCGGCGTCTGGTGCAGGGGGCACCTCCCAGCGGTAGCTGGGGGAGGCTCGCAACCCGCGTGAGGAGAGCGCAGCGGCGCTGCGTGCGACGAGCGCGGGGCCGCGAGGTGCCGTGCCAGGCGTCGGGAGCCCGGCATGATCGGCAAGCCACCCCCTGACGACCGGCGCGCGGCGGGCCCCCGGAGCGGGGGACCGGGGGGCTGCCGTGTGAAGCGGGCGCGACGGGCGCCGGGGGTGTGACCCCCGGCGCCCTGTTGTCGTCGGCGCCGTCAGTAGCCGTTCGGGGTGGGGGCGTTCTGGGCGCGGTCCACGGGGAGATGTGCGCCCGAGACCCCGCTCGACGCGTCGGAGAGCAGAAACGCCACGACCCGGGCGACCTCCAGCGGTGTGACCAGGTCGCCGCACGGGACCTCGGCCGTGAAGCGGGCGTACCGCTCGGGCTCCTCGGCGCGCATCCGGTCCCAGCGCTTGCCGGGGATGAGCATCGAGCCGGGCGACACGGCGTTCACTCGGATGTGGTCCGGGCCCAGCTCGCGGGCGAGTGAGGCCGCCAGATGGATCTGGGCGGCCTTGGCCGCTCCGTACTGGGCCTGCGGTCCCGGTTTCCATCCGGAGATGGAGGCGATCACCACCACCGAGCCGCCGCCGCTCCGCCGCAGATGCGGCACCGCGGCCTTGACCAGCCGCGCCGCATGACCGACGTTCAGCTCCCAGGTCACGGACCAGTCCCGGGTGTCGGCCTCCTCCAGCCCGCGGCCCCGTGCGCCGCCGGCACACGCCACCACGCCGTCCAACCCGCCGAAGCATTCCACCGCTGCCTGGACGAATGCCTCCAGCCGATCCGGTGCGGTGAGGTCGAGGGCCTCGGTGAACAGCGCGCCCGGCACCTCCGTATCCAACGACGCCTCAAGGGCCCGCAGGCCCTCGGCCGTCCGCGCGCAGGTGGCCACCCGCGCGCCGGCCGCGGTCAGCAGTCTGACGATCTGTTCGCCGAGCCCCCGGGTCCCCCCGGTGACCAGCACACGCTTGCCGTCCATGCGGAACGCGTCGGGCGGACCGGACCCTGCGGCCGGGGCGGATTCCCCGCCGCGGTCCCCGCTCACGCCTGCACCGCCAGGGCCGTACAGCCCGAACCACTACGCCCGTACAACCGGACAACCCCCATGCCCTCTCGCCCCCCGGTCGGTTCAACCGTTTTTCTACATGACGGTGACCGATGACGCTTCGAGCTGCCTTCGAAGGAGGAACCATGCCGGTATCCGGCACCAACCGCGACCGCGCCGACCCCGTCCGTGGCAGCCGGTCCAGGCGGGTCGGACGGGGGTCGCGCACCTACCGCCACCGGCTCAGATGCAGCGCTGTCAGTCGCCGGCAAGCGCCTACCCGGGTCACCGAACATCAACCACCCCATGTGCCTGTATGTCATGAGAGTCCACAGACCGACGAGGACGGACACCGTGAGCCGATCCCGCCCAGGACTGCCGCAGCGGCCGGCACCGGCCGATGACGAGGACCTGGGGCGCGACCGCCCTGCCCTCGCGGTGTCCGTCAACCGCCACTGCATCCGGATCACCAAGCCCGAACCGTGCGGGGAGGGGCCTATGAGCGCCCTCGTCACCCGCCGGCTCTTCCGGGCCGAATTCCCCGCCCTTCCCGACCGTGCCGCCGCGGTACGGCGCATGGTCACCGGCCATCTGAACGACTGGCGGCTCGGCGCGCTCGTGGACGGCGCCGTCCTCGCCACCAACGAACTGTTCGCCAACGCGGTCGAGCACGGCAGCTCCGGCCCCGCCGACACCGTGACCATCACCGTCTCCCTGGGGCTGTCCGCCGGATGCTTCGGTCATGAGCTGCGCGTCGAGGTGGCCGACCGCTCGCCCGTCATCCCCATCTTCCGCAGCGCCTCACCGACCGAGGAGTCCGGCCGCGGTCTCGCCATCGTCGACTGCCTGGCCAGCGACTGGGGCACCGAGCCGCCGGACCCGGGAGGCGAGGGGAAGAAGGTGTGGTTCACCCTGCCGCTCGAGCGCGCCTCATGAGCCCTGTGGGCGGCACCGTGCAGACCGACGCGGCCGACTGGCTGCTGTCCGCCAGCGACGACCCCGGTCGGGTACGGCTCCAGTGGGCCAGCGGCGACGGACTCGCCGACCTGCCGGTGGGCACCGTCTTCGACCTGGTCCGGATGGCCGACGACATCGGTACGGCCGTGATCCAGGCCCTCCAGCGGCGCGACGCCGCGACGGGGCCCGTGATGCTGGCGACCTCCAGCCATGTGCTGACCTTCCTCGTCCCGCCCGGCTCCGCGGCCGAGTGGAAGCGCTGGCTGGCCGGGACCCCGTACGCCCGCCGCCGCACGGTCGCGGCGGCCGGGGCGGGCCGGGTGCTGCGGTGCCCCCGCCCCGGGTGCGTGCGGCGCGGCCACGTCTGGCTGACCCGGCCCGGGGACGGCCTCACCGACAGCCGTACGCTACGGGCCGCCCTGGAGGAGGCGGAACGCTAGGGGGTGTACGGGCTAAGCCCACCCCGCCGTATCCGTGCAGGTGGGGACGTAGCATCGTGTCGTGGCATGGACACCATCGCCACCTGGGAACTGGCCGCGCTGGCCGGTGCGGCCCTGCTCGTCGGTTTCTCCAAGACAGCCGTCAGCGGGGCCAATACGGTCAGCCTCGCCATCTTCGCGGCCGTCCTGCCCGCCCGTGAGTCGACGGGGGTGTTGCTGCCGCTGCTCATCGTCGGCGATGTGCTCGCCGTCCTCACCTACCGGCGGCACGCCCACTGGGCCACCCTGTGGCGGCTGCTTCCCGCGGTCGCCGTCGGGGTGGTGGCGGGCTGGGCGTTCATGCTGTGGGCCGACGACGGGGCGGTGCGCGTGTCGATCGGCGCGATCCTGCTGTTCATGGCCGCCGTCACCGTGTGGCGACGGCGTACGGGGGCGGACGCGGCGGCGGCCGACCAGCCGGCCGGCGGCGCCGGGGGCCGGGCCAAGGCTGGTTCGTACGGTGCGCTCGGCGGGTTCACCACCATGGTCGCCAACGCGGGCGGCCCGGTGATGTCCCTCTATCTGATCTCCTCCGGCTTCCGGAAGCTCGGCTTCCTGGGCACCTCGGCCTGGTTCTTCTTCATCGTGAACGTGTGCAAGGTGCCCTTCAGCGTCGGCCTCGGCCTGATCGACGGCCACTCCCTGCTGCTGGACGCGGGCCTCGCCCTCTTCGTGATACCAGGCGCCGTCCTCGGCAAGCTGTGCGTCGACCGCATCGACCAGCTGCTCTTCGAGCGGCTGGTGATCGCGGCGACCGTGGTGGGCGGACTGCAACTGCTGCTGCGCTGACGCGTCACTGGTCCCACGCCGCCCGGTGGGCCTTCGCGAAGTCCCGGAACGACCGCGGCTCGCGGCCGGTGATCCGGAGGACCGTGTCCGTCGTACGGTCCTCCGCGCCACCCCGGATGTCCTCGTCCAGGCCCGCCAGCACCGCCGCGAACTCCCGCGGTATCCCCGCGTCCGCCAGCCTCTCCCGCAACGCCGCGGCCGTCACCGGGACGTGGTCGACCCGGCGCCCGGAGACCTCCGCGACGATGCGCGCCGCGTCCGCGTAGCCGAGCGCCTCCGGGCCGGTGATGACGTGGTCCGTGTTGTGCGGGCGGTCGTCCAGCAGGGCGCGGACGGCGACGGCGGCGATGTCGTCCGCGTCGACGAAGCCGACCCGGCCGGCCCCGGTGGCGGTGACGATCCGGCCGTCGCCGCGGATGGCATGGGCCACGGCGTGGTCCCCGGTGAAGTTCTGCATGAACCACGACGGCCGCAGCACCGCCCACTCGGGCACCGTGTCCCGTACGAGCCGGTGCAGCGCGCCCAGGCCCGGGGCGTCGGCGGGGATCGCGGAGGAGCTGAGCAGCACCACCCGCCGCACGCCCCGGTCGAGCGCGGCGGTCAGGAACGGTTCGACCACGGGAACCGGGTCGGCCTCGCCGACGGGGGCGACCAGATAGACCCGCTCCACCCCGGTCAGCGCGGCGGTGTGGGTGGCCGGGTCGTACCAGTCGAAGCGCACCCCCTCCGCGCCCGCCTCCGGTCCGGGCCGCCGGGCGGCCGCCCGCACCGACGCGCCGCGCTCCCGCAAGCGCCGTACGACGCGCGAGCCGGTGTTTCCGGTCGCGCCGAGGACCAGAACGGTGGGTTCAGGCATCGGTCCGCCCTCCCGCGGTGGTGAAGGTCAGCCCGTCGTCCAGCATCAGCGGATTCCAGTAGTCGCGGTAGGAGGCGATCTCGCCGTCCCGGACGGTGATGACGGCCACGTAGTCGATCCGGAGCGCGCGGCCGGTGGGGACGGCGACGGCGTCCATCGAGAACTCCACGATCAGGACGCCCGGGTCCGCGGTCCGGTGGACGACCTCATGGGCGACGGCCCGCAGATCGATGTGGTCGGTGTAGTCGCGCACGTACTCCCGCACCGCCTCGCGCCCCATCAGCCTGCGCGGCCATCCGGGCGGGGCGAAGGGGAACTCCATGGTGCCGTCCTCGGCCCACAGATCCGCGAATCCCCGCATGTCGTGGGCGAGCAGGAGTTTTTTGGCCCGCTCGTAGAGCGTGACGCGTTCGTCCATGACGGTTCTCTCCCTAGGTGAATGGACGGGACGGTACCGTCCCGTCCGTTACTCTAAACAGAACGGTACCGTCTCGTCCATCTGCTAGGGTCGGCCCATGTCGGAACCCTCTCGCCCCGCCACGCCCGCCCGGCGCGCCCCGAGTGGCGCCGCCACGCTGCGCCCGGACAAGACCGAGGCCATCCGCGCGGCCGTGCTCGACGAACTGGCCGAACACGGCTACGGGCGGCTGTCCATGGAAGCGGTCGCCAAGCGGGCCGGGGTCGGCAAGAGCGCGCTGTACCGGCGGTGGTCCTCCAAGCAGCAGATGGTCATCGCCGTCGCCTCCGAGCCGAGCGTCGCCATGGTCGATCTGCCCGACTCCGGGTCGCTGCGCGGCGATGTGCTCGCCGCGCTGCGGGCAGTCGCCGACTGGCTGACCCATCCGCAGCTCGGCCGGATCATCCCGGATCTGGTCGTCGAGGCACGCCGGGACGAGGCGCTGGCCCGGGCGCTCGCCGACAGCATCGGCGGGCCGCGCCGCGCCCGCGCCGTCGCCCTGCTCGACCGTGCGGTGGCGCGCGGTGAGCTGCCGCCGGACACGGACCGCGAACTGGCCCTCGACCTGCTCGCCGCGCCCGTCTACTGGCGCATCGCGGTGCGCGGCGTGCCGCCGGAGCCCGGCTATCTGGAGCGCACCGCCGACCTCGTCGTGCACGCCCTGTCGGCCCGCCCCGCGCCCGCTGAGCAGGCGTAGGGGGTGTCTCGCGAGTGCTGGTCACAGCCACTCGTCGGGGCCGCGACCAGCACGGTCGCCTCTTGGCGCTGTCCGGCCGTGATCACACGGCCGTGGTGGCCGGTCCCTTTGCCGGAGACGCTGAGCCGGCGTGCGACTTTCTGAGCAGCTCGTAGACGACAGCGGCCACGACGAACGAAGCGGCGTAGCTGACGTCGACACCGCCCAGCATGCGGCCGGCCGGGCCGGTGTAGACATCGGTGGCCATGAAGGGCACCGACGCTCCGATACCGAGGAAGAACGCGAGCAGTGCGCGTGGGCGTGTGCCCCGGAAGGGACCAAGCCTGTCGTGGAACGCCGTGGGCTGCGGATAGTCGCGGCCGCCTCGGTGCGTGCGGTAGAAGTCGATGAGCAGAATGGCCAGCCAGGGCATGACGAAGTACGAAACCATCAGCAGGAAGGTATTGAAGTGCGACTGGAAGTTCGCACCGCCCAGAAGGATTGCCAGCGCACCGCCAACTGCTCCTCCCGCTAGGCAGACAGTGGAGCGGCTCAGTGGGAGGTCGCACGTCAGGCCGGCCATGGCGCCGCTGTACAGGTTGACGGCATTGTGCGAGAGCGCACCGATCACGAACACCACCAACACCAACTTCAGCAGGGGGTCCGGCAGTACGAGGCCGAGACCGACGAGCGGATCCCCGTTGGCCAGCAACGTCAGCGCGGCGCCCAGCACCATCATCCACGTAGCAGAACTGAAGATTCCGCCGAAGGCCCAGAGGAACATGCTCCGTGCGCGGCCGTTTGCGGGGAGGTAGCGGGAGTAGTCGGAGGCGTAGATGGTCCAGCTGACGGTGTAGGAGAAGATAACGCTGCAGACCAGCAGCCATGTCGTCGCATAGTGGCCGGAGGCGGCGGGTGAGGCGGCGGGTTCCGTTGTGGACACCATCACCGCGAGGGAGACGATGCCGAAAACCACGAGGCTGACCCAGGTCAGCCACCGGCCTACGGCTTGCAGGGCGTCGTAGCCGAAGACGGCAATGAGAACGCTCAGGGCGGCGACCACCACGACCATGGGCGTGAACGGCAGTCCGGTCAGGTTCGCCAACGAGCGTGCGCCGAGGGCGGTACCGAGGCTGAAGTAGCCGATGAACAACAGGATGCCGAGGAACGCGGGGATGTAGTTTCCTCGATGGCCGAAGGCGGCCCTGCTCATCGTGACCTGCGGTATGCCCAGACGCGGGCCCATTACCGCGCAGGCAGCGGTGGCCAGTGAGCCGAGAAGGTTGCCGACCACGATTGCGGTGATACTGCCGATCAGTCCCAGGCCCAGAGGAATGCCGACCCCGCCGAGCATCACCGGCGCGAGGTAGACCACGGGCGCGAACCGCATGGAGAACTGGTCCCGCTCACGGCCGTGCCGTTGGCTGTCGTCGATCCGGCTGATTCCGTGATGCTCGGTGAGTGATCTCATCGTCCGGCCTGCCGGAGCACGGTTTTTGTTCATGGCGTCGTCCTTCGGGCTGTGGTGGAGCAGAACTGGCTGCATGACGCCGCTCGGCGGTGACCCTTGTGTGGTGGTTCGACGCTTTGAGGAGTTGTGGACCTCGGTGGACGCGCGGCGTTGTCACGTATGCGGGGCGTCCCCGCTCGGTGTCGCTATTGACGCCCGTTGGATGAGTGTCGTGCGTTGCCACTCATCGGCGATGGCTCACCGTCGCACCCCAGGAGTCACCTGTCAATGGGGTGCTCTTGTTGACCGGCGGCGGTGCATGCCTGGCCGAATCGTCTGAAGGTGAGCACGCGCTAGCCTGCGGTGCTTCCGCCGCAGGTATCGAAACTTGCCTGGTCATGCCACCTGTCGCGCATGAAAGGGTCGGCGATGCTGAGGTAGGCGGCCGCGCAGACCTCAGAGTGTCACCCCATTGACAGGTGACGATTCGGTGCGCCACTCTCTATGCGTCACCGCATATGGTGGTTATCTAGTCGCCGAACCTGTGGCGACTTCGGCAGCGGGCGCGGCTGGCGCCGTCTCCCCGGACACGAGGAAACCTGTTTTGCAAGATCACGATGAATACCTGTACTTCTTGCGTCGCGCCTTCGACGGAATGCTCAGCGCGTTGGAGGATCTGGGTGACGCGCTGGGGAACACGCCTCCGCCCCTTCCTGGCGCGAACTCCGTCTACGCGATCGCATACCACTGCGTGGCGGTTGCCGACTACTGGACCGGCCACGTCATCGCCGGGCGCGAGATCGACCGCCACCGTGCCTCGGAGTTCACCGCCACAGGGCACGCACAAGATCTACGCCGGCAGGTCGAAGGGCTGTTCAAGCAACTCGAGGCCGACCTCGCGTCCATCACGCCGGCCTCGTTGCCGCGCAACACCCCGCCCGCCGATTTCGAGGGACCGGATCGCCCGCTGAGTGTGGAGGGCGTCCAACTGCACGTGCTCGAAGAACTCGCTCAGCACCACGGTCAGATTGAGATCACCCGGGATCTGCTGAAGCAGGGAGCCTCCTCATGACCTCCGAGACGTCTTGGCTGGTACCCGGTTTCGATGATCTCGACCGCGACTGGCTGCGCGGCCGCAGCAGTGTCAAGTGGCACCGCCCAGGACCGGAGGTGCTGCCCGCCTGGGTGGCGGACATGGACTTCCCCATCCCTCCGGCCGTCGCTGAGGCATTGCATGACGCCGTTGAGCGAGGCGACCTCGGCTACCCGGACTGGCCGGAGGGCAGCCCGTTGCGAGCCGCTTTCGCGCGGCGGATGACCGACCGCTACGGATGGACGGCAGAAGCGGAACGGGTGCGCGAGCAGACCGACCTGATCCAATGCCTTCAGCTCATCCTGCAACTGGCGACCGGCCCGGGCGATGCGATCGCCATCCAGACACCCAACTACCCCCCGTTTCTCGCAACGTTGTCGACCATGGGACGACGCGCCGTGCCCATCCCGATGGAGGACACGGACGAGGGGTGGCGCATGGACTTCGCGGCCTTGGACGCCGCGGTGGCACAGTCCGCTTGCAAGGTCCTGGTGTTGGTCAACCCCCACAATCCGACGGGCCGCGTCCTGACCCGGGCGGAACTGGAAGAGATCGCCGTCATCGCTCATCGGCATGACCTGCTGGTCATCAGTGACGAGATCCATGCCGAACTCGTCTACGCCCCGCACCGGCACATCCCGTTCGCGAGCCTTTCCCTTGACGCGGCCCGCCGGACCGTGACGCTGACGTCCGCCACCAAGGCTTTCAACCTTGCCGCCATCCGCTGTGCCGTCACGCATTACGGCCCGGACCGGCTTCTTGCGCTGCGTGACGCACAGCCACCGGATCTGTACGGCACCATATCCCCGCTCGGCGCGGTCGCCACCGAAGCCGCATGGCGAGACGGCGATGCATGGCAACGTCAACTGCTCACTGTCCTGGACCGCAACCGCCGCCGCGTTCAGCAGGTGCTGCGCACGCAACTGCCGCACCTGCGCCATCACACGCCGCAAGCCACCTACCTGGCCTGGATCGACGCCCGCCAACTCGTGCTCGATAAACCGCTGGTGGACTGGGCCCTGGAAGCCGGCGGTGTTCTGCTGGACGGCGGTAGCCCCTTCGGGCCCGGCGCCGACGGGTTCCTGCGGCTGAACTTTGCAACCTCCCACGCCGTTCTGGAAGACATCCTGGCCGGCCTCATCGGAGCGCTCGCTGCCGATCCGTAACCCGCCAACCAAACGGCCGGTGGCGACCGTCCGTCTCGCACTCCTCGCAGCACCCGGGAAGGAACACGCTCAACCATCAACGGCGTCCCCAGGATCACCGTCGAGTTCCGCGACGACGGCGAGCGGGCCAGGTGGGGTGCACCTCACCCGTAGGACACGGCCCGGGGCGCCGTATCAGGCAACCGACTGCTGCTTCTTCCGCTTCCGGTAGGTGGCGGCCTTATGCCTGTTTCCGCACTCCGCCATCCCGCACCATCGCCGAGCCCTGGAGCGGGACAAGTCGACAAATAGACGCGTGCAGTCTTGGTTGGCACACTCTCTCATCCGAGAGAACTGGGCCGAACCGAGCAAGTCCACGGCATCACGGCCAACAGCGCCGAGCACCTCGTCGATGCTGCCGACCCGCATCAGCTGTCCCGACTTGGTGAGCTGAATTTTCGGCAGCGGGAGCCGAGCCGCTTCATTCACCTCCGCGAGAGCCTCCTCGGCGGCAGCATCCGGATCACCCAAAGGCCAGCGACGCACGAGCGTGTAGACCGCCTCACGCACATGGCGGACCCGCTCCAGCCCTCGGGAATCCACCGAGCCGGGATCGTCCACGATCTCCGCCAAGACGGTCCAGCGCCGTAGATCGTCCGGTGTGACCAGCAGTTCCGTGTGGAGGCTGCGCCGCCACAGCTGCGTGCCCGCGAGATCGAGGCACAGCCGACCGCTCACAAAAACAAACTCATCCACGTACCCATATTGACAGGTGACCCTTACCGTGTCGATCGCGTGGCCCGACTACGGCACCCGAAGTCTGCGAGATCCGGCCTGGCCTGTATCACCGGCTTCCAGCTGGTCCGTCACTCTGTTGATAGATGACAGACAGGCAAAAAATGACACGGACGGGTAACCACATATGAGGGTGACTCGGTGGTCATCGATCGGCACCGGGACGCCGTCACCCGGATGGGCCCGGCGAGCAGGGCGGTGGGGGACCGGCCGCCGCATCATCCTGGGGAGGGCGATCCGTCGCCCGCGGGGCGACCGCGCCGCGCACGCCGGCCCACCGTCACCCGAGGAGCCCCCATGCCCACCGGTCTCTCCGTCCACATCGGACTCAACCAGGTCGACCCCGCGGCGTACGACGGCTGGAGCGGGGAACTGAACGCCTGCGAAAAGGACGCGGGCGATATGGCCCGGCTCGCCAATGCCGCGGGCTTCGAGGTCACCGACCCGCTGCTGAGCGGCGCCGCCACCGCCGAGGCGGTCACCTCCGCGCTGGAGACCGCGGCCGGACGGCTGGCCGAGGGCGACATCCTCTTCCTCACCTACTCCGGCCACGGCGGCCAGGTGCCCGACCTCAACCACGACGAGACCGGCGACCGGCTGGACGAGACCTGGGTGCTCTACGACCGTCAGCTGGTCGACGACGAGCTGTTCGGGATGTTCGGCAAGTTCGCCAAGGGCGTGCGGATCTGGATGCTGTCCGACAGCTGCCACAGCGGTACGGTCGCCCGGCGGCTGCCCGAGATGCTCAGCGCGGACGAACTCGGCCGGCGCTTCGCCACCGAGGACCCCCACGAGGTCGGCCGGCGGCTGCGGGCCATGCCCCAGCCCGTCCAGTCCGCCGTCTACGCACGCGACCGCGACCTCTACGACCGCATCCAGCACACCCACACCGCCAAGGACCTCGCGAAGATCGATGCCAGCGTGCTGCAGATCTCCGGCTGCCAGGACAACCAGACCTCCGCCGACGGCCTCGTCAACGGGCTGTTCACCGGCACCTTGCTGGAGGTCTGGCGGGGCGGCGCGTTCCCGGGCAGCTACCGCGCACTGCACCGGGAGATCGTCAAGAAGATGCCCCCGGACCAGACCCCCCGTCTGTTCCTGGCCGGAGCCCCGCGCCCCGCCTTCGCCCGCCAGCGGCCGTTCACCATCTGACCGTGGCCGCGTCCCCCATCGGTAGTGCGGTGGCGCGCGGGGCGAGGTATGACAGAGGGAGGGCACGGCGAGCCGGTGAGGTGCCGGTATGACGACGCATGACCGTCTTGACCAGGACAGCGAGGCGGACCGGAGGGGCGGGGAGGGCCTGACCACCGTCGCGGGCGGGGTGCTCGACCACTTGCGGGTCGCCGCCGTGGTGCTGGACGCCGACGGCCGTATCACCCTGTGGAGCCCCGAGGCGGAGCTGCTGTTCGGCCACGGCGCGGCCGAGGCCCTGGGGCGTCGGGCGGACCATCTGCTCGTCCGCCCGGAGGACCGGCGGGCGGCCGTGGAGCTGTTCGCCCGGGTCCGGGCGGGCGACACCTGGGCGGGCGTCTTCCCCGTGCGGCGCCGGGACGGCACCACCGTGCGCGTCGAGTTCCACACCATGGGCCTCCACGACGCGCGCGGCGACGCGTACGCCCTCGGGCTGGCCGCCGAGGAGGAGACCGTACGGCGGGTCGAGACCGACCTGGCCGTATCGGGCCTGCTGATCAAGCAGTCGCCGGTGGGCCTCGCGGTCTTCGACACCGAGCTGCGGTGGCTGCGCGCCAACCCGTCGCTCCAGAGCATGAACGGCATGACCGAACCCCTGGTACGCGGGCGCCGGATCAGCGAGATGCTGCCCGGGCTCGACACCGACGCCATCGAGACCGCCATGCGGCGCGTCCTGGCCACCGGCGAGCCGATCCTGGACCAGCAGACCATCGGCCGCACCCCCGCCGACCCCGACCATGACCATGCCTGGTCGGAGTCGTACTACCGGCTGGAGGACCCCGGCGGCCGGGTCCTGGGCATCGCCGTTTCCATCATCGACGTGTCCGAGCGCCACCGGGCGGCCAGCGAGGTCGCCGAGGCACGCGAGCGGCTGGCCGTCGTCGCCGACGCGGGCGTGCGCATCGGCACCACCCTGGACCTGCGGCAGACCGCCCAGGAACTCGCCGACGTGGCGGTGCCCCGGCTCGCCGACCTCGCGGCCGTCGACGTCCTCGACGCGGTGGTGCACCGCGAGCCCGTGGCCCGGGTACGCAGCGACGGCTCGGCCCGCTTCCGGGCGCTCGCCGTCGCCGCCGGCTACCCCACCGAGGCCGTCCACGCCGCCGATCCGGTCGGCAAGATCGCCCGCTACGGACCGAACCGCCTGATCGCCCGGTGCGTGCGCGACGGCGCGCCGATCCTGGTGCCGCACACGTCCGAGCAGGACATACGCCGTATCGCGCGCGACGAGGCCGCCGCCGGGATGCTGCGGCGCGAGGGCGTCCACTCCTACATCGCGGCCCCGCTCATCGCCCGCGGCAGCGTGCTCGGCACCCTCAGCCTGCACCGCACGGTCAACCCCAGGCCGTTCGACGAGGACGACCTCACCCTCGCCTGTGAGCTGGCCATCCGCGCCGCCCTGGCCATCGACAACGCCCGGCTGTACGGGCGGGAACGCGACGCCGCCCTCACCCTCCAGCGCAGCCTGCTGTCCCTGCCGCCGCGCGATCTCGACGGCCTGGAGACCGCCTCCCGCTATCTGCCCGCGGTCAGCGCCGCGGGCGGGGACTGGTTCGATGTGCTGCCGCTGGAGGACGGGCGCGTCGGCCTGGTCGTCGGGGACGTCATGGGCAAGGGCATCCACGCCGCCGCGATCATGGGGCAGCTGCGCACCGCGACCCGTGCCTTCTCCCAGCTCGGCCTGTCGCCCGTCGAGCTGCTGCGCCACCTCGACGAGATCACCCGGACCCTGGGGGATTCCATCGCCACCTGCCTGTACGCGGTCTGCGACCCCCGCACCGGCCACTGCGAGCTGTCCACCGCGGGCCATCTGCCGCCGGTCCTGGTCCACCCGGGCGGCGACGCCGACCTGGTCGACACCCCCAGCGGCGCACCGCTGGGCGTCGGCGGCGTTCCGTTCGCCGCCGTGGAGTGCGAACTGGCCGAGGGCGCGGTCCTGGCCCTGTTCACCGACGGTCTGGTGGAGAAGCGGCACGAGTCGCTGGACGTCGGACTGCACACCCTGGTCCAGCTGCTGAGCCGCCACCACCACGGCCCGCTGGACCGGATCTGCGACCAGGTGCTGGCGGCGCTGCACGGGGCGCCGGACGACGATGTGGCACTGCTGCTGGCCCGGCTGTGCGGGCGTTCGCCCTCCGCCGGGGAACGTGGTTACGGTGGATAGTCCGTATATGCCATAAATGCCGCGTTGGGTGGTTTTCCATGCACCGGATCGCGCGCGGTTCCGCCGTCCTGGTCACCCTGTTCGCCGTCGGCCTCGGCAGCCCCGCCGCGGCCCTCGCCTTCGCCGAGCGGTCGCCGGAGCCCGAGGGCGGACCCAAGCCGCAGGTCGCCGTCATCGGCACCGGCGGCAGCATCGCGGGCGTGTCCAAGAGCCGGGTGTCCTTCCAGAACTACAAGTCCGGGCAGCTCCCGGTGTCCCGGCTGGTCGAGGACCTCAGACCCGAGGTGAACCGGGTCGCCGACGTCACGACACGGCAGTTCGGCAACAAGGACTCCAACGACTACTCCATCCCCGAGTACCGCAAGCTCACCGCCGCGGTGGACGACGCGCTGCGGAGATACGACGCGGTCGTCGTCACCACCGGCACGGACACCATGGAGGAGTTCGCGTACTGGCTGGACCTCACCGTCCGCAGCGCCAAGCCCGTGGTGATCACCGGCGCGCTGCGCCCCTGGACGGTCATCAGCTCCGACGGCCCCGCCAACCTCTACAACGCGATCCGGCTCGCCGCGAGCGGCCGCACCACCTGCTTCGGCACCGTCGTCATGATGAACGACCAGATCCAGGCCGCCCGCGAGGTCCGCAAGGCCGACGCGCTGCGGCTCAACGCCTTCACCAGCGGCAGCAGCGGTGAGCTGGGCGTCATCGACCAGAACCACATCCGCATCGACCGGGCGCCGCCGCGCGTCCGGCAATGCGGCAAGCCGGGCTGGAAGACCCCCTTCGACCTGGACCGTATCGCCCGGCGGCCGCTGCCGAAGGTCGAGATCGCCTACAGTTACCAGGGCGCCGGACCCGAGGCCATCAAGGCGTTCGCCGACGCGGGCGCGGCCGGTGTCGTCACCGCGGGCACCGGCGCGGGCGGCCTCTCCCCGGCCATGACGGAGGCCCGCGCGGACGCGGTGAAGAACGGCGTGCTCTTCGCGTCCGCCTCCCGCACCGGGTCGGGGGCGGTGTACGACCCGCACGTACGCGGCGTGGTCGGCGCCCAGGACCTGACCCCGCAGAAGGCCCGGCTGCTGCTGACCCTGTCGCTGGCGAGGACCCACAACGAGGACCGGATCCAGCACTGGTTCGCCACGCTGGGCGCCGAGCCGTTGGTGTCGCCCCGGCGGTAGATTCCCCCACCCCGACCGGAGCCGCCGTAGCCCCCGGCTACGCCCCGCGGAACGTGTGGCGGTACGCGGTGGGGGAGATGCCCAGCGCGTCGCGCAGGTGCATCCGCAGCGACGCCGCCGTGCCGAAGCCCGCCTCCGCGGCCACCTGGTCCACCGGCAGGTCCGTCTCCTCCAGGAGCTGGCACGCCCGCTCCACTCGGCGTTGGGTCAGCCACCGCACGGGTGTCATCCCGACCTCCTCCCGGAACCGGCGCGAGAACGTCCGTACGCTCATCGACTCGCGCGCGGCCAGCTCCGCGAGGGTCAGCGGGCGGTCGAGGCGGGTCAGGGCCCAGGCCCGCGCCTCCCGCGTCGTGGAGCCGCGCGGCGCGGGGACGGGGCGGCGGATGAACTGGGCCTGGCCGCCGTCGCGGTGCGGCGCCACCACGGCGCCCCGCGCGACCTCACCGGCCACCGCGGAGCCGTGGTCGAGCCGGATCAGATGCAGCAGCAGATCGATGCCGGAGGCGTCCCCGGCAGAGGTGAGGACGTCGCCCTCGTCGGTGTAGAGGACCCCGGGGTCCAGCGCGACCGCCGGGAACAGCGCCCGGAACTGGTCGGCGGCCTGCCAGTGCGTCGTCGCCCGGCGGCCGTCCAGCAGCCCGGCCGCCGCCAGGACGAAGGCGCCGGTGCAGATGGAGGCGATGCGGGTGCCGGGCCGCCGGACGCGGGCGAGGGCATCGGCCAGCGCGGGGCCGAGACGGCCCTCGGTCTGCGGCTCGTCCTTCTCGTTGGCGGCCGGGACGATCACCGTGTCGGCCTCGGCCAGCGCCTCCGGGCCGTGGGCGACGTTCACGCTGACGTCGGAGTCCGTACGTACCTCACCGGGCACCAGCGCACACGTCACCACCTCGTACAGCGGCTCGCCGGACGCGGAGACGGCCCTCCCGAACAGGCGGTGCACCATGCCCAGCTCGAAGGGCAGCATTCCGTGCCGGACGAGGACGGCCACCCGGTGCCGCTCCGGATGCGCGAAGACAGCGGCCATGCCCGCGATTCTCGCACCTCGGCAACCCTCAGTCCTTGGCGCGGCTCGGCTGGACCCGCTTCGGCTCGCCCTTCACCTTGGGGTGCTCCGGCGGATACGGAAGGTCGCCGAGACCGTGCTCCCGCTCGTCCCGGTCGGCCAGTTCCAGCGCGGCCTCCAGCCGGAACGCGTGCTCGTCCATGTCCGCGTGCACATCGCCCAGCTCCCGGTAGCGCACCGGCATGGTCGCCAGGTCGAAGTCGCGCGGCCGGGCGTCCGGCACCTCGTCCCAACGCAGTGGCGCGGAGACCGGGGCGTGCGGCTGGGGCCGTACGGAATAGGCGCTGGCGATGGTGCGGTCCCGCGCGGTCTGGTTGTAGTCCACGAAGATCTTTTCGCCGCGCTCCTCCTTCCACCACGCCGTGGTGATCCGCTCCGGCGCCCGCCGCTCCAGCTCCCGCGCGACCGCGATCGCCGAGCGCCGCACCTGGGTGAAGGTCCACTCCGGCGCGATGGGCACGAAGACGTGCAGCCCCCGCCCGCCGGAGGTCTTGGGCCAGCCCCGCAGCCCCAGCTCGTCCAGTACCTCGCGCAGCTCGCCCGCGGCCCGGACCGCGTCCCGGTAGTCCGTGCCCGGCTGCGGGTCGAGGTCGATGCGCAGCTCATCGGGGTGTTCGGTGTCCGGGCGCCGCACCGGCCACGGGTGGAAGGTCAGACAGCCGAGGTTCGCGGCCCACACCACGGCCGCCGCCTCGGTGGGGCACATCTCGTCCGCGTACCGCCCGCTGGGGAAGGAGATGCGGCCGGTCGGGATCCAGTCGGGCAGGTTCTTCGGCGCCCGCTTCTGGAAGAACGATTCCCCCGCCACCCCCTCCGGGTAGCGCTCCAGCGTCGTCGGCCGGTCCCGCAGGGCCCGCAGCACTCCGTCGCCGACGGCGAGGTAGTAGCGGGCGAGGTCGAGCTTGGTGAAGCCCCGCTCCGGGAAGTACACCTTCCCCGGGCTGGACAGCCGCACCGTGCGCCCACCGACGTCGAGCTCCACCGTCTCTGCCATGTTCCAAAACTAGGGCCACTCCGCCCGCTCCACCTCCCGGCGGGCGCGCGGGTCCCGGCGGCCGCACAATCGAAGACATCATGGACCTTCCGGTGATGCCCCCGGTGGCACCGATGCTGGCCAAGTCGGTGGCCACGATCCCGCCCGGGATGCGGTACGAGGCGAAGTGGGACGGCTTCCGGGCCATCGTGTTCCGCGACGGGGACGAGATCGAGATCGGCAGCCGGACGGGCAAGCCGCTCACCCGCTACTTCCCCGAACTCGTCGACGCCTTCCGCACCCATCTGCCGCCGCGGTGCGTCCTGGACGGCGAGATCGTCATCGCACGCGGCGGGCGCCTGGACTTCGACGCCCTCCTGGAACGCATCCACCCCGCCGACTCCCGGGTGCGGATGCTGGCCCGTACCACCCCGGCGGGCTTCGTCGCGTTCGACCTCCTGGCCCTCGGCGACACCTCGCTCATGGACGCGCCCCTCGGCGAGCGCCGCGACGCCCTGACCGAGGCGCTGAGCGAGGCCGCCGACCCCGTGTTCACCGCCCCCTGGACCGACGACCTCGACGTGGCGCGGCAGTGGTTCGAGCATTACGAGGGCGCCGGGCTCGACGGCGTCGTCGCCAAGCGCCCCGACCTCGGCTACCGGCCCGGCGAACGCGTCATGGTCAAGGTCAAGCACGAGCGGACCGCCGACTGCGTGGTGGCGGGCTTGCGGCTGCACAAGTCCGGGCCGGTCGTCGGCTCCCTGCTGCTCGGCCTGCACGACGCCACCGGCCGCCTCCAGCACGTCGGCGTCTGCGCCGCCTTCCCGATGCGCCGCCGCCAGGAGCTGATGACCGAACTGGAGCCGCTGCGCATGGAGTCCGTCGAGGGCCACCCCTGGGCCGACTGGGCGCGGGAGGAGGCGCACGCACAGAGCCGGATGCCGGGCGCGCCCAGCCGCTGGACCGGCGTCAAGGACCTGTCCTGGCTACCGCTGCGCCCGGAGCGGGTGTGCGAGGTGGCGTACGACCACATGCAGGGCGACCGCTTCCGCCACACCGCCCGCTTTCGGCGCTGGCGGCCCGACCGCGAGCCGGAGAGCTGCACCTACGCGCAGCTGGAGGAGCCGGTCTCGTACGACCTGCGCGAGGTGCTGGGCGGCCCGTAGCGCTACCGCCCCGCGCTGCGCTTCTGCGTCATGCGCAGGAACCAGTCCCGCGCCGCCCCGGCGGCCTGCTCCAGCGCCCCCGGCTCCTCGAAGAGATGGGTCGCCCCGGGCACCACATGGACCTCGTGCGGGGCGGCCAGCATCGCGGCGGCCTGCTCGTTCAGCCGCAGCACCTCGTGGTCGTCACCACCCACGATCAGCAGGACCGGCGGATTCACCCGGTTCAGCACCCCGCCCGCGAGGTCCGGGCGGCCGCCCCGGGAGACCACGGCCCGCACCTGCTCCGGCCGCTCCGCGGCGGCGGTCAGGGCGGCCGCCGCGCCCGTACTGGCGCCGAACAGGCCGATCGGCAGCCCGGCGGTGCCGGGGTGGTGGCCGAGCCATTCGACCGCCGCCATCAGCCGCCGCCCCAGCAGCGGGATGTCGAAGCGGTGCTCCGTGGTGATCGCGTCGACCCGCTCCTCGGCCTCGGTGAGCAGGTCGAACAGCAGCGTCGCCAGCCCTGCCTCCTGCAGCACCCGGGCCACCGCCCGGTTGCGCGGACTGTGCCGGGAGCTGCCGCTGCCGTGGGCGAAGGCCACCACGCCGGAGGGGTTGTCGGGAAGGGTCAGGTCGCCCACGAGCAGGGCATCGTCCGCGGCGATACGGGCGGTCTCGGAGCGCATCGGTGCACCTCCTGCCGGGGAGCGGCGTAACGGGTGGGGCTACGCGTGGGCCAGCAGCCCCTGACGCAGCTCACTGTAGAGCCGGGACAGCCGGCGGGAGATGTGCATCTGCGAGAAGCCGAGGATCTCGCCGATCTGGCTCTGCGAAAGCCCGGCGAAGAACCGCAGGTAGAGCACGTAGCGGTCCTGTTCGGAGAGGTCCGCGATGAGCACCCGCAGCGATTCGCGGTTGACGACCCGTTCGATCGCGGCGTCGTCCGCGCCGACCGTCTCGGCGAGCAGCCGTTCCTCGGCGCCCTGCACCGCGGCGTTGAGGGACAGCGGCGTGCAGGAGGCGCTGGCCTCCAGACCGGCGCGAACGTCCTCCTGCGGCATGCCGGTGCGGGTGCTGATCTCCCCGACGGTCGGGGTACGGCCGCCCAGCTCCTGCTCCAGCGCGTCGCGCGCCGAGCGGGTGCGGGAGCGGACCTCCTGGATGTTGCGCGGGATGTGCAGCGTCCACAGATAGTCGCGGAAGTGCCGCTTCAGCTCGCCGGTGATGACCGGGATCGCATACGAGGGGAATGCGTGGCCGAGGTCCGGGTTGTAGCGGTCGACGGCCTTCACCAGGGCGAGCGAGGCGACCTGGGTCAGGTCCTCCATGTTCTCGCCCTTGTTGCGGAAGCGCAGCGCCAGACGTTTGGCGACCGGCAGCCACTCGCAGATGATCGCCTCGCGCAGCGCGTCGCGCTCGGGTCCGGAGGGCAGCCGGGACAGTCGCAGAAAGGCGCCGCCGGTGTCGGGGGTGTCGTCATGGCGTCGGCGGCGAGTCGCGGTTGCTGGCATGGTCACTCGCCTCCGTGGTCCGATGTCACGGCCTGCCCGCGGCACAGCGGTGATGCGGTGAGGTCCCGCTCTCTCGAGGCTCTGAGGGGAGATCGGTTTCACGGTCGGTTCTGCGGTCGCCACCAGGCTCGCACGCCCCCCAAGGTCGTGCAATTCGACCAAATCGCCCTCCCTTTCCTGCGTCTTTGGGGGGAATTGTGGGGCTGAGTGATTCGCTGTCGGAGCGGTGGGTATCCGCCGGGGATGGACGCCACCCTTCGTCTCGCCCAGCAACCCGAGGCCGATGCCCTGCTCGCGCGCAGTCCCCTGGCACTTCTGACCGGCATGCTGCTCGACCAGCAGGTGCCCATGGAATGGGCGTTCACCGGCCCGTACACCATCGCGCGGCGGATGGGCGCCGACGACCTGGACGCCCATGAGATCGCCGCGTACGACCCCGAGCGGTTCCCGGCGCTGCTGTCGGAGAAACCGGCCGTGCACCGCTACCCCGGATCGATGGCCAAGCGGGTGCAGCAGCTGTGCCAGTACCTGGTCGAGACGTACGACGGCGACGCGGCCGCCCTGTGGCGCGATGTCCCCACCGGCGCCGAACTCCTCCGGCGGCTGAACGCCCTGCCGGGCTACGGCAAGCAGAAGTCCCAGATCTTCGTCGCCCTGCTCGGCAAGCGGTTCGGGGTGCGGCCCGAGGGCTGGCGCGAGGCGGCGGGGTCGTACGGCGAGGAGGGCTCGTACCGCTCGGTGGCCGACATCACCGGACCCGAGTCGCTGGACAAGGTGCGCGCCTACAAGCAGCGGATGAAGAAGCAGGCCAAGGCGGGCGGCGCCGCGGGCTGAGAGGGCGCGGCCGGGTCAGGCCGTGCCCAGCGCGTCGCGCAGAGTGTTCACGGCCAGGGTGAGCGCGGCCCGTGCCGCATGGGTGTCGCGCAGCGCGTCGAGCATCAGGAAGTCGTGGATGATGCCCTGCATCCGTAGCGCGGTCACCGGTACACCGGCGTCACGGAGCTTGTTCGCGTACGCCTCGCCCTCGTCCCGCAGCACATCGGCCTCACCGGTGATGACCAGCGCGGGCGGCAGCCCCTTGAGCTGGTCGGCGTCCGCGCGCAGCGGGGAGGCGGTGATCTCGGCCCGCTGCGCGGGGTCGGTGGTGTACTGGTCCCAGAACCACCTCATGCCCTCGCGGGTCAGGTAGTAGCCATCGGCGAACTGCTCGTACGAGCCGGTGTCGAAGGTCGCGTCGGTCACCGGGTAGAACAGCACCTGCTGGATGGGGGAGACGTCGCCGCGCTCCTTGGCCAGCAGCGTCAGCGCCGCGGTCATGTTGCCGCCCACCGAGTCCCCGGCCACCGCGAGCCGGTTCGGGTCGAGCCCGGCGGCCTCGCCGTGCGCCACGATCCACTGCCCGACCGCGTAACACTGCTCCAGCGCCACCGGGTAGCGGGCCTCGGGGGAGAGGTCGTACTCGGGGAACACCACGGCCGCGCCGACCCCGACCGCCAGCTCCCGGACCAGCCGGTCATGGGTGTGCGCATTGCCGAACACCCAGCCCGCGCCGTGGACGTAGAGAATCACCGGAAGGGTCCCGGAGACATTCGGCGGGCGGACGATCCGCGCCTTCACCCCACCGACCGGAATCCCGGTGACGCTGATCCACTCCTCGTCCACCTCGGGCTTGGGGACCTCCCCGGACTGCAGCTCGTCGACCGTCCTGCGCCCTTCCGAGGGCGACATCTGATACAGATACGGCGGCTTCGCGGTGGCCTCGGCGAACGCGGCTGCTGCGGGCTCCAGAACGGGGCGGGGCGGTGCGGTGCGCGGCATCTGCGGCTCCTTGGCGGTCCGGGATTCCGAGGGGGCCGGGGATTTACGACCCTCTCACCGCGACCGCGCCCGCACCCGTCCGCTTACGCCACCAGGGTGAGGTCCTGTCCGGCGGATCTTCGTGGATCAGGCCGCGCGGTCCAGCGGCGTCGTGGCCCCGCGAAGATCCGCCGGACAAGGTCTGGCCCCGGCGGGGAGCGCTCACCGGGGATCAGGTCAGGGGGCCCGGCGCCGGGGAGGGGTCGGGCACCGGATCGGGGCCCGGGGGATTCGGGACGGGGTCCGGGGACGGGCCGGGAGGCGGCCCCGGGGTGGGCCCCGGCGGCTCCGGCGGAGGCGACGGCACCGGATCCGGTGGCGGCCCCGGCGGCGGTCCGGGCACGGGCCCCGGCGCGGGCCCCGGCTCGGGGCCGCCCGGCCCGGGCGACGGGGTCGGGTTCGGCGGCACGGGGTCGTCGGGCCGCGTCGGGTCGGCGGTGGAAAGCGGGTCGGTATGCCGTGCCACGGTGTCCTCCAAAAGCTCGTGAGACGGTGGCAACGTCCTGCCTGCGGAGCGGGTGCCCGGTGTAGCGGGTGCCCGATATCCCCGGGGCCACGCATCCCCGGGCGTCTCCCACCGTACGCCGGGAGACGCCATACGCGCCGTCAGTCCGCGTCCGCGATGGTGACCTCGACGCCCACGGCGCGCAGCGACCGGATCTCCTCCTCGTCGGCGCCGCTGTCGGTCACCAGGGTCCAGCCGGGCGGCAGCCGTATCCAGGTGTGGAACGGGCGCCGGCCGACCTTGGCCGCGTGCGCCAGCACGTACACCTTCTCGGCGCGCCGGGCCATCAGCTCCTTGAGCCGGGTCTGGCGCAGATCCGCCTCGCAGATGCCGTGTTCGGCCGTGACCCCGTCGGCGCCCAGGAAGACCCGGTCGAACGTCATGCGCTCCAGCGCCGCCTCGGCGAGCGGGCCCAGGAAGCTCTGGCTCAGCGGCCGGAGCGTGCCGCCCAGGCACTCGACGCGCACGGACTCCACGTCGGCCAGCTCCTGGAGCGCGGTGAGCCCGGTCGTGGCCACCGTCAGCCCCTCGGCCGTGCGCAGCTCATGGGCGAGGGCGCCGACGGTCGAGCCCGCGTCCAGCAGCACGGTCTCGCCGGTACGGACGGTCGACGCCGCCCAGCGGGCGATGGCCCGCTTCGCCTCGAACGCCTCGCCGGTGCGCTGGCGCAGCGACGCCTCGGGGTGGGCGACCAGGGCCATCGCCCCGCCGTAGGTCCGCGCCAGCCGACCGTCGGCGGTCAGCTGGGCGAGGTCGCGGCGAATCGTGGAGGCGGTGACCCCGAAGGTGCGGGACAGCTCCTCCACGCTGGCGAGGCCCGTGGTCGTCGCGAGGTGGACGATCTGGTCGCGGCGGGCTCGTGCTCCCTGTACCGGCAATGTCACCCGTCCTTCCCGGTCCGTCGATCGTGGGCTTCAGCGGGCGGGCGAGGGCGACATGTCGGCGGCCTGCCGCAGCGCCTCGATCATGCTACCGGCGTCGGCCTTGCCGGTACCGGCGATGTCGAACGCGGTGCCGTGGTCGACGGAGGTGCGGATGACGGGGAGGCCGACGGTGAGGTTGACCCCGGCCTCCAGGCCCAGCACCTTGACCGGGCCGTGCCCCTGGTCGTGGTACATGGCCACGATCAGGTCGTAGTCGCCGCGCCCGGCCAGGAAGAAGGCGGTGTCGGCGGGGAGCGGTCCGCGGGCGTCGATGCCGTCCGCGCGCAGCACCTCCAGCGCGGGCACGATCTTCTCCTCCTCCTCGCCGTAGCCGAACAGCCCGTTCTCCCCGGCGTGCGGATTGATGCCGCACACCCCGATCACCGGCTGCGGCGTACCGGCACGGACCATCGCCTCGTGGCCGCGGCGCACGGTGCGCTCGACCAGGCCGGGCTCGATCTTGTTGACGGCGTCGATGAGCCCGATGTGGGTGGTGACGTGGATGACCTTGACCGTCGGGGTGGCCAGCATCATCGACACCTCCTCGACACCGGTGAGATGGGCCAGCAGTTCGGTGTGGCCGGGGAAGACGTGGCCGCCCGCGTGGAGGGCCTCCTTGTTCAGCGGCGCGGTGCAGATGCCCTGCACCTCACCGTCCATGGCGAGCCGGGCGGCCGCCCGTACGTACTGGTACGCGGCGTCCCCGGCGACCGCGGACAGCTCGCCCCAGGGCAGCTCGGCGGGGAGCAGCCCGAGGTCGATGACGTTGATCCGGCCCGGGGTGAACTCGGCGTCGGCGGGCGCTCCGACCGGGACGATCTCGCACACGGTGCCGCGCAGCCGGGCCGCCTGCCGCAGCCGCTCCGCGTCCCCGATGACCACCGGCCGGCAGCGCCGCAGGGTCTCCGGGGCGAGCAGGGCGGGGGTGATCACCTCGGGACCGATGCCCGCGCCGTCGCCCATGGTGACCGCGATGAGCGGGAGCGGACCGGCGGCGTCGGCCGCGGTCCCGGTGGGCGCCTGGTTCGTGGAGGGATTCATGGGCGGCATGGACGGACCTTCCGTTCGGGTGTGGGGGCGCAGCGCCCGGACGATGTGACGCAGGGAATCGGGATCGCCGAAGCTGCCCGGGCGGGTCACGACGGATCGCCCGTCGGGAGTGCGGAGATGTACGGCGCCGTGGTGCACCTGCCCGACAGGGGCGAGCCGGGTGATCGCGAGCGCGTCCAGGACCCGGCGCGCCGTCTCCCCGCCGGTCAGGACGAGGTCGGCGGCGCCGGTGCGCTCTGCGAGCGCGGTGGCGACGGTACGGGCCAGCCCGTGCACCAGCAGCCGGGCCGGCACGGGACCGGGTGCCGTGGCCGTGGTCGGGCCACCGGGCGCGGTGGTGGCCGTGCCACCGGCCTCCGGGGCGGCGGCAGTTGCGGGATGTGCCGCACTGCGCGGCGCACCGGTCGCCGGGGCGATGGTGATGACCGTGACCGGGGCCGTCAGCGCAGGCAGGGCGGTCGCGGGCGGCTCGGACAGCAGGCCGTCGAGGTCGAGCCGGACGTGTACGGCGCCATCGGCCACCAGCCGGCGCACCTGTTCGACGGCGCCCGGCTCGGCCGTACCGACGACGACCAGCACCGGCCGGTGGGCCGTCTCCACGGCCTCCGCCCGCGCCGCCGTCTCAACCGACTCGGGCCGCGTCTCCGTGTCCGCCCGCGCGGGGGTCTCCCGCCGCGCGGTGGTCTCGGTGGGTGCCGCGGTATCCGCGGACACCGCGGTATGGGCCCGCGCCGTCGCCTCCGCCCGCGCTGCGGCGTACGGACGCGCTGCGGCGTACGGACGCGCTGCGGCGTACGGACGCGCTGCCGCGTCCGGGCGCGCGCCGGCGCGCACTGCGGCGGGCGCGGCGTCCGCGGCCAGGTGGCGGCCGAGGGCCACGGCCAGCCCGCCGGTGCCTACCAGGTGCGGACGCGGGCCCTCGGCGAGCGAGGCCGCGACGATCGCGTCCAGGTCGGCGTCCGTCTCCGCGTCGCAGACCGCCACCCGGCCCGCCGCCACCGCCGCCCGCAGGGCGGACAGCAGGGTGTGCCGCGGGCCGCGTACGGTCGCGAGGGGGACGAGCGCGGTGGGCAGCCCGCCCAGCGCGTCGGCCACCGAGGACGGCGGGGCCGTGGCCTCGGCGCGCCAGGCGTCGGCGTCGTGCAGCGGCACCCCGCCGATGTGCACCACGCCCCCGCGCACCACGCGCCCGGCGACGGGCAGGGCGGGGGCGAGAACCACGCCCGCCCCGTCCGCGGCCAGCGCGGCGACCTCGGCGGCGACATTGCCCCGGAGCAGTGAATCGATCTTCTTCAGGACCAGGGTGTCGCCCGGGGGCGCCAGCCGCAGGGCGTCGCGGACCGCGTCGGCCGCGTCCCCGGCAGGGCTGTAGCGCGAGTCGAGGTCCAGCACGGTCACGGCTTGCGCGTCCGCCGCGGACATCTCCTGCGGTATTTCCTCCGGGCTGCACCCGGAAGGCCCGAGGAGCAGCACACGACTGCGCGTTGTGCGCGAACTCAGCCCGGCGGCCGTCTCGGCGGCACCGGACAGGTCGTCCGCGATGGCCAGCACGCTCCGGAAGGGCGGCATCTCCACCGGTACCTCCTTGAATGGCCATGACAGGGGGAGTGATCAGACGTGGTCGGACGTGATCACACGGCGGACACGCTGTCTCCGTGGTCTCGATGATGACACACGTTGCGCGAACCGCGCGAGAGGTATTGCGTAAAGCGCGCAGTCATGTCACGGTGACCGCCGCGACACCTTGACCCGTACGGCCCTCGGACCGAGCGGGTCGAGCGAGCCGGTCGCTCGCCTCAGAACCGCCGAGAGGTCACCGATGACCCTTATCCCCCAAGACCCGGCCAGCAGTGGTCCGGACGTCCGTGGCCCGGACATCAGCCGCCGGGCCGTGCTCCGCCTCGGAGCGGGCGCCTCCGCAGGTATCGCCCTCGCCCCCCTCGCCGGGTGCGCGGGCCCGACCGGTGGCCCCGGCCCCGGTGCCGTCAGCCTGGGGCTGAACCGTTCCCTGGTCAGTCTCGACAACAAGCTCAACCAGTTCGACGCCGCCGTCACGGTGCAGCGCGCGGTCCGGCAGGGCCTGACCCGGATGGGCAAGGGGCTCCTGCCGGAGCTGGTGCTCGCCGACCGCTTCGAGATGACCGAGCCCACCCGCTGGACGGTGCGGCTGCGGGACGGGGTGCGCTACTCCGACGGCAGCCCGGTCACCGTCAAGGACGTGGCGACCGCGCTGAAGATGTACTGGGGCGTCAACGGCTCGTTCATCGTCGGGCTCTTCCCCGAGCGGCCCGCCCTCGAACCGGTGGACGAGCGCACCTTCCATCTGCACACCAAGCGCCCGGTCCCCATCCTCGACCAGCTGATGGCCAACATCCTCATCAGCCCGGCCGCCAAGAACCGGCCCGAGGAGCTGTCCGGCGGCGTCGGCTCCGGCCCTTATGTGGTCACCTCGGCCAACTCCGGCACCGGTGAATACGCGCTCGCCGCCAACGAGCACTACTGGGGGCGGCGCCCCGCCACCCCACGGGTGCGGGTCCGCTTCGTCCCCGAGGAGTCCAGCCGCGTGGTCGCCATCCGCAGCGGCGAGCTGGACGTCATCGACACCATCACCCCCGACTCGGCCGAGCAGTTGCGCGGACTGCCCGGGGTGCGCCTGGACCGCACCACCGGCACCCGCGTCAACCAGCTGTTCTTCAACTTCCGCAAGCCCCGCGGCCATCCGCTCGCCGATCCGCGGGTGCGCGAGGCGCTGAGCTACGCCATCGACGGCAAGTCCCTCGTCGACGATGTGCTCACCGGCTCCGCCCAGCAGGCCGAGGGCGTGGTCCCGCTCGCCCTCAAGGGCGCGATACGCACCGGCGGCTACGTCCACGACCCCGGCAAGGCGCGCAAGCAGCTCGCCGCGCTCGGCCACCGCGACCTCAAGGTGAAGATCATCTGGGAGTCCGGGGAGTTCCCCGGCGACACCTCGGTGATGGAAGCCGTCCTGGAGATGCTGCGCGCCGTCGGAGTCCGTCCGACACTCCAGCAGTTCGAGCCCGGCGGCGACATCCAGCAGTGGCGGCAGGGCCGCCGCGGCGACTGGGACGTCCTCGGCAACGGCTTCTCCGTCCCCACCGGGCACGCCGGCACTAGCCTCCAGGGCATGTACGGCGGCACCCCGGAGAAGGAGAAGACCCGCGACACCTATCAGGGTTACGTCTTCCCGAAGATCGCCGACCGGCTGGCCGACGCCTCCGCCGAGACGGACGAGAAGACCCGTGACGCCAAGCTCGCCGCCGTCCAGAAGGACATCTGGAACACCCGCCCCTGCCTGTGGGCCTTCGTCCCCGATGTGGTGCTGGCCCGCCGCTCCCGGGTCCGGGACGTGCGGCTCCTCCAGCTCAACTCCTACGACCTCGCCGCCGTGCGCCTGGAGGGCTGAGCCGTGCCGCGCTATCTGATACGCCGCCTTGGCCAGAGCGTCCTGACCATCTTCCTGACCCTGTCCACCGTCTTCGTCCTGGTGCGCATGGCACCCGGCGACCCGGCCGCCGCCCTGGCCGGACCCAACCCCAGCACCGCGGACCTCGCCCGGATCCGTGAACAGTTCGGGCTGGATCAGAGCCTGCTGACCCAGTACGGCGTCTTCCTGCGCGATCTGTTCACCGGTGACCTCGGGACCAGCTACTCCTTCCATGCCCCCGCCTTCGACGTGGTGTTCGACCGGGTCCCCTACACCATCACCCTCGCCCTCTCCGCGATCGTGCTCACCACGGTGGTCGCCGTGCCGCTGGGGGTGTGGATGGCCCGCCGCGCCGACACCAAGCGCGAACTCGGCGCCAATGTGCTGACCATCGCCGGACAGTCCATGCCGGACTTCTGGATCGGCGTCATGCTGCTGACCGTCTTCGCCGTGCTGACGCCGGTGCTGCCCGCCTCCGGCTTCGCCACCTGGAGCGGCCTGGTGCTGCCCACGGTCACCGTGGCAACCCTGCAGATGGCGCTCATCTCCCGGCTGGTGCGGCGCGAGATGGTCGCGGCGCTCGGTTCGCCGTACGTCACCACCGCCCGCTCCCGGGGCGTTTCCGAACACGCCCTGACCTGGCGTTACGCCATGGGCAACTCCGCCATCCCGGTGCTCACCGCGCTCGGCACCCGGTTCGCCGCGATGCTCAACGGCGTCGTGGTGGTCGAGGTGGTCTTCGGCTGGCCCGGCGTCGGCTCCCTGGTCATCCGCGCCCTGGAGACCCGCGACTACCCGCTGATCCAGGCGACCGTCCTGGTCACCGCCGCGCTGGCGGTCCTCGTCCAACTCCTCATCGACCTGGCCTACCCGCTGCTCGACCCGCGGGTGCGCCTGGGAAAGGCGGCCTGAGACATGAAAGGCGCCCTCGAACCCCCGGCCCCCGCCGAGGCCACGCCCGCGGCGCGCCCCAGCCGGGTCACCGCCCGCGACCTGGCCCGCGCGGCCGCCACCCGGCGCCGCCGCGGCGCGAGCCTCAAGCTGTGGGCGGGCGCGGTGTGCACCCTGCTGGTGGTGGTGCCCGTCGCCCTCGCCCAGGTGCTGCCGCTGCCCGGCGCGAACGCCCAGGACCTCTCCCTGCGCCGGCTTCCCCCGCTGAGCGACGGCCATCTCTTCGGCACCGACCAGCTCGGCCGCGATCTGCTCTCCCGGGTGCTGCACGGCGGCCAG
Organism: Streptomyces sp. NPDC021212; assembly: GCF_044332925.1. Classification (NCBI taxonomy): domain Bacteria; kingdom Bacillati; phylum Actinomycetota; class Actinomycetes; order Kitasatosporales; family Streptomycetaceae; genus Streptomyces; species Streptomyces sp. NPDC021212. The sequence continues at coordinate 167,555 of NZ_JBIRPZ010000006.1, forward strand.
GTGTCCCTGTCGGTCGGTGTGCTCGCCGTCCTCGTCTCCGGCCTCATCGGCATCGTCGCAGGCGCGGCCGCCGGATACTTCGGCCGCTGGGTGGACGCGATCGTCTCCCGGCTGCTGGAGGCGCAGATGTCGCTGCCGCTGCTGATGATGCTGCTGCTCGTCGTCGCCCTCTTCGGCCCGTCCGTCACCGTCATCACCTGCGTGATCGCCATCGCCCAGTGGCCCGAGGTGGCCCGGCTGACCCGCTCGCTGGTGCTCGTCGAACGCGAGAAACCGTACGTGGCCGCCGCCCGGGTGCTGGGGCTGCGCCAGATCGCCATCCTGGCCCGCCACATCATCCCCAACATCGTCCGCCAGGCGTCCCTCGTCGTCCTGCTGCTGCTCGCCCAGGCCGTCCTGCTGGAGAGCGCGCTCAGCTACCTCGGCGCCGGACCCCAGCGGCCGTTCGCCACCTGGGGGCGCATCATCTCCGACGGCCAGGACTACATCACCACCTCCTGGTGGCTGGTGACCCTGCCCGGCCTCGTCATCGCGCTGCTGGTGGTCGGGGTCAACCTGCTGGGCGACGGGCTGCGCGACCGTACCCGCCGACGTGTGACGGAGGGCTCCTGATGAGCGACGCGACCCCCCTGCTGGAGGTCGAGGACCTCCAGATCGAGCTGATCACCGACGGCGGCGTGGTCCGCGCGGTCGACGGCGTCGGCTTCACCCTCGCCGCGGGCGAGACCGTGACCCTCATCGGCGAGTCCGGCTCCGGCAAGTCCACCACCGCGATGGGCCTGCTGCGGCTGCTGCCCGAGGGGCTGGCCGTGCTGTCCGGCACCGCCCGTATCCAGGGCGTCGACGTCATCGCCGACCCCGGGGCGGCCCGCCGGATCCGCGGCCGCGGCGTCTCCCTCATCCCGCAGGACCCGATGACCGCGCTCAGCCCGGTGCACACCGTCGGCCGCCAGCTCGGCGAGGCGCTGCGCATCCGCCACCCGGAGCTGTCCCGCGCCGCCGCCCGCGCCAAGGGCATCGAACTGCTCGGCCGGGTACGGATCCCCCGCCCCGAGACCCGGTGGGGCGCTTACCCCCACCAGTTCTCCGGCGGCATGCTCCAGCGCGTCCTCATCGCCATCGCACTCGCCGCCGAACCCGAGCTGCTGGTCGCCGACGAGCCGACCTCCGCCCTCGATGTCACCATCCAGGCGGGCGTCCTCGACCTGCTGATGGAACTCCAGGAACGCACCGGCATCGGCATCCTCATGATCACCCACGATCTGGGGGTGGCCCGGCTGGTCTCCGACCGCATCCATGTGATGCGCGGCGGCCGCTTCGTGGAGTCCGGCCCCGTCGAACAGATCGTGGAGCACCCCGCCGAGCCGTACACCCGCGATCTGCTCGCGGCCGTCCCCACGCTGGGCCCCTGGGACGAGACATCCGCCGCTGTCCCCGAGGAGGCGCTGTGACCACACCCCTGCTGGCCGTCGAGGACCTGGTGGTCGAATACCCGGTCCCGGGCGGCGTGTTCCGCGCGGTGGACGGCGTCGGCTTCACCGTCGCGCCCGGCGGGGCGCTCGCCATCGTCGGCGAGTCCGGCTGCGGCAAGTCCACCGTCGCCCGCTCCCTCGTCCGGCTGCTGCGGCCCACCGAGGGGCGCATCCTGCTCGACGGCACCGACATCGCGTCGCTGCCCGAGCGGCGGCTTCGGCCGCTGCGGCGCCGGGTGCAGATGATCTTCCAGGACCCGTACGGCTCACTGGACCCGCATCTGACCGCCGAGGAGATCGTGGCCGAGCCGCTGCGGCTGGCCGGGGTGCGGTCCGCCGCCGAACGCGGCCGCCGGGCCGCCCAGCTGATCGACCAGGTGGGCCTGCCCGCCGGCGCCCTCCAGCGGCGCCCCGCCGAGTTCTCCGGTGGCCAGCGCCAGCGCATCGGCATCGCCCGCGCCCTGGCCGGCGGGCCCGAGCTGCTGGTCTGCGACGAGGCCACGTCCGCGCTGGACGTCTCCGTACAGGCCCAGGTGCTCCAGCTGCTGCGCGACCTCCAGGCCGAACAGAACCTCGCCTACCTCGTCATCTCCCACAACCTCGGAGTGGTCCGCGAGATCAGCTCCGAGGTGGTGGTGATGCGCGGCGGGCGGATCGTCGAATCGGGACCGACCGCGGACGTGCTCGCCGCGCCCACCCAGCCGTACACCAGGGCGCTGCGGCGCGCGGCGCTCGACCCGTCGACGATGCGGGGACGCAAGCCGCGGGCCCTGGTGTCCGCGATCGCGGCCGACCGGGACCATGGTCATGGCCAGGACCCTCACCAGGAATCAGGAGGAACGCAGTGAACCCGCACGCGCAGACCCACACCACCTCCCAGGCCTCGCCCGGCGGGGTGACGGTGCCCGGGGCCCCGGTGCCGCTGTCCCGGCTGGTGCTGGGCACCATGACCTTCGGCGACACCGTCGACCGGGAGGGCGCCGCGGCGATGCTGGACACCGCGCTCGACGCCGGGGTGACGGGCGTGGACACCGCCAACGCGTACGTCGGGGGCGTCACCGAAACCCTCCTCGCCGAGCTGCTGCCCGGCCGCCGCGACCGGATCGTCCTCGCCACCAAGGCCGGGATGCCGCACGCCGACGCCGGTGACCACTCCCCGCTGTCCGCGCGCGGCATGCGCGCGGCCCTCGAAGGCAGCCTCCGCCGCCTCGGCACCGATCACGTCGACCTCTTCTACCTCCACCAGCCCGACCGCGCGGCCCCGCTGGAGGAGACGCTGAGCACGGTCGCCGAGTTCGTCGCCGAGGGCAAGATCCGCGCGCTCGGCGTCTCCAACTACGCCGCCTGGCAGATCGCCGAGCTGACCCACACCGCCGACCGGGTCGGCGCCCCGCGCCCGGTGGTGGCGCAGCAGCTGTACAACCTGCTGGCCCGGCGCATCGAGGAGGAGTACCGCGAGTACGCCGCCACCAGCGGCCTGCGCACGATGGTCTACAACCCGCTCGGCGGCGGTCTGCTGACGGGCCGTCATGTCTATGAGGAGACCCCCGGGTCCGGCCGCTTCGGCGACTCCAAGCTCGGCGAGATGTACCGGAAGCGTTACTGGGACCCCCGCCTCTTCGAGGCGGTCCGCGACCTGGGGCGGATCGCGGACGAGGCGTCCATCCCGCTGACGGACCTGTCGCTGCGCTGGCTGCTGGGCCGCGACGGGGTGGACGCCCTGCTGCTGGGCGGCTCCCGGATCGAGCACCTGCGCGCCAACCTGGCGGCGGCCGCCGCGGGTCCGCTGCCGGAGGACGTGGTGGCGGCGTGCGACGAGGTGGGCGCCCGGCTGAGGGGCCCGATGCCCGCGTACAACAGGTAAGCCGGTGGATATTCCCCACCCCGCCCTTCCCGGCACCCGTCGATATGCGGCTCCGCCGCGTGAGGGGCTCGACCCCCGGGGCCCCGACCTGGGGCTCCGCCCCTCGGGCCCCCGGCCCGGAGGCTCCGTCCCCGCGGCCCCGAAAGCCACCGGGCGTGTCCCGGGGGTCGGGGTTCCGGCCGGGGCGCCCCTTCGTGACGCCCCGGCCGGCCGATGACGTACAGCCATACCACCGCAACCACGAGGAGCCCGGCGCCATGACCGCCGACCATGACATCGCGATACGGCTTTACGACGGCCGGCTCCGGCCGCGGCCGGGCGATCCGGCGCGCCAGGAGGCGTTCCTGCCCGCACCGGCCGTCCAGAACCACGCCGCCAACCTGACGGTGCTGCCCGGCGGCGACCTCGGCTGCGTATGGTTCGGCGGCACCCAGGAGGGCGTGCCGGACATCTCCGTGTGGTTCTCCCGGCTGGCACCCGGCTCCGGCACCTGGTCGGAGCCGGTCCGGCTCTCCGACGACCCGACGCGCTCCGAGCAGAACCCGCTGTTGTTCCCCACCCCGGCCGGTGAGCTGTGGCTGTTCTACACCGCCCAGCAGGCGGGCAACCAGGACACCGCGGAGGTCCGGGTGCGGGTGTCGGGCGACAACGGGGAGACCTGGGGTGCGCCGCGCACCCTCTTCCCGGCCACCGGCGAGGGCGGGGTGTTCATCCGTCAGCCGGTCGCGGTGGCGGGCGACGGGCGGTGGCTGCTGCCCGTGTTCCACTGCGTGTCCACCCCCGGCGCCAAGTGGGTGGGCGACCACGACACCAGCGCGGTGATGATCAGCGACGACGAGGGCCGGACGTGGCGGGAGCGGCCCGTGCCGGGGTCCACGGGCTGTGTGCACATGAACGTCCATCCGCTCCCGGACGGCGCGCTGCTGGCCCTGTTCCGCAGCCGCTGGGCCGACGCGGTGTACCGCTCGCACAGCACGGACGGCGGGGAGAGCTGGAGCGAGCCGGAGCCGACCGAGCTGCCCAACAACAACTCCTCCGTCCAGTACGTCCCGCTCGGCGACGGACGGCTGGCGCTGGTCTACAACCACAGCAGCCGCGCCGACGCGACGGCCCGCCGGGTGTCGCTCTACGACGAGATCGACGACGACGGACAGGCGGGCGACTCCCCGGCCGCCGCGCCCCCGCCGGACGCGCGGACCGAGGACGCCCCCGGCGCGTTCTGGGGCGCGCCCCGGGCGCCGATGACCCTCGCGCTGTCCGCCGACGGCGGCCGCACCTGGCCCGTACGGCGCGATCTCGACGTCGGCGACGGACACTGCCTGACCAACAACTCACGCGACCGGCTCAACCGGGAGCTGTCGTACCCCACCATCCGGCAGACCCCGGACGGCACGCTGCACATCGCGTACACGTACCACCGCCAGGCCATCAAGTACGTCCGCGTCGGCCCGGACTGGGCAGCCGATGGCTGATTCCCCGGGCGGGCCCCGCCACGCCGTCGTCACCGGCGCCAGCTCCGGCATCGGCGCCGCCGTCGCCACCCGGCTGCTGGACGAGGGGTGGCGGGTCACCGGAATCAGCCGTACGGCCCCGCCCCACGGGCACGACCGGCTGCGCTGGCTCCCGGCCGACCTGGCCCGGCCGGAGGAGCTGCCGGAGGCGCTCGTCCCGATGGGCGAGGACGGCCCGCTGGACGCCCTCGTGCACGCGGCGGGCGTCCAGCGCTCCGCCCGGCTGGGCCAACTGGACGCCGAGGACGGGTCCCTCATGTGGCGCATCCACGTCCAGGCGGCCACCGTCCTGGCGGACGCGCTGGTGGGCCGGGTCCGGGACGGCGGCCGGGTGGTGCTGGTGGGCAGCCGGACGATGACGGGCGTCCCGGGCAAGAGCCAGTACGCGGCCACCAAGGCGGCGCTGACGGGCCTGGCCCGGTCGTGGGCGGCCGAACTGGCGCCGCGCGGGGTCACCGTGAACGTGGTGGCGCCGGGGCCGACGGACACCCCGATGCTGCGGGACCCGGGCCGCAGCCGTACCCCGCCCGTCGTTCCGCCGCTCGGCCGGCTCGTACGGCCCGAGGAGGTGGCGGGGATGACGTCGTTCCTGCTGGGCCCGGAGGGCGGTTCGGTGACCGGCCAGACGCTGGTGATGTGCGGGGGCGCCTCGCTGTGACGGCGGGGCCCAGGCTGTTTCCGGTCATGACCCTGACACACAACCTCTTCATGATGTTCACCATTGGACGATCCTGTGCCTGCCACGCTTTCGGGGTTCGAACAACGGTTGTAAATCGGGGAGAGGACACCACACATGACCCGTGTGACCCGCTGGAAATCCCTGGCGCTGCTGGCCGGCGTCGTGACTCTCGCCGTTACGGCGCAGACCCCGGCCACCGCGGAACCCGCCGGCACCGCGTACGACGACACGTACTACCAGGACGCGATGGGCAAGACCGGGGAGCCGCTGAAGGACGCCCTGCACCAGATCATCAGCAAGGACGTCAGCAAGCTCTCGTACGACGAGGTCTGGGACGCCCTCAAGAAGACCGACGAGGACCCGGACAACTCCGCCAACGTCATCCTGCTCTACAGCGGCCGCTCCCAGAGCAAGGACGCGAACAGCGGAAACGCGGACGACTGGAACCGCGAACACGTCTGGGCGAAGTCGCACGGCGACTTCGGCACGTCCACCGGACCGGGTACGGACATCCACCATCTGCGCCCGGCCGATGTCTCGGTCAACAGCACCCGGGGGAGCAAGGACTTCGACGAGGGCGGCTCGGAGGTGGGGGAGGCGCCGGGCAACCGCACCGACGACGACTCCTTCGAGCCCCGTGACCAGGTCAAGGGCGATGTGGCGCGGATGATCCTGTACATGGCGGTTCGCTACGAGGGCGGTGAGGGCTTCCCCGACCTGGAGCCCAACGACAAGGTCGACAACGGCAGCCAGCCCTTCATGGGACGGCTCTCGGTGCTGAAGAAGTGGAGCGAGCAGGACCCGCCGGACGCCTTCGAGAAGAAGCGCAACCAGGTCATCTACGACGACTTCCAGCACAACAGGAACCCGTTCATCGACCACCCGGAGTGGGTCGCCGACATCTGGAAGTAGCCCGGTCCGCCGGTCAGGCGCCCCGGGCCGCCGCCAGCAGGTCGGCGGTGTGGCCGGGGTGTCCTGGGCCTGCCCGCAGCGAGGGCAGCAGCAGGGTCCACAGCTCGGCCAGATGGTCCTCGACGAGCCGTCGCCCGTCGAGGGCCTCGGACACCGTGTGCAGGCCGAAGAAGGCACACACGATGGTCCGGGCGGCGGGCAGCGGATCGACATGCGGGGCCAGCTCGCCCTCGCCGTGGGCCCGTTCCAGCATGGCCCCGACGGCGTCGATCCAGCCGATGAACGGGGGCGGGAAGGGCGCCGCGATCAGGGAGCGCTCGGTCCACAGCCGGGCCCCCGCCCGCACCACGATGTCGTCGCGGAAGGCGCGGGCCACCGCGAAGCTGAGCCGGACGAGCTGCTCCAGGGCGGGCGCCCGTAGCCCGGTGTGCCGGTCGATCAGGGGCGGCCAGGTGGCGAAGTGTTCCTGCACCACGGCGAGGGCGAGTCTTTCCTTGCTGGTGTAGTGGAAGTAAATGGCGCCACTCGTGTGACCCGACCGGGCGGTGATGTCGCTGATGCTCGTTCCGGCGTATCCGCGTTCGTCGAAAAGGGATGCGGCCGCTTCCAGAAGAGACCGGCGTGTTTGTTCGGCCCGCTCTTGCACGTGTTCGTCGTCCTTCATCAGCCGTCCGGTGTGACGCAGTGAACTTAGCGGACTTCAGGCCGCTGATGGTGATGAGGACAGACAGGTCAAACATTATTAGTATTTTATGGTGATCGTTCGCGAGGCTCGCGGCCTTTCGGAGCCGACCGGTCCCACCGGTCGGCCGCTCAGCTGGTCCCGCACCGTGGCGCGTGAGGCCGTGCACCGGGTCTCGGTGGCCGAGGTGCTGCTCACCGACGTCCGTACGCTGGGTGACGGACGGTTCGAGGCGGCCGCCCAGTGGCCGCGGTCCCATCCGACGTTCCCGCACGGCGGGGACGGCCGGCACCATCCGCTGATGATCGCCGAAACCCTGCGCGAACTGGGGATCTACATCCCGACCCGGTACTACGCCGTGCCCGCGGGCGCGCACTTCCTGATCCGCGATCTGTTCTTCCGGCTCGACCCGGAGACCGAGCCACGCGCCCCGCACGGGGCGACCGACATCACCTGCCGGATCGCGGTGACGGACGTCCGCACCGCACCACCCTCCGGGCGGTTCGTGTCCGGGATGCGGCTCGACGTCGGCCTGTGGGCCGGTGGCCGGATCTTCGCGCGGGCCGGGGGCACCGCCCGCTTCCTCGACGGCACGGCCTACGCGGAGACCCGCTCCGCGCACTCGGGCCAGACCGCGCGGCGCCGGCTGCGTGCCGCCGTACGGCCCTCACCGGGGCAGTTGGGCGTCACTGCGGCCCGGGACGTGCTGGTGGTGCGGGACGGGGGAGTGGTGTACCTGGACCCCGCGGACCCCCGCCACCCGTTCTTCTTCGACCACTGGAGCGACCATGTTCCGGGGCTGGTCCTGCTGGAGGGTGCCCGGCAGGGCGCGGCGCTGGCCACCGGGGGCTCGCTGATCCGTCCCCTGGCCATCCGGATGAAGGCGATCCGCTTCACCGAGTCCCATCCGCCCGCGGTGGTCGAGTGCGTCTCCCACGGCAGAACGTGTGTCTTCCGGCTGCGCCAGGCGGACATCTGCACGGCGGTCGGTGTGCTCCAGTACGGCTGACCGCACACCAGGACGACGAACAAGCCGAGCGACGAACGCATTGAGCGACGAACATGCCGAGCGACGAACAAATCGCCGACACAGAGTGACCTATTGCCTACGCGGAGTCATCTCAGTAACGTAGTGATCGTTATGTTTCGGGCAGGCAATTCTCCGCCTGGACGGCTTTTCAGCGCATTCCGCGCGCAGCGCCACACGCCCTTCTCCGCGCTGCTCCCCGTGGCCACAGGCAGGTATCCCTGCGCCGATTCCCCCATCTCTCCTGGAACGGCAGGCAGATGACAGCACAAACCCTTCTCGCATGGACCCCCGCCGCCGTCGTCTTCGACTGTGACGGCACTCTGATGGACTCGGAGCGGCACTGGGTAAAGGCCCGCGAAGTGGTGCTCGAGGACTACGGCACCGTCACCGACGAGGAGTTCGCGCAGCGCACCAAGGGGCTCCACTACACCGAATGCGGCCGCATGATGGCCGAATTCGCGGGACTCCCCGACCTCGCCGACGAGATGACCCGGCAACTGCTGAGCGCATTCCGCAGACTGGTGGCCGAAGACCCGGTCACCATGCCGGGCGCGGCCGAACTGGTCCACAAGGCGGCGGCGTTCGCCCCGCTGGCAGTGGCCAGCAACTGCCCGCGCGACGTGGTCGAGGACGGGCTCTCCAAGGCCGGCCTGCTGCGCTACTTCGACCATGTGCTGGTCCCCGGCGGGGAAGTGCGACCCAAACCCCACCCCGATGTGTATCTGGCGGCCGCCCGCCTGTGCGGTGCGGCCCCCGGCGACGCGCTCGCGGTGGAGGACTCCCACTGCGGCTTCCTGTCCGCCTCCCGGGCCGGGCTGAGGGTGCTCGGCGTGGGACCCCGCAAACCGGTCGACGACCGTCCGCCGGTGGACATGTGGGTCTCCACGCTCGCCGACCCCGACCTGCTCAAGTGGGCCGACTCCCGGGCGGCTTGAGGCTGGGAGCCGTGTCACCGGTCAGTCCATCTTCATCCCGTCGTGGGACTTGCCCTTCTCGTGGGACATGGAACCGCCCTGGGACCCCGCCCCACCGTGGTGCATCATCGAGCCCTGCTCGATGGCCCCGCCGAGCTTCGCACGCAGCGGCTTGAGGGACCCCGAGGACTGGCCGGTGACCGACCAGCGGGCGCCGACCAGATACATGCCCCCGTAGTCCTTCGAGGTGTTCAGCCAGTCCTTCTGGCCCTTCTCGGTGGCGAAGGTGACCATGGTGTACCGGTCGCCCTTGCCGGACTCGCAGGAACCCTGGCGCAGTTCGTCCGCCTCGGTGACGATCGTCGCCTTGCAGCCGATGGCATCGGCGATCTGCGTCAGGGCCGCCGGCTTCCCGGGCTTCCCCAGCTCCTTGGCGGCGTGGGCGTTCTCCTTCTCCGGCTTCTTCCCGTCGGCCTGGCTGCTCCCACCGCAGCCGCTCACGAACAGCAATGCCGCGCAGAGCGCGGTGGCACGAAGTGCGCGTGACACATCAACCTCCCGTCGACATCCGGCGGGAGGCCCGGAGCACCACGCTCCCGGGCCCCCGCCGGGGTGGACCATCATGCCGTCTTACTGGCCCGCCTTCTTGCCCTTGTCGGTCACCGCGAACCAGGTGCCCTTCACGCCCTGGCCGTTGGTGTCGCCGGGCTTCTTGTCACCGACGAAGGTGTAGAGCAGCCAGCAGTCGAAGGCCGCCTGCTTGCTGCCGTCGGGGCGCTTGAAGGAGGTGACCTTCGAGGCGTCCACCCCGGACACCTTGGTGGTGTCGACGGCCTTGACCGGCTTCCACTTGTCCAGGCAGGCGGCGTCGACACAGGCCGTCTTCATCGGCCACGCGCTGTCCTTGTCGAACCGGTAGACGGTCATGCCCTTGCCGTCCACCATGATCTTGCCCAGGTCGGCGTTGTTGTTGACCATCAGCTGCAGGGCGCCGCCCCCGGCCTTCTTGCCGGCCGGCTTTCCGTCCGGGGCCAGCGCGTTCCAGGTGCCGCCCACGCCCTGGCCCTTGGTGTCGCCCGCCTTGGTGTCACCCGCGTAGCGGTAGACCGGCCAGCCCTCCAGGGTCAGCTGCTCGGTGCCGTCGGCCCGCTTGACCTTGCCCAGCTTGCCGGCCTCGATGCCGGCGCCGGCCGTGGCGTCGTCCGCGGGCACCGGCGGCCACTTGGTGGCGCACGCGTCGTTGCAGTTGGACTTGGCCGGCTTAGGAGTGTCCTCGTCGAACCGGTAGAGGGTCATACCGGCGCTGTCGGCGACGAACTTCCCGAGCTTGGCGTCGTTCTTGACCGCGAGCTCCTTCGCCGCGCCCGTCTTGCTGTCACCGCTGCCCGCCGCCGCACCGGTGTCGCTGCCGTATCCACCGGTCGCGCCGGCCCCCGCGGCCGCCGCACCCGCACCCGCCGACGCCGAAGCACCCGCACCCGCCGTCTGGCTGCTGCCGCCCACGGGCTGGACGTTCGCGCTGCCCGCGGAGGTGTCATTGCTGCCACACGCCGCCGTCAGCATGACCATCGCCACGGACACTCCCGCGAATGCGATCTGACGCCGCTTCTCCATGACCACTCCCTGCGAAATCCTTATCGGTGTCCGGCGGTGTAGGCGCCGACACCATGCCCATACGGAGCCCGTGCCGAGCCACGTTCAGCCGGTTTAAAATTTGTCACCAGAGGCAAAAAACGCTGGGTACGTGAGCACAAAACAAGCGACGGCCGTTGCGCAACGGCCGTCGTGGACAGGGGAGTTCGGGGCGGACCTACTCCTCGATGCGCAGCGCCAGCGCGGGACAGCGGCGCACCGCGCGCACCGCCTGGGCGCGCAGCTGGCGGGGCACGTCCATCCGGGCGGAGGACGGATAGCCGTCGATGCCGAGCGTCAGCACCTCGGGCGGCAGGATGTCCGCGCACAGCCCGTGGCCCTGGCACAGCGACCAGTCCACCAGGAGCTTCTCCATCGGGCCCCGCTGCTGCCGCTCCGCGCGCGGTGGCGCGGACGCCGGACCGGGCGGCAGGGCCAGCGGCTGGGTCTCCTCGGGCATCGGCAGTACGCCGAGCGTGGGCCGCCCGCAGCCGGCCCCGAGCGCATGGGACTCGAACTCCTCGGGAAACGCGTCCAGCGCCGTGGTCACGAAGCCCGCCGTGCCATCGGGGTGGCTGCACGCGCCGCGCTTGCGCACCGAGTTGATGTACGCGCGCACATTGTCGATGGACGACTGGCCACCGCCCCGCTCCACCTGGCCGATCGCGTCCGCCAGGGCGGGGAGCCCGATGAAGCAGGGGCCGCACTGCCCGGCCGTCTCGGCGGCCAGCCAGCGGGCCACCCGCGCGGTCTCGCCGAGCGGGCAGGTGTCCTCGGGGATGGGCAGCACCGCGCCCGCGCCCAGCCGCGCGCCGTACTTCTTCATGGATTCGCGCGAGATCGTGGTGGCGCTGATGCTCTTCGGGTCCAGCCACTTGCCGTGGTAGCCGCCCACCAGCACACCCTGGCCGGGGGAGAGCCCGCACAGCTCCAGGACGTACGTCAGTGGCACCCCGGTCGGCGTCTCCATCACGTACTTACCGCCGACCGTCAGCAGCGTCGTGCCCGGCTCGGTGGGCAGCCCCACCGAGCGGTACGGCAGGGCGCCCATCCGCGCCGCGACGGCGATCTGGGCGTAGGTCTCGGTGTTGGACAGCAGGGTGGGCAGCCCGCCGAGACCGTTTTCGCTGGACCGGATCTTCCGGCCGTTGGGGATGGCCGGGGCGCCGCTGATGCCGTTGATGACGGCGCCGCCCTCACCGGCCACGAACCGGTCGGGCGTCACGCTCACATCCACCGGGACCCCGCTGGGCCCGCGCTCGGCGATGGCGGCCCTCAGCGACTCCTCGACATCCGGCCGGTGGCAGGCGATGACGACCTCCTCGGCGCCGATCGCCTCGGCGGCCAGGGTGGCGCCGTCGATCACCAGATGCGGGGTGTGCAGCAGCAGGGCGGTGTCCTTGAGGCAACTGGGCTCGCCCTCACTGCCGTTGACCACCACGTTGCAGCGGCCGCCCGCACGGCCCGCCGCCTCGACCACCGCACTGACCTTCTTGGCGAACGGGAAACCGGCCCCGCCGCGCCCGCGGAGATCGATGTTCTCCGCGAGCGCGACGAGTTCGTCCGCCCGCAGGGCGGGCATCGTGCCGTGCACCGTCAAGTGGCCGACCCGGTCGAGCCGGTACGCCTCGTCCAACCCGGCGAGCAGCCGGGGCGGATCGACACAGGCCAGCCTGGGTTTTGTCGTGATCACCGGTCCCACCCACGGGAGGCACCGAGCCGTTCACCGTCCCGTCGGCCCGAGTCGGCCGCGCGGGGCCGCGGCACAGTGGGCGCGGCGCGCCGGGTGCGGCCTTCCTGAAGGCCACGGGCGGGTGGGTTCCTCACCGAGATGCCGTCCCCTCGATCGTCGTCCTGGCTGCGCCGGGCTGCGAGCCGCATCCACAGCGCGATGGCCACTCCGGCCAGGGCCGCGATGTAGCCGTATGTCGCCCAGGTCTTGGCCGCACGTCCGGCCTTCAGACCATGGATCAGCGCGAGGCCCCAGGCGGGGTAGGCGCCCACGTGGAGCGCCCGCCACCAGCGGTACCGCCAGCGGGAGTTGCCCGCGGCGGCGAACGAGCTGCGGACCGCTCCGGTCACCGCCGCGATGACGAAGAGGTAACCGGCAATGGTGCCCAGCCCGATCAGTACCGGCTGCTTTGCGTCAGCGAACGGTAGCACGCTCGAAGCTGCGTTCGTGTGGTCCTCCGTGACCTTCACCCAGATGTGAATGACCAGGAAGAGGAGGCCGGCGACCGCGGCCGCCCGGTGGATGCCCTGGGCGATGAGCCGGTGGTTGGAGTGCAGGATGAGCTGGTCGGTCGCGGCGAGCCCCCACATGACCGCCGCGGTCAGGCAGACCAGGGCGAGCACCCCGGCGCCGAAGTCGAGGAAGAGGAAGGTCTGGCTGAAAGCGCCGGCGTTGTACGTCACGATGAGGGACAGCACGAGGGTGGCGACGATAGCGTAGATGCGGATGTTCCGGGACCATCCGATTCCGGGCTGGTCCTGTCGAGTCCGGCGAGCGGCTCGTCGTCCTCCAGGTGCTTGGCGTCCCCCGTGGCGTCGCCCCTGTGAGGGAGAAGGCGTTTGGGACATGGACATTGGAGCCTCCCGATCGCGCGTGTTCCGCGCGGGTGACGAGATACGTCAAAGTCGTCTTGGGGGCAGCAGCTTCTCGGAACTCCACGTGATCTCCATAAGATTTGTCGTAACGTGACAACTTCTCGTGCATGAACACTGCCCAGACCGTCTTCGGCTGATCCACTGTCATCCCGATGGCAAAGACCCGGCAAAGCACCGGGACCGGTAGGGGCGCGGGTCCTCTATGAGGTAGCGGAGGACCCTCGACTCCCTTTCCGGACCGGACGAGCCGGAGACGGAGGCAACCTCCATGGGTCCGACCGACCCCCCAACGGTCGGACCTCCCCCCGGCAAGAACGAGGTAATGATGGGCGAACTGGTGAACCGCATCTGGTCCCGCCCCCGTGGCGAGTGGACCCGCGTGCTGCGCAATGAGCTCCCGTCCCTGGCCGACGAGGTGCTCGAGAACCTCCGGGCCAGAATCCCGGGATTCGCCGACCTTCTGGAGGACACCGAGCGCGAAAAGGTCCGCTGGGAAGTCGAGCAGGCTCTCCTGACGGCGCTCGGCCACCGGAAGGCGGGCGAGGAGGGCGCCGGACCGCAGGCTCTCTCCGACGCCGCGTACGGCGAGGAGCCGCCCACGGACATACCGCCCGAGCGGGCCCGGCGCGACCTCTTCGAGGCGCTGATCGGCGAAGTCTCGGTGTCCGAGCGGACGCTGGCAGAGCTGTCCCGGGCGGCCCGGTGGCCGCTGCCGGAGACGGTCCAGGCCATCGCCCTGCCCACCCCGGGCGAGGCACCGCCACTGGCCGCCGTACTGGGAGACACCCTGATCGGCGCCGTCGGCGACGAGTTGTGCCTGCTGATCCCCGACCCGGACGCGGACCCCGATCCCGCCCCCGACCAGGGCGCGGAGCGGCTCCAGGACGGCGAACGGGACATGGACCGGGAAGCGCCCGCGGACCCGGGCGTCCGTGGCGCGCTGGAAGCCGCGCTGCGCGGCCGGACCGCCGCCGTGGGCCATGTGGTGCCGCTGAACGACGCGGCGTCATCGGTCCGGTGGGCCCGGCGGCTGCTGACCATGGCCCCCGGCCGTGGCGGCCCCGACCCCCGGGTGCTCTTCGTCGACGACCATCTGTCGATGCTGCTGCTGCTTCAGGACGAGTCCCTGGTCCGGGCGTTGGCCGCGCGCTGGCTCAAGCCGCTGGTCGGACTGACCCCCCGGCAGAGCGAACGGCTGCAGATGACCCTGCTGGCCTGGCTGGAGGGCGGTGGCGCCCCCGAGGCGGCCAAGGCGCTGAAGGTGCACCCGCAGACGGTGCGGTACCGGCTGCGCCAGATAGAGAAGCTCTTCGGCCCGGGCCTGCGTGACCCGCGAATACGGTTCGAGCTGGAGATGGCGTTGCGCGGCCGCAGGCTGATGGCGCAGATGGACCGCATCCGGCGCCATGCGTCCCGGGCGAGCCGACGACCCCGTACCGGCGCTGCCCCAGGCGTCCGTCCGCTGGGTATCGCCCGGGAGGCGCGCGTCAACGGCCTCTGAGCACACCGACACCACCAAGGACTGCCGGTCGCGATCGCGGTCGGCAGTCCGGTGCGTGGTCAGCGGATCGGAGGCGCCGCCGTGGGATTCGCCGTGTGATTCGCCCTGCGCATCGCGGCGTTGAGGCCCAGCAGTTCCTTGTACGCGTGGGCACAGAAGGCGCACTCCGCCAGGTGGCGCGCGAGCGTGTGGCCACGCACCCCGCCACGCCGCACCGAGGCGCCGATCATGCCGCTGAAGTGGCGGCAGCGGGCGTTCGCCGCGGACTCCAGGTGGGACTGCAGATACGACTCCCGCAGCCCCTCGCGAGCGCGGAAGGCCAGGGAGGTGACACCGCTGGGGGAGATACCCAGTAAGGACGCCACGCGCCGCGGGGATTCCTCCTCGACCAGCGTGTGCCACAGCACGATCCGCCAGCGCTCCGGAAGCCTGCGGAAACTGCGGATGAGCAGCTGACGGTCCTCGCGCGCCACCAGATGCCACTGTGGGTCGGCCGTGGGCGCGTGCTGCCGCCAGGACTCGAAGTCCGCGGTCAGCAGGATCTGGCGCTCGCCCTCGCTCCATTCCAGCGCCGTGTGACGCACGACGGTCAGCAGATACGGCCGCCACGGGCCCCGCGGGCCGCCGCCCGCCCGGACCGCCTGGAACGTGCGGATGAACGCCTCGGAGGCCAGATCCTCGGCGTCATGCAGCGCCCGGCAGCAGGTCCGGGCGTACGAGAGCGTCGCCTGGTGGTGGCGGCGGTACAGGAGGTCGCCCGAGGCCGGGCTGGTGGCGCCCGAGGCGTACTCCTCCCTGAGCCGGCGGGTCAGCTCCTGGTCGGACAGCGCACCGGCGCCGGTGGCGGAGACTCCCCACACGCACGGACCGCCCGGCTCCCGGATGGCGGGAAGGACCGGACGGTCTGAGGGGTCGGGGTGGCCGACGTGGCCGTGGCCGGGGTGGTCCCCGGCGTCGTCGTCGGCGGCCGCGTCGCCCGCGGCCCGGTGGTGTGACGCAGCGCGGCGCGCGCCGACCTTGCGGCCGGCGCGCGCCTCGTGATCACCTGCCATCAGTTTTTGCACTGCTGGCCACTGTTGATGCAGTCCACAGCCTTCTTCATGAGGTCATCCGACATCACGTTGATGAAGTCGTCGTGGTCGGTGATGGGCTTGTGCAACTGCTCGGGGAAGCCGTCCACGGCGAACGGCGTGTCGCCCGGGTTCTCGTAGCTGATGGTGTTCACCAGCTGGGGGATGGCCTTGAAGCCCTGCGGGCAGGCGCCGTCCGCGCCGGCGTTCTTCACGTGGTCACGGTGGTTGGCGCTGTCGATGTTCTTGCCGTCCCAGCAGCCCTGGAAGTCGAAGGTGCGCAGCAGGTCACTGCCCTGGGGGCAGAGCGGGTACTTGTCCGTCAGCTGACGGTCCTCGAAGCCGGAGCAGCTCCAGGAGGCGTTGGCGTTGGCATCGCCGTTGGTGAAGGCCTTGGCGTCACCGGTGATGATCCGGAGGAACTTCGGCATGGCCGTGACCTTGCTCTTGGCGTTGCCCTTGAACTCGATCTTGGAGGCCTTGGGGGTCAGGATCGTGCCGACGTTGCCTTCCTGGCCGCCGCCGAGCTGGTCGGCGTCCGCCTCGTCCTTGCCGTCCTGGCTGCGGACCACCGGCCAGTAGTAGGTCGACTTGTCGTCCTGGTTGGCGCAGGAAGTGCCGCCCTGCTCGAAGGTCTGGTTGTTGGCGAACGCGTCGTTCTTGTCGCTGCCCACGTAGTCGTGCATGTGGTGGGCGCCGTTGCTGACACCGGGGGCGACGATGACGTTGTCGCTGTTGCGCAGGCCCGCCTCGCCGACGCCGCACTCCGAAGTGAAGGTGCCGGCCGAGCCGTTGCCCTGGACCTGCGGCTCCTGCTTCGCGTTCGGCTGCACCTTGGTGATGTCGACGAAGTCGTTCTGCGCGGGGCCGTTGCCCGCCTGGCCACCGGCATTGCCGGGCACGTCGTTGGCGCCCTCGCCGCCCTGCTGCTGGCCGCCCTGGTCGCCGCCCTGCTGCTGGTTGCCACCTTGCTGCTGGCCCTGCTGCTGGTCGCCACCTTGCTGCTGGCCCTGTTGCTGCTGGCCGCCCTGCTGGCCCGCCTGCGCGACCTGCTGCATCTTGCAGTCGGCCATGCCCTGCATCTGGGCGTTCTGCCCGCCGCCCTGGCCCATGGCCTGGCCCATCTGGCTGAGCGTCTGCTGGCGCTGCTCGTTGAGCTTGCTCAGGACTTCATTGCCCGAGGCCTGGCCCTTGTTCATCTGCTGGTAGGCGGTCGCCACCTGGTTGTCCAGCTCACCGAGGCCCTTGGCGACCTGGGACTGGGAACCCTTCGGCACATCGCCGCTCAGCTTCTGGCTCACATCGGGGCAGCTGATCGTGCCACCGGCGGATTTGGCCGATACGGCGCCACCTTGGGCGGAAGAGTCCTTGTCACCACTTGCGGATGCGTTGGCGGTGATGATCGCGGCCCCGCCGCCACCAAGTGCCAGAGCGGCGACGATGGCGACCGTTTTGTTCTTGAACCGCCCGCGCTTGTGGGTCTGTTGCCTCATGAGATCACTTCACTTAGTCGTTAGAGGGCGTCGTAGTCGACAAGCCCGGTGTCCTCGAGGACCGTGATGTGGTCGAGAACGATGGTGTTGGCCCTGGTGGCCAGAGACCTGACCATGGAGTTCTTGCTCTGGGCACGTACCTGTGCCACCAGATTGAACACCTTCCCGTGTGCAGCGCGCAGGAATTGCGCGAACAAACGCTCGAATTCTGCGCTGTTCGGTGCCTTGGTCATCTCGTCCAGCCAGCCCTGCTGCTGGTCGTTGGGCTGGGTGGGCAGGGTGATGCCCAGGGCCTGCGCGACTTCGTCCGTACGGCGGTTGAGTTCGGTGTGGCCGTCGATGAGGTGCTGGCCCGCGGTCTTGACGGCCTCCGTGGTGCCACGTTCCTTGCCCATGCGGCCAGAGGGGAGTTCCCAGAGTCCGGCGAGCTTGACCTTGCGTACGAAGTCCCGATCGGTCGGCGTGAGTGGTCCGTACTGGGTGGTGACCGTCCCGCCGCCGTCGTCGGAGACGCCGTTGGGAAGTACCGCGGCGCTGCTCGAGCTGAACAGGCTCACGGGGATGAGAATTGCCGCGAGCGTAACGGCGAGCGCACCAATGATGAGCCCGCTGCCGAGCGTACGGCTGGATGCGATGGATCTGCTCAGGTTTGCTGATCGCACAGCGCCCTCCTTGCTTCGGAGTGACACCGGACGCTAGTGCCTGGTGTGGCACGGTCGTGGAGACCTCATCACTAGTGAATAAAGCCGGGACAGGGATCTCTACTGGTTGGTATTCTCCGCGCCCGCGCGTTGGAGGCGTGGATTCGTCCCGGAATCCGTCGATTTCCGCGGCGCTCAAAATTTTTTTCCCGCCGCATTGAGCACCACGGCGCGGTCCTACGTATGGCAGGGAGAACCCCTCGCCATCACCACGACCGGAAGGGCCCAAGCCGTGCGAGCGATCGCGATGAACCCGACGTCGGTGACCAGTGTTTCGCGGACCGTCCCTGGAAACCGTTCTGCGTCGAAACCGCCGATGCTGTCACTGGCCGCCCGGGACCGGACCCCGGCGCCCCATCAGCCCGTGCCCCACGAGCCCGCCGAGGAGGGGACGGGCGCCGCGGTGGTCCGGCTGTTCCCGGGTGGCCGGGGTCCGGCGCCGGACGGTGACGGCGCGGCGGGTGCCGCCCCGGGCCGGCTCTCCTCTTCGCGTCTCCCCTTCAGGCCTGTCCTCTATATGGGGGAGAGGCGTTATAGGGGAGAGGACCGGGCCGGGCGGCCGCCCGGCGGACCCGAAGCCGCCTGAGCTGCCAGGGCCGCTGATGGTCGGTCGGCGTCGGTTTCCTGACGTATGACACTATGCCGGAGCGCGGTTCCCTCACCTCTGACCTGCTGGTACGGCCCACCCACGGCGCAGGTAGCGTGTGCCCGGTCAGCCGGTCGGGCAGGGCGCAACAAGAGGTGAGACGTGGCCGCGGTGCGAGAGATGTTGTCGAAGCGGGTGGACCAGGCGCGGCGGGAGTTGCCCGGCCACTATGCCCATCTCTTCGACGGGCGGCCCGAGGTGGACATCTCCACCACCGAACTCCGCCCCGACCAGGCGGTCCAGCTGGCCACCGCGTACGGCTACCGCCACCATCGGACCCGGGGCTCCAAGTCGGTCCGCTACCGCGTCTTCGTACCGGACCACGACGCCGCTGCGCAGCGGGAGGCAGTGCCGCCCGGCACACCCTTCGAAGTGGCCGCCCGGCATCCTGCCTTCCACGACCGCAGCGCCCGGGCCGCCCGCAACCACGCCGAGATGATCGAGCGGGAGCGCAGCCTCGTCAAGCTGGTGCCGGCCATGGTGCTGGTGCTGTTCCTCGCCGTCGGACTGCTGGTGCAGCTGATCCAGACCGGCAAGCCGGTGCTGCTGGTGCCGGTCGTCTTCTTCGTCGTCCTGGAGATCGCGCTGCTCCTGATGCTGCGCGCCGGCCGGCGCAAGCAACGTGTTCTGGAGGTGCAGGCCGAGTGGCTGATGCGCCGCTACCCCCCTGACGGCTTCCCCGACAGCTTCGGTGTGTGACGACGCCCCCGGCGACGCTGATCGAATGATCGCTACTATGGCGGTGTTCAGCGGGTAACGAAAAGCCGATCGCGTCGACGCACAGTCCGGCCGTACGCGTCCGGCGAGACGGGCGGTGGCACATGCGGGAACCGGCGCGGAAGCGGCAGGCGCGGATCGCGGACCTGGTGGAGTCCCGGGGCAGCGCGCGGATCACCGATCTCGCGGATGAACTGGGGGTTTCCGTCGTCACCGTACGGCGGGACGTCGAGGAGCTGGCCCGCCGGGGTGAGGTGCGCCGCGGCCACGGGGTGGCCCGCTCGCTGCAGCCGATGGCCGCGGCGTCCACCGTGCCCCCGGACGGCGTCACCGGCGACACGGTCGGCATGGTGATCCCGGAGCGCAACAGCTATCTGACCGAGTCCGTGCAGGCGGCCCGGGAGGCCGCCGAGAAGGCGGGGCTGCGGCTCGCGCTGCACATCGCGGCCGACGAGCACGACGCCGAGCGCACCGCGGTGCGCTCGGCGCTGGACGCGGGCGCGCGCGGGCTGCTGCTCTCGCCGCGCTGGCGCACGGCGGACGAGGCGGCGCGGGATCACTCCTGGCTGCATGACCTGGACGTCCCCGTGGTGCTGCTGGAGCGCCGCCCCGAGCGCGGCAGCTCCCACTACGAGCTGGACTGTGTGCGCTCGGATCACGCGTACGGGGTGCACCTGGCGCTGGGGCATCTGACCTCCCTCGGCCACCGGCGCATCGTGCTGGCCGCGCGCGACGACAGCCCGACCGCCAGGGTGATCCAGGCGGAGTTCGCCGGGCAGACGGCGGCTCGTGGCATCGGCGAGGGCTGTACGGCCATCCTCAGCTCGCGCACCGCGGGCCCCGATCCGCGCGCCGCCGATCCGCGGGCGGTCGACCTGGCGGAGACGCTGCGCGGGACCGGGGCCACCGCGACGCTGATCCACAGCGACATGGACGCGCTGGTACTCGTCCAGCGGCTGCGGGAGGCCGGCGTCGAGGTGCCGCGGGACTGTTCGGTGGTCGCGTACAACGACGTGGTCGCCGACATGGGTCAGATCGCGCTCACGGCCGTCGCCCCGCCCAAGGCGGAGGTCGGCCGGGCCGCCCTCGGGCTGCTGCTCCGGCAGCTCGACCACGCCCGGGAGGGCCGGTGGCCGGGGGCCGCCCGCCACCTGGAGCTGCTGCCCGGTCTGGTGGTGCGGGATTCTACGGCCCCGCGCTCCTGATCGTTTGACCGCTTTGGTTTCTTCTGTTCGATCTATTGACGGTATTTCCGTCAAGCGATCAGGATCTCCCCTGACTCCACCGCGAACAGGGGAGGGTCCATGCCTGGTCAAAGAGGCCCAGGACGCGCGGCTACCGGACGCCGGGCGACAGCCGGAACGACGGCACTGCTCACACTGCTCGCCCTCCTGCTGACCGGCTGCTCCAGCGGCGGCGGAGCGAACACCGCCAAGGACGGCCCCGTCCACCTCACCTTCTGGTCCGCGCTGCGCGGCAGCCAGGAGGTGGTGGACGAGTTCAACCGCACCCACGACGACATCAAGGTCGACTTCGCACAGGTCCCCTCGGGGGAACAGGGCGGCTGGGCGAAGCTCAGCAACGCCGCACGCGCGGGCAACGCTCCCGACGTGGCCACCATCGAATACCCCCAGCTGCCCGGCTTCACGATCGACGGGGTGCCCCGGGACATCAGCAAGCTGCTGCCCGACTCGGTACGCCGCAAGATCCTGCCGCAGGCGCTGGACCTCACCACCTTCGACGGGCGCACCTACGCCGTACCGGTGGACATCGAGCCGATGGTCTTCCTGTACCGCAAGGACATCTTCACCAAGAACCACATCCCGGTCCCCAGGACCTGGGCGGAGTTCGAGAGTTCGGCCCGCAAGCTGAAGAAGGCCGCGCCCCGGTCCCGTATCGCCAGCCTCTTCACCACCGGCGGCACGCTCTACATGGCCGCGTACGCCTGGCAGGCCGGGGGCAAGTGGTACGACACCTCCGGCGACACCTGGCGCGTGGCCATGGACGACGCCCCGACCCGCAAGGTCGCCAAGTACTGGCAGGGACTGAAGGATGACGACCTGGTGCGGGTGGAGCCGTCATCCAGCCAGCAGTGGCGGGCCCATCTGCGCAGCGGTGAGACGGCCGGCTATCTGGCGGGCGCCTGGGCCGCGGGATCGATGATGGCGTCCACCCCCGACGGCAAGGGCAAGTGGGCCATCGCGCCGGTGCCGCAGTGGGACCCGGCCAAGCCGAAGGTGAGCACCCAGGGCGGCTCGACGTTCATGGTCACCAAGGACAGCGACCATCCCAAGGAGGCCATGGAGTTCATCTCCTGGATGGTCACCAGCCCCGACGCCCTGCGCGCCAAGCTCTCCAGCGGGGTCAGCAGCGCCTTCCCGTCCGTGCCCGGTTTGGTCCCGGTCGCCCGCAAGGAGATGGACACCAGCTACTTCTCCGGTCAGGACATCTTCGGCCTCTTCGACCAGCAGGCCAAGCTGATCGCCCCCACCTGGAAGTGGGGCCCGCGGATGGTGTCGACGACCACCTCCGGTGACGACGGTCTCGCCAAGGCCGGTGCCGGCAGCGGCGGTGTCCTGGAGGCGTTGCGCGAGGCCCAGAGCCGGACGATGCCCGATCTGAAGAGCCTCGGCCTGTCGGTCACCGAGCGCTGAATCCCGCCACCCGCGCTGTGTCTCCCTTCAGCCGGCTTCCCCTTTCACCGTGAGCCGAGGTATCCCGTGAGTACCGTCATCTCCCAGAAACGGAAGGCGCCGCCATCGGCGGCCGCCGCCGCATCGCCCTCCAGAACCGGGCGGCGCCAGCATCGGATCGCCGCCACCGTGCTGCTGACCCCCTTCACGGCACTGCTCGTCGCCGTGTTCCTGGTCCCCGTCGGCTACGCCATCTACCTCAGCTTCTTCGGCGAGGACCACGAGGGGCTCGGCTTCGGTGGTGGGCGTACCGTCTTCACCGGACTGCGCAGCTATCTCGCGGTGCTCCAGGACCCGAGCTTCCTCACCGGGTTCGGCACCATCGCCCTGTACTGCCTGATCTTCGTTCCCCTCGTGGTCCTCGGCGCGCTCGCGATCGCCCTGCTGCTGGACTCGGGCCTGGTCCGGCTGCGGCGGACGGCGCAGATGCTGCTCTACCTGCCGCACGCCGTGCCCGGCATCATCGCGGCCGTCATCTGGCTGTACCTCTACA
This sequence comes from Streptomyces sp. NPDC021212, assembly GCF_044332925.1. NCBI lineage: Bacteria > Bacillati > Actinomycetota > Actinomycetes > Kitasatosporales > Streptomycetaceae > Streptomyces > Streptomyces sp. NPDC021212. Next base: position 190,172 of record NZ_JBIRPZ010000006.1, read on the forward strand.
CCCCCGGGCTCAGCCCGATCATCAAGCTCTTCGGCCAGGCCGACATCACCATCGACTTCCTCGGCCTGCACACCGTGCTCCCGTCGATCGTCAACATCGCCCTGTGGAGCGGGCTCGGCTACAACATGATCATCTTCTACGCCGCGCTCCAGGCGCTGCCTCGCGAGGTGATCGAGGCGGCGACCATCGACGGCGCCGGCGGCATCCGCACCGCGCTCCAGGTCAAGGTGCCCATCATCCGGGGCTCCCTGGTGATGGTGTGCATGTTCTCCCTGATCGGCGCGCTGCAGCTGTTCACCGAGCCCATGCTGATGAACCAGGCCACCCCGATGGTCAACTCCCGCTTCACCCCCAACATGTACATCTTTGACGCGGCCTTCCGCCGCAACAACTACGGACTCGCCTCCGCGGCCTCGGTCATCCTGCTCGTCGTCACCTGCGCCCTGTCGTACGCCGTGACGCGCTGGTCGGGCCGCCGGGAACGGAGCGCGCGATGACCACGACCACCCCGACCAGCACCGTGCGCACCCCCGGAGCCGGCGGCCGGCCCCGGCTGACCAGCCGCGGCGTGGCCAACGCCGTCGTCCTGATCGCGGTGCTGTACACCCTTCTGCCCGCCCTGTGGCTGCTGCTGGCGTCCACCAAGAACGCCGACGCGCTCTTCGGCAGCGACATCCTCTCCTTCGGCGACTTCTCCTTCGCGAGCAACCTCTCCGACCTGTTCTCCATGGACGGCGGGCTCTACGGCGAGTGGTACGTCAACAGCCTGCTGTACGCGGTCGTCGGCGCCCTGACCGGCTCGCTGATCAGCGTCGCCGCGGGCTACGCGTTCGACAAGTACGAGTTCCGGCACAAGGAGAAGCTGTTCGCCCTCGTGCTCACGGGCGTCATGGTGCCGCCCACCGTCCTCGCCCTGCCGCTGTACCTGGTGGCCTCCGGCATCGGCATGGTGAACACCTTCTGGGCGGTCTTCATCCCCGTCCTCTTCAACCCCTTCGGCGTCTACCTCGCCCGCCTGCTCAGCAGCGGCTACGTACCGAACGAGGTGCTGGAGGCGTCCCGGGTCGACGGCGCGGGCGAACTCCAGACCTATGTGCGGGTCAGCCTGCGCATGCTCGGCCCCGGCTTCGTGACCGTCTTCCTGTTCCAGCTCACGGCCATCTGGAACAACTTCTTCCTTCCCATGGTGATGCTGTCCGACCAGCACCTGTATCCGCTCAGCCTCGGCCTCTACACCTGGAACAGCTCCGCCACCGTCTCGCCCGAGTACTACCCGCTGGTCGTCATCGGCTCGCTGCTCGCCGTCGTCCCGCTGATCGTGGCGTTCGTGATGCTGCAGCGCTACTGGAAGTCCGGACTGACCGCAGGGAGTGTCAAGTGACCGCATCGCAGCCGCCGCAGCCGCCGTCCGGTCCGCGCCCGCGCGCCGCCCTGGCCATGGCGGGACGCACCGCCCGCCAGGTGCTCGGGTCCGGCGCGCTGGACCGGCTCACCGCACTCCTCGACCTCGATCCGCGGGTCGTCCTCGACGACTTCACCACCCCCGCCGCGCGCCGCGCCCTCGCCGACGCCGAACTCCTCGTCACCGGCTGGGGCTGCCCGCCGCTGGACCGCCGTGCCCTGGACGCCGCGCCCCGGCTCCGCGCCGTCGTCCACACCGCCGGGACGGTACGCCACCACATCACCGACGCCTGCTGGGAGCGCGGCATCGCGGTCTCCTCGGCGGCCGCGGCCAACGCCGTACCCGTCGCCGAATACACCCTCGCCATGATCCTGCTCTCCAACAAGCGCGTCCTCGACATGGCCCGCGACTACCGCGCCGAACGGGGCACCGTCGACTGGAGCGCGCGCTACCCGGACGCGGGCAACTACCGCAGAACGGTCGGCATCCTCAGCGCCTCGGAAATCGGCCGCCGGGTGATCGCCCTGCTGGAGCCGTACGACCTCGACGTCCAGCTGTACGACCCGTATGTGACGGCGCCGGACGCCCGGGAGCTGGGCGTACGGCAGGTGGGCCTGCGGGAGCTGTTCGCCACCAGCGACATCGTCAGCGTGCACACCCCTCTGCTGCCCGCCACCCGCGGCCTGGTCGGCCGCGAGCTGCTGGCCGCCATGCCGGACGGCGCCACCCTGATCAACACCGCGCGGGGGGCGGTGCTGGACCAGGCGGCGCTGACCGACGAGGTGGTGGCGGGACGCCTCCACGCGGTCCTCGACGTCACCGTGCCGGAGGTCCTGCCGGCCGACTCGCCGCTGTTCACCTGCGACAACGTGCTCCTCACCCCACACATCGCCGGGTCGAAGAGCGGTGAGCTGCGGCGTCTGGCCGACCTCGCGATCGGCGAGGTCGAGAACTATGTGGCCGGCCGGGACTTCGCGCATCCCGTACGCCACGAACGGCTGGACCGCTCCGCGTAACCGCCCCGGTGCCCGTAACGGACAAGGAGACACACCCCCACATGTTCGTAACCGACCTCCCCGAAGACGACCGCTCCCTCAGCCCGCACACCGGATACACGCGCGCCCACTGGGAAGCCGCCGCCGACGGACTGCTGCGGGCCGCGCTCCGCTTCGCCACCCCCCACCACGCACTGCTGGACCTGCCGGGGCCGCCGTCCCGGTCCGGTGTCCGCTCCGACGGGCTCGAAGGGTTCGCCCGCACCTTCCTGCTCGCCGCGTTCCGTGGGGCCGGTGCCTACGGCAAGGACCCGCAGGGCTTCCTGGAGCGTTACACCGAGGGCATCGACCACGGCACCCGCACCCCCGGGCGGGACGACGCCGAGTCGTGGCCGCTCATCGGACACCACGGAGCGCAGGGACAGCCCATGGTGGAGTCCGCCTCCATCGCGCTCGGGCTGCGCCTGACCGCGCCGTGGACCTGGGACGCGCTGACGCCCGACGCCCGGGACCGTACCGAGGAGTGGCTGCGCGGCGCACTGCGCCACGCGCCCGCGCCCAACAACTGGTACCTCTTCCAGCTCACCGTCGCGGGCTTCCTCGAATCCGTCGGACGCGGCGACCGCGAGACGGCCGGCGCCATCGACCGCGCACTCGGCCTGCTCGACGGCTGGTACCAGGGACAGGGCTGGTACTCGGACGGCGACGGACGCGCCTTCGACCACTACAACGGCTGGGCGCTGCACATGTATCCGCTGCTGCACGCCCAACTCGCCCAGGACCGTACCCTCCTGGACCGGCTCGGCCCTCGCCTGGAGGAGTTCCTCGACGGCTTCGCGCTGCTCTTCGACGCGAACGGCGCCCCCATCCACCACGGACGCTCCCTCACCTACCGCTTCGCCGCCGGAGCCGCCGTGGCGCTCGGCGCGCTCACCGGCCACACCCCGCTCGCGCCCGGCACCACCCGCCGCCTCCTCAGCGGCGCACTCCGCCACTTCCTCGACCGCGGCGCGCTCACCGCGGACGGCGTTCTCGGCCTCGGCTGGTACGGGCCGCACGCCCCGACCGTGCAGCGCTACTCCGGGCCCGCCTCGCCCTACTGGGCGTCGAAGGGCTTCCTCGGGCTGCTGCTCCCGTCGGACCACCCCGTGTGGACCGCACCCGAGGAGGCCGCCCCGGCCGAAGGGCCCGACCGGGCGCTCGCGCTGCCCGCCCCCGGGCTGCTCGTCCAGACCACCGCGAGCGACGGCCTGGTGCGGCTGCACAACCACGGCAGCTGCAAGGTGCGCCCCTGGGAGGCGGAGCAGCCACCGGCCGACCCCCTCTACGGGCGGCTCGCCTACTCCACCCGCACCGGCCCCACCAGCGCCGACAACATCCCCGACAACCACATCGCCCTCCGCATGCGCGGCGTACGCAGCGACCGGCTGCGCATCCAGCCGCTCGCCGCGGGACCCGGCTGGCTGGCCTCCTCCCACACCCCACTCTTCCCGCCCGGCGGCCCCGTCCTGCCCGCGGCGCGCCTCGACAGCCTGACCCTGGTGCGCGGCAGGTTCGAACTGCGGGTCCACCGCACGGTGAACATCCCCGCCGGAACCACGGTCCACCACACCGGCTGGTCCATCGCCCTGCCCCCGGGCACGGCCACCGAGACCGACGCCACCGACGGGGCCCCCGAGGTGTCCCTCGCCGGGGCGGAGGTCACCGGCCAGCTCCTCGGACTGCACGGCTGGGACACCTCCCGTACGGTACGGGCGCCCCGGGGCACCGCGTACGGCACCTGGGCCCTGGTCCCGGAGCTGACCGGCACCGTCGGCGAGGACCCGGACGGCACCCTCTTCGCCGCGCTCGCCTCACTCACCGGCGACCCCGGACCGGCCCCGCTCACCGGGCTCGCCACCGCCGAGGTCAGCGGCCGCGTCCTCACCGTGCGCTGGCCCGGCGGCACCCGTACCGTCGTGGACTTCGGCGACGGGGCTGCGCACACCGTGCCCACCGTGCGGGAGGAGACCGCGTGAGCCGGCTTGGCATCTGCTCGGTCACCTTCCGCCACCTCGACCCGGCCCGGGTGATCTCCGTCGTTGCCGGGGCGGGCCTGGAGTGCGTCGAATGGGGAGGCGACGTCCATGTGCCCCCGGGCGACGAGGCCGTCGCCCGGGCGGTGCGCGAGGCCACCCTGGGCGCGGGGCTCGCCGTCGCCTCGTACGGGTCGTACTACCGCGCCGGGCACACCGACCCGGGGGAGTTCGACGCCGTGCTGCGCTCGGCGGTGGCCCTCGGGGCGCCCCGGGTGCGGATCTGGGCGGGCGCCACGGGCACCGACGCGACACCGCCCGAACAGCGCCGGGCGGTGGTCGAGGACACCCGGCGCGCGGCGGCGCTCGCGGCGGACGCGGGCGTGGAGCTCGCCTACGAGTTCCACCGCAACACGCTCACCGACGGCGCCGCCCACACCCTCCGCCTGCTCGACGAGGTGGGCCGCGCCGAGGTGCGCACCTACTGGCAGCCGCCGGTCGACCTGCCCGACGCGGAGGCACTGACCGGGCTGGACACGCTCGACGGCCGGGTCGCCGCCGTCCACGCCTTCTCCTGGTGGCCCGGCACCACCCGGCTGCCGCTGACCGCGCGCGCCCCGCTGTGGCGCCGGGCGTTCGAGCGGCTGAGCAGCCAGGGCGCCGCACCGCTGGACGTGCTGCTGGAGTTCGTTCCCGGGGACGACGAGCGGCTGCTGCCGCGGGAGGCGGCGACGCTCCGGGCACTCGCCGCCGTCTGAGCGGACGTCACGCATCCGGCCGGGTGCGGGCGATCAGCCCGCGCCCGGTGAGGACGACGCGCCCGGCGAGGAGCCGAACGAGTCGCTCTTCTCGATGGTGCCGCCGAACTCGCTCCGCATCTTCTCCATGTTCTTCGTCGGCGACGCCGAGATCACCCAGCGATTGCCGACCAGATAGACCCCACCGTACATCTGCGCTGTCTCCAGCCAGTCACGCATGCCCTTCGTCCTGACGAAGTCGAGGAAGAGGAACTTCCCCTGGGAATTGCGGCATACGGCCTGCCGGTAGTCGTCCACTTCGGTGGTGAACTCCGGTTCGCAGCCGACGGACTTCGCCAGCTGCTCCACGCGCGCGGGCTTGGGCGCGCGCGTGGAGCCGCCCGGCCGCGCGGTCGCGCGTTCGCCGCCGGTTCCCGACTTGCCGCCCGCGTTGGCGTCCGCCGAACCGCCGCCGCAACCGGCGGCCAGCAGCACGCTCGCCACCGCCAGCACCGGCGCGATGCGCCGGCCTGGGCGGCGCCGCGTTCTGACCGGGTGGGGTGAAGCTTCCATCAGGCTCCCTCTCGTTCTGGTTCGGCCGGCGCGTGGAGCACACCGGTGCGTACCTCACGACCAGGGGTACGTACGAGTGAAACCGGTTGTTCAGCGCCGTCCCCGGCCGCCGCCCGGTCGTCTCGACCCGTGTCCAACCCATTGACACCTGACTCTGAGCAGGTATGTTCTGGCCATCGAAAAACAACTTCCACGCTACGGAAACCAAATTCCGAACCGCGCAAGAATTTTCGGGTGGGAGATCCCTCATGCGCATCCTGGTCATGAACCCCAACACCACGGCCTCCATGACCGCCTCGATCAAGGCCATCGCCGAGGCCAGTGCCAGTCCTGGCACCGAGATCGTGGCAGCCGAGCCGCAGTGGGGGCCGGAGTCGATCGAAGGCCATTTCGAAGGGTATCTCAGCGCCGCCGCGGTACTGGACCGGCTGGCCACCTTCCCCTCCGACCAGCCCTTCGACGCGCTGGTCATGGCCGGTTTCGGCGAGCCGGGGCGCGAGGGCGCGCAGGAGCTTCTCGATGTGCCGGTTCTCGACATCACCGAATCCGCGGCCCAGCTCGCGATGATGCTGGGCCACTCCTACGGCGTCGTCACCACCCTCGACCGGGCCGTGCCGCAGATCCGGGACCGGCTGCTCACGGCGGGCCTGCTCCAGCGCTGCGCGGGCGTGCGCGGTACCGGCCTCGGCGTGCTGGAGCTGGAGGAGGACCAGGAGCGGACCGTCGCGGCGGTCGTCGGGACCGCGCGCCGGGCCGTCGAGGAGGACGGCGCCGAGGTGATCTGCCTGGGGTGCGGCGGCATGGCCGGGCTCCAGGAGAAGGTCTCGGCGGCACTCGGGGGCATGCCGGTGGTGGACGGAGTGGCGGCCGCCGTGAAGTTCGCCGAGGCGGCCGTCGGGCTCGGCCTGTCGACCAGCAAGGTAAGGAGCTTCGCGCCGCCGAGGCCGAAGGCCATCGGCTCCTGGCCGCTCAGCGCCCATCTGCCGGAAGCTCCCGGGTCCCCCTTCGGGCCCGGGTCCGGGCCGAGGTGATCCCGCCGACTCCGATCCGCAATGTCCCCGAAATCGCGGCACACCACCCTCGGTGAACCGCCCCACGAAGAATTCCCTGTCTCCCCTCTTTCTCCCATTTCCCCCGCTCGTCTCCCGGAGAGCCCGATGACCTCACCGATGCCAGGACCCGTCCAGCCCGACCCCCGCCTCTACAATGCCGACCTCGCGCCCGCGGCCGAGCGCAAATGGGGCACGTACAGCATCTTCGCCCTGTGGATGTCCGACACCCACGCGATCAGCAACTACGCCTTCGCCGCAAGCCTCTTCGTCCTCGGACTTCCCACCTGGCAGGTCTTCCTCTCCCTCCTGACCGGCATCACCATCGTCTACTGGTTCATGAACCGCATGGGCCACGCGGGCCACACCACCGGTGTCCCCTTCCCCGTTCTGGCCCGCGCGAGTTGGGGCGTGTACGGGGCCAACATCCCCGCACTGATACGGGCGGTGATGGCCGTCGCCTGGTATGGCATCCAGACCTGGCTGGCCTCCGAGGCCGTCGTGCTGCTCGGTATCCAGGTCGCCCCCGGTCTCGCCGCCTACGACCGCAACTCCATCATCGGCCTGTCGACCCTCGGCTGGATCGCCTTCCTCCTGATGTGGGCGCTGCAGGCGGTGCTGCTCACGCGCGGCATGGAATTCATCCGCAAGGTGCAGGACTTCGCGACCGGTCCGGTCGTCTGGCTGGTCATGCTCGTGCTGGCCATCTGGCTGGTGGTCAAGGCGGGCGGCAACATCTCGCTCACCGACAGCCTCACCGGCCTCAGCGGGGCCGAGCAGCTGCACCAGAGCCTGATCGCGGTCAGCCTGACCGTGGCCACGTTCCTCACCCTGGTGCTGAACTACGCCGACTTCGCCCGCTTCACCCCGGACCACCGCGCCTACCAGCGCGGCAACCTGCTGGGGCTGCCGGTGAACTTCACCGCCTTCGCCGTCGTCTCGGTGCTGATGACGGCGGGCACGATCTCCGTGTTCGGGAAGGCGATCTCCGACCCGGTCCACGTCATCGCGAAGATCGACAACCCGGTGGTCACGATCGTCGGCGCGATCTCCTTCGTCATCGCCACCGTGGGCATCAACGTCGTCGCCAACTTCGTGTCCCCCGCGTACGACTTCGCCAACCTTGCCCCCAAGTACCTGAACTTCAAGCGCGGCGGCATGCTCACGGCGGGCCTCGCGATCGTCGTCATGCCGTGGAAGCTCTACTCCAACCCCGTCGTCATCCAGTACTTCCTGGGCGCCCTCGGCGCCTTCCTCGGCCCGCTGGTCGCGATCCTGCTCGTCGACTACTACTTCGTGCGGCGCGGACGCATCGACATCGACGCCCTCTTCTCCGCCGACGAGGCGGGGCGGTACCACTACCGCAAGGGCTTCAACCCGGAGGCGATCATCGCCTTCGTCCCCTCGGCGGTCATCGCCGCGATCCTCGCCCTCGCGAAGACGTTCAAGGACGTCGCCCCCTTCTCCTGGGTCTTCGGCCTGGCCGTGGCCGGGGCGATCTACTACCTGCGCACCGGGAAGGCCCGCAAGGCCGGCGACCCGGTGGCGGACGACCCCGCCCAGTCCTCCTCCGTGAAGAGCGTGGCCTGACGCATCACAGGAGGGCGCGACGGCGCGACGGTATGCGGCGCGGCATGCGGGAATGAACCGAGATGGTTAAGCGTTCAACCAGACATCGCATCCGCAGAGAGGAGAGTGCCATGCCCGCCGTAACCGTCGACAGCACCGTGCAGCTGCCCCGCGTCCCCGCCCCCGACCCGCAGACCGCCCCGCCGCGCCCGGTCCGCTCGGTGACCGACGCTCCGCGGGGTTTCGAGGGGGAGGGCTTCCCGGTCCACCGGGCCTTCGCCGGGGCCTCGCTGCGCGATCTCGACCCGTTCATCCACATGGATCAGATGGGCGAGGTGGAGTACGCCCCGGGTGAGCCCAAGGGCACCTCCTGGCATCCCCACCGGGGCTTCGAGACCGTCACCTACATCATCGACGGCCAGATGGAGCACCAGGACTCCAACGGCGGCGGAGGGCTGATCGCCGACGGCGCCACCCAGTGGATGACCGCCGGTGGCGGCATCCTGCACATCGAGACGCCCCCGGAGCACCTGGTGGCCTCCGGTGGTCTCTTCCACGGCATCCAGCTGTGGGTGAACCTGCCGCGCGCCAACAAGTGGAACCCGCCGCAGTACCAGTCCATCGAGGGTGAGCAGGCCACGCTGCTCTCCTCGCCGGACGGCGGGGCACTGGTGCGCGTCATCGCCGGTGACGTGGCCGGACACCGGGGGCCGGGCGGCACCTTCACCCCGATCACCATGATTCACGCCACCCTCGGCCCGGGCGCCCGGCTCGACCTGCCCTGGCGCCCCGACTTCAACGCGCTCGTCTACGCCCTCTCCGGGCGCGGCACGGTCGGCGCCGAACAGCGCCCGCTGGACGCGCACGAGCTGGCCGTCTTCGGTCAGGGAGGTTCCTTGAGCGTCGCCGCCACCGAGCGCCCGGACAGCCGCACGCCCAACCTCGACGTCCTGATCCTCGGGGGTCTGCCCATCCGCGAGCCCATCGCGCACTACGGCCCGTTCGTGATGAACACCAAGGCCGAGATCGCCCAGGCGGTCGAGGACTTCCAGAGCGGACGCCTCGGCGTGATCCCCGCCGGGCGGATCCCGCACACGGAGGGGAACTAGCGATCCGGACGTACGGTGTCCGGAGTGCACCGGACACCGTACGTCAGCTGTCAGCTGTCATCTGTTACGTGTCAGCCCTCAGCTGTGAACGGACAGCTGCGCACGGCACACCGTCGCCTGCGCCCGGGCCGCCAGGGTGCGCCGGTCGTCGGTGCCGTGCGCGGGCAGCAGCGGCCGGTGCGTATACACCCGCACCGTGAGCCCGGTGGCGCTGGCCACCCGGCGCAGCGAGGTTCCGAAGTCGTCCTCGCCGACGAAGGCGGCCACCGTGGTGGGCGCGCCGTGCTGGACGTACTCCAGCGACACCGGCCGTACCGGGGCGCCCGCGTCCAGTGCCGCCTGGAAGGTGGCCCGGCGGAAGCTGCCGCCCGTCCCGGCACACCAGGTGACGCCCTGCGGGAAGACCATCACCGACTGGCCGGCACGCAGCCGCTCCGCCATCCCCGCCACGCTGCCCGGCAGCCGGCGCAGCGAGCCGCGGTCGAGGAACATCGTGCCCGCCCGCTTCGCCAGCGGACCGACCACCGGCCAGGTGCCCACCTCCCGCTTGGCCAGCATGATCACCGGCTCGACGGCGAGCAGCGCGATGATGTCGAGCCAGGAGATGTGGTTCGCCACCACCAGGGTGCCGGTGCCGCCCGGTGCGCTGAGCGTGCGGTCGCCCGCCACTTCCAGGCGGATGTCCAGCGCGTCCAGCATCGACGCGGCGAGCGAGCGCAAGCACTCCGGGTCGCCGATGCCCTCGCCCCGGATCAGCGCGCTCATGATCGCCCGGCTGAACGCCGCGTAACGGCGGGCGATCCGGGTGGCGGGCAGCCGGTCAGCGGCGTGTGACACGCAGCTCGGGGAACACGGCGACCAGGCCGCCCACGCGTGGGCCGGAAGGTTCGCGTTGACGCTCACCGGCACGGTCACCGGGAGTCGCCGAGGAAGTAGCGGCGGTAGCGGTCGTTCATCCGCTCCGTGTCCAGCAGGACGAAGAAGTCGGCGTCGTTGAAGTTCCGGTCGTGCTGCGGGGAGCCGCACACCCAGGCGCCGGCCCGCAGGTAGCCGCGGAGCAGCGGCGGCAGTTCGGCGTAGCCGGGCCGGGCGTCCAGCGGCTGCGTCGGGACCCACGGGTCGAGCGGGTGGACCCGCAGCTCGGGCGGGGCGGCGTGCTTGGTGGTGCCCAGCAGCCAGGCGTTCGACGCGGCCTGCTCACCCTCGCCGAGCGGGACCGAGGCGCAGCCCGCGAGGTAGCGGTGGCCGGACAGCAGGACGTAGCGGGCGAGGCCGGCCCACATCAGGTTGATCACCGCGCCGGAGCGGTGATCGGGGTGCACACAGGCGCGGCCCGCCTCGACCATCGAGGAGCGCACCTCCTCGGGAAGCCCCCGCAGATCGAACTCGGTGTCCGAGTAGAGCCGCTCGCTGCGCCCCGGGGGCAGTAGCCGGTAGGTGCCGACCACGGTGTCCGTCGCGGTGTCCGTGACGATCAGGTGGTCCATGACGGCGTCGAACTCGTCCACGTCACGGCCTGGGAAGGGTGTGGTCAGCACCCCTCCCCGTTCTTCGCCGAACACCTGGTAGCGCAGTCGCTGCGCGGCGTGGATCTGCTCCTCGGTATGGGCGATGGAGGTGACGTACGAGCTCGTGGAGGCCGCAGCCGGGGACGTCGTGAGCACGGACATTCCTGTTCTCCGTTCAGGGGACCGTCAGGAGCGGTGAGGACACCACTCTTGCTCCGGCTCCGAACGGCACAGTGTCCGCGTGGTGATTCGGCGACTGCCAGCCGATGACGAAAACATGCCACAGGGCGAACGACGAGATGCTAAAGAGCGTCGTGGGCCCCCTGGCGACCCCGAGCCCCGTGTTCCCCGGGCAGCGGGAAACCGAGCGCCCGGGCCGCGGCGGCCGGGGTGGGCTGCGACCAGTGGTCGTCGACGGCCTGCGCGGAGGAGAGGGAACGAGTTTCGGCCAGATCCAGATAGAGCACACCGTCCAGATGGTCCGTCTCGTGCTGGACGATCCGGGCGGGCCATCCCGTGAACTCCTCGTCCAGCTCGCGGCCCGCCTCGTCCTGCCCGCGCAGCCGGATCCGCTCGGGCCGGCTGACCACGGCCTGCCAGCCGGGGACGCTCAGGCACCCCTCGAAGAACGCCGCCCGGGCGTCGCCGACCGGTTCGTACGACGGGTTCACCAGCACCCGGTACGGCTGCGGCACCCGGCCGCGCGCCTCGCGTACCTCGGCCGCCACCTCCGCCGGGTCCTCGATCACCGCGAGCCGCAGCGGCACGCCGATCTGCGGCGCGGCCAGCCCCACCCCGGGGGCGTGGTGCATGGTCTCGCGCATCGCCCGCAGCAGCCGCTCCAACTGGCCGTCGGACAGCTGGCCGTCGTAGGGGAGGGCCGGTTGCCGCAGGACGGCGACACCGGCGGAGACGATGGGGAGCGGATGGCAGCCGGTGAGCAGTTCTTCGACCAGCTCGGGCAGGGGTGTGAGGGGCATGGGGACAGCCTGGCAAGGAGGCCGGGCGGGGGCAATCCGTCGGCGGGCGACGGCCCCCGGAACGGGTGTCTCCGCCTCTTGCTCACGATCGGACAAACGGTGAACGCGGTACGGACGCGCTCCGTACCCGCTGATGAGCCGCCGGGGAATCCCACGCCTCCGCGGCTCGTCCGGGTCCTCCCGAGACTCGGTTCGCTGCCGCTCCGCGGTGTCTCTCCCCGTTGGTACACGGCGGAGCGGCAGCCCCCGGTCAGCTCCCGGCCGGAGGCGAACCGCCGACGGCCGCGGAGGCCCTGACCTCCCGCGGCCGCCGGTGCGTCGCCCCGCGCTCAGCCGCCCGCGGCCCCGCCCCGGCCCTCGGCGTCCCCGTACTGGACGGCCCGGGCCTCCGGCAGCAGCTCCCGGATGTCGGCCGGCAGCGCGTCGTACACCTTCTCCATCAGCTCCGGGTCCACGGCCGAGTCCAGCACCTCGAAGAAGGCGCTCGCCTCGCGGATCGCCTCGTCCTCGGAGGCTTCGCCGCGCCAGGCGATCCGGCCCGCGAAGCCGGTGAGGCCGAACCGCTCGCCGTGGTCACGGTGGTGCGCCCGCTGCTCCGGCGAGCCCTCGTGGGAGGCGATGACCCGGCGGATCGGCTCCGCGGCCTCCGTGGGCAGCTGCGCCGCCAGATGGTCGGCCAGCCCGTCCGGAATCCGCTCGGCGAGCGTTTCGAGCGTCGCGCGCACGGTCCTCTCGGCGGCCTGCCGGTCCGGAAGCCGCGCCCGTTCCTGGACCTGGCCTGTCAGTTCTTCGTAGCGCATGATCGGCGCTCCTCGGGAATCGGGTGCCCGGCTCGCCCTGCCGAGTGCCCAGGGCCGCCCCCGCGAATCGTCACCCCGGTTCGCGGGAGGCGAGCAGCGGGCCCAGGACCCGGGTGCCGGGGCCGGTGTGCCCGCCGGGACCCGGGAGCTGGGTGGTGGTGTGCACGGTCAGCGGATCGCCGCAGTGCGCGCACACGGTGACGGGGGTGGTGTCCCGGTCGCAGGTGAGATGGCGGATGCGGGCCGGTGCCCCGTCCGCACCGGCGCGCCAGCGATCGCCCCAGTTCATCAGCGCCAGCAGCACCGGATACAGCTCCTCGCCCTTCTCGGTCGCGCGGTAGTGCTCGCGCGGCGGCCGCTCCTGATAGCGCTCCTTGACCAGGACGCCCTCCTCGACCAGCCGGGACAGCCGTGCCGCCAGCACCTTGCGGGAGATGCCGAGGTCATGGGCGAGGTCGTCGAAGCGGCTGACCCCGGTCAGCACGTCCCGCATGATCAGCGCGGTCCACGCGTCGCCGAACAGATCGGTGGCGCGGGCGATCGAGCAGGCCACGTCGGCGAGCGGAGTACGGGTCATGCCCCGACCCTACCCGAGTTCCCTCGGGGAACCCATGATGTTAAGTTCCCTCAGGGAACCCGCACCAGGGATGAAGGAGAACGCGATGGCCACCGCACCGCGCATCGAGCTGGACGCGGACTCGCCCGAGGCCGTCGACGGCCGCCAGATCAGGGCCGTCGCCTTCCAGGAGTGCCGGCTGGCGTATCTCCGCGGCGCCCTCGCGGCCCTCGGCCGCACCCCGTCCGGCCGCCCCGCCCTGGCCGTGGGCAGCGGCCGCGGGCTGTTGGCGCGGGGCCTGGCCGGGCTCGGCTTCGACGTCACCGCCGTCGACCCGTCCGCCGCCGCCACCCGCATCGCCCGCGCGACCCACCCGCACGACCACCCCGCCGTCGCCTACCGGACCGCGCCCGCCGAGGAACTGGGCCTCGCGGACGCCTCGTTCGACCTCGCCTACTACGCCGACACCTTCGAGATCACCCCCGATCCCGACCGGGCGCTGGCCGAGGCCGCCCGGGTGCTGCGCCCCGGCGGCGTCCTCGTCTACGACACCGTCAACCGCACCCCGCTGTCCCGGCTCATCTACCTCGGCGCCTTCCAGCGCCTCCCGCTCACCCGGATCATGCCCCCGGGCCGCTACACGGCGGCCCGGCTGCGCACCCCCGCCGAACTGGCCGCCGCGCTCGACCGGCACGGCCTGCGCAACGAGGACATCTGCGACTTCCGGCCCCGGGATCCGCGCGGACTCATCCGCGCCACCGTCGCCCGCCGCCGCGGCCGGATCACCGACGAGCGGATCCCGTCGATGGCCGATTTCGTACTGGCCCCGGATGCCCGGCCGCGGGTCACCTACCTCGGATACGCCCTGAAGGGCCGACCGGGCTTCGGCGGCTGAACGCGGCACACCGCGTGTTCCGGCGCACACTGGCACTGTGACGGGAAAGCGCAGTGCCGGGCTCCTGCTCTACCGCGGGACGGGCCCGGCCACCGAGGTTCTGCTGGGCCATATGGGCGGGCCGTTCTGGGCCACCCGGGACGAGCACGCGTGGTCGGTGCCCAAGGGGGAGTACGAGGGGGACGAGCCGCCCGAGGCCGCCGCGCGGCGCGAGTTCCAGGAGGAGCTGGGGCTGCCGCCGCCCGCGGGCGACCTTCTTCCGCTGGGCACCGTACGGCAGACCGGCGGCAAGCTGGTCACCGCCTGGGCCCTGGCGGGCGACCTCGACCCGGAGCGGATCACACCCGGCACGTTCGCCATGGAATGGCCTCGCGGATCCGGCCGGACGCGGGAGTTCCCCGAGGTCGACCGGGTCGCCTGGCTGGACCTCGACACGGCCCGTACGAAGATCATCGCGAAGCAGCAGATCTTCCTCGACCGGCTCGGCGAACTGCTGGACGGGGCGGCCGGGACACGCTGACGGGAACACGGTGGTGGGCATGGAGAACGTGAGGAGTTCCGAGTCCCTGCCCCGGCTGCGCCTGGACGAGCTGCTGGAGGAGCTGCAGCTGCGCATCGACGCGGTGAGCGGCACCCAGGACCGGCTGCGCAGCCTGCTGGAAGCGGTCCTCTCGGTCGGCCGCGAGCTGGATCTGCGGCAGGTGCTGCGGCGGATCGTCGAGGCCGCGGTGGTGCTGGTGGACGCCGAGTACGGGGCGCTGGGCGTGGTCGGCGACGACCAGGGGCTGGCCGAGTTCCTGCCGGTGGGCGTCAGCCCGGAGCAGCGCGCGGCGATCGGCTCGCTGCCGGCCGGGCACGGCATCCTGGGCGAGCTGATCCGCCACCCCGAGCCGCTGCGGCTGGCCGAGCTGTCCGACCACCCCGCCTCGTACGGCTTCCCGCCCGGCCACCCGCCGATGCACTCCTTCCTGGGCGTGCCCATCCGGGTGCGGGACGAGGTGTTCGGGAACCTCTACCTCACCGAGAAGCGCGGCGGGAAGGAGTTCGACGGCGAGGACGAGACGGTGCTGTCCACCCTCGCCGTGGCCGCCGGGGTCGCCATCGAGAACGCCCGGCTGTACGACGAGGCCCGGCACCGCCAGCACTGGCTGGAGGCGAACGCCGACGTCACCAACAACCTGCTGTCCGGCGTGGACGAGACCGGAGTGCTGGAGCTGATCGTCGACCACGCCCGCCGGATCCTCTCCGCCGACCTGGGTGTGCTGCTGCTGCCCGTCACCGGCTCCGACTCCCTCCAGGTCGCGCTGGCGTCGGGCACCGACGCCGAGGCGCACCGCGGTCTGGTGCTGCCCCGCGAGGGCACGTTCGCCGGCGCCGCCTTCACCGCGTCCGAGCCGGTCACCAGTACCGATGTCGGACACGACCCCCGGATCACGGACGGCCCCGGACGCTGGAACGGCCTCGGCCCGGCCGTCGCGGTCCCCATGCGCACCAGCGAGGGGGTCGGCGGCGTCCTCTCCCTCGCCCGTAACGAACGCAGCCCCGCCTTCACCCAGATCGAGACCGACACCCTGCTCGGTTTCGCGGGCCAGGCGGCGATCGCCATGCGGCTGGCCGAGCGGCGGCGCGACGCCGAACAGCTCGCCCTGCTGGAGGACCGCGACCGGATCGCCCGCGACCTGCACGACCTGGCCATTCAGCGGCTGTTCGCGGCCGGGATGACGCTCCAGAGCACCCTGCGCTTCGTCCAGCACCCGGAGGGCTCGGAACGGCTGCTGCGGGTGGTGGACGACCTCGACGACACCATCAAAATCATCCGCTCCACGATCTTCGGGCTGCGCTCCCACGAGGCGGGCCCCGCGGTGCAGGGGCTGCGCGTCCGTACCGCCAAGACCATCGAGGAGGCCGTGCCCGCGCTCGGCTTCACCCCCGCGCTGCGCACCGAGGGGCTGGTCGACACCGATGTGCCGCGGCCGGTCGCCGACGACATGGTCGCGGTGCTCGCCGAGGCGCTGTCCAACGTGGCCCGGCACGCCCGTGCGCACGCCGCCGAGGTCTCGCTGATCGTGCACGGCGGCCGGCTCACCCTCACCGTGACGGACGACGGCGTCGGCATACCGGACGGCGGCCGCCGCAGCGGCCTGCGCAACCTCGCGGAGCGCGCCGAGAAACTGGGCGGGCGGCTGGACCTCACCGCGCCCGGGGGCGGTGGAACCCGGCTGGTGTGGGCCGTTCCGCTGCCGGACCGCTGACGCCCGGGGCCAGTCGGATCAGCATCTGGACATGACCGGGCGCGCGCCGCCCGTCGCTCAGCGCCCAGCGCAGATCGGGCCACTCCAGCGCCTGGTGCAGCAGCGAGGCCCGGACGCCGTGCGCCGTCGCCAGCAGCAGGACGTGTTCCAGCGCCTGACCGGCCCGCAGCCAGTCGGCGCGCCGGTCATGGGCGGTGGTGAGCACGGCGATCGTGGGCCGGCTCTCGATGACCGCGGTCGGCGGACGGCCGTCCGCGCTGTACGGGCCGCTCCCGCGCGCCCGGCCGTCGACCGCCCCGCGCCGGTGGTCCTCGGCGGTGCGCCGCTCGGCCTCCGCGGTCAGCCGCAGCAGCCGCGCGGTCTCCTCGGGGCCCGCCGGATACAGCGTCGCCCCGTCCCCGCGCGCGGCCTCGGCGAACGCGCCCAGCTCACGCGGCGGCATTCGGAGGCCCGGGAACGGGTACCGGCTGCCGGACCGCCGCCAGATCATCTCGTACAGGCCGCCCGGCGGCGGGGCGGCGCCGCCGCGCGGGGACACCGTCAGCCGCACGGTGGCCAGCAGGTCCGGCTGGGAGCGGTGCGGCAGCAGCCGGACCACCGGCTCCCAGCCGAAGTGGGCCACGGCCACGCGCAGGTTGCACACGGCGGCCCCGGCGGAGACGCACAGCGCCCGCCCCATGGGGTCGGCCTGCCGCGGACCGCGCTCCGGGGCGGCCCGGACCTCCAGGGTGACGGTGTCCGGGTTCAGCCGGTACCGCCACGGCTGGGCGTGGAGCATCGACGGAGCGGCGACGGCGGCGGAGATCAGCTTCTCCAGCGTCGCCGCGTCCAGCACTGCGGGCTCCATGGTCTTCTCCTCGCCTGGCAGGCGTCGAACCGGCTGCGTGGGGACAGGGTCAGCGGGGCGGGGCGGGACGGGCGTCGGGGGCCTGCGCCTGGGGCGCGTGGCTGGCCAGGACGGCGGCCTGGATACGGCGTTCGACGCCCAGCTTGGCCAGCAGCCGTGAGATGTGATTCTTGACCGTCTTCTCGGACAGGAAGAGCCGCTTGCCGATCTGCCGGTTGGTCAGCCCCTCGCCGATCAGCGCCAGGATCTCCCGCTCCCGCGGCGACAGCCCGGCCAGCGCCTCGTCCCGGGGCTCCTGCGGGGTGGCGTCGCCGCGCAGGGTGCTCATCAGCCGGGCGGTGGTGGCCGGGTCCAGCATCGACTGGCCGGACGCGACCGTCCGTACGGCGGACACCAGGTCGGACCCCTTGATCTGCTTGAGCACATAGCCCGCGGCCCCGGCCATGATCGCGTCCAGCAGCGCATCGTCGTCGTCGAACGAGGTCAGCATCAGACAGGCCAGCCCCGGCATGCGGGAGCGCAGTTCACGGCAGACCGTGATGCCGTCCCCGTCCGGCAGCCGGACGTCCAGGATGGCCACGTCGGGCCGCAGCGCCGGGCCCCGGGCCAGCGCGTGGTCCACCGTTCCGGCGTCGCCGACCACCTCGATGTCCGGCTCGGCGTCCAGCAGATCGTGCAGACCGCGCCGTACCACCTCGTGGTCGTCGAGCAGGAACACCCTGATGGGCGCCGGTGGTGTCACCCGTGTCCCGGCCCAGGTCTCGGTCATGGCGCCCTCGCACCGCTCATCCGCTCGTCCGTCCCCCACGGCTCCTAGGGGGTGTCTTGCCGGTCATGCCGGGCTCCCGACGCCTGGCACGGCACCTCGCCGCGCCGCGCTCGTCGCACTCCGCGCCTCCCCCAGCTACCGCTGGGAGGTGCCCCCTGCACCAGACGCCGCTCGCTGATCCGGCCTGACCGGCAAGACACCCCCTGGTAGACGAGCGTGGCGCATCCGCCCCGTGCACACCAGGGCCGAACGGTCCCCCGCGCGGCGGCGACGGGACCGAAAGGCCCCCGACGGAGAGGGCTGCACGGCCCTCGTATCCCCATCGCGCGCGTGCCACGGTCTGAATCATGGGCACGAAGGTGCGGGGGCGGTGGTTGTGGCGATGGCGGCGCAATCCCCTCAAACGCCGCTCGGACGTGGTGGAAGCCTGGGTGGTCCTGGTGACCGGCCTGGTGATAGCGGTCGGCGGCCCGGCGGCGGGCGTCGCGACCGGCGACGCGGTGGCGGCCAACCTGGAGCAGCAGCGCGCGGACCGGCATCGGGTGCCCGCGGTGCTGATGGAGAACGCGCCCGCCGCGCTGCCCGCCGCCGACGGCACGGACACCGCCCGGGTGCATGCCCGGGTGCGGTGGACCGCGCCGGACGGCGTCGTGCACACCGGCACGGCGCGGGTGGACGAGGGCAGGCGCGCCGGTACGGCCACCACGGTCTGGACCGATGACCGAGGCCGTCTCGTCCCCGACCCGCCCACCGGACGGCAGGCGGCGACCCGGGCCACGCTGGCCGGTGCGTCGGCGTCGGCGGGGGTGTGCCTGGTGTCGCTGGCGGGCCGCGGGGTGGTGCGGTGGCGGCTGGACCGCGGCCGGGAGCGTGAGTGGGAGCGCGCGTGGGCCGAGGTCGGCCCCCGGTGGACGCGACGCCACACCTGATCCACCTGATCTCCGAGCCGAGTGGCGATCTCAGGCCGGTGGCCCCGTCAGATGGGCGGTGGTCAGCTGGTTGTCGAAGTCCACGACGCCCTCGACCGCACGGATCAGCCGGGCCGCGGCCGGGATCAGCACGGCGTCCCGGACCCGCCCGGTGAGGGTGACCACGCCCTCGCTCACGCGCACCTCCACCGCCCCTCCCGGCGGCGGGAAGAGAGGGGCCACCACCTCGCGGCGCACCTCATCGGCGATCTCCTCGTCCGGCCGCAGGAACACCTTCAGCAGGTCGGCGCGGCTGACGATGCCCTCCAGCCGGCCCTCGTCGTCGACCACCGGAAGCCGCTTGACCCGCCGGTGGGTCATGATCCGGGCCGCCTCGGCGAGTGTCGCGTTCGCGTGCACCGTGATGGCCGGGCTCGTCATCAGCTCATCGGCGCTCACCGCGCCCGCCTTGGCGATGCCGGGGAGGTCGCGCAGCTGGGCCAGCCGCGCCGGATCGCTGTCCCGGAACTCCTCCTTCGGCAGCAGATCCGCCTCGGACACCACACCGATGACCCGGCCCTCGCCCGCCAGCACCGGCAGGGCGCTCACCTTCCACTGCTCCAGCGTCCTGACGATCTCCTTGAACGGCGCCTCGCGGCCGACGGCGACGACGGTCTGGGTCATCACATCGCTCACGATGCGCGCGGTCCGGGACACGGAAGCCTCCTCACAGTCCTGTTCAGCCCTGTCAGGGCGCGGTGCCGCCGCCGACCGGTCCGCCGTGCGCCCGGACGCGGCGGCCGGTGATGTGCGCGGGATCGATGCGCAGCCACAGATCGCGGCCGCCGCCCGGCCACGGCGGGGTGTACGCCGCGTCGTCCAGCCGCCGTACCGCCGCCGGGTCGGTGACCCGCCGGGCGCGGCCCACGACGAGCACGCTCCAGCCCTCGCTCAGCGCCTCGTCGATGTGGTCCACCTCGAAGGCCACCTCGGCGCCCGCCGCGGCCGCCGGTGCGGCGTCGGGCGCGGTCCGGAACACCACGGTGTCGTCCACGAGGCTGTAGCTGACGGGCACGATGGCCGGTCCCGGCGCGGTGGAGACCGAGATCCGGCCCACGCCGTGCGAGGCGAGCAGTTCCCGGCACTGCCACGGGCCCAGCTCCAGCAGCTCGGCGTCGCGGGCGGCCCGGCCGGGGCCCGGCGGCGACATGGCGGTGCCGCCGTGCAGTTCGGCCGGGCTGGTCTCCAGCGCCGCGGCGAGCCGCAGCAGCACTCCGGCGCCCGGATCGGCCGGGTACTCCTCGACGTAGCGCACATAGCCCGGCGAGGTGCCCGCGCGCGCGGCCAGCGCCGCCCGGGAGAGACCGAGCTGTTCGCGCCGTAGCGCCACCCGCCGGCCGAGGTCCCCTCCGCCGCCGATGGGCCGGGCGCCCGCCGGGGCCGTCCTGGACGCTTCGGACATCACCGTTCACTTCCCTCGGGTGACCAGGGGCGGATGGTGCCCGCCGATCGCGACCTTGAGCGCGCCGGTGTCGGCGGACCGGGAGAACACGTCGTACGCCTCCTCCATCTGGTCGAGTTCGAACAGATGGGTGATCAGCGAGGACGCGGGCAGCCGTCCGGCGGCCAGCATGGACAGCAGCGTGGGCGTGGAGTACGTGTCGACCAGCCCGGTGGTGATCGTGACGTTCTTCTCCCACAGCTCTTCGAGGTGCAGGGTCGCGGGCCGGGCGTGCACACCGATGTTGGCGATCCGTCCGCCCGGCCGCACCATGCGGGTGCACGCCTCGAAGCTCCGCGGCGTCCCCACGGCCTCGATCACCACATCGGCGCCCAGCCCCTCGGTGAGGTCGTCGATCAGCCGCTCGGGTTCCTCGGTGGCGTCTGCCACCGCGTCGGCGCCGACCTGCTTGGCCGCGTCGAGCCGGGCGGGCGCGAGGTCGACGGCGATGATCCGGCCGGGGGAGAAGTACTCGGCGGTGGCGATCGCGGCGAGCCCCACCGGGCCCGCGCCGACCACCGCCACCGTGTCGCCCGGCGAGACCCGGCCGTTGAGCACGCCCACCTCGTAGGCGGTGGGGAAGACGTCCGCCAGCAGCACCGCGTACTGCGCGTCGGCCGCGGCGGGCAGCGGGTGCGTGGACAGATCGGCGAACGGTACCCGGACGTACTCGGCCTGGGTTCCGTGGATCGAACGCCCCAGGACCCAGCCCCCGCCGCCGCGGCACTGCCCGTAGGCCCGCTCCCGGCAGAACCGGCAGTGGCCGCAGGCCGAGATGCACGAGACCAGCACCCGGTCCCCGGGGCGTACGCCGCGCACCTCGTCGCCGGTCTCGACCACCTCGCCGACCGCCTCGTGCCCGAGGACCGTCCCGGCCCGGACGTCCGGCACCTCGCCCTTGAGGATGTGCAGATCGGTGCCGCAGATGGTGACCGTGTCGACGCGGACGATGGCGTCGGTGGCGTCCTCGAGCGCGGGGTCGGGCACGTCCTGCCAGGAGAACAGCCCGGGCCCCTGGAAGACGAGTGCTTTCATGGCCGCTTCCTCTCGTGCGGGGCGTGCGATGCGTAGGGGGCACACGGGGGCCGCCCGCTTCTCGTGGGCCCGGATTGCGCGGTGCGCGGTCCCCGGTTACGTGGCGCTTGACCGGTCCGCTTCTCCGCGTCTGTCGAATGCCCCCGGTGCCGCTTCCAGGCGACCACGCCAGGGGTGCCCACCGCCTAGGGCCAACCGGCCCCCGCCCAGGTCATCCGGCCCAACCGGGCCGCGACGACGCTCAGGGAGACCCCAGCCGTCCGTCGCGGGGCGGAGTCCCGTATCAGGCGCCGCTAGGCCACCGGGACCAGGACCACCGGGCAGTGGGCGTGGTGCAGGACCGCGTGGGTGACCGGGCCCAGCTGCATGCCCAGCCTTGGCGCCCGCCGCTGGACCGCCAGGACCAGGACGTCCGCCGCTCGCGACGCCTCCACCAGGGCCTGGGCCGGCGCGGTGCGTGCCGTGTGCTCCTGCACCCGCACCTGCCCGAACTCCTCGCGCAGCGCGGCCACCACGCGATACGTCACCTCCTGCGCCCGCTCCGCCCGCAGGGCCACGGCCTCCCGTGAGGGCAGCGCGTGGTCGCCCGCGAAGAGCCGGGGGCGGGCCGAGGCGTACAGCACGCGGAGCCGCGCACCGCGCCGTATCGCGTCCTCGAACCCGTACCGGGCCGCCGCCTCGTCCGCGCCGCTCTCCACCCCGACCAGCACCTTGCCGTGGCCCTCGGGCCCGTACGCGGGGGCGGGGGCGTCGCCGCGCACCACCAGCAGCGGGCGGTGGGTGTGGGCGGCCAGCCGCAGCCCGACCGAGCCCAGCAGCAGCCCGGTGAAGCCGCCGAGCCCCCGGGTGCCGATGACGATGAGCGAGGCGCGTTCGCCGATCCGCAGCAGCTCGGGCACCGCGTCCTGCGGGGTGAGGGTGGGGACGACCCGCAGCTCCGGGTCCTGCTCGGCGGCCCGTGCCATGGCCAGCCGCAGCACGGTCCGGGCGATCTCGACCGGGGGCCGCGGCGGTTCGGCCTCCGCGTCGAAGGCGAGCGGATCGGTCCGCGCCCAGGGCCAGGCGTGCACGATCTCCAGCGTGGCGCCGCGCCGCCGCGCCTCGCCGACCGCCCGGTCCAGGGCATGCCAGGCGCTGTCGGAGCCGTCCAGACCGACCACGACCCGGCCGCCGTTACGCGTCGTCACGCCCCACCTCCGGGCGCACCGCCCGCGGGGGCGGCCGGGCGGGAGTCGTCCTCCACGCGGTAGGTGAGCCGGTCCACGACCGCCACCACCCCGTCCACCTGCCCGGCCATCCGTACCGCGATCGGGATCTCGCTGTGCCGGTCCAGCTCCCCCTCCAGCCGTACGACGCCGTCGGTGACGGTCACAGCGACCGACTGCGGCCGGAGCCAGAGCGACCGCACCAGCACCTCGTCGATGACCTCCGCGCGGATCTCGTCGTCGGGGCGGAGGAAGACGCCGAGCAGATCGCGACGGGTGACGATGCCGATCAGCCGGTCCTCCTCGTCCACGACGGGCAGCCGCTCCACGCGATGGCGCGCCATGGAGCGCGCGGCGTCGACGATGGAGTCCTGCGGGCGCACGGTGACGGCGGGCCGCGACATCAGCTGTCCCGCCGGAACGGCCCGGTCGGTGCCGTCAGCGCCGTCGGCCCCATCGGCCCGGCCGCCCCGGCCGACCAGATCGGTGCCGGTGATCACGCCCACGACCTTGTCGTCCTCGTCCACCACGGGCAGCCCGCCGATCCGGTGCCGCCTCAGCAGCGCGCCGACCTCGTCGGACGTGGCCCCGTGGCCGACCCGGACGACCTCGTCGGTCATCACGTTGCCGATTTTGCGATGCTTCATCCCCGCCTCCTCGCGGACCAGCCTCCACCGGCCGCCCGCCCGCCCACTTGGGCTGCCCGGGGTCGGGTCCGGGCCGAACGGCCCGAATCGGCCGGTGACCCGATCGGCAAAAGGGGTACGCATCAACCCATACAGGACGAGTGGAGAGAGAGGCCCATGCCCGACGCAGCAAGGACCGCGCCGAACGGCCCCGCCGACCACACCGACCCCACCGAGCACGAACTGCACGCCCTGGACGCCCACTGGCGCGCCGCGAACTACCTCGCGGCCGGCCAGATCTATCTCCTGGCCAACCCCCTGCTCGCCGAACCGCTGCGCCCCGAGCACATCAAGCCGCGGCTGCTCGGCCACTGGGGCACCTCACCCGGCCTGAACCTCGTCCACACCCACCTCGGCCGGGTCATCAAGGCCCGCGACCTGGACGCGATCTGTGTGTGGGGCCCCGGCCACGGCGGGCCCGCGGTGCTCGCCGGATCCTGGCTGGACGGCAGTTACGCCGACGTCTACCCGGACGTGAGCCGGGACGAGGCGGGCATGGCCCGGCTCTTCCGCCAGTTCTCCTTCCCCGGCGGGGTGCCCAGCCATGTCGCCCCGGAGACCCCCGGCTCGATCCACGAGGGCGGTGAGCTGGGCTACTCCCTGGCCCACGCCTACGGCGCGGCGCTCGACAACCCCGGACTGCTGGCCGTCTGCGTCATCGGCGACGGGGAGGCCGAGACCGGCCCGCTGGCCGGCTCATGGCACGCCAACAAGTTCCTCGACCCGGTCCACGACGGCGCCGTGCTGCCGATCCTCCACCTCAACGGCTACAAGATCGCCAACCCGACGGTGCTCGCCCGGCTCCCCGAACCGGAGCTGGACGATCTGCTCCGCGGCTACGGCCACGAGCCGATCCACGTCGCCGCCCGGCCCGGGGAAGACCCGCTGCGGACGCACCGGGCGCTGGCCCGGGCCATGGACCAGGCGCTCGACCGGATCGCCCTCCTCCAGCGCACCGCCCGCGAGGAGGACGCCACCGAGCGCCCGCGCTGGCCGGTGATCGTACTCCGTACACCCAAGGGCTGGACCGGTCCGGCCGAGGTCGACGGCCTGCCCGTCGAGGACACCTGGCGCGCCCACCAGGTGCCGCTGCCGGGCGTCCGGGAGAACCCGGAGCATCTGCGGCTGCTGGAGCGGTGGCTGCGCTCGTACCGCCCCGAGGAACTGTTCGACGACCGGGGGCGCCCGCGCCCGCAGGTCCTCGCCTGCGTGCCCGAGGGCGACCGCCGACTCGGCGCCAATCCGCACGCCAACGGCGGACTGCTCCTGCGCGACCTGCCCGTGCCCGACCTCGCGCCGTACGCGGTGCCCGTCGACAAGCCCGGCGCCACCCTGCACGAGCCGACCCGAGTGCTCGGCGGGCTGCTGGAGCAGATCATGGAGGACACCGCGGACCGCCGGGACTTCCGTCTCGTCGGCCCCGACGAAACCTCCTCCAACCGGCTCGACGCCGTCTACCGCGCCACCGGCAAGACGTGGCAGGAGGACATCCTCGCCACCGACGAGCATCTGCACCGGCACGGCCGGGTCATGGAGATCCTCTCCGAACACCTCTGCCAGGGGTGGCTGGAGGGCTATCTGCTCACCGGACGGCACGGCCTGTTCTCCTGCTACGAGGCGTTCGTGCACATCGTCGACTCCATGGTCAACCAGCACATCAAGTGGCTGAAGGTGGCCCGCGACCTGCCCTGGCGGCGCCCCATCGCCTCCCTCAACTACCTGCTGACCTCCCATGTGTGGCGGCAGGACCACAACGGCTTCTCGCACCAGGACCCCGGCTTCGTCGACCATGTGCTCAACAAGAGCCCCCAGGCCGTACGGGTGTATCTGCCGCCGGACGCCAACACCCTGCTGTGCGTGGCCGACCACGTGCTGCGCAGCCGCGACTACGTCAACGTCGTCGTCGCGGGCAAACAGCCCTGCTTCGACTGGCTCGACCTCGACCAGGCCCGCGTCCACTGCGCCCGGGGCGCCGGAAGCTGGGACTGGGCGGGGACGGAGACCGGCGCGGGCGAGCCCGATGTGGTGCTGGCCGCCGCGGGCGACGTGCCCACCCAGGAGGTGCTGGCGGCCGCCGGGATCCTCCGCCGCCATCTGCCCGATGTGGCCGTGCGCGTGGTCAACGTCGTCGACATGACCCGGCTGCTGCCTCAGGACGCGCATCCGCACGGGATGCCGGACGCCGAGTTCGACGCCCTGTTCACCCGCGACCGGCCGGTCATCTTCGCCTACCACGGCTATCCGTGGCTGGTGCACCGGCTGGCCTACAAACGCGCCGTCCATCCGCATCTGCATGTGCGCGGCTACCGCGAGTCGGGCACCACCACCACACCGTTCGACATGGTGGTCCGCAACGACCTGGACCGCTACCGCCTCGTCATGGACGTCATCGACCGCACCCCGGGGCTCGCGGTGCGCGCCGTGTCCGTACGGCAGCGGATGCAGGACGCGCGCACCCGCCACCACCAGTGGATCCGCGACCACGGCACCGACATGCCCGAGATCGCCGAGTGGTCCTGGACCGGCTAGGACCCGGGCGTCAGGCCGGGAAGTAGCCGTCCAGGTAGGCGTTGCGGAACTTCCCCGCGGGGTCGTGGTCGGCCAGCAGGTCGCGGAAGTCGTCGGCCCGCTCGTACGAGGCGACGATCCGTCCGGGAGCCGCCGCCGTGAGCTTGCCCCAGTGCGGCCGCGCCCCCAGCGGCAGCAGCACCTCCTCCATCGCGGCCACCACCTCGATGACCGCGGCGTGGTCCGGCACCCAGGTGAAGTGCAGGGCCACGCAGTCCCGGCCGTACGCGGGGCTCAGCCACAGCTCGTCCGCCGCGACCGTGCGGACCTCGGAGACCTGCACCACGGGCGCGATCCGGTCCCCGAGGCCGCGCAGCGCCGCGAAGGCCTCGGTGGCCGCGGTGCGCGGCAGGATCAGCTCCGACTGGAGCTCGTCGCCGTTGCTGGGCGTGAAGTCCGGCCGGAAGTGCGGCAGCCGCTCGTGCCACGGCCCGGGCGAGCCCAGCTGCTCGGTGCAGTGCAGCGGTGGCATCGCCGGCACCGGGTGGTGGTGGCGGTCGGCCGGGCGGCCGCCCAGCCACGGCTGGCCCGGCTCCGGCGGGCCCGGCAGGTCCGTACGGCACTTCAGCCACACCACGCCCTCGTCCGCGTGCCAGTCGGTGAAGACGCTGACGCTGTACGCGGCGGCGAAGATCTCGTCGAAGCTGTCGCCCAGGCGGTCCAGCGGCAGCCCGGTCCACACCCACTGCGCCACCTCGTACGCCGGCTCGATGTCCAGGGTCATCGAGGTGACGACGCCCAGCCCGCCGAGCCCGACCACCGCCCCCGGCAGCCGGTCGGCCTCGGTGTCCCGGCGCAGCTCGGTCACATCGCCCTCCGGTCCCACGATCTCCAGACCCGCCACCGACGCGGCCAGACAGCGCTGCACATTGCCCGAGCCATGGGTGGCGGTGGCACAGGCACCGGCGACCGTGATGTGCGGCAGCGAGGCGAGGTTCGCCAGGGCGTAGCCCGCCATGTGCAGTTCCTCGGCCACCTGGGCGTAGCGCATGCCCGCGGCGATGGTGGCCGTCGCGCCGTCGGCGGCGATCTCGACCCGGTGCGGCATCCGCTCCAGGGACACCAGATCGCCGTCGGTGTCGGCGATGCGGTTGAAGGAGTGACCGGTGCCCAGCACCCGGACCCGGTCGGCGGAGCCGACGATCCGCCGCAGTTCGTCGAGCGAGGCCGGGCGGTGCCGCCGGGCCGCGCCGAAGGTGATGTTGCCTGCCCAATTGGTGGTGGCTCCGGTGGTCAGCATCCACACTCCTGATTCCTGCTGAGGGGCTGGGCCCGCTCCGGGCCGGGGGTGATGTGGCAAGGACCTTGGTACAGGCCCGCCCCCTGATCCGTACAGACCGCCCCGCTGCCACCCGATGTGACCCGGATGGAGCAGCAGGACGGGCCGCCGGGCCAGGGTCGCGCACACGATGGTGCGAACGCGACCGGTACCGCCGCTCGCGCACCGCTGGAGAGGGGCGGCCATGGCGGAGGAGAAGAACGACGGTACCCGGGGCCGCATGCTCGGCGAACTCAGCGCCGAGTTCGCCGGCACCATGATCCTCATTCTCTTCGGCTGTGGTGTGGTGGCCCAGGTGGTGGCGGGCGGGGCGCTCACCAAGCCGGTCGGCGGGCTCGGCGACCACGACTCCATCGCCTGGGGTTGGGGGCTCGGCGTCACCTTGGGCGTGTATGTGGCGGCGCGGCTCAGCGGCGCGCACATCAACCCGGCGGTCACCCTCTCCCTGGCCACCTTCAAGGGCTTCCCCTGGCCCAAGGTGCTGCCGTACATGGGGGCCCAGACCCTCGGCGCGTTCGTCGCGGCCCTGCTGGTGCGCTGGAACTACACCGAGGCGCTGGGCCACGCCGACCCCGGGCACACCTTCAAGACGCAGTTCGTTTTCTCCACCCTGCCCGGCAACGGGGTACTGCCGGTCAGCGAATGGGGCGCGCTGCGCGACCAGATCATCGGCACCGCGATCCTGGTGCTGCTGATCTTCGCCCTCACCGACCTCCTCAACGATCCGCCCAAGGCCAACCTGGCGCCGTTCATCATCGGCCTGGTCGTGGTCGCGATCGGCATGGCGTGGGGTGCCGACGCGGGCTACGCCATCAACCCGGCCCGTGACTTCGGCCCCCGGCTCGCCAGCTTCCTCACCGGCTACGGCACCGCCTGGCGGGACCAGTACGGGAATTTCTACTTCTGGGTGCCCCTCGTCGGCCCGCTGATCGGCGGGCTCGTCGGCGCCGCCCTCTACAAGGTTCTGGTCAGCCGCTTCCTCCCGAAGGCCGGACCGCAGGAAGTGGGACGCATCCCGGCCCCCGAGGGTCCCGAAGCCTGAAGGAGGCGGCATGCCGGACTTCGTCGGTGCCGTGGACCAGGGGACCACCAGCACCCGTTTCATGATCTTCGACCACGACGGCGGCGAGGTGGCGAGGTACCAGCTCGAACACCACCAGCTCCTGCCCCGCGCGGGCTGGGTCGAGCACGATCCGGTGGAGATCTGGGAGCGCACCAACTCCGTCATGCAGAACGCCCTGCGCGCGGGCAACCTCTCGCCCGCCGACCTGGCCGCGATCGGCATCACCAACCAGCGCGAGACCACCGTCATCTGGGACCCGCGCGACGGGCGCCCGTACTGCAACGCCATCGTGTGGCAGGACACCCGCACCGACACCATCGCCTCCGCCCTCGAACGCGACGGCCACGGCGAGACCATCCGCCGCAAGGCGGGGCTGCCGCCCGCCACCTACTTCTCCGGCGGCAAGATCAAGTGGATCCTGGAGAACGTCGACGGGGTCCGCGAGGCCGCGGAAGCCGGCCACGCCCTGTTCGGGAACACCGACGCCTGGGTGCTGTGGAACCTCACCGGCGGGCCCTCCGGCGGCATCCACGCCACCGATGTCACCAACGCCAGCCGCACCATGCTGATGAACCTGGAGACCCTCGACTGGGACGACGAACTCCTCGCCATCTTCGGCATCCCGCGCGCCATGCTCCCGGCCATCAATCCCTCCTCCCACCCCGAGGCGTACGGCCAGGCCCGCTCCTCGCGCCCGCTGCGTAACCCCACCCCCATCACCGGTGTCCTCGGCGACCAGCAGGCGGCCACCGTCGGACAGGTGTGCTTCGCCCCCGGCGAGGCGAAGAACACCTACGGCACCGGCAACTTCCTCCTTCTCAACACCGGCTCCGAGCTGGTCCGTTCGACCAGCGGGCTGCTCACCACCGTGGCGTACCAGTTCGGCGACAGCCCCGCCGTCTACGCCCTGGAGGGCTCCATGGCCGTCACCGGCTCGGCCGTCCAGTGGCTACGGGACCAGATGAAGGTCATCGACGACGCCGCGGGCAGCGAACGGCTCGCGCTCACCGTCGAGGACAACGGCGGGATCTACTTCGTCCCCGCCTTCTCCGGCCTCTTCGCCCCGTACTGGCGCTCCGACGCCCGCGGCGCCATCGTCGGCCTGACCCGCTACAACACCAATGGCCATCTGGCCCGGGCCACGCTGGAGGCCATCTGCTACCAGAGCCGGGACGTGGTGGAGGCCATGGAACGCGACGCCGGGATCCACCTCGACGTCCTCCGCGTGGACGGCGGTGTCACCGACAACGAGCTGTGCATGCAGATCCAGGCCGACGTCCTGGGCGTCCCGGTCAGCCGCCCCGTCATCGCCGAGACCACCGCGCTGGGCGCCGCCTACGCCGCGGGTCTGGCCACCGGCTTCTGGCGGGACACCGATGAGCTGCGCTCGCACTGGAGCGAATCCCGGCGCTGGGAGCCCCAGTGGAGCGAGGAGCGGCGCGCGGAGGGCTACGCGGGCTGGAAGAAGGCGGTCGAGCGCACCCTGAACTGGGTCCCGGTGGACTGACCCCCCTCTTCCCCTCGCGCCCGCCGTCAGACCTCCCGCAGCACCCGTACGTCCCACGCCCCCAGCGCGAGCCGCTCACCCGCCCCGTGCTCCGTCCCCGACACCGCGTCCCGCACCGCCGCGGGCAGGGTGACGGTCACCTCCTCCCACGACCAGTTGTGCAGAAAGCGCACCCGGCGCCCGTCCCGCGCCGTCGCCCCCGTCGAGGTGACGGAGGGCTGGGGCAGCCGCCAGTCGGGGGTGTCCGGCGCGGTCTCCGGGGCCGCCCAGCGGAACAAGGCCTCGGCGAAGGACGGATCCGGCACGGTGCCCACATAGGTGATGCGGCCGTTTCCCAGACGGCGGGTGGTGGCGGCCGGCCAGCGGCCGAAGTGGGGGTGGTCGTACGCCGCGAGGGTCTTCGCGCCGGACGCCACCAGCCCGTCCGCCCACCGGGTGGCACGCGCCCCGGGCGGCAGATCGAGCGGCCCGGCGCCGCGCACGGCGAGCCCCTCGCCCCCGAGGTTGCTGAACTCGTCGTACGACACCCCCGCCGCCTCGGCGAGCCGGGCCGGCTGGACGTCCGTCCGGGCCCGCGCCTCGTGGTCGGCGTAGCCGGTGCGCGGGCCGAGGAGCAGATGCCCGCCGGCCTCCGCGTACCCGGTGAGCAGGTCGAGCGTGGCGTCGTCGGCGATGTAGAGCGCGGGGACGACGAGCAGCGGGAAGCGCCCGGCGATCCGCTCCGGCGCCTCGTCCGCCAGCTGCCCCACGTGCAGGATGCGGGACTGGAGCCCGGCGTCGAAGGCGCCGCGGTAGAAGGGGTCGAGGATGCCGTGGTAGGAGCGCCGGTCGGGCCCGCCGTCCGGGGTGGCGAGCGGCGGCTGGCCGCTCAGGGCCCATTTGCTGGGGGAGGAGTAGAGGAACGCGGCCTCGGCGTCCGGGGTGAGCGAGGCCACCAGATCGCCCGCCGCCGCCAACTCGGCGCCCAGCCGAGCCAGTTCACCGTAGACGCGCCCGGGTCGCCCGCTGTGCGGCAGGATCCCGCCCCAGTACGTCTCGGTGCCGAAGTGCAGCGTGTGCCAGTGCCAGTACTCGATCATGGCGGCGCCGCGCGAGACCAGGGCCCACGCGGCCTGCCGCCACTGGCCGTCGTAGGCCGGGCGGTTGTTCCAGGAGTGGCCGATGGCCTGCGCGTCGGTCTCGGTGACCAGGAAGGGTTCCTGCCGGGAGGAGTACATCCGGTCGGCGCTCTGGTACAGGGCCCAGGTACCGGTGGCGGTCCAGTCCTGGTCGGCCGCCGAGCGGTCGGGCAGGGTGAGCGCGTCCTGCATGGTGTAGTAGGGGTTGCCCGCGGTGACGTCCAGCCGCCGGGTCAGCCGGTCGTCCTCCACGGCGGGCCGGTCGTAGGCGATGCAGGTGGTGACGAACTGCTCCGGCCGCGCGTACTCCCGCACCAGATCTGCCTGCCAGCCGATGAACTCCGTGGTCAGCCGGGCCTGGAAGCACCGCCACGCGTAGTCGTACTGGGGCTGGGCGTTGCCGTCCGGCGTCCACAGGTCGGACCAGGTGGAGAGCCGGTGCGACCAGTAGACCAGCCCCCACTCGCGGTTGAGGGTCTCCACATCGCCGTAGGCGGTCCGCAGCTCGTCCACGAAGCGCTGGAAGACACCGTGGTTGTGGAAGAGTTCGAGACCGGGCTCGTTGTCCACCTGGAAGCCGATCACGGCCGGATGCGAGGCGTAGCGGCCCACGATCTTCCGGATGACGCGTTCGGCGTGGAAGCGGAAGGCCGGATGGGTGAAGTCGGCCTCCTGCCGCGCACCCCACGGGGTGCGCCGCCCGGTCCGCCGCTCGCCCGCGATCTCCGGGTACTGCCGGGCCAGCCACGGCGGTACGGCGTACGTCGGGGTGCCCAGCACGACCGAGATGCCGCGCTCCTGGGCGCCGTCCAGGACGGGCCGCAGCCAGTCGAGCGCGAAGCGGCCGTTTTCCGGTTCCCAGGTGGACCATACGGATTCGCCGACCCGGATCACCGAGAAGTGGGCCGCGGCCATCAGATCGAGGTCTTCCTTCAGCCGATCGCAGGGCTGGTACTCGTGGTAGTAGGCGGCGCCGAAGAGGACCCGGCCGGGTAGCTGGTGCATGGACACTCCCATTCCTCTCGCGAATTTCGGGATGTGCGATCAGCCTTTGACGGCACCCGTGGACAGCCCCTCCAGGAGCTGTCTGCGCAGGCGCACGAACACCGCGACGGCGGGCAGCACGGCGAGCACGGACCCGGCCAGCACCAGGTCGTACTGGCGGTTCTCGGCGCGGAAGAGGGTCTGCAGACCGAGCGGCAGGGTGTACTGCTCGCTGTCCGAGACCAGCACCAGCGGCCACAGGAAGCTGTTGTAGCTCTGGAGGAAAGTCCAGACGCCGAGGGCGCCGAGCGAGGGCCGCAGCAGGGGCAGCACGAGGCGCAGGAAGATGCGGAACTCCCCGCAGCCGTCGATCCGGGCGGCCTCCAGGACCTCGTCCGGCACGCCCTGCACGATGTACTGCTGCATCATGAAGATCCCGAACGCGGGCGCCACCCAGGGCACGATCAGCGCGAACCAGGGGCTGCCCAGACCGGTTTTGACGAGGACGACGAAGAGCGGCACCAGGATCACCGCGAACGGGATCGACAACGAGCTGAACATCACCGAGAACAGCAGCCGCCGCCCGGCGAAGCGGAACTTGGCGAAGCCGTACCCGGCCAGCGCGCAGACGAACACCGACACGGCGGTGGCCGTGAGCGCGACCACCGTGGACATCAGGAACCACCGACCGAAGGGCTGATCGCTCAGCAGCGTCCGGTAGTTGTGCAACGTCGCCGGGTCGGGCAGCAATCGCGGCGGATAGCCGAAGATGTCGCCGCGCGGCTTGAAGGAGCCGCTGAGCGCCCACAGCAGCGGCGCGGTGAAGGCGAGCAGCAGGGCGGCGAGGGTCGCGTAGAGCAGACAGCGGCGGGCGATCAGGCCGCCCCGTATGGTCGGGCTCATGGGGTTCATACCGGCCTCCCGATGCCGAGCAGCCTGTTGAAGACCTGGCTCACGGTGAAGACCACCGCGAACAGCACGACGCCCGCGGCCGCCGCGTACCCGAACTGCTGCCGCTCGAAGGCGGCGCGGTAGACGAACTGGGCCACCGACAGCGTGGCCTCGGACGGCCCGCCACCGGTGAGCAGAAACGGTTCGTCGAAGATCTGCGCGGCTCCGATGAACGACGTCACCAGCACGAAGGCGGTGACCGGCCGCAGCGCGGGCAGGGTGACGGCGCGGAAGGTACGCAGCCGCCCGGCGCCGTCGAGCGACGCCGACTCGTACAGCTCGCGCGGCACGTTCTGCAGACCGGCGAGGAAGAAAATGGTCAGATACCCGGTCCAGCGCCACACCATGACCAGGCAGATGCTGACCCGGGCCATCGTCGGATCGCCCAGCCAGTCCACCCCGCCGGTGCCGAACAGGGCCCGCAGCACCGCGTTGGCCAGCCCGAAGTGCCGGTCGAAGATCAGCCCGAAGACGAGGGCGACGACGATCGGCGACACCACCATGGGCACGAAATAGGCGGTACGCCACAGATCGCGGGCGCGCAGTCCGCGGGAGTTCAGGGCCTGGGCGATCAGCAACGCGGCGGGCACGATGACCGCCACGCTCACCAGGACGTAGACCCCCGTGTTGCCCAGCGCCCGCTGGAAGCTGCCATCGGTCAGCAGATGGTGGTAGTTGCGCAGGCCCACCCAGTGCGGCGCGCCGAGCCCGACCCATTCGCACAGGCTGAGCCACAGCGCCACCCCGATGGGCACCAGCATGAAGAGCACGTACAGCAGATAGAAGGGAGCGATGAACAGATACGGCGCGATCACATGTCCTCCCTCTACCGGCCGGCCTGGTCACGGAAGTCCTCCGCCGCCTTGCGCAGCGCTTCCCGCGGTGACTCGGTCCCGTGGTAGGCACGCAGCAGATGGCCGCTGAGCACGTCGTGGAGGATGGACTGATCGGGGCTCAGATGGACGGGCGGGACATCGGCCAGCAGCGCGGTGTAGACGTCGAACGGCCGCTGACCGCCCAGGTACGCGTCCTCGGTGCGCAGCAGCGCCGGGTCCTTGAACACCGAGCGCCGGGTGGGCAGATAGCCGGTGCGGCGGAAGCGGCGCACCTGTCCCTCGTGGGTGAGCCAGGTGGCGCGCAGGAAGTCCACGGCGGCCCGCTCGTTCGCCTTGCCGCGCAGCACGCCGAAACCGGTGCCGCCCACGGCCGAGGTGGCGTGGCCGCCGCGCGAGAAGCGGGGGAGCGGCCGGATGCGCCATCTCCCGGACTGTTCGGGGACATTGGCCATCAGCCCGTACACCTTGTACCAGCTCGCCATGGCGAGCCCGGCCACCGTGCCCCGCTTCAGCGCCGCCTGCATGGCGCCGCCGTAGTAGTCGCCGATGTCGATGACGAAGCCGTCCCGCAGGCCCCGGCACAGGAAGTCCAGCGCCTCCACCGCCTCCGGCGAGTCGAGGACCAGCCGCTGTTCCGCGTCGAACAGCGCGCCACCGCGCTGGTTCAGCAGCATCTGGAACGACTGCACCACCTGGTTGACGTCGCTGCCGGTCACCACCGCGTTGAGCGCGATGCCATGGCGCCGGTGGGCCAGCGCGCCCACCTCGGCGAACTCCTCCCAGGTGGCGATGTCCACGGGCAGCCGGTACCGGGCGAAGAGGTCGTGGCGGTAGTAGTGGACGACCAGCGGGGTGTCGGAGTCGAGGGCGTAGAGATGGCCGTCCTGGCGGTACGGCGCGGTGCGCGCGGGCAGCAGATCGGCCGCGAGACCGGGCACGGCGGCGATGTCGCCGGTCAGATCGCGCAGCAGCCGCTCGGCGATGTCGCCGCGCAGCATCCGGGGGAAGCCGCCGATCTCGAACCCCATCAGATCCGGTATCCCGCGCCCGGCCACGGCCTGCGCGAGCAGCTTGGTGACGAGGTCGGCGGCGCCGGCCCGGGTCACGTCCAGCCGGTAGCGGAAGTCGGTGCGATGGTCGGCGCCGGGTATGCCGGTGCGGAAGAACGTCTCGTAGCCCTCGTCATGGGTCCACAGGGACAGCGTGACCGGACCGGAGGTACGGACGGCGGCGGCCCGGTGGCCGCCACAGGCGGTGGCGCCGAGCGCGAGCCCGCCGCCGAGGAGTGTGCGTCGGGTGAGGTAGGGGGACGGTCCTCTCATCTGCGGCTCCAAGAGGGGTGTGCGGCGTCCCGCCGCGCGTCAGTGCGGAGGAGGCGGCGCGGTCGACTGACGGACCGACAGGTGTACGGGGAGGTCGGCGAGACCGTCCGGGCGGGCCCGGCCCTCGATCCGGGCCAGCAGGACGTCCAGCGCTCGGTCGGCGAGGGCCTGGAAGTCCTGCCGGACGGTGGTGAGCGGCGGGGCCAGGTACGCGGCCGCCGGGATGTCGTCGAAGCCGACCACGCTGATGTCGCCGGGCACCGACAGGCCCGCCTCGGAGAACGCCCGCAGCGCCCCGATCGCCATCTCGTCGTTGGCCGCGAACACCGCCGTCACGCCCGGCGCCCGGGCCAGCCGCAGTCCCGCCGTATGCCCGGCGGCGGGTGACCAGTCGCCCGCGTCGGGCAGCGGCGGCTCGGCTGCCCCGGCCGCCGCAAGGGCCTCCCGCCAGCCGCGCAGCCGGTCCCGGGCGGACCACCAGTTCTGCGGGCCGGGGATGTGCCAGACCGTGCGGTGGCCGAGGGAGAGCAGATACTCGGTGCCGGCGCGGGCCGCCGCCACGCCCTCCTTCCCGACCACGTTGAGGCTGACCACGGGCACATCGGTGGTGAGGTCCGACGGGGCGCCGTTGTCGATGGGATCGGACAGGACGATGCCGTCCACACCCTGCTCCAGCAGGGATTCCACGGCCGCGGTGTAGCCACCGTCCGGATTCTCCAGGGTGCTGGCGAGGGCGAAGGAGTAGCCGGAGCGGCGCGTCGCCTGTTCGAGGGCCATCAGGACCGAGGCGGGTCCGGACAGCGCGCTGCCCAGGGAGACGACGCCGATCCGGTGGTAGGTGCCGCGGATCAGGGCGCGGGCGGCGTTGTTGGGGCGGTAGTCGAGTTCACGGATGACCCGCAGCACCCGGTCGCGGACCTCCGCGCTGACGTAGGGCTCGCCGTTGACGACCCGGGAGACGGTCTTCTGGGAGACCCCGGCGGCCCGGGCGACCTCGTTCATCCCCGGCCCACGGCCTCTGCGCATGCGCGTTCTCCCTTCTCAGGGCGTCTGACTACGTAGTCATGACTACGTAGTCAGGAGTGTTCTCGGGCCCGTAGCCGACGTCAAGAGATCGCGCAGCCCCTGATGGCCGAATGGGCGAAATGCACCATACTTGGTAAATGAGCCCATATGGGTGTCTCAGTTCGACGGCAGGAGGAGGAGCGATCATGAAGAACGGCCAGGTGGCACTGGCGTTCACCGGCGGCTACCTCTTCGGGCGTGGCCACAGAGTGGGCTTGGCGCTCACCCTCGCCGGGATGGCGGCGGGTCGGCGTCTCACGTCCGGACACCTCCCGGGCGGCGTGCAGGATCTGGCGTCCTCCGAGATCGGGCGGCTGCGCGGTGAGCTGGTATCCGCGGGGCGGTCGGCGGCGCTGTCGGCGGCCAGTCACCGCATGGACGCGCTGAGCGACCGGCTGGAGCGGCGTGCTTCGTCGCTGCGTCCTGACGGCCACGGTCCGGACGGGCACGCGGAGGACGACGAGCAGCACGAGCGGCGCGGGAACGGCGGACGGTCGCGCGGTGAGGCATCCCGCGGGGAGCGCGGCGAGCGCGGCGAGCGCGGGGGTCGGACGCGTCCCTCGGGCGACCGGTCGGAGCGGCCACGCAAGCGGACCGCCTCCGAGGGCGCCCGTGGTGGCGAGGCCAGAAGGAGCGGGGGCGACAAGGGCGACAAGGGTGATCGGTGATGGCTGAGGGATCGGACGAGGGGCGCACGGGCGCCCTCGGCACGCTCGCCAAGGAGCTGCCCACCGAGCGGCTGATGAAGGAAGCACAGAACCTGGTCACCGCACTCGGCGAGAAGGCCCTGACCTCGGTGACCCACCTCGGCGACGGCGGACCCCACATCCCCGTGAAGCCGCTGGTCAAGGCCGGGCTGCACCAGGTCAAGGAGCAGGCCGTGGACAAGGCCAAGGACATCGTCCCGGGCCTCGGCGGCGGGGACGGCGGCAAGGGCGGCGACAAGGACAAGAAGCTCAAGGTCACCAACATCGTCGAGGAGATCGACATCGGTGCCCCGATCGATCTCACCTACGACCTGTGGACCCAGTTCGAGGACTTTCCCACCTTCATGAAGAAGGTGGAGGACGTCCAGCAGGAGTCCGACACCGAGATGGAGTGGAAGGCCCAGGTCTTCTGGTCGCACCGCAAGTGGCGCGCCGAGATCGTCGAGCAGGTGCCCGAGAAGCGGATCATCTGGACGTCGCGCGCCGAGAAGGGCCACGTCAACGGTGCCATCACCTTCCACGAGCTGGGCCCCGAGCTGACCCGCGTCCTCGTCGTCCTCCAGTACTACCCCCAGGGCTTCTTCGAGCGCACCGGAAACCTGTGGCGCGCCCAGGGCCGCCGGGTCCGCCTTGAGCTGAAGCACTTCCGCCGCCACGCGATGGCCGAGGTGCTGCTGAACCCGGACGAAATCGAGGGCTGGCGCGGCGAGATCCGCGACGGCGAGGTCGTCGAAGGCGAAGAGGGCGAAGAGGGCGAAGAGGGCCAAGAGGAAGAGCCCGCAGCGGAGGAGTCCGAAGAGGAGCCCCCCGAGGGCGAGTACGGCGACGAGGACGCCTACGAGGAGGAGTACGAGGAGGACGAGGAGCCGGCGCGGCCTTCGCGGCGCTGACGGGTCCCGCCCCCGGAACAGGTGAGCGTGGTGACCGTAGCAAGCCAGCAGAGTCAGTATCTGGACCGGGCCAGTTCGAGTGCCCTGGTCGACGTGGTCGACCTGATCCTGGACAAGGGACTGGTCATCGACGTCTACGTCCGGGTCTCCCTTGTCGGTATCGAGATCCTGACGATCGACGCCCGCGTCGTCGTCGCCAGCGTCGACACCTACCTCCGGTTCGCCGAGGCGACGAACCGCCTCGACCTCGCCCGCAGCGGCACCGAGACCAAGGGCCTGCCCGGCCTCATGGACGAGATCCAGGAGAGCGGCGGGCGCAAGAAGACCAAGGGCGCCCTGGAAGGCGTCAAGGACACCGTCTCCGACCTGCTCCAGGGCGAGGACAGCGACGAGTCCGAGGAGCCCGAGGAGTACGAGCACGAGGCGAGGGAGCGCGAAGGAGGGCGACGACGGGAATCCGGTGAACGGCACCGGCGGAGTTCGAGCAGGGAGCGCGAGCGGTGATGGCCGAGGACGGACGTGCCTGCTACGTATACGGGGTCGTACCGGGCGACCGGAGCGACGACGCGGTGAAGGACCTGGGCGCCGTCGGAGATCCGGACGCGGCGGTGACCCTTGTGCGCCACGGCGGCCAGGCCGCCGTGGTCAGTGAGGTGCCCCTGGACAAGCCGCTGGGCACCCCCGAGGACCTGCGCGCCCACGCCCGGGTGCTGGACTCCCTGGCGGCCAGGTCCTCCCCGGTGCTGCCGTTCCGGTTCGGCACGGTGGTGCGCGACACCACCGCGGTGACCGATGAACTGCTCAGCGCGGGGCACGACGACTTCGCGCGCGCCCTCGACCGGCTGCGCGGCCGCTCCCAGTTCACCCTGCGCGCCCGCTATGTGCAGGACGCGGTGCTGCGCGAGGTGCTGGCCGAGCAGCCCGAGGCCGGGCGCCTCCGCGAGGAGCTTCAGGGGCTCCCGGAGGAGGCCGGGTACGATCAGCGCATCCAGCTGGGACAGCTGGTCATGGACGCCATCGCCGCCAAACGGGCCGTGGACGCGCTGGAGGTGGACCGCAGGCTGAGCCCGTGCGCGCTCGCCTCGCTGAGCACGGAACCGTCCTCCGCCGAAGGTCTGGTGAACGCCTCCTTCCTGGTCGAGGACGCACGGCGGACGGCCTTCGAGCAGGCCGCCGAGGAGCTGGGCAAGCACTGGAACGGCCGGGTCCGGATCCGCCTGCTCGGGCCCCTGGCCCCGTACGACTTCGTGGCCGACGCGATGAGCCCGGCCAAGGAGGGCGAATAGCCATGGGACTGTTCAGCGGACTGGTCACCTGGCCGCTGGCCCCGGTGCGCGGCGTCGTCTGGATCGCCGAGCAGCTGCACGACGAGGCCCACCGGCAGCTGTACGACCCCGGGGTGATCCAGCAGCGCCTGGAAGAGGTCGCGGAGCGGCGGGATTCCGGGGAGCTGACCGAGGAGGAGGCGGCCCGGCAGGAGGACGAACTGGTGCGCAGGCTGATGGCCGGCGGCCCGCCCGGCGGGGGCCTGGAGGTGTGAGCCGTGGGCAGCGAGGAACGGGACGGACGCGACCACGGCGAGGAGCGGGAGCGGCCCCGGCGCGCCCGGCGCCCCGCGTCCGAAACCCGTCGCTCCGCGTCCGACGCCCGGCGCCCCTCCGCCGACGCCCGCGGCCGCTCCGGCGACGCCCGGCGTCCCGCGACCACCGCCCGGTCGGCCGCCCGGAGCGCCGCCCGCGAGCTGCGGGATCTGATCGGACACGACCCGGAGAGCATCACTTCGGTGGAACGCCACGACGACGGCTGGCTCATCGGCGTCGAAGTGCTGGAGACCCACCGGATCCCGGACTCCACCGACATCCTCGCCGAGTACCGGGTCGAGGTCGACGGCGAGGGCGGACTCGTCTCGTACCGCCGCGCCCGGCGCTACTACCGCGGCAGGTCGGAGGAGCGGACATGAGCCAGGGCGCCGACTGGAACGTGCCGAGCCGGCGCACGGGCGGCCCGCCCGAACCGGCCCGCCGGGAGTCGGCGAGCCTGGCCGACATCCTGGAGCGGGTGCTCGACAAGGGCATCGTCATAGCCGGGGACATCCAGATCAACCTGCTGGACATCGAGCTGCTGACCATCAAGATCCGGCTGCTGATCGCCTCCGTGGACCGGGCCAAGGAGATGGGCATCGACTGGTGGGAGCACGACCCCACGCTCTCCTCCGGCGCCCGCGACGTCCTGGACGAGAACGAGCGGCTGCGGCGGCGCGTTGGTGAGCTGGAGTCCGGCCGCGACACGGAACGCGCACCGGAGCGTGACCGCGACCGCGACCGGGGACGGGAGGACGGACCGTGACCGAGGAGGCCCTTGCCACCTGGCTGTACGCGGTGACCGCAGCCCGCGAGGAGAGCGCCGCCCCGGCCGGGCTCACCGGCGTGGCGGACGAACCGGTGCGGCTGGTCGGGAACGCCGGACTGGCCGCCGTGGTGGGCTCCGTACCGCTGGACGACTTCGGCGAGGAGCCGCTGCGCGCCCACCTGGAGGACCTGCCCTGGCTGGAGCGGGCGGCCAGGGCCCACCACCGGGTCATCGGCCGGGCCGCCGGATACGGCCAGGTCATTCCGCTGCGGTTCGCCACGATCTACCACGACGACGGCCGGGTCCGCACGATGCTCCAGGAGCGGCGGGACGACTTCACGGCCACGCTGGCGCGGGTGGCCGGACGCACCGAGTGGGGCGTCAAGGCGTACGTCGACCCGCGCGCCTTCCTGCCCGACCCCGGCGACGAGGTGGCATCCGGCGGCGACAGCCCCGGCACCGACTATCTGCTGCGCCGCCGCGCCCAGCGGGACGACAAGGAGACCGCCCATCTGCGTGCGACCGAACGGGCGGAGGAGATCCACACCGCCCTGGCCGCGCTGGCCGCGGCGACCGCCACCCATCCGCCGCAGGATGCGCGGCTGGCCGCGTACGAGGGCTGGATGGTGCTGAACAACTCCTACCTGGTGCCGGACGACCGGACGGAGGAGTTCACCGCCGCGGTGACCGGCCTGGGGGAGCGGTACCCGGACGTCGACCTGGAGCTGAGCGGGCCGTGGCCGCCGTACTCGTTCACCGCGCCGCCCGAGCGTGAGGAGGCGTCGTGACCCACGCGATCGAGCGGCGCGAGGTGGCCCTGGTCGATCTGCTCGACCGGGTGCTGGCCGGGGGCGTCGTCATCGCCGGGGAGATCACCCTGAGCATCGCCGACATCGATCTGGTGCGCATTTCCCTTCGCGCGCTGATCGCTTCCGTACGGATAGAAGACATGGAAGACGCGGATGAGCATCGAGCGCCGCCCTGACGAGCGCCCTCCCGAGCGCCGCCGCCGGCTCGAGGTGGACGAGGAGTCGGTGCGCAAGAGCCTGGCCGGTCTCGTACTGACCATCGTGGAGCTGCTGCGCCAACTGATGGAACGGCAGGCGCTGCGCCGCGTCGACCAGGGCGGCGTCAGCGACGAGCAGATCGAGAAGCTCGGGCTCACGCTGATGGCGCTGGAGAAGAACATGGAGGAGCTGCGGGAACACTTCGGGCTCACCGAGGACGATCTGAACCTGGACCTCGGCCCGCTCGGCCCGCTCCTGCCCCGCGACTGATCGCCCACCTGCCCGCGTGACGGCTGTACGCTGCGCGGGTGGGGGTCACGCTCAACCTCCGGTCAGCGCGGGCGCCCGACGTCCACGTCGGGCGCCCGCCGCTCGCGGAGTTCATGTCGGTGCTGCACATCCTGGCCGAGCCGGACCACCACCCCGAGGCACAGCGCTGAACGCGCCGCCTCGGCACGACTTTCGACGTGGCGCTCACGCAGGAGATGAGCGCCCTGTCGCCCCTGTGGGCGCGGCTGCGCTGCCGGCTGCTGTTCCCGCTGACGCTCCGCTGGACCGGTCCTTCGAGGACGAGCTGCGGCTGCTGGAGAAGCTGCCGCTGGAGGAGTTCACGGAGCTGTGCGCGCAGGGGGTGCTGGGCTTCCGGGAGCGGGTGCCGGACGTCCACAGCCTGCGACACGATCCGGAGGCCGCCTACCGCTTCATCACCCAGGTGCGAGCGGCGGTCGTTCCGGCGCGGCGAGCTGGCGCATGAGCTGATGGCCTCGCCCGAGGGCACGCGGACCCGGCTGATCGACTTCCTGGAGCGCTGCGGCACCGCGTTCTTCGCCGCCGAATGGCGCGCGGTGCGCGACCGGCTGGAGACGGCCGTGGTGCGGTTCCGCACCGACGGCCGCAGAAGCGGCCTGGCCGAGGTGCTGGCCGGGCTCAGCCCGACCGCGGTCGTCTCCCAGGGCGGTACGCGGGTGCGCTACGACAAGCTGGCCGTCGACGAGATCGACATCGGGCCGCGCCCGCTCTTCCTGGTCCCTTCCATCCATGTATGGCCGCATCTGACCGTCAAGGACGAGGTATCCCATCCCGTCGTGATCCAGTTCGCCGCGGTGGAGGGGCAGGCGCACGGGCAGCTCACTCCGGCGGAACTGCGGGCCCGGATGTCCGCGCTGGCCTCGCTCGGCCGGATGGAGCTGTGCCGGCATCTGCTGGGCGAGCCGATCACCACCACCCCAGCGGCTGGGGCTGGACGACACGCAGGTCTCGCGCACCCTGCGGCAGCTGCGGGACGCCGGGCTCGTCGAATCGGAGCGCGAGGGCAAGTACGTGTACCACCGGCTGGCCACCGGCACCCTGCTGCGGCTCGGGCAGGACGTGCTGCCCGGTGTCCGGCCCCGAAGCGGTTGGCGGTGTCCGGCGCCGGGATCTCGATCTCGTACACCTCGCCCGCCACCAGCGGCTCGGGCCGCTCGAACGACTCGTGGAAACGGCACTCGGCTCGTCGAACAGCATCACCTTCGGCCGCCGATGACGTCGCCGTCGACCACGACCAGGCCGTCGTCCGGGACCTCCAGGTGAGCGCCGAGGTGTCTGTAGGTGTCGCGCAGTTCCCGTTTGAGGATCGGCGATGCCGTGACGCTGGACGCGCACGTCGGCGCGGTGCGCGGTGGCCTTCAAGGGTGACGGCGCCCCGCCCGTCATCACGAGCGGGGCGCCACACCTTACGTACGGACTACCCGGTGCACTCCATCGACGCCGGGTCCTTCGCCGCGCGGATCAGGGACCGGTGCGCCTCGCGCAACCGCTCCACATCGGGTTTGACCTTCTTGCGGTCATAGGTGAGGAGTCCGTTCAGCTCGCCCTCCACATCCGTGATCTGGGT
Organism: Streptomyces sp. NPDC021212; assembly: GCF_044332925.1. Taxonomy (NCBI): domain Bacteria; kingdom Bacillati; phylum Actinomycetota; class Actinomycetes; order Kitasatosporales; family Streptomycetaceae; genus Streptomyces; species Streptomyces sp. NPDC021212. The sequence continues at coordinate 233,085 of NZ_JBIRPZ010000006.1, forward strand.
GTAGACCGCGCCGCTGTTCCCGTGGCAGGCGACCTGCTGCCGCACCTTGTCCAGCAGCTTGAGGTATTCGGCCGTGTACTGCTCCTGGTCCACGCCCACATAGGTGTGCTGCACCGGCCAGGCGTGCCCCGGTACGGCAAGGCCCAGACCGCCGTACTCGCCGATGACGCCCGCCCGCCGGGCGTCGGGGCGGGGTTCGCCGGGGCCCGGGTAGGCGTGGATGTCGGCGAGGTCGCCGTTGCCGGTGTCGTTCCAGCCGCTGGCGCCGTCGATGAGCCGGGACGGGTCCCAGCCCTTGGCGAGCGCGGGCACCTTCGGCCCGCCGTACTGGCCCCACCCCTCGTTGAAGGTGACCCAGACGCCGATCGACGGACTGCTGATGTGCTGGTCGATCATTGCCTTCATCTCGCGCTCGTACTGGCCCCGCGCCTGCTCCGACGGCGCGATCGTATTCATGGCGGGCATGTCCTGCCACACCATCAGGCCGAGCCGGTCGGCCCAGTAGTACCAGCGGTCGGGTTCGACCTTGATGTGCTTGCGCACGGAGTTGAACCCCATCCGCTTGTGCATCTTCAGGTCGTACGCCAGGGCCTGGTCCGTCGGCGCGGTGTGCAGGCCGTCCGGCCAGAAGCCCTGGTCGAGGGTGGCCATGGAGAAGAACGGCTTCCCGTTGAGTACCATGCGCCGCTTGCCGTCGACCTCCTCGACCGCGATGCTGCGCATGCCGAAGTAACTTGTCACCCGGTCGGCCTTCGCGCCCCGCCCGACGGTCACCTTCAGCCGGTACAGATACGGATCGTCCGGGGACCACAGCCGGGGCGAGGGCACCGGCACGGTCAGGGCCGAGCCGGTGCGCCCGGTCGCACTGCCGACCACGCGCTTCCCTTCGTACGCGGTCGCGGTGACCGGCACGCCGCCCCGCACGCCGCGGACCTCCGCGGTGAGCGCCTTGCCCGGCACGTCGGGAGTCAGCTTGAGGCTGTCGGCGTGGTCGGCGGCCACCGGCTCCATCCACACCGTCTGCCAGATACCGGAGGACGGGGTGTAGAAGATGCCGCTGGGGTCCAGCCGCTGCTTGCCCATCGGCGGGTTCTCGCCATCCTTGGCGTCCGTCGGGTCGTACACACCGACGAGCAGTTCCTGGGTGCGGCCGGGGCGCAGGGCGTCGGTGACATCGGCGCTGAACCGGTCGTAGCCGCCGCGGTGTTCGGCGACGCGGGTGCCGTTGACGTAGACCTGTGCCTGCCAGTCCACGGCGTCGAAGTTCAGCTTCAGCCGCTGCCCGTCGCCGACCTTCCAGTCCGCGGGGACGGTGAAGGTGCGCCGGTACCACATGCGGTCCTCGTGGCGCTCCAGCCCGGACAGCTTGGACTCCACCGGATACGGCACCAGGACGTTCTCCCGCAGCCGCTGCCCGAACGGGGGCGACTGGCCCTGCTCGGCGGCGGCGAACTGCCAGGTGCCGTTGAGGTTCTTCCACCGGTCGCGGGTCAGCTGCGGGCGCGGGTATTCGGGGTGGGCGTTGTCCGGGCCGACGTCCTTGGCCCACGGGGTGCTCAGCTGGTACGTCGAGGTGTTGCCGCCGAAGGCGAGGAACTGCCCGACGGCGCTCTTGTCGTTCGTCAGGCCGCCCTCGCCGTCGTAGCGCACGATCGCCTCGCCGCCACGGCCCACCACCGGCTCCTTGAGCGCGAGCAGCAGCCGCGAGGGGTCGGCCGGGTCCAGCCGGGCACGGCCCAGTGGCCAGGCCGCGCCGCCGACGACCGCCTTGAGGTGGCCGGTCAGCCCGGCCGGGGGAGCGGCGAGGGGGCGGGTGAAGTCCATCAGCAGCGTCCGGCCGTCGGGCTGGACGGCGCTGCTCACCGGGCCCTCGTAGCCGAAGTCCGGGGGCAGCCGGAACGCCGACGCCGGCACCGGCTCCTTGGCCTGGCCGGGTGGGGTCCAGCCGAGGTGGAGGTTGGAGCCGCCGTAGTGCTCGAAGTACTCGACCTTGATGTCGTACGCGCGGCCCGCGGTCAGCTCGACCGGGCCGGAGACCTGTTCCTTGTCCCAGTCGTCGACCCAGTGGTCGATGACCGGCCGGCCGTCGATCCACAGCCGGAAGCCGTTGTCGCCCGTGATCGAGAACGTGTGCGTCCCGGAGCGCTCGGGGACGAGCCGGCCGGTCCACCGGACGCTGACGTCGTCGGACCGCCCGGTGGCGGTCTGCAGCCGCGGCTCCAGGTTGTCGAAGTCGAGGGCCGTGTCGAGGGTGGTCGCCTTGAGTTCGTGGAAGTCGAAGGCTCCCGGGGCGGACTGGAGGTAGTAGTCGCCGCGCAGGCCGTTGATGGCGGGATCGGGGTCGCGGTCGTCGGCCGCGGCGGGGCCGGGGGCGGTCAGCAGACCGAGTACGCCGAGCGTCAGGACGAGCGCGGCGATGAGGCATCTGACGGGTCGGACGGGTCTGGCGAGAGCCGAACGTAAACGCACATGTCCTCCTTGCCGGAACAGCTGTTGGAACAAGCTGGGGCGCCGATCATTCGGCCATTGGCGACAGAACCTGTCAATACTGAACGCAAGCCAACACCCTTGACGAGAAAGCGCTTTCTGCTTAGCGTCGATTCATACATATGATCGAGATTCAACGATTTGCACGATGGAGGCCGTAATGGGGCGACGGATCGTGGTGTCGGGCGGCGGTACGGGCATCGGTCTTGCGACCGCGGAGTCCTTCGCCGCGGACGGCGACCGCGTCGTCATCGTGGGGCGCCGGACCGAAGTGCTGCGCGCGGCGGCCGACAAGCTGAACGCCGCTCATGGGGACGGCCTGGTGACCTGGACCGGCGCCGATCTGAGCGACCCCGGGCAGGCCCGCCGCGCCGCCGACGACATCGCCGCGGACGGCCCCGTCGACGTGATCGTCACCAACGCGGGCGGCAATGTCGCACCCGGCAACGACGGCACCCTGGAAGGCATCGCCGACCAGTACCAGCGCAACTTCGCGGCCAATGTGCTCACCGCCGTCCTGTTGACCGAAGCCCTCATTCCGCATATCGCCCGCCCCGGTGGCCGGATCGTGCACCTTTCCTCGGTGGCCGCGCTGCGCGGCCCCGGTTCGTACGGCGGCACCAAGGCCACCCTGCACACCTACACCTTCGAACTGGCCAAGCGGCTGGGCGCGGAGGGCGTCACCGCCAACGCGGTGGCCCCGGGCTACGTCGAGGACACCGAGTTCTTCGGTGAGCGTGGCACTCCCGAGTTCATCGCGCAGCAGATCGGGCAGACGCTCACCGGGCAGCCGGGTGTGCCCGCCGAGATAGCCGCCGCCATCCGCTATCTGGCCTCCCCGGAGGCCGCGTATGTCACCGGGCAGGTCCTGCACATCAACGGCGGGGCGCAGTACGGCCGCTGACGCGCCCCCGCATCATCTCCCCGTCGCGCCACAAGGGCCGGACGGCCCCTGATCAGGGGCCGCGCAGCCCTGCCGCCACGGAGCCCCACGGGCCACTCTGGTTGCTCACACAGGTGGGGGGAAGACGGACGGACGGCCGCACCGAGGGAGTCACCTCGTGACTCCCCAACCATCTCGGGCGCGGCCGTCCGTCCGTCTGTGTGCGCACCACCGCTACACGACGCAAGGGGAGAGACGTCATGTTCCACAACGCCGCCAGGGCCGGCGCGGCAATCGCCGCGGGCTGTGCCATCGCGCTGCTGTATCCCGCGGCGCCCGCCGGGGCCGCCGGCTCCGTGCATCTGCACAAGATCTATTACGACTCTCCCGGTTCGGACACCCGGAGCAACAGCAGCCTCAACGCCGAGTACGTGCAGATCAAGAACTCCACCTCGCGCGGGGTGAGCCTCAAGGGCTGGGTGGTCGTCGACGCGAGCCGCCACGCGTACACCTTCCCCTCGTACACCCTCGGCGCGGGCAAGACGGTGACGGTGCGGACCGGCGTCGGCTCGGACACCTCCGCCACCAAGTACCAGGACCGCCGCGCCTACGTCTGGAACAACACCAGCGACAAGGCCACGCTCCGCAAGAGCGGCGGCACCACGGTCGACACCTGCTCGTACAACAGCAGCCGGGCCGACTACAAGATGTGCTGACCCTTCGGTCCCGGGCCGGGCGCTCAGCCCAGGCCCGGGACCACCATCGTCAGCCAGACGGCGGCGGGCACGGCGACCACCATGATGCCGCCGTAGATCATCAGCTGGCGGAAGAACCGGTCCCGGTCGACATCGGGTGCGGCCGCCAGCACCAGCGCGCCGTTGGTCGAGAAGGGGCTGACGTCCACGACCGTCGCCGAGACCGAGAGCGCCGCGATCATGCCCACCGCGCCGATGTGCCCCTGGGAGAGAAAGGGGACGGCGAGGGGGATGAGTGCGCCCATGATGCCCACGGACGAGGCGAAGGCGGAGATGATCGCCCCGATGTAGCACAGCAGCAGCGCCGCGAGCAGCGGGATGCCGATGTCGGTGACCGCGTTGCCCGCGTAGGTGATGGTGCCCATCTCGTCCAGCACCCCGACATAGGTGAGCACACCGCAGATCAGCAGCACGGTCGGCCAGGTGACCTCGTTGACGGCCCGCTTGCCGTGGTCGGGCCAGAACGCGCTGAGCGCGACCGCGAGGGTGATCGCGGTGAGCCCGGCGTCCTGGTCGAAGACGAGGACCGCTACCACCAGTGCCACCAGCGCGACCAGGGTCGCGATCCGGGCCGGGGTGAGCCGGGTGTCCGCGTCGGCGGCCGCCTCCTCCGACTCGGCCTCGGTGTCGGTACGGGGCAGCTTCAGCCCGCCGCAGACGACGAACACGACGGCCGCGATGAGCAGGTTGACGACGAGGCTGGCCAGGAACAGGGTGACCTCGTTGCCCGGCAGCTTCTCCCGCTCCACGATGCCGTTGACGATCGAGCCGTAGATACTGATGGGGGAGAAGCCGCCGCCCTGGGCGCCGTGCACCACCATGGCCCCCATCAGCAGCGGGCTGATTCCGTAGCGCGCCGCGAAGCTCAGCGCGAGGGGTGCCACGATCGCGACCGCCGCCGGGCTCACCGCGCCGATCGCGGTCAGCGCGCCGGTGATCGCGAACATCACCCACGGGATCAGCACCACCCGCCCGCGCACCAGCCGGATCGCGGCGTGCACCAGCCAGTCGGTGGTCCCGTTGGCCCGGGCCAGTGCGAAGAGATACGTGACGCCCACCAGCACCACGAACAGATCGCCCGGGAAACCCGCGAAGATCTTTTCCGCGTCGAAGCCGGCGACCAGCTCCCCCACGCCGAAGGCGGCGGCGAAGGAGAGCGCGCCCATGTTGATCGATCTGGTGGTGGCGATCACGAAGACCACCACCAGCACGAGTATCGAGATCAGTTCGTCGGACATTCGAGCGCGCTCCCGTCACAAGTGGCCCAGCCGCGACACACGTTGCGTGCGGGGTGGTTCAACAGTCAATACATGTGCGGCACATTGGCTGAGCCAATCGACCACTGGGTGCTACGCTGCGGAGGGGAGCCGTCACCAACCGCAGCAGCCAGCCGCAGCAGGGGGAAGCTCGTATGGCCGACGACGCACTGCGCCCGATGAACCGTCAGCGCCTGTACGAGCAGGTGCTGGAGCGGCTGCGCGCCTATGTCGAGGAGGGCGGGCTGCGCGCGGGCGACCGGCTGCCCACCGAACGGGAGCTGGCCGAGCGGCTCGGCATCAGCCGCGCCTCCGTCAAGCAGGCCATCGTCGTCCTGGAGGTGCAGGGCCTGGTCGAGGTGCGCCAGGGCGGCGGCATGCGGCTGCTCCGCGACAGCCTCGACACCGAGTCGGTGGAAAGCCTGGTGGAGCGCCGGCGGCGGCTGCCCGATGTGCTCGACGCCCGCGAGGCGCTGGAGACCAAGCTCGCCGAACTCGCCGCCGAGCGCCGCACCGACGACGACCTCGCCGCCCTGGAGCAGGCGCTCCACTGGATGGAGGACGAGATCGCGACGGGCCGCCACGGCGTCGAGGGCGACCGCCGCTTCCACGCCGCGGTCACCGCGGCCGCCCACAGCCCGCTGCTCGCCGAGTTCATGCGCTCCATCGCCGAGCAGATCGGCGAGAGCCGTGCCGAGTCGCTGCGTCAGCCGGGCCGCCCCAAGCGGTCGTTCGCCCAGCACCGGAAGATCCTGGACGCCATCGCCGAGGGCCGTTCCAAGGCCGCGGCCGCGGCCATGCGCCGCCACGTCCGTACCGTCGCCCAGGTGCGCCTGCTCAACTGGGACCCGGACGGGTCCTCCTGAGCGGGCTCGCTACATCCGGTGGCCGGCCGTCAGATCGTGCGGGTCGTAGCCCGGGATCGTGCCGTCGGGCTTGGCGACCAGGAAGAGTCCCGCCATCCCCATGTCGGAGTGGCTCTGGACGTGGCAGTGGTACATCCACGCGCCCGCGCCGGTGTTCTCCCCGGCGATCACCTGGAAGCCGAACGAGTCGGCCGGGCCGGTGATCTTGTTGTCGATGACCCGGCTCGGGTCGTCCGGCCCCTCCAGGATGCCCGTGCGGTTGTCCGCCCAGCGATGACCGTGCATGTGGAAGGTGTGGTAGTACTCGCCGTGCGTGATCATGATGATCTCGACGCGTTCGCCCACCGTCGCCCTGAACTCGGGCGCGTCATGGCCTGACTTGTTGTTGATCGTCATGTCGTTGAAGACGATGGTGAACTGCTTCTGCGGCAGGACGTCCCCCGCGCGGCGCACCACCACCGGCCCGTACAGCCCCTTGCGGAGGCCGCCGGTGCCGTGCGGGGTGCCGACCGCGTGGTCGTGGTAGTGCCAGTAGCCCGCGCTGCCCGGCCGCCACGTGCCGTCCGCGCGGGTGCCCGGGGCGTGGGTGCGCCAGGTGTACGTACGCGTCCCGCCCGGCTCCACGGCGCTGCGGTTGAGCTGGGTGCCGTCGCTGGCGGTGTCGTAGTCCAGGCCGTGCACATGGAGGCTGGCGGTGACGTCCATGGTGTTCTCGAAGTCGATGTGCAGGGTGTCGCCCTCGGTCAGCTCGATCAGCGGACCGGGGATGGACGCCTCGCCCTTCTCCAGGCCGTAGCCCATTTGCCCGTCCGGCAGCTTCTCCGCGTACATCGTGATGCGGCGGACCGCGCCCCCGGCCGGCGCCGTGGCCACGCGGCGCTGCCGGCCGTCCGCGGAAGCGGACGAGGCGGCGGCGGGGGAGGCGAGGGGCAGCGGGCCGCCGATCGCGGCGGCGGCCGCGCCACCGGCGAGAAGCCGGCGGCTGAAGCCGCGTCTGGGCATGGTGCCGGGTGCGTCGCTCATCGCTCTCCCAACTCGGTGCGGTCGTTCGGGTGTTGCCGATGCGCACGTGCCCCGGGGATGGCATCACGGTAGCCGGAGGACGCCCGTTCATCCACACTCAGGACAAAGTTCGTCGAGTTGCGGTCATAGCTATTGGCGGACCGCGAAAAGGGGTCTAGCTTCCTTCGCGGTGTATCCGGTACCGGAGAGGGATGGGTTACTCATGCGGGATGAACCGTACCAAAAGCCCTCGAAAAGGCTCCGGCTGACGAAGCGTCGGCCGCGGAGGAGACGCGCGGCGTTGGCGGCACTCTTATTCGGGGCCGTCACCGCGACCATGCTCGGCGGCACCCCCGCCGCCGCCCGCCCCGAGGAGCGCCCCCGGCTGGCGCTGCCGTCCCCGCCGGGCGGTGACGACGTCAAGGTGCTGGTGTTCCACGGTTCGGCCGGGGACGAGGCGCCGACCGTGGACGCCGGTATCGAGGCCATCGAACGCATCGGCAACCAGGGCCCGGCGGCCACCCGCTTCACGGTCGACGCCACGGCCGACGCCTCCGTCTTCACGACACCGAAGCTCGGCACGTACAACGCGGTCGTCTTCCTGACCGGCGCGGGCGATGTGCTCGACCCGGAGCAGGAGGCGGGCCTGGAGTCGTACATGGAGGCCGGCGGCGGCTTCCTCGGCATCCATGACGCGGCCCGCAACGAGCCGTACTCGGACTGGTTCACCGGACTGATCGGCGCCCGCCCCGCCACCACGAGCCCCGCCACCGTCCAGCGGGCCGTCGTCGAGGTCGGCGACCGCACCCACCCGGCCACCAGGGACCTGCCGCTGGAGTGGAAGCGCCCCGACACCTGGCTCAACTGGAAGACGAACCCCTCCGGCCAGGTGCACACCGTCGCCCGGGTCCGGGAGAGCAGCTACCAGCCGGGCGCGGGCGCCAATGGCTGGGACCACCCCATCTCCTGGTGCCGCGACTACGACGGGGGCCGGTCCTTCTACACCGGCATGGGCGGCACCGCTGCCGGCTTCCGTGAGACGGACTTCCGCGCCCATCTGCGCGGCGCGCTGCTGTGGACCACCCGGCTCGCCCGCGCCGACTGTCAGGCCACCATCACCGCCAACTACAAGGCCGAGCGGGTCACCAAGCCCAACCAGCCCGGCCAGTCGGACCAGATCGGCGAGCCGCACGGCCTGGTCACCGCCCCGGACGGCCGGGTGCTCTACATCGGCCGAGGTGGGGGCGACAACAGCGCGCCCGTCGTCACGGACTGGAACGACCCCGACATCGGCAAGGGCCAGGGCCAGATCCACATCTACGACCCCAGGACCGGCAAGGTCACGCTCGCCGGCGCGCTCACCGTCTTCGGCAACAAGGGCGGCGGCGATGAGCTGATCAAGAACGAGGAAGGGCTGCTCGGCATCGAGCTGGACCCGGACTTCCTCACCAACGGCTGGGTGTATCTGCACTACACCCCGCACTCCCGGATCAACCGCGACACCCAGATGGCCGAGCGGCGGGTCTCCCGCTTCACCCTGAACCTCAAGACCGACAAGCTCGACCTCGGCTCGGAGAAGGTGCTGCTGTCCTGGCCGGTGCAGATCCACAGCTGCTGCCACGCGGGTGGCGGCATGGCCTGGGACTCCAAGCGCAATCTCTACATCGCCACGGGGGACAACAACTCCTCGCAATTCAGCGACGGTTACTCGGGCAACAACCCGCAGCCGAACTACAAGGGCATGTCCTTCGCCGACGCCCGCCGCACCGCCGGGAACACCAACAACCTCAACGGCAAGATCCTGCGGATCCACCCCGAGGCCGACGGCACGTACACCCTCCCCGAGGGCAATCTGTTCACCGGCAAGGAGCCTGACGAGGGCGGCGGGAAGACCCGCGGCGAGATCTATGTGATGGGTGTGCGCAACCCGGCCCGGATCTTCGTCGACAAGAAGACCGACATCCTCTACGCGGGCTGGGTCGGCCCCGACGCGGGCGAGCCCAGCACCACCTGGGGCCCCGCGAAGTACGACACCTTCGCCGCCATCACCAAGGCCGGCAACCACGGCTGGCCGTTCTGCATGGGCAACAAGCAGCCGTACCGCGACCGCAACCTGCCCGACCCGAGCAAACCGCTGGGCTGGTACGACTGCGACCACCCCAAGAACGACTCGCCCAACAACAACGGCCTGGTGAACCTGCCGCCGGTCACCGGGAACACCATCTGGTACTCGCCGCAGGGCGGCGCCCCCGATTATCCTCGCGACGCGAACGGCATCCCCAGCTACCAGGCGTCCGAGGCGAAGTTCCTGCTGCCCTGGCTCAAGGGCGGCGGCCAGGCCACCATGAACGGCCCGGTCTACCGGTACGACGAGAACAGCAACAGCACCACCAAGTGGCCCGCGTACTGGGACGGCAAGTGGTTCGTCGGCGACTTCTACGACGGCGATCAGCCGCGCCACGCCGTGGTGACCGACCCCAGGACGGTCGGCAAGGGCGGACTGCCCGTGCACGCCGAATCCCTCAAGAAGATCATTCCGGTGGGCGCCGACGGCATCCGCAACCTCATGGACTGGAAGTTCGCCCCGGACGGCTCGCTCTACGTCCTCGACTACGGGCGCGGCTTCTTCACCTCCGACCCCAAGTCGGCGCTGTGGCACATCACCTACAAGGGCGGCGAGCCCACCCCGCTCGCCAAGGACGTGGCCAGGAAGGCGGAGCAGCGGTGAGACGACGGCGACCAGGATCCCGCGGCAGATCATGGACGGCGCTGCTCGCCGCGCTGCTCATGGTCCTCGGACTGAGCACGGGACTGTCCACGGCCACGGCCGCGTCCGCGCAGAACACACCCGGTAAGGCCGCACAGCAGACCCTGACCTGGACCGCGGGTGACGACATCACCAAGTACGTCTCGGCGCCCACCACGGCGGTCGCCGGGAAGACCACCATCGTCTTCGAGAACAGCGCCGCCACCGGCAACACCATGGGAATGCCGCACACGCTCACGTTCGACGTGTCGGACCCCGAGTACAACAACGACGTCCCGCTGAACATCCTCGCCAACCCCGCGGACGACACCGGCGGCAAGCACTCCGTCGAGGTCACCCTGACCCCGGGCCGCTACCGCTACCACTGCACCATCCCCGGCCACGGCCAGATGCAGGGCATCCTGGTGGTCACCGAGGGCGGCGGGGGCGAGGACACCACCGCGCCCGAGACCTCGGCGAAGGTCGCGGGCGAGCAGGACGCGGACGGCGCGTACATCGGCATGGCCACGGTCACGGTGTCCGCCACCGACGCGGGCTCGGGCGTGGACCGGATCGAATACGCGGTGGGCGACGGGGCGTTCCAGCCGTACACCGCCCCGGTGATGGTGCACGAGGTGGGCACCCACACCATCCGCTACCGGGCCACCGACAAGGCGGGAAACACCTCCGCGGTGAAGTCGGCCGAGTTCCGCGTGGTGGCCCCGCCGACGGACGACACCGCGCCACCCGAGACCTCCGCGACGGTGTCCGGAAAGCAGGCACCGAACGGTGACTACTACGACACGGCCACCGTCACCGTCACCGCCTCCGACACCGGATCCGGCGTCAACACCATCGCATACGCCCTGGACGGCGGCGACTTCACGAAGTACACCGCACCGGTGACGGTGAACACCCGCGGTTCCCATGCGGTGCGCTACCGCGCGACCGACCGGGCGGGGAACACCTCAGCGGTGAAAACGGTGAGCTTCACCGTGGTCGCGCCGCCGAGCACGGACACCACGCCGCCCGAGACCACGGCGAAGGCCGAGGGCACCAAGAACTCGGACGGCAACTACGTCGGCAGCGCCAAGGTGACCATCACCGCCACCGACGCCGGCTCCGGTGTGGCGAAGACCGAGTACTCCCTCGACGGCGGCCCGTACCTCGCGTACACCACCCCCGTCGTCGTGGACCGGGTCGGGCGGCACACCCTCGCCCACCGCGCCACCGACAAGGCCGGAAACACCTCGACGGCCAAGCAGCTCGCGTTCACCGTGGACGAGGGCGGCGGCGTGCCCGCCCCCGCGTGCCCCGAGTGGGACGAGCGGCTCACCGTGATCGTCGGTACGGTCGACACCGGCGTCCCCAACCGCATCACCCGTAGCCGCTGCACCATCAACGAGCTGATCGAGGACGAGAAGGACTGGTCCTCACACGCCCTCTTCCTGAAGCACGTCACCTCGGTGACCGGCAAGCTGCTCTCCGACGGCGTCATCGACCGGCGCGAGAACGAGGCCATCAACAAGGCCGCCGACGAGTCCGGGATCGGCAAGCCCGGCCAGAGCGAGGGCTACCGCGACCTCTTCGACGGTACGAAGAAGTCGTTCGACCAGTGGCAGCACGTGGGCGGTGGCGCCTTCGGGCTGAACGACGACGGCACCATCACCAGCAGCTCCACGGTCGACGGCATGGGCATGCTGTGGTTCCCACGGCGCACCTACGACGACTTCTCGCTGAAGCTGCAGTTCCGTGACGACGCCCCGGGGACGGGCAACGCCAACAGCGGCGTCTTCGTCCGCTTCCCGGATGTGAACGACCACCCCGAGGAGTCCCGCCCGGAGTGGGTCGCCATCAAGTACGGGCACGAGGTGCAGATCAACGACCGTCCCGACGGCGACATGTACAAGACGGGCTCGATCTACGGCTTCGACCGGGTCGGGCTGGGCGGTGCGGGCGTGACGCCGAAGGGCACCTGGAACGACTACGAGATCCGGGTGGTCGGCCAGCACTACTCGATCTACCGCAACGGTGTGCTGATCAATGAGTTCGAGAACGCCGGGGGCCAGGACTTCACCCCGCCGCGCTCGGACGACCCGGGCACCGACGGCCGCCGGTTCGCCTCCGGATACATCGGTCTGCAGAACCACAGCACCGGCGATGTGGTCTCGTTCCGCAACATCCGGATCCAGGAGCTGTGACGCCAGGTGAGTGGCCGCCGGAGCACCCCAGTCCCCGGCGGCCACCATCACTGCGAGGTTACCCGAGGTAATACTCATCGGTAACCCCCTTGCTCACCACATGCCAAAGCCCCGCCCCGACCAGCGGGGCGGGGCTTTGGCCCACGCTTCAGGACGCCAGCGTGTCCAGGATCTGCTGCCCGTACTTGAGCAGCTTGTTCTCGCCGACGCCGCTCACCGCGCCCAGCTCGTCCAGCGTCGAGGGGAGGGCGGTCGCGATCTCGCGCAGCGTCGCGTCATGGAAGATCACGTACGCGGGCACCCCCTGCTCCTTCGCGGACGCCGCCCGCCAGGCGCGCAGCCGTTCGAAGACCAGCACGGCCTCCTCCGGCAGATCGGCCGCGGCCTTGCGGGACTTCGACGACGACCCGGAGGCGCCCGCCTTCGACGTCCCGGCGCGCACCTTCTCGGGCTCGCGCCGCAGCCTGACCTCCCGCTGCCGCCCCAGCACCTCGGCGCTCGCGTCGGTGAGCACCAGTGTGCCGTAGTCGCCCTCGACCCCGATCAGCCCCTGGGCCAGCAACTGCCGCACCACACCGCGCCATTCGGCCTCGCGCAGCTCGGTGCCGATGCCGAACACCGACAGCGCGTCATGGTCGAACTGGATGACCTTGGCCGTCTTCTTGCCGAGCAGAATGTCGATCACCTGTCCGGCGCCGAACTTCTGGTTCCGCTCCCGCTTGAGCCGGACCACGGTCGACAGCAGCTTCTGCGCGGGGATGGTGCCGTCCCAGGACTCCGGCGGCGTCAGACACGTATCGCAGTTGCCGCACGCGGTGCTCTGCTGGCCGAAGTACGCGAGCAGCTGCACCCGGCGGCACTCGACGGTCTCGCACAGGGCCAGCATCGCCTCCAGATGCGCACCCAGCTTGCGCCGGTGGGCGTCGTCGCCCTCGGAGGTGTCGATCATCTTCCGCTGCTGGATGACGTCCTGGAGCCCGTACGCCAGCCACGCGGTGGACGGCAGCCCGTCCCGCCCGGCGCGGCCCGTCTCCTGGTAGTAGCCCTCGACGGACTTCGGCAGATCCAGATGGGCGACGAACCGCACGTCCGGCTTGTCGATGCCCATGCCGAACGCGATCGTCGCCACCACGACCAGGCCGTCCTCCCGCAGGAAGCGCGCCTGGTGCTCGGCGCGGACCCGGGCGTCGAGGCCCGCGTGGTAGGGCACCGCGGCGATCCCGTTGCTCACCAGGAACTCGGCCGTCTTCTCCACCGAGGAGCGGGACAGGCAGTAGACGATTCCGGCGTCGCCCGGGTGCTCGGCGCGCAGCAGCTCCAGCAGCTGCTTCTTCGGTTCGTTCTTCGGGGCGATCCGGTACTGGATGTTGGGGCGGTCGAAGCTCGCCACGAAGTGGTGGGCGTCCTGGAGCTTCAGCCGGGAGGCGATCTCGGCGTGGGTGGCCTTGGTGGCGGTCGCGGTCAGCGCGATCCGGGGCACGCTGGGCCAGCGCTCGTGCAGCTCGGACAGGGCCAGGTAGTCGGGCCGGAAGTCGTGCCCCCACTGGGCCACACAGTGCGCCTCGTCGATGGCGAACAGCGAGACCGTGCCCCGGTCCAGCAGCCGCAGGGTGGACTCCACGCGCAGCCGCTCGGGCGCGAGATAGAGCAGGTCCAGCTCGCCCGCCAGGAACTCGGCCTCCACCAGCCGCCGCTCGTCCAGGTCCTGGGTGGAGTTGAGGAACCCGGCCCGCACGCCGAGGTTCCGCAGGGCGTCGACCTGGTCCTGCATCAGCGCGATCAGCGGCGAGATGACCACCCCGACGCCCTTCCGCACGAGCGAGGGAATCTGGTAGCACAGCGATTTGCCGCCGCCGGTCGGCATGAGGACCAGTGCGTCACCACCGGTTATCACATGCTCGATGATCTCCTGCTGGCCTCCCCGGAACGCGTCATAGCCGAAGACGCGGTGCAGCACGCGCAGGGCTTCGCTGCCATCGGGGCCGTTGACGATGTCGGGTCCGCTTTCGGGAAGAGCCATCCGGCGATTCTAGAGGTCCCGGCATGGGCCCCGGTCAACGGCGGGTGAACCGCGCGGTGACGGTCATCGCGGCGGCGCCCGGCATCATCCCCAGCCGGTTCCAGGTCATGCCGAAGTCGGTGCGGTCGATCGGGACCTCGGCGGTGAGCGTGGCGGCGTCGGCGGTGGCCTCGGTGAGCCGCGCGGTGAAGGACAGGGGGCGGGTGTTGCCGAGGACGGTCAGCTCACCCTCGACCCGGACGGCGGCGCCCTCGCCGGGCACCGCGCCCGAGACCACGAAGACGATCTCGGGGTGGCGGTCCGTATCGAGGAAGTCCGCGCTGCGCAGATGGTCGTCGCGCTTGGCGTTCCGGGTGTCCAGCGACGCGGCGTCGACGGTCAGGGAGCCCCGGGCCGGGCCGTCGGCCGGCACCTCGCCCTCCCCGCTGACGCCGGTGAAGACGCCGCTCACGGTGACCAGCCCCCAGAACGTCCGGTGCCGCACGCGCACCGTGGTCCCGGCCGGGTCCAGGATCCAGCGGCCCGCCCCGACGGCGGACGGCGAGACGGGGGAACGGGCGGGGTCGGCGGTGTCCGCCATGGAGATCACGTCCTTGTCGGAGTGGGACACGTTTCCCCGCAGCCTACGGAGAACACGCGGCGCGGCGGGAGGCCCCGGGCGCGAAGATCTGCCAACCGCCGTGCGCCGACCCCGGTGTGACGTGACGGAGGGGGAGCGGGTTGGATGGGTGTGGGCGTGGGCACAGTGGCCGTTGAGACATGACGGCTCGTCACATGCACGTCCAGATGGATTCCCCCCACGAGGAGGCCAATGTGACATCCAGCAGACTCGTCCGCGCATTGCCTGTCGCGATCGCGGCGGTGCTCGCCCTGGCGGGCGGCGGCCAGGCGGTGGCCGCTCCCGCACCCGATGCCGCCGCGCGTGTGGTCACGTACGACGCCGGCGGGGCCGCCGAGTTCAAGGACGCGGTGACCAAGGGTGCGGCGGTCTGGAATCAGAGCGTGAAGAACGTGCAGCTCAAGCCGGTCGCCTCCGGCCAGCGGGCCGACCTCCGCGTCGTCGCCGACAACGGCTGGCCGCGTGCCTCCGTCACCGCCCTCGGCAGCGGCACGATCTACTTCGGACGGCAGGCCGTGGACGAGGGCCACAACACCGTACGGATCGCTTCGCACGAGATGGGCCACATCCTGGGCCTGCCCGATGTGAAGCCGGGGCCCTGCTCCAGCCTGATGTCCGGCGCCAGTGCCGGTACGTCCTGCACCAACGCCAACCCCAACGCGGCCGAGAAGGCCGAGGTCGAGGACGCCTTCGCACTCATGGAGGCATCCGGCGCGACGGCGGGTACGTACAAGCACTGACCGGGCTCACCGGAGTTACCGGGAAGAACGGATGGGCGGGCCGGGTGGAGACTCCCGGCCCGCCCGCTTCCGTCTACACCGTGATCACCTCCGTGTCGGGGAGGGCGCGGAACGGTGCGAGCTGGTCGTCGGTGGCGCCGCTGTCGGTGACCAGCGTCCAGGGCCGGTCCAGCGGGGCCCAGGCGGTGAACGGGGACTGGCCGAGCTTGCTGCTGTCGGCGAGCACGTACACCTCCCGGCCGCGGTCGGCCATCATCTCCTTCAGCGAGGTCTGCTGCAGACTGGCCTCGCATATGCCGCGCCGCGCGTCGAGCCCGTCGGCGCCCAGGAAGACCTTGTCCGCGGTGAGCCGGGACAGGGTGAGTTCGGCGAGCGGGCCGACGAAGCCCTGGCTGACATGGCGCAGCGTCCCCGCGAGCGTGATCAGCTCGATGCCGTCCACCTCGGCCAGCGCGCGCAGCGCTGTCAACCCGCTGGTGATCACGGTGACGTCGGTGCGGGCGCGCAGATGGTGGGCGAGCCGGCCGGTGGTGGTGCCCGCGTCCAGGATGACGGTGTCGCCCTGCGCGATCCGCGCGGCCGCCCACCGTCCGATGCGGTCCTTCTCGGCGACCGCGAGCCCGCTGCGCTGCCCGAGCGTCGGCTCGGCGGTGTGCCCCGCGCTCATCGCGCCGCCGTAGGTGCGGGCGATGGCGCCCTGCTCGGTGAGCAGGGCGAGGTCCCGGCGGATGGTGGAGGGGGTCACCTCCAGGGAACGCGCCAGTTCCTCGACGACGACCGTGCCATCGGTCCGGATCGTGCGGGCGATCAGTTCCCGGCGGTCGGCGGCGCGCAGTCGCCGCTCACCTTCCCCGTTGGATGTCATTTTCCGCCCGCCATCCTCTCCGCGACTCTGCGTGATTGATGGGCAACACTATCAGTCTGCGCATTCCGCGCTGTTTCGCTGCGGACACTGGGCAGACTCTTGCGCGTTACGTGCAAGCATGCGAGCGTTCCGCTCACAACACGCACGTTAGCGGGAGGGCCCATGAAGGCGGAGAGTGTGCCGGTCGACGTCGGAGCGGGCGGCGAACCCGCGTCCGACGATCCGTACGCACTGCGGGCGGGGGACGTCCTGGAGCCCCCGAGCGACCTCAAGGGCACCGTCAAGCGCCTCGGGCCCGGCATGATCCTCTCCGCGGCGGTGGTCGGCTCCGGCGAGCTGATCACCACCACCTCGCTCGGCGCGAAGGCCGGCTTCGTCCTGCTGTGGCTGGTGATCGCGAGCGCCCTGGTCAAGGTGTGGGTGCAGATGGAGCTGGCCCGCTGGACCATCCTCACCGGCAAGACCGCGCTGGCCGGCTACAGCCAAGTGGCGCCCAAGGTCGGCCGGGTCGGCTGGATCAACGTGCTGTGGATCCTGATGGACTTCGCCAAGATGCTCCAGCGCGGCGGCATGATCGGCGGCACCGCGGCGGCGTTCAGCATCCTCGCCCCGATCGGCGGCGGCGATCCGCTCGGCCACACCTCGCTCACGGCGTGGACCGTCATCGTGGTCGTCTCCGTCGTCGGGCTGATGTACACCAACCGCTACGGGCTGGTGGAGAAGGCCGGGTTCGTCACCGTCGTGATCTTCACGCTCTCCACGGTCGCCCTCGCCGTCGGACTGCCCTGGACCGAATTCCCCTACGGCGGCGCGGACCTGGGCTCCGGGCTGACCCTCTCCATCCCGGCCGGCACCCTCGGCTTCGCCGTCGCCATGTTCGGCATCACCGGCGTCGGCGCCGACGAGATGACCACGTACACGTACTGGTGTCTGGAGAAGGGCTACGCGCGCTGGGCCGGTCCGGACGACGGCACCGAGGCGCGGGCCAAGCGCGCCGAGGGCTGGATCCGGGTCATGCGCACCGACGCCCTCGTCTCCTGGCTCATCTGCACCCTGTGCACGCTGTCCTTCTACATCATCGGCGCGGCCATCCTGCACCGGCAGGGCCTGGTGCCCGAGGGCAACGAGATGATCAGCACGCTGTCCCGGATGTATACGGACACCCTCGGCCCCTGGGGCAAGTACCTCTTCCTGGCCGGCACCATCGCCGTCCTCTACTCGACGATCATCGCCTCCACCGCGAGCGTGCCCCGGCTGTGGACCAGCACCCTCGGGCTGCTCGGCCTGCTCGACTGGAAGAACGTCACCACACGGCAGCGCACGATCCGGGTGCTCACCGTCGTGCTGCCGCCGCTGTGGGCCGCCGGCTACCTCTTCATCCAGGAGCCGGTGCTGATGGTGCAGGCCGGCGGCATCGCGGGCGGCATCTTCCTGGTCGCGGTCGTCATCGCCGTATGGCGCCTGCGCGCCACCGAGGTGGCACCGCGCTTCCGCCGCAACATCGCGCTGAACTGCGCGCTCGTGCTGAGCAGCGCGGCCATCGGCGCGCTCGGAATCTCTTCGGTCCTCGAGGTCTTCGGCCTCGGGGTGGGGAGTTGAACCGGACCATGGGACACGACGTCCTGGTGACCACGCCGAGCTTCGGCCAGCACGCCCGGGCCCCCTGGGAGGTGTTCGCACAGGCCGGTGTCCCGGTGCGCACCGCGCGCGCCGCGCATCCGCTGGCGGAGCCGCAGCTGATCGACGAGGCGGCGGGCGCGGACGCCCTCGTCGTCGGGCTCGACCCGGTGACGGCGGCCGTCCTCGACGCGGCCCCCGGGCTGAAGGTCGTCGCCAAGCACGGGGTCGGCGTCGACAACATCGACCTCACCGCGGCCGCCGAACGCGGTGTCCGCGTGGTCAACGCGCCCGGCACCAACACCACCGCCGTCGCCGACATGGCCATGGCCCTGCTGCTGGCCGCCGTACGCCACATCGTGCCCGCCCACGCCTCCGTCACCGCCGGCCGCTGGGACCGCTTCTTCGGCCCCGAACTGGCCGGGCGTACGCTCGGCATCGTCGGCTTCGGCCGGATCGGGCAGGCCGTCGCCCGGCGCGCCCGGGGCTTCGACATGGAGATCGTCGCGTACGACCCGCATCTGCCGGAGGCCGTCTTCGCCGAGCGGGGCGTGCGTTCCGTACCCCTGGACGACCTGCTCGCCACGAGCGACGCCGTCACCCTGCACCTGCCGGTGCCCTCCGGCGGGCCGCTGCTCGGCCGCGCCCGGCTGGAGGCCATGAAGCCCGGCGCCTGCGTGATCAATACGGCGCGGGGCGGGCTCGTCGACGAGGCAGCCCTCGCCGATCTCCTGCACAGCGGACACATCGCGGCGGCCGGCATCGACGTGTTCGCCACCGAGCCCCCCGCCGGAAACCCGCTGCTCACCGCGCCGAACACGGTGCTCACCCCGCACTGCTCCGCCTTCACCCACCAGGCCAACGCCGCGATGGGCAGCGCCGTGGCCGTGGATGTGGTCCGGGTGCTGCGCGGCGAGGACCCGGTGAACGCCGTGGTGTGACGTCTCTTCCCTACGCCCTGTCGACCCGACGAGAGAAATCGAGAGAAGCTTTAGACCATGAACACTTCCCCCGCCGACTTCGCGTCCCGGCTCCGCGCACGCCAGCGGATCCTCGGCTACTGGGTCGTCCTCGACAACCCCGTCGGCACCGAGCGGCTGGCCGGGCTGGGCTACGACTACATCTGCGTCGACGCCCAGCACGGTCTGCTCGACTACAAGGGCACCCTCGGTGCGATGACTGCCGTCGACGCCCGCGGCACCGCCGCCGGAATGGTCCGGGTCCCGGCCAACGACGGCTTCTGGATCGGCCAGGCCCTGGACGCGGGCGCCCGCGGCGTCATCGTCCCCCTGGTCAACACCGCCGAGCAGGCCGCCGCCGCGGTGAGCGCCTGCCGCTACCCCCCGCTCGGTGTCCGCAGCTACGGCCCGATGCGCTCCGGCCTGCGCGTCGGCCCCACCCCGGCCGAGGCGAACGAGCAGGTCGCCTGCGTCGTGATGATCGAAACGGCAGAGG
This sequence comes from Streptomyces sp. NPDC021212, assembly GCF_044332925.1. NCBI lineage: Bacteria > Bacillati > Actinomycetota > Actinomycetes > Kitasatosporales > Streptomycetaceae > Streptomyces > Streptomyces sp. NPDC021212. The sequence goes on from NZ_JBIRPZ010000006.1 coordinate 252,597, forward strand.
GTCTGGGCAACACGGAGGAGATCTGCGCGACGGAGGGGCTGGACGGCGTCTACATCGGCCCGTCCGACCTCACGATCGCCCTCGGCGGACGGACGTCCACGGACTCCGCCGTGGCGGAACAGTTCGACGCGGCCCTGGCGAAGGTCGCGCAGGCCGCGGAGGCGGCCGGGATCGCGGCCGGGATCCACTGCCCGGACGGCGCCACGGCGGCCAAGCGGCTGGCCCAGGGCTTCACGTTCGCCACGGTCAGCTGCGACCTGGTCCACCTGGAACAGGCCGCCGCGGCCCACCTCCGCGACGCCACCGCCTAGCCCCGCGCCGGAGCTGTTCCCCCACCCCCCTTCCCGAACCGGCCCCCGGCGGTCGGGCGCCGGGGGCCGGGTTCCGGGACGCGGGGGAGGGCTGGGGAGCGGCACCGCGGGCGAGGCATAGCCTCCGGGCGGTCGGGTAATGCGCCTGTCCGCAGTGACGGCAGTGACGGCAGGGCGACGACCCGGGCCCCGCGGTGCGGGCCCGGGCCGTCATCCGTACGCGATGACGCGAGACTACGGCTCGACCACGATCTTGCGGCCCTGGCCGGAGCGGAACTGCTCCAGCGCCTCGGGATACTCGGCGAGCGGCATCCGGTGGCTGATGAAGATCTTCGGGTCGAGGGCACCGGAGGCGAAGAGCCCGGCGGCGCGTTCGTAGCTGTGCAGGACCGCCATCGAGCCGGTGATGGTGATCTCCTGGTTGTAGATCTTGTACGGCTCGATGGTGGCCCGGGTCGCGTAGTCGGAGACCCCGAACTGCAGGAACGTGCCCGCCTTGGCGACCCGGCCCAGCCCGTCCTGGATGGCGGCCTGGTTGCCGGTGGCGTCGATGACCACGTCCCAGCCGCGCGGCTGGTCGAGTTCGTCGGCCGAGCCCGCGGCCCGGGAGCAGCCGAGGGTCTTGGCGGTGGACAGCCGCTCGGGGTTGACGTCGAGGACGTCGACGCTGGTGGCGCCGGTCCGCTTGGCCAGCTCCAGCATCATCAGCCCCATCGTGCCGGAGCCGTAGATGAGCACTTCGGCGCCCAGGTTGCCGTGGAGGACGTCATAGCCGCGCACCGCGCAGGACAGCGGCTCGATGAGGGCCGCGTCGCCGACGTCCACGTGCTCGGGGAGCCGTACGCAGTTGGCCACCGGCGCGACGGCGAACTCGGCGGCGCCGCCGGGGACGCTGACCCCGATGGCGTTCCAGTTGTCGCACAGGTTGCCCCGGCCGATGCGGCAGTAGCGGCATTCGTGGCAGTGCAGGGAGGGGTCGACCGCGACCCGGTCGCCGACCGCCACCTCGGTGACGTCCTTGCCGATGCCGACGACCTCTCCGGCGAACTCATGGCCGGGGACGATCGGCAGGGTGGGCGCGAACTCGCCCTGCAGGATGTGCAGATCGGTTCCGCACAGCCCGCAGGCCGCCACGTCGACAACGACCTCGCGGGGCCCCGGGGCCGGATCCGCGACCGTGGCGACGGTGACCTTGCCGGGCGCTTCGATGACGGCGGCCCTCATTTGACTGCTCCTAGCGACAGGCCCTGGACGAGTTTGTCCTGGGCGGCGAACCCCGCGGCGAGCACCGGCAGGGAGATGACGATCGACGCGGCGCACACCTGGGCCAGGAACAGCCCCTGGCTGGTGACGAAGCCGGTCAGGAAGGCCGGTGCGGTCTGGGCGACCACGCCGGTGAGCACCTGGGCGAACAGCATTTCGTTCCAGCTGAAGATGAAACAGATCAGCGAGGTGGCGGCGATGCCGGGGCCCGCGATCGGGGCGACGACCCGCCACAGGATGGTCGTCAGCCGGGCTCCGTCCATCTGGGCGGCCTCGATGATGGACACGGGGATGTCGGCGAGGAAGGACTGCATCATCCACACGGCGATCGGCAGGTTCATCGACGTGTAGAGGATGACGAGCAGCCAGACGTTGTCCAGGAAGCCGATGTCCTTCGCGAACAGGTACACCGGCAGCAGCCCGGCCACCACCGGCAGCATCTTGGTGGACAGGAAGAAGAACATGACGTCGGTCCACTTGCGGACCCGCCGGATCGACAGCGCGTACGCGGCCGGAAGGGCCAGCACCAGCACGAAGAGGGTGGAGAAGAGGGACGTGCCCATCGAGTTGAGCAGCGCGGGCCAGGGGCTGGCCCCGCCGTCCACGCCGAAGAACGCCTTGTAGCCGTCGAGGGTCAGCGGGGCCGCCAGCGAGGGCGGGTTGGTGGCGGCGTCGCTCTCGGAGTGGAACGAGGTGAGCAGCATCCACAGGACCGGCAGGACGAACAGGATGCCGATGGACCAGGCCAGCAGGCCGAGCGCGGCACCGCGGCGCTTGGCCCGCCGGGCGGTCGGTGGAACAGCGGTCACGGCAGGAGCGGTCAGGGAGGTCATGCGCGGGACGCCTCCTCACGGAAGAGGGACGACACCACGCGCAGCGCGAAGGTGGCGATGATGATCGTGCCGATCACGACCAGCACACCCGCCGCCGATGCCAGCCCGTACTCGTGGGCGTTGTAGAAGGTTTCGTAGATGGTGTAGGGGAGGTTGGCGGTGTTGAGTCCGCCGCGGGTGAGGGTGAACACGGCGTCGAAGTTCTGCACGATGTAGATCGACCCGAGCAGGGTGCCCAGCTCCAGATAGCGCCGCAGATGAGGGAGGGTCAGAAAGCGGAAGATCTGCCAGTTGCCCGCGCCGTCCAGCCGGGCCGCCTCGATCATGTCCAGCGGCCGGCTCTGCAGCCCGGCCAGCAGGATGAGCATCATGAACGGTGTCCACTGCCAGATCAGCGACGCCTCCACGGCCATCAGCGGCATATCGCTCAGCCACTCCGGCTGGGGGCCGCCCAGCCAGTTGAGGACGCCGTTGAACAGCCCGTACTCCGGGTTGTACAGCGCATGCTTCCACAGTAGCGCCGAGGCCACCGGCACCAGCAGGAACGGCGCGATGAGCATCGTCCGGACGAGTGCCCGGCCGCGGAACTTGCGGTCCAGCAGCAGTGCGAGCGCCAGCCCCAGCACCACGCTGATGATGACCACGGTGGCGGTCAGCAGCACGGTGGTGAGGATCGATTCGCGCAGCGCCGCGTCGCTCACCACGGTCTGGTAGTTCTCCAGCCCGGCGAATTTGCGGTTGTCGGGGCGGAACGAGTTCCAGTCGAAGAGGGAGATCACCAGCGTCGCCACGAACGGCAGCTGGGTGACCACGATCAGGAAGATCAGCGCGGGCATCAGCGGTGCCCGGGTGGCCCACTCCCGTGCCCGGTTCCTCGGCGGCCGGGAGGTGTTCCGGGATGCGGTGGCCATGGTCGGTGGGCGCTCGCCGCGGACGGGGGCCGCCGTTGTCGGATTACTCATCTCGGTACTCCTCGCCCACCTTCTCGGCCAGCTTCTGCGACGTCTTCAATGCCTCGTCGACGGACTGTTTCCCGGCGATGGCGGCACTGATCTCCTGGGCGACCTTGGTGCCGAGATCGGCGAATTCGGGAATGTCGACGAACTGGATGCCGATGGTCGGCCGCTCCTGCACCCCGGGATCGCGCGGTTTGGCGCTGGTGATGGCCTTTCGAGTGACCTCGGAGAAGGCGCCGGCGGACTTGTTGTAGTCCTGATTGGCGTAGGTGGAGGCCCGTTTGCCCGCGGGCACGTTGGACCAGCCGAACGTCTTGCCGACCAGGTTCTCGTACTCCTTGCTGGAGGCCCAGGAGATGAACTTCCACGCCTTGTCGGAGTTGCGCGAGGCCTTCTGGATGCCCCACGCCCAGGTGTAGAGCCAGCCCGAGCTGTCGGTCTTCTTCACCGGCGCCTGGACGTATCCGATCTTGCCCTTGACGGGCGACTTGGCGGCCTCCAGCGACCCGGCGGCCGAGGTGGCGTCGTACCACATGGCGCTCTTGCCCTGGGTCAGGTTGTTGAGGCACTCGGCGAAGCCGGACTGGGAGGCGCCGGCCTCGCCGTGCTTACGCACCAGGTCGACATAGAACTTGGTCGCCTTGACGAACTCCGGCGAGGTCAGCCGGGCCTTCCAGTCCTTGGTGAACCAGGTGCCGCCGAAGGTGTTGACGACCGTGGTGAGCGGGGCCATCAGCTCGCCCCAGCCGGGCAGCCCGCGCAGACAGATGCCGTTCATTCCCTTGCGGGCGCCGTCGGCCTTGGCCGCGAGGTCCGCCACCTGGTTCCAGGTGGGCCGCGCGGGCATCTTCAGGCCCTTCTCGGCGAAAATGTCCTTGCGGTACATCAGAAACGACGATTCGCCGTAGAAGGGCTCCGCGTACAACTGGCCGTCACCGGCGGTCAGCGACTCCCGCATCGGCGGAAGAATGTCCTTCTGGTCGAACGCCTTGTCCTTGGCGACATGGTCGTCCAGCGGCATCAGCCAGCTGTTCTCGGCGTAGAACGGCACCTCGAAATTGCTGATCGTGGCGACGTCGTACTGCCCGGCCTGATTGGAGAAGTCCTGACTGATCTTGTCGCGGACATCGTTCTCCGGCAGCACCGTGAACTTGACCTTGATGCCCGTTTCCTTGGTGAAGTGCTTCGCGGTCAGCTTCTGCAGATCCATCATCTGTGGGTTGTTCACCATCAGCACATTGATGGTGTTGCCGCCGGAGCTGCCGCCGCCCATACCGGCGCACCCCGCGAGGAGCGCGCCCGCGGTCAGGGCCACGACCGGTATCCGGGCAGCACGAAGAGTCAGGACTGGCATAACGGGTCCAATCGGAGGGACGTGGGGAGGGAGAGGGAAGGGGATGTGAGGGGGGAAAGGTGGGGTCAGACCCGGAGGATCTGGGGGCCCAGTAGCGAATACCGGTGGGCTTCGGTCACGGGCAGCCCGGTGTCGGTCACGATGGTTTCGAAGTCGGACACGTCCGCGAACCGGCAGAAGCTGACGGCCCCGAACTTGGTGTGCACCCCGGCGAACACCCTGCGCCGGGACACCCGGACCACCTGCGCCTTGACCTCGCTGACCGCCGGGTCGGGGGTGGTGAGCCCGTACTGCCGGGATATGCCGTTGGCGCCGATGAACGCCAGGTCGATGACGAAGCCGGAGAGCATGTGTGTCGCCCAGTGGTCGACGGTGGCCATCGTGCTGCCGCGGACCCGGCCGCCGAGCAGCAGCACCGTGGTGTTCTCGTGGCCGGCGAGCCCGCTCGCGGTCGCGAGGGACGCGGTGATCACGGTGAGCGGCCGGTCCCGGGGCAGGGCCTCGGCGATCAGCTGCGGGGTGAAGCCCTCGTCGATGTAGACCGTCTCGGCGTCGCCCAGCAGCTCGGCGGCCGCGGTCGCGATCCGCGACTTCTCCGGGACGTGCATGGTGGTGCGGAACGCGAGGGTGGTCTCGAAGCCGGCGCTCTCCACGGGGTACGCGCCGCCATGGGTGCGCCGGACCAGACCGTGCTGCTCCAGCACCCGCAGGTCGCGGCGCACCGTCTCCTTGGACACCCCGAGGTCCGCGGCGAGCTTGCCGACGTCGACGACTCCGGCACGCCGCGCCATGTCGAGGATCTCCCGACGGCGTTCCTCCGCGTCCACACCGCATCACCTGCTTCTCTTCGGCCTTGGCCAGAAGTTTTACAAGCACGCAACCGGAGTGGCCAGGCTTGGCGCGGGACGGATCATGACCGGGTGTGCCCGTTTCGCGAACGTTATCTCAGCAGGTCAGCTCAGGTAAGTGGGTGCGTCGTGAGGATCGCGGACGCCTGGATCGGCGCAAGGTGTGCCCGTATCGTGCCCGCTTCCGAAAACATGGCCGAAACATAGCCCGTTCGGGCGTGATCAAGGTCTAGGGAAAGCCCGTTCGGACATGTGTTACGCGGACGCCGGCAGCCCCGAGGCGTCGAGAATGCGGCTCGCGACGTTGACCGAGTCGACCAGCGGGTGCAGGGCGAGGGCGCGCAGGGCCGCGCCCCGGGCGGCCGCGGTGCCCCCGGCCCGGGTCGTCCCGGCTGCGGCGGCCGCCTCCGCCGCCTCGATCGTCGAGCGTTCGACCGCCTTGAGCGACAGCATCAGCCCGAGCTGGTCCGGGGCCACCGCACCGGTGGCCATGGGGCGCGCCCCGCCCGCGTCCACCAGACAGGGCACCTCCACCACCGCGTCCGCGTCCAGCCCGGGAACGGCGGAGCGATTGGCGACATTGAGGATCAGCGTGGTGCGCTCGTCGCGGGCGATGGCGCGCATGATGGCCAGCGCGATCCGGTCGTAGCCGCCGCCGTCCAGATCGCAGGAGTCGCGCTCCCAGCCGCCGCTGGCCTCCCGGCTCTCGGCCAGGTACGTGGCCTCGCGCTCCAGCCGGGTCCGCTCCCAGGCCGCGAGCACCCCGCCGCCGGCGGTGCGGGCCGTCTCGTAGAACCGGGCCTGCTGCTCGCGCAGGAACTCCCCCCGGGTGGCCGGGGCCTGCCGGATGGAGGCCACCGCCTCGCGGTTGAAGTAGTAATAGTGCAGATATTCGTTGGGCAGCGCGCCCAGCGCCCGCAGCCACTCCGCCCCGAACAGCTTGCCCTCCTCGAAGGACTCCAGCGCCCCGGCGTCGGCCAGCAGCTCGGGCATCCGGTCCCGGCCGTCCACCACCACACCCCGCAGCCAGCCGAGGTGGTTGAGGCCCACGTAGTCGTACGACGCCCGGTCCGGGTCCGCGCCCAGGGCCCGCGCCGCCCGGCGGCACAGCCCGACCGGCGAGTCACAGATGCCGATCACCCGGTCGCCCAGCACCCGCCGCATCGCCTCGGTGACCATGCCCGCGGGGTTGGTGAAGTTGATGACCCAGGCGTCCGGGGCCACGGCGGCGATCCGCTCGGCGATCCGGGTCGCCACCGGCAGGGTGCGCAGCCCGTACAGCACCCCGCCCGCGCCGACGGTCTCCTGCCCGAGGACGCCCTCGCCGAGCGGGATCCGCTCATCGTGGGCGCGGCCCTCCAGGCCGCCGACCCGGATCGCCGAGAACACGAAGTCGGTGCCGCGCAGCGCGTCGTCCAGGTCGGTGGTGGCCCGCACCGCGGGGGCGGCGGGGCGGTCCGCGGGGTGGTTCTCCGCCTGTTCGGCCAGGACCGCGCCGATCGCGTCCAGCCGGCGGGCGTCGGTGTCGTACAGCACCAGCTCGGTGCAGCGCCCGGCGTCGTCCCCGGTGTCCTTCAGCAGGGCCCGGTACACCAGCGGCATCCGGAAACCGCCGCCACCCAGCACGGTCAGCCTCATACGGTCACTACCTCCACATCGGCCTGGCGGAACACATCGAGCGTCGCCGGATCGGCGGTCTTGTTGGTGATCAGGGTGTCGATCTCCCGCGGACCGCAGATCCGGGCCAGCCCGGTGTCGCCCGGGAACTTGCCCGCGGTGACCAGCAGCACCACCTCCCGGGCCGAGGCGAGCATGGCCCGCTTGACGGGCACCTCCACATGGGTGCTGTCCAGCACGCTGCCGTCGGACAGCACCCCGCTCGCGCCGAGGAAGAGCCGGCCCACCCGCAGCTGGCGGATGTTGGACTCGGTGAGGAAGCCGACCACGGAACGGTAGTTGGCGCGCACCTGCCCACCGAGCAGGATCAGCGTCACCTCGGGGTCGTCGCGCAGCTCGTCGTAGATCGCCAGATTGCTGGTCACGATGGTGACCGGACGGCCGCGCAGCAGCCGGGCGAGCTGGAGCGTGGTGGTGCCGATGTCCAGCAGCAGCACATCGCCGTCCGTGACCAGCGCCGCAGCGCGCCGGGCCACGTCCGCCTTCTCCTCCGGTTCGTCGATCGCCACCTCGCCGAACGGGCGCTCCTCGTCGGGGGTGGAGGCGGCCACCGCGCCGCCGTAGACCCGGGTCAGCCGGCCGGCCCGGCCCAGCTCGGCGAGGTCCCGGCGGGCCGTGGCCTCGCTGATCTCCAGGCGCGCGGCGATCTCCCCGATCGGCAGCACGCCCTCCTCGCCGAGGATGCTCAGCAGCTTCTCGTGGCGGGTCTCTCGCAGCATGATGGCAACGTACTCCACCTGAGCGACTCTGCGCGACCATGACCGACCTCTTGCACAAAACCCAGACGAGGTGCATGGTGTCGCTCATCCGACGTCATGACGCACAAGGGAAGGCACGCAGGTGAGCCCCACGTCCGCAGCCTCCGGTCCGATACAGCCGATCGACCCGCTCGCCGCGCTGCGGACCCCGGCCGACCCCGAGCACGACGTCTACCTCACCGGCACCGTCTTCCTGGACATCATCTTCACCGGCCTCGACCACGCCCCGGTGCGCGGCACCGAGTCCTGGGCCCGCGGCATGGGCTCAAGCCCCGGCGGCATCGCCAACATGGCCACCGCCCTCGCCCGGCTCGGCCTGCACACCACCCTCGCCGCGGCCTTCGGCGCCGATGTCTACGGGGACTACTGCTGGGAGAGCCTGGCGCACGACGAGGGCGTCGACCTCAGCCACTCCCGGCGCGTCCCCGGCTGGCACTCGCCGGTCACCGTGTCCATGGCCTACGAGGGCGAGCGCACCATGGTCACCCACGAGCACCCCGCCCCGCCTCCCGCCACCCGGCTCGCGCCGCCCCGCTCCCGGGCCTGTGTGACCGCCTACGAACCGGGCCGCCAGGAGGACTGGGTGCGCCAGGCGCACGCCCAGGGAGCCCAGGTCTTCGGCGATGTCGGCTGGGACGAGTCCGGCCGCTGGGACCTGGCCGCCCTCCCCGACCTGCCGTACACCCACGCGTTCCTGCCCAACGCCACCGAGGCACAGCGCTACACCCGCACCGACACGCCCGAACGGGCGGTGCGCGCCCTGGCCGAGCTGGTGCCGATCGCGGTGGTCACCCGGGGAGCCGGGGGCGCCGTCGGCATCGACTCCCTCACCGGGGAGAGCGCTGAGGTGCCGGGTCTCGCCGTGGAAGCGCTCGACCCCACCGGGGCGGGCGATGTGTTCGTCGCCGGTTTCATGACCGGAACGCTCGCGGGCTGGCCGCTGGCCGACCGGCTCGCCTTCGCCAACCTCACCGCCGCCCTCTCCGTCCAGCACTTCGGCGGCGCGCTCGCCGCGCCCGGCTGGGCCGAGGTCGCCGCGTGGTGGGACCGTACGGCCCGCTCGGCGGACCGCGAACTGGTGGCGCGCCACCGCTTCCTGGACGGCCTGATCCCGGCCGGGGCGCACGACTGGCCACGGCCGCGGGCCCTGCCCACCGTCGGCTTCCGGGCGGCCGGCGCCCGCGGGGCCTGACGCCCGTACGACGGCACGTCCCAGGAGAGCCCGCAGCACGACGCCCGTACGACGACGCCCGTACGACGACGCCCGTACGACGACGCCCGTACGACGACGCCCGCAGACAGGAGAACCGCATGGGATGTCCCCGCAGCGGGGCGCGCCACCGGCCCCCACGAGCCTTATCGGCCGTCCTCGCCCTCGGCGCCACCCTGCTCGCCGCGGGATGTGTGCCCGGCACCGACGGCTCGGGGGCCGCCGGATCCGGGACCGGAGTCGCCACCGCCGTACCCGACCCGCGAGCGGCCGGAAGGACCACGCTGACCGTGTGGGACCAGGAGATCCGCGGCGGCACGAACGGTGAAATCACCCAGCTGAACCGGGAGTTCGAGAAGAAGTACCCCCATGTGCGGATCAAGCGGGTGGCGCGGAGCTTCACCGATCTGAAGACCACGCTCAAGCTCGCCGTCTCCGGCAACAACCCGCCCGACGTCATCCAGGCCAACCAGGGCTACCCGGACATGGTCTCCTTCGTCCGGGCCGGGCTGCTCGCCCCGCTCGACAACTACGCCGGGATCTACGACTGGAACACCCGCTACCCGAACACCCTCCTGGGCCTCAACCGGGTCTCCGTCGACGGCACCGACTTCGGCCGCGGACGGCTCTACGGCATCTCCCAGACCGGCGAGTTCGTCGGCCTCTTCTACAACAAGGACCTGCTGCGGAAGGCGGGCCTGAATCCGCCGAGGACCTGGGGCGAGTTCACCGCCGGACTCGCCCGGCTCAAGGAGCGGGGCGAACTGCCCGTCCAGTTCGGCAACCTCGACAAGTACCCCGCGATTCACACCTTCGGGGTGCTCCAGGACCAGTACGCGGCCGCCGCGACCCGCGACACCGTCCTCGGCCGCGGTACCGGCTTCGACACCGCGGCCACCAGGAACGCCGCCGCGACCGTCACCGACTGGATGAAGCGCGGGTATCTGCCGAAGGGCGCGAACGGCCTCGGATACGACGACGCGGCCAAGAAGTTCGCCTCCGGCGACGGCGCGTACCTGATGACCGGCACCTGGCTGCTGGCCGATCTCAAGAAGTCGATGGGCGACCGGCTCGGGCTCATGCCCCCGCCGCCCGCGAAGCCCGGCGGCGCCCCCGTCACCACCGGCGGCCAGGGCCTCGCCTGGTCCATCACCTCCCGCTCCCGCCACCCCGAAGTGGCCGCCGCCTACCTCGATTTCCTCACCAGCGCGCACGCCTCGGACGTCATGACCCGGCACGGAGTGCTGCCCGCCGTCCCCGGCCCGGCCGCGGCCCGGGTCGCCCCGGACACCGTGGACCGCCAGATGATCGACGGCTGGAAGCGCCTCAGCGCCGCCGATGGCCTCGTCCCGTACCTCGACTACGCCACGCCCACCTTCTACGACACGCTCTCGGCCGCCCTCCAGGGCGTCGTCAGCGGCAAGACCTCCCCGGGCGAGCTGGCCACCACCCTGCAGAAGGACTATGGCGCCTTCATGGGCGAACAACGGCGCCGCCACGCGGCGGGGTCGCGATGAGACCCACCGCCCTGACCAGGGGCTACCGTCGCCGGGCGCCCGGTGAGCCGCGTGCCGTCGGCTACCTCTACATCCTGCCCGCGCTGCTCGTGTACGCGGTGTTCCTGCTCTATCCCTTCGGGCAGTCGGTGTGGCTGTCGTCCCTCCACTGGGACGGGCTGACCGCCGCCACTCCGGCCGGTTTCGACAACTACCGCGACCTGTTCGGCGACCCCGCGCTGCGCGCCCCGTTCGCCCACGCCCTGCTGCTGCTCGTGTTCTACTCGGCCCTGCCGGTGGCCATCGGGCTGCTGCTGGCGGCCGCGATGTCCCGGGTCCGGATCCACGGCATGACGTTCTTCCGCACGGTCCTGTTCCTGCCGCAGGTCCTGGCGCTCATCGTGGTCGCCGTGGCCTGGCGGTCCATCCTCGCCCCCGACGGGCTGCTCAACGACACCCTGCGCGCGGTCGGTCTCGGCTCGCTGACCCGCCCGTGGCTCGGCGACTACACCTGGGCGCTGCCCGCCGTCGGGGTCATCGGCACCTGGGTGGGCACCGGGCTGTGCATGGTCCTCTTCCTCGCCGGGGTCCAGCGCATTCCGCGCGAGCTGTACGAGGCGGCGCGGATCGACGGCGCCGGGCCGGTCCGGGAGTTCCTCGCCGTCACCCTCCCGGGGCTCAGGCCCCATATCGCGGTGGCGCTGACCCTGACCATCATCGCGGGCCTGCGCAACTTCGACCTCATCTACGTCACGACCAGCGGCGGCCCCGGGAACGCCACCTCCGTACCCGCCTACGAGGTCTACCACCGGGCCTTCGAGACGGGCCAGGTCGGCTCGGCCGCCGCCGTCGGGGTGGCCCTCACGGCCCTGATCTTCGCCCTGACCGTCACGGTCTCCCGGCTCGTGGAAGGGCGGCGGGCATGACCACACGCCTGGAACGCGGCGTCACGTACGCCCTCCTCACCCTGTTCGCCGTGATCTCACTCGTCCCCGTCGTCGGCATCCTCTCCACCGCCTTCGGCCCGCAGGGCTCCCTGGACACCGGCTTTTCGCTGCCGCACGGCGCGCCGCACTGGGGCAACTTCGCCAACGCCTGGAGCCGTGGCCACTTCGGCACCTACCTCGGCAACTCGGTCCTGGTCACCACGGTCGTGGTCGCGGCCACCACCGTGCTGGCCGTGCTCGCCGCGTACGCCTTCGGGGTGATGCGCTTCCCCGGCTCCACCCTGCTGTTCCACCTCTTCGTGATCGGGCTGACCCTGCCCCAGGAGGCCCTGGTCGTCCCGCTCTACTTCGATCTGCGGTACGCCGGGCTCACCGACACCTACTGGGCGTTGATCCTTCCGCAGACCGCCCAGTCCCTGGCGTTCGGCGTGTTCTGGATGCGGACGTACTTCCGGGGCAGCGCACGGGCGGTGATCGAGGCGGCCCGGATCGACGGGGCGAACAGCTGGACCACGCTGTGGCGGGTGCTGGTCCCGATGGGCCGTCCGGCGATCTCCACCATGGTCGTCATCACCTTCATGTGGACGTGGAACGAGTTCCTGATGGCGCTGGTGATGGTCAGCGACGAGGCCCATCGGACCGTTCCCCTCGGCCTCGCCTTCTTCCAGGGACAGCACAGCTCGGACGCGGCGCTGCTCGCGGCGGCCTCGGTGCTGATCGCGCTGCCGGTGGTGGTCGTCTACGTGGCGCTCCAGCGCCGGTTCATCGAGGGCATGCTGGGCGGCGCGGTCAAGGAATAGCCGTGTCGGTATGACGTTCAGGGCGCGGGCGTACGGCTGACCGCGCGGCCCAGCCGGGCGACGGCACGGGCGAAGACGACGGCGTCGTGGACCGCCGCCCCGCCCGTGTCGTTGTTGAAGTACGCGTAGACGTCGGCCTCGCCGGGCCAGGTGTCATGGATCCGGCGTGCCCAGGTGGCGAGCGCCTGGCGGCCGTAGCGCGGTGCGGGCTCGGCCCGGCCGCCGTGGAACCGTACGTACCCCCACCCGGCGGTCCGCCACAGCGGGGCGGCCGGGCGCGAGCCCACGTCCGCCCAGCACAGCGCCGCGCCGTGGTCCTCCAGCAGCGCCCGGATCTCATCGGTCCACCACGAGTCATGGCGCGGCTCGACCGCCACCCGGGTACCGGCCGGGAAGCAGGCCAGACACGTGTCCAGCAGGCCGGGGTCGGCCCGCAGGGTCGGCGGGAGCTGGAGCAGGACGGGGCCCAGCCGGTCGCCGAGCCCGTCCGCGTGCGACATCAGCCGCGCCACCGGCTCCTTCGGGTCGCGCAGCCGCTTGATGTGGGTGAGATAGCGGCTGGCCTTGAGCGCCATCACGAACCCGCCGGGCGTGCGATCCCGCCAGGCGGCGAACTGATCGTGATCGGGAAGACGGTAGAACGCGTTATTGCTCTCGACCGTGGTGAAGCCCCTGGCGTACTCCTCCAGCCACAGCCGCTGCGGGCAGCCGACGGGGTAGAGGACACCGCGCCAGTCCTTGTACTGCCAACCCGACGTGCCGACCAGGACGCCCATGCGCGCTCATGCCTCGCCCGGATGCCACCGCGGCCACTGTCCGGGCCGGTCGGCCCAGTGGACCTGATCCGGGTCGTCGAGGTCGATGCCGGGGAAGACCTGCCGGACGCGCGGTGCGAACTCCTCCCTTTCGAGGGGTTCGCACCCCACACCCCGGAGCCGCACCCGCCGGTAACGGCTGTCGGAGTCGAATGATTCGACGTAGACGGGGTAACCGGAATCGCCCCGGTTTGTGGCGTGCTCCATACCTCCAGGGTGCCGGAGCCGCCGCCGGTTTGCGGCCCGGGGAATTGTCCGCTTGATTCGAAGGAGAGGAACCCGTGCCGGGGGTGAGCGATGATCTTCACTGACCGGGTGGACGCCGGACGGCGCCTCGCCGAGCGGCTGAGGCCGCTGACCGAGGAGAAGCCCGTGGTGCTGGGGCTGCCACGGGGCGGGGTGCCGGTGGCCTTCGAGGTGGCCCGGGCGCTGAACGCACCGCTGGACGTGATCATCGTCCGTAAGCTCGGCGTCCCCTTCCACCGCGAGCTGGGCTTCGGCGCCATCGGCGAAGGCGGGGTACGGGTCGTCCACGAGGCGATCATCCGGATGAGCCGGGCGGACGAGGAAGAGATCGCCGAGGTGGAGCGGACCGAGCAGGCCGAGCTGGTCCGGCAGGCGCGGCGGTTCCGCGGCGACCGGCCGCGGATCCCGGTGGAGGGCCGTACGGTGATCATCGTGGACGACGGGATCGCGACCGGCGCCACGGCACGGGCCGCCTGCCGGGTCGCGCGGGCCCAGGGGGCGGCCCGGGCCGTCCTGGCCGTGCCAGTGGCACCGCCGGACGCGGCCGCGTCGCTGCGCGAGGACGCGGACGAGGTGGTGTGCCTGTCCACGCCCCCGGACTTCTCCGCGGTCGGCGAGTGGTACGAGGACTTCGCCCAGACCGGCGACGCCGAGGTGATGGAACTGCTGACCAGGTCGACCGGACAGCGGGGGGAGGCGCATCCTGGAAGGTGACGCAGGAGGTGATCGTGATGGAGACGATCGTGGGATGCGACATTGAGATGGAATTCCGTGAGATCGGTCCGCTGACCGAAGCGGTCGTCCGGCTGCGGATGCACGACGGCACCGAGATGCTCGCCCAGGGCCGCGCGAACCGCAACCCCGACGACCCGGCACAGCCGCGGGTCGGCGAGGAGATCGCGGCGGCGAGGGCACTGAGCAACCTGGCCCACCGGCTGATCGGCAAGGCGGGCGGAGACATCGAGGAAGTCACCCACAGCAAGGCACACCTGGTGATGTGACCGGCGACCCCGGTGGCTCCCGGGTCACCGGGGCGCGGCGGATCGCCGCGCGGATCACGGTGAGGAATTGCCGGGGAATGTGATCAATTTTCCTGACAGACATAAGGGCGTCCATGCGGGGAAGGGGGAGCCAAAAGAGAGCGGATACGACCCCGGGAGGTCGATCATGGCGCAACGGAACGACACCACGACGCCCAGGCCCCGGCGGTCCCGACCATGGCCCTTATGCGCGCTCCTCGTCGGCGCGATGGCCGTGGTGACGGCCTGCGGCGCCGACACCGGAGGCCAGGGGTCCGCGCCGCCCGGCTCGTCCGGTACAGCGGACGGCGGTGACGCGCCCGCCTCGTCCGTCACCCAGTCGACAGCGCACACCGGGCGCACGACACCCTCCGTATCGCACTCCGGGGCATCGCGCTCCGCGACGCACCCCGTCACACACCCCCCGTCCGGCTCCTCCTCGGCCACGGTGGCGCACACCGCCGCGTCGCGTCCGGGCACCCGGCGCATATGCTCCACCGAGCAGCTGGGGCTCTCCCTCGGGCGGAAGGACGTCGGCGCAGGCAACGTCTACATGCCGCTGGTGCTCACCAACAAGTCCACCGCGTCCTGCACGCTCACCGGTTTCCCGGGCGTCTCTCTGCTGGACTCCGCGGGCGCCGCGATCGGCGACCCCGCCACCCGGCGCGGCGCGGCGCGCTCCTCGGTCTCCCTGCCGCCGGGCGGCAGCGCCTCCGCGGCGCTGCACACCCTCAACGAGGGCACGACGGACCAACCGTGCCGGCGCACCCCCGCCCGGATCCGGGCCTATCCGCCGGACTCCCTCACCTCCATGACGGTGCCGGCGCACTCCTTCCGCGTCTGCGGCGGCGTGTTCGAGGTCGAGTCGGTCCGCTCCGGCAAGGGCGCCTGACGCTGGCCGTGTTCACCCTTTCGCAATCAATAGGGGTAGGTCACCATAGGGATGCCTCACTGAGTGGTGTGGAACGTCCGGAGGAGGGCGGTGTCATGGAGCGAGTCGCGACCGAGGTCGAGACGGAGCTGCTGGACCTTTCGGGAGCGACACTGGAAGACCTCGACCGGGACGAGGGGATCGCCGCGGTGGCACTGCGGCTGATCGGCGCCGTCCGCAACCCGGCGACGGCGGCCAGCGCCTCCGATGCGGGGCAGAGTTGCGGGAGTTGACGGACTCCCGCCACCACTTATCGGCGGAGTGCCTCACCGAGCTGGCCGCGGGTTCGGGAAGCGCGTCCTCGGTCGCCGAGCTGAGATCCGGTCAGCGCAGTCGGGCGATGCTGCTGTTGCGGGCCCTGGTCGACGTGGCCGCCACGCATCCCGCCCTTCCCGGCCCCCTGCCCCCCGCCGGGGAGGCATGGCGGCTGCTGATACGCGCCGAGCGCCGCTCCCCGGCCGCAGTGGAACGGCTGTTGCTGCATCCGCAGACGGGGGTGTGGCTCAGCCGGTGCCTGCGGCGCTTGCGCGGCCAGGAACCGGCGGACGCGCCGCTGTGGGGCGAGACCGGCTATCTGTACGCGGTGGCGGCCTCGGCCGCCCTCCTCGCGGGCATCGACTTCCGTATCACGGTCGTGGTGTGCGACGGCGGGGTGATGCTGCCCGCGCTGGGATTCGCCCTCGTGCCGGATCCTCCCGGCCACCTCGCCGAGGTCGTGCGTACGGGAGAGGGGGCCGCGGTGGTGGCCGGGCCGCACACGGTGCCGTTGCCCGCTTCCGGCTTCACGGAGGACGCCCCCGGGTGGCGCGGGCTCAGACGGCTGCACGGCGACCACCGGGGGCACATCTGCTCCCCGTTCCTCGACGATGTCGACCCCTATCGCGACTTCTTCCGCCGCAGACCGCCGGACCGGCTGACCGATGACGCCTGGAAGCACTGGCAGGAACGTTTCGCGGGCGCCTGGCGGCTGGTCGCCGAGCAGCGCAACGTGGACCCGTCGGGGGTCGCCGCCTGCGTCGCCTCCGTCGTCCCCGTACCGTACGCGGCCCACCCCGAACCGTTCAGCGCCTCGTCCCCCGAGGCGCACGGCTGCGTCCTGATGAACGGCCCCGTGGACGAACCGGAGCTGGCCGCCGCGCTGGTGCACGAGGCCCAGCACATCAAGCTCAGCGCCCTGATGGATCTGGTGCCCCTGATCGAAGGGGGACGGGAGGAGGTCCACCACGCGCCCTGGCGGCTGGACCCGAGGCCGCTGCGCGGAATGCTCCAGGGGGTGTACGCGTTCCTGGGCGTGACCGGCTTCTGGCAGGACCGCCTGCACCGTACGGAGGAAGGGCCCGCCAGGGACACCGCCGCGTTCGAGTTCGCCCTCCGCCGGGAGCAGACCTCCCACGGGCTGGAGACGCTGCGCACCCACGCCGAACTGACGCCCCTGGGCAGGAGCTTTCTCGATCACGTGGCGGAGCGGCTGGCCGACTGGCTCGCGGAGCCGGTCCCGTCCGTACCCCGGCGGCTGGCAGCGGAACTGGTCGTCGACCACCGGCTCGTGTACCGCATGCGCCATCTGCGACCCGAACCCGAGGGGCTCGCCCGGTGGGTGCGGGCCTGGCGGACGCACGGTACGCCGCCCCGGGAGCTGCCCCCCGCCTCGGTCGAGCTCGCCGCGACGGAGACGGTGCCGCGGACGGCGCTCGCCAGGCTCCGGTTCTGCGCACCGGAGCGGCTGCGGGCTGGGCAGGGCGGCGGTGACGACGCCCCTGACGAGGCCGACCTCGCCTGGGCCAGGGGCGACCGGGCGGCCGCACTGCGCGGCTACCGCGGCAGACTGGCCCAGGCCCCGGATGATGTCGCGGCCTGGGCGGGGCTGGCCCTCACTCTGCCGGACGGCGCGGCCAAGGCGGCGCTGCTCCGTGCCCCCGAGGTGGTCCTCGCCGTCCATCGCGCGCTACGGGGCACCAGCGGCGCGGTGCCCGATCCGGTGGCGCTGGCGACCTGGATCGGGACGGCCCTCTGAGGATCGGGGCGCGGGCAGTCGGTGTCAGAAGGCGATCGCTTCCACGTCGCAGTCGGCGCGGATGCCCCGGGCCGCCGCGACCGTGGCCGGGTGATTCGGGCCCAGGACGGCGCGCATCCGGGCGAGGGAGTCGTTGTGCAGCTCCTCGGCGGACCGGCCCTCACCGAGCGCGCGCAGATCCCCGGACAGATTGACCGCGCAGGCGAGCGTGGTGGGGTGGTCCTCGCCCAGCCGTGTCCGGCAGGCCGCGAGGGTCTCGGTGTCCAGTTCCCGCGCCTCCTGGTAGTCCGCCAGTGTGTAGTGGTCGCTGGCCAGATTGATCGCGCAGGCCAGGGTGATCGGATGCTCCGCCCCCAGCCCCTCGACGAGCAGGGGCAGCGTCTCCTTGTTGAGCGCGAGCGCCGCCTCGGTCTCTCCCAGCAGCCGCAGGGTGACGGCCAGGTCGATGGCCGCGCTCAGTGTCACCGGGTGCCGTGGCCCGAGCGCGGACCGCATGTCGTCCACGCACTTGTGGCCCAGCTCGCGGGCACCGTCGAGGTCGGCGGTCTGGCGCAGGTCCATGGACAGGTTCAGCGAGGTCGCCGAGATATGGAGACTGGGCTCGCTGTAGCGCAGCCGGTACCGCTCCAGCACCTCCCGGGTGACCTCCAGCGCCCCCTCGTGGTCGCCCGCCTTGCGGCGGGCCACGGCGAGGTTGCGCAGGGCCATGACCCCGATCGGCGCGTTCTGCGGAAGCAGTCGGCGGACCCGGGCGCAGGTCTGCTCCAGCATGGTTCGGGCGGTGATGTAGTCGCCGCTCTCCCGGACGTCGATCGACAGATTGGACTCCAGCAGGATCGTCAGCAGCGAGTCCTCGCCCAGGACGACCTTGGCGACGTTGTGGGCGTTCTCGCCCACCTCGCGGGCGCGGGGGTAGTCCCCGGCGTGGCGCAGCGCCAGGGCGTAGTCGTTCGCAGCGGCGATGGTGTACGGGTCCTCGTCGCCGAACAGCCGGATGGTCCGCCGCCAGCGGTCCTCCTCCAGCTCCACGGCGCGCGCGTAATCACCTTGGAAGCGGGCATCTTTGGCGACCGCCCCGATGGTGACCAGCGTGTTCTCGTGGTCGTCGCCGTCGCCGGCACGCGTCAGTTCGAGCGTCCGGCTGTTCAGCTCCCGGGCCTGCTCGAACTGGCCGAGGAGGATGAGGACATGGCCGAGCGTACGGGAGAGGGCGAGCGTCTCCGGGTTGTCCTCGCCGAGCGAGGCCAGCCACTTCTCCCGCACCCGGCTGCCGAGTTCGAGGGCGCCCTCGTGGTCGCCCCAGACATGGAGGAACCGGACCAGGTTCCGCACCATCTGGCGCACCCATTTGTCGTCGCAGTCCATCGCGCGGGACGCCCGGACGTGCGACAGCAGGTCCGCGTAGCGGCCCCAGCTGGCGGGCGAGACATCGTTGGGGTCGCCGTAGGCCAGCAGCACGTGGGCGCTGTGCCGCATGTCGGCCTGCTGCTGCGGGGACATCTGGCCGATCAGCACGGCCTGTACCAGCCGGTGCAGTTCGATGGTGTTGCTGCGGTGATTGATCTTGATCAGGGCGTAGCGGTTGATCTCCCGGATCGCATGACCGAGCTTGATCGGATCCTGGAGCACTTCCGACAGCTCCGGGGAGAGGGACACACCGCGGATGCCCGAGAAGAGCCGGCGCGAAATGGGCTCGGGGGCGAAGAAGGAGCACATCTGGAGCAGTTGCAGGGCGCCCGGGTGGTGCTCCGCGAGCCGACGCAGCGACATGTTCCAGGCGGCGGCGACCGGTTCGGGATAGTCGACCGGGACCCCGGCGGCCAGCAGCTCGTTGCGGCGGGTGCTGACGTCGGCCCGCTCGTCCTCGAAGACCTGGAGGTACTCGTCGACCGGCATTCCCGTCTCGCTGAGCCACGCCGCCGCCTGCTCGATCGCCAGCGGCAGGTCCCCCAGGGTCTCGGCGATCCGGTCGGCCTGCTCGTTCGGCAGCTCGGGACCCCGCCGCAGCAGCAGTTGGATGCTCTCCTCGCGCTCGAAGACATCCACCTCGACGGTACGGGCGGCCCGCGACCACTGGGCGTTCCGCGAGGTCACCAGGATCCGGCCGGGCCCGCCCGCGGGGAAGAACGGCCGGACCGTCTCCAGCTCCTCCGCGTTGTCGAAGACCAGCAGCCAGTTGCGGCAGGGACGCCCGGTCCGCAGCGCGTCGAGCACGCTGGGCACGGCCGTGTTCGCCTCCATGCCCGCCTGGAGGCCCAGCCGGTCGGCGAGCTGGACCAGCGCCTGGCGGATCTGCTCCGGGCGCTCCGCCGGGATCCACCACACCGCGTCGTAGTCCGCGGCGTGCTGATGCACGTACTCCAACGCGATCTGGGACTTGCCGACGCCGCCGAGGCCGTGCAGTGCTTCGGGGAGCACGGCGGCCGTACCCTCGCTGCGCAGCCGCTCGTGGAGCGTGTCGAGCAGCGCTCGCCGTCCGGTGAAGTTGTTGTTCCGGGGCGGCACATTGCCCCAGATGGCCGGGGGCTCCCCGGCACGGCGCTCCTCCACGGCGGGCAGGGACCGGGCAGCGGTCACGGACACGAAGGTTCCTCTCGAATGCTCCCCCGCCGTACCCGGCGTGCCGTGCGCCGGCGGGGATGGTGAATCGTCGGCTTGGGACGACGGACGGGGTCGGGGAGTCCTGGAGTCAGTCACGGCAACCTCGGGTACCACATTTCCCCAGTTGGGTACGTCTTCAAAGGGCTCCGGGCGGCTTTCGCCCGTGCGGGGGAGCGCTTGGCGCGCGAGGACAAGGGCGCGAAAGGAGCGCGCGCCTTCGAGATAGGGCCCGGAAAGCGCCTGGTAGACCTTTTCCTGGAGGCGTATGTACGGCATCAGGCGCTCGGTGTCGGGCAGATCCCGCACCGGCCCCGAGGGATGGTTGAGCAGATCGCGCAGCAGATGCAGCGGCTTCCAGCGGCGGCCCAGCCGGTCCAGGACGCTGCGCAGGGTGTACAGCGACTCGTCCCGCAGCCCGGCGGACAGCAGCAGTTCCCGTACTCCGTCGTGGAATTCGTAGCCAATTCCGGTCTCGTCCAGCGGATCGGCGGTGCCGAGCTTGCGTAACAGGCCGCCCAGCAGGATTTCGGCCAGATCGCCGGGGCTGCCCTCCGGCTGGTGGATCCCCTGGACGAACTCCATCACGGGGATGTTCAGCGGCGCCGCAGCCAGCCGCGCCGCCAGCCGGAAGGCGCTCGGCGACGCGGTGGAGCGGAAGCGGAAGACCCGGTCCCAGGCGCTGGGCTCCGGTTCCGGATCCCAGGGGTCGGCCGGCGCCCCGGGCAGCAGCGCCAGGGTGTCATGGCCCCGGTCCGACGGACGGCCCACCAGCCGCGCCCAGTTGCCGAGCCAGCGCGCGTCCAGCTCCAGCACCGGCACCGGTGGTTCGCCGCCCGGCCAGGAGCCGCCGTCGCCCGGCCGCCAGGCCCCGTTGGGCGCGCCGGGCTCGGGAACCTTCACCCGGACCCGCTCCGGTGCGATCCCCGTGTGGTGCCAGCGGCCCTGACGCAGCACATGGAGCACGGCTACCGACGCGCGCCGGGCCCAGCGCCCCAGGGCGCGCTGCGCGCTCTCGTCGCCCCAGGCCGCGCCGATGCCGTCGGTGAGCACCAGCACCGCGCGCTTCCCGCGCGGTGACATGCCGTCCACCGGGGAGTCGTGAGGGTCCGCGGGCAGTGGGTGATCGGTGTTCATCCGGTGTACCCGAACGTCCCGGAAGGCACCCGTCCGCTCCAATACGGTGACCAGCCGCGCCGCCGTACGCCGCCACACCACCATGGAGCTGCCGCAGTCCAGCACCAGCACCGCGTCCATCCACCGCTCCTGGACGGGCGCGCACTCCGGCAGCCACAGCCCGTCGCGCGCGGCCCGCTCGGCCGTGGCCTCCTCGTCCACCTCCAGCTCGACCGGCGAGGGCGAGGTGCGCTTGAGGGGGCGCAGCGCCCGGGAGACGGCGCGCTCGGCGACCAGTGGTCCGGCGGCGGACGGCCGGGGCGCGGGCACCATGACGTCGGTGACCAGCGCCGGTTCCGTCCCGCCCGGGTCCTCCGGCGCCTCGGGTACCTCGATCAGTTCCACGGGCTGCGGCGCCGAGACGGCCGGTTCGGGCTCGGGCCGCGGCCCGCCGTCGTCCTCCGGCGGCGGTTCGGGGGACCGGTCGGCGGGCGGCGGGGGGTCGCCCCGCGGGGGCGCGGGGAGCGGGCCGGGCGACGGCCGGCCGGGTGCGCGGTCGGTTTCGGCCTTGCAGACGGCCAGCCAGAAGGCATCGGCGATCTGCTGCCAGTCGAGGTCCCGTGGGCCGTGCTCGCCGGACCCGCCGCCTGGGTCATGTGTCATGTCGAGCCCGCGGCGTCCAGCCGGTGCCAGACGGCGCGCAGCAGCTCCTCCCACTCGGGCCCCGGAGCCTCGGAACGGGCCGTCACCAGATACACCGCGTTGAGCAACTGGTCGGCGGCGAGACCGCCTTCGTGGCGGCTGCGCTCCAGGAACATGTCGATGAGTTCCCGGGCGCGCGGGTCGTCCGCTCTGCCCAGATGAGCGGCCACGATCGCGGCGAGCCGGTCGGCGTCCGGGTCGGGCAGCCGCAGCTGGAGACAGCGGCGCAGGAACGCGGGCGGGAACTCCCGTTCCCCGTTGCTGGTGATGACGACCACGGGGAAGGCGCGGCAGCGCACCCGGCCCGACGCGATGACGGTGCTGCGGTCGGGGTCGTCGGTGAGGACCGATACGGCCGGGCGCCGCCTGCGGATGCGCACCAGCTCAGGGATGGAGTACTCGCCGGCCTCGAAGATGTCGAGGAGGTCATTGGGTAGATCGATGTCGCTCTTGTCGAATTCGTCGATGAGCAGGACGCGGGGGAGGCGGTGCGGCAGCATCGCCGTGCCCAGCGGGCCGAGTTGGAGGAAGTCGCCGATGTCCTCCGGTCCGGGTTCGTGTCCGTCCTCCTCAGCCGCCTGTCCGGCCGCCGCGGCGTGCACACGGCCGACCGCATCGTAGCCGTAGAGACCGGACCGCAGGGTGGAACGCGTGGTGATCGGCCAGCGCAGCACCCGGCCCAGGCCCAGCTCCCGGCTGATGCGGTACGCCAGCGTCGACTTGCCCGTGCCCGGGCGGCCGGTCACCAGCAGCGGGCGCCGCAGGATGAGCGCGGCGTTCACGACGTCCGCCTCCTCGGCGTCGGACCGCAGGCCGAGCGGGGTCGCGCCGAGCCGGCGGGCGGTGTCCTGGACGTCCTCCGGCGGCGCCGGGGGCTCGGTCGGCGGCTCGTCCGGGTCGGATAACGCGCCGTCGGCATCACCGCCGTCCACCGGGCCGGCCGAGACCCCGCCGAAGGTGCGCCAGGGCGGCGGGGGCGGAAGGATGTCCTCCAGACTGACGTCGTGCAGGGGGCGCCCGGTGCCCTGGTAGATCCACCAGGGACGCGGTATGCCGGACGGCAGGGGACCGGAGGCGGAGCCCTCGCCGCCCGGGATCCGTCCGTTGTGCCGCCGTGCAGGCTCTCCGTCGCTCATCGACTGCCCAACCCCTCGTCCGGCCCGGTCATGCGTCCCTGCGTCTCCACGGGCCGGGTCGGGTCGTCCCAGACGAGCACCACATGCTGCCCCGGGTGGTGCTCCCGCTCCGCGGAGTCGATCGTATGGGCGTCCAGACGTAACTTTGTCACGGCTTCGCGGAGCCGTGCCAGGTCCCCGCTGGCCTCGTCCGGTTTTTGTCTCAAGTGCTGGACGAACGCCGGATCCCGGGTGGGCCGGCGATCCCATGCCACCAGCGGGATTCCCGCCCGCCAGGCCGCCAGCGCCTCGCGCGAACCCTCACCCGCGCCGCCCGGCGGCGAGTTGAGGATCAGCGCCACGACGTGCGGATCCGCCTGGAGCCGGGCCAGCAGCGCGGCCGGGTCGCCGGAGCGCGGACTGTCCGGATCCTGGTCCTCGACGATGAGCTGTCTGGCGAGTTCCGGCCGGCCGGTGAAGAGCTGCCACCGCTGGTTCCACGGGCGGTGCCAGCGCCTGGTCTGGCTCCGCTCCAGGCTGCGCACCACCACCGGATAGTCCATGCACAGCGGCGTGGCCATCGTGCTGTCCAGCTCCTTGCGCCACAGATGCACCGGCAGATTCAGGTCATCGGGGCCCAGCAGGAACTCCAGATGGATGCACCGGGCGTCCTTCCACTCCTCCTCCGCCGCGTACACCAGCTCCTGCACCGCCCGTTCGGCGGTGGCGGAGGTGACCTGGGTGACCGGGCCGCGGGCCGGATGCCAGCCGCTCGGGTCGTAACTGTGCCAGGACGACAGCTCGTAGCGGCCCGGCTCCTCCTGCGGCAGCAGCCGGATCACCAGATACGCGTCGTCCGGCTCGGCCGGGGCGGCATGCCCCACCTGCTGGCGCAGCGATCTCAACTGCGAGGTCAGGTCCAGCTCCCGCGCCTGCTCATCGGCCCACGCCCGCAGCGCGTCGGCCTTCCGCAGCGGCTGGGCCGACGCCGCCAGATACTCCACCAGGGCGAGGCCCGGCGGCAGCCCGTCCGGCCGCGCGTTCATCCGGCCCAGCTCCTCGAAGGCGTGCCAGGGGCCGGTGACCGCCGGAACGTCCTGGAGCGGACCCGCCGCGGCCCGGCACAACTGGCTCAGGTGCTCGAACTCCAGATCTTCCAGCAGCGACCGCAGTCCGCCGGCGGCCGGTGCCGGAAGCACCGGCCGGGCCGTCATCTGCTCCACGACCGAATCGAGGTGCTCCATGGCGTCCGTGCCCGGCGCCATCACCGCGAGCGACGCGCGTAGCGCGCGCATCATCCGCACGTTCTCCAGACACTCCCGGGCCAGTTCCACCAGGAAGTAGTCGGTGACGCGATGGCCGCGCACCGGGACGGACGTGAGCTCCATCTCCATGGCGACCAGGTCCAGGCATAACGCGCGCGAATCCGGATCCGTCAGACAGCGGAACTCCTTCAAGGCCGACACCAAATGATGGACCGATCTGAGGCCGCCTTCCCGCATGGCCGCCATGCCGTGCCTCCCCCGTACCCCCATCACCGGTCCCCGCCGCCGATGATCCCGCCGGAGACCCTGCCACAGGCGAGCGTCGCCCGCGCGGACTCCGGACAACTTGTATGCCCCGCACGCCCCCGGTGACACACTTCCCGCCCTCTGGGCGGCCCGGTCAGTCCAGGCCCAGTTCGTCGACGCGGCGGGCGAGTTCGGCCGCGGCCGGGGTGTCGGGGGCGAGGACGTCCACCACGGACACCAGCTCGCGAAAGGCCCGGTGCGCCTCGCAGGTGCGCAGCAGGGCCAGGGCCTCCGCGCGGCTCGCCGACTGCCGGCCGACCGCGGTGCCGACGGCTGGCAGCTCGTCGAGGAGCTGCTGCCAGCGGGTGGGGGAGGACAGGCCGGGGACCTCCAGCAACAGGTCCGCGAGGCCGCCGAGTTGCTGGATGGTGAGCTTGCGGCGGCGCCGGGCGGGCGCGCCGTGCGCCGCCTCCGCGGCGGGGAGCCGCCCGATCAGTTCGAAGGCGAAGGCGGCCGCGTGCCGGGACGCGACCGGCTGCCAGTGCTCGTCGTGCGCCTCGCCCTTGTCGCCCAGCAGGTCGGAGATGCCCCGGATGACCAGCGCGTCGAGCTGCTGGTTGACGTACGCGCCCGCGAGGAAGCCGAAGCCCTCCATGTCCACCGCGATCGCGTCCCCGGCGACGGCCGCCAGCCGGAGGCCGACGTCGGAGCGCTCGTGCCCCACGACCCGGCCGCCCGCCGCGATCGGTTTGACGTGGGCGCGCGGGAGCGGCGTGGTGGCGCCGCCGGGTAAGATCTGCCGCTGCCAGTCACCGGACGCCGCGACGTTACGGGCCAGCTGCACCAGTCCGTAGGCGGGCTGATGGGTCTTCTGCCGGGGAAGGAACCCGCACTCGGTGTCCTTGCCGGTCTCGTAGTCGTACACGGCGTCGGCGGCCACCACATCGCCGAGCGCGACATCCTTGACGCCACCCGCCACCCCGACGAACAGCACGGCCCGCGGCGCGAAGAGCGCCGCCGCCCGCTCGACCAGCGCCGCCGCGCCCGGGTTTCCGGGCCCCGTCATGTGGATCGCCACCTGCCGGCCGCCGGGCCGGGCCCCCGAGCGGAAGACGCCCGTCTCGAACAGGGAGCCGCGTTCCGCCCGGACGGGGCGCGGGTCGTCCAGATGCGCCCGTACGGCCCGGTACTCGATCTCCAGCGCGGTCAGGACGACGACGTCCGCCCGCCCCGCGCCCCCGGTGTCGCCAGCCCCCACGGTTCCCCCCTCGAAACGACATGAACACGACCGTGCCGAAAACCCTACTGGCCTACGAAAGGGTCGTGACGAGACGATCGAGGAAGCGCGGGAAGTCGGCGTCGGCGGCCACCTGGATGGTCGGAACTCGGCCAGTTGATCCGCGACACCACCTGGCAGGTGGAGGATCACGCCCGCCGCACCCTCGGCACGCCGGACCACCACGCGCTGCGGTTCGTGCTCCTCACCGGCTGCGGGGACTCGTTCTTCGCGGCCCGCGCGGCCCAGTTCGCGTGGGCACGGCTGACCGGCGTACCGTGCTTCGCCGACGACGCCCTCACTGCCGCGCGGCACCGGCTTCCCGGCCTCTCCGGCGGCCGGAGGTTCGAGCCCATGGTCGTGGCCGTCTCCCACTCGGGCGAGGTGGCCCGCGTCGTCGAGGCGGCCCGGACCGCCCGCGCCCAGGGGCAGTTCGTGGTCGCGGTCACCGCGGGCGACGGCAGCAGGCTCGGTGCGGACGCCGACCGGGTGCTGCCGGTCGCCGCGCCGCCGTTTGCGGCGGCGCCGGGCGTCCGGTCGTACGCCATGAGCCTGCTCGGCCTGTACCACCTCGCCATCCGCAGCGGCGAGGTACGCGGCCGCTACACGATGGACGAGGCGGGCCTCTTCCGCAAGGAACTCGCCGCGCTCGCGGACAGGTGGAGGAGACCGTCGGCCTGGCCGCGCCCGTGGTCGCCCGCCTCGCCGAGGAGTGGGCCGACCACGAGCAGATCCAGTACCTCGGCTCCGGGCCGTCCCGGGGATCCGCCGGCTACGGCGCGGCGAAGGTCCTCGAGGCGGCGGGGATTGCCGCCCGGGACCAGGACGTCGAGGAGTTCGTCCACCTGGAGTACTTCACCGCCGACACCTCGGTCCCCGTCGTTCTCACCGCCCCGGGTGGCGGCGCGGAGTGGTCGAGGGCCGAGGAGCTGGTTCCCCTGCTGCGGAGCCTCGGCCGTCCCGCCGCCACCGTCTCCGACCGGCCGCTGACCGGCGTCCACGTCCCGTACTCGACGGGCGTGCGCGAGCTGTGGCAACCGCTGGTGCACATCGTTCCGCTCGCCCTGCTCGCCGACGAACTGATGCGGCTGCGCGGCGAGCGGCCCGGCCGCGGCGGCCGGGCCAACTGGGCGGACTCGGCCGACGGTTCCACCACCCGCTCGAGCCGGATCACCATCCCTTCCGCCCACATCTGAAAGGGGCCCTGCCATGGTCGCGACGTTCCAGCTCCGCACCGACGGCAACCGCGCCGTCGACATCACCGACGAGATCGCGGGCGCGGTGGCCGACAGCGGAATCAGCGAGGGGATCGCGGTGGTGGCGCTTCCGCGCACGACCGCGAGCCTGGGAATCATCTCCTTCCCCGATCCGCTCGGCCTGATCGACGTGATGGACGAGGTCAACCGGCTGATCCCCACCCGGATCGACTTCAAGCACCAGCACGACACACCGCAGGACGCGGCCGGTCACATCAAATCCACCCTGTTCGGGACGTCGCTGTCGCTCATCGTCACCGATGGCGCGCTACTCCTCGGCCACTCGCAGAAGGTGTACTTCATGGAGCACGACGGCCCCCGCAACCGGCAGTTCCACGTGCAGATCGTGGGACGGTAGCGATGCCCGGACAGCCGCCCGACGACCTGTCGCACCTCGACCCGCTCCGCCGCGAGATCCTCGAGGACTACCGCCACGCGGCACATGTGCCGCTGCGCGGGCTCTACACCGACGGGGTGCCCGCGCTCACCCGCGTCGATCCGGCCGAGGTCGGCGAGTACGTCATCCTCACCGTCCGTGATCCGCTGTGCGGCTACGACCAGGACCCGGCCGAGCAGATCGCGGCGAAGCTCGACGCCCCACGGCCCGTCGGCCGGTCCGGCATGTTCAGCACCTTCAGCGGTGGCTACGGCGGCGCGTCCGTCAGCGTGGTCTCCGGCGGGTTCCGGGTCGCCCGAGGCGGAACTCGTCCTGCACGAACTCCTGGAGAACACCGGGGTGACCACCTATCTGCGGGTGGGAGGATCGGGCGGCATGCACCCCGGGATCCGCCCCGGCGACCTCGTGATCGCCTCCGGCGTCGTACGCGACGAGGGCATGACGGCCGCGTACGTGCCACCGTCCTGGCCGGCCGCCGCCGATCCGCTCGTCGTGCTCGCCCTCGCCCGATCCGCCCCCGAGCTGAACTCCCCGCGCCATCCTTCCGGCACCGCCGACCTCGGCAACGCGGTGTTCGTGGGCTCGGGCGACTCGCTGGCTGCCGCGCTCCTCGCGGAACGCTTCGGCCACCGGGCCCGCTCCGCCGGCGACATCGCCTGGACCGGCGAGATCGCCTGGACCGGCGAGATCCCGTCCCGGTGCGACACCGTGGTCGGCGTCTCCCAGTCCGGTGGCACCGCGGCGACCGTCCTCGCGCTCCGGGCGGCCCGCGCGGCGGGCCGTCACACCATCGCCCTCACCACCGACGGCACATCCCCCCTGGCACGCGAGGCCCACCGGACAGTCACCGTCCCGCTGCCACCGGTCCGGGAAACCATCCCGGCCGGCGGATACATCACCCTCGCGGCCGGAGTGCTCCACCTGTGCGCCCGCGATACGGAGGGCTCCGGCCACCAGGTGGGCACACTGCTGACCTCCTTCGCCCGGGCCTACGAGCGCGAGCCGCTGCCCTGGCCCGACGCGGCCCCGTCCGCCCTCTCGGTCCTGACCCTGCCAGACCTCCGCAGCGCCGGTGACTTCTGGATGCTCAAGCTCATCGAGGCCACCGGCGTCGCCACCCGCGCCGTGGCACTCGAGGAGAGCGGCCACGTCGACTACTTCATCGGCCCCGAGCCGCACTGCGCCATCCATCTCGTCGGCGCCACCGGACGCGAACGCCATGACCGGCTGGCGAGCGCGCTGCGCGACAACGGCCACCACGTCATCACTCTCGACACCCGGCGGTTCTTCACCGGTGCCGCTCCTGCCGCTCACAGCGTCGAGGTCGCCCTGGGCGCGGCGGGCGTGGCGGTCTCGCACGACCTCGCGCAGCACTGGGGGCGCGTGCCGTTCCGCGGCGGCGCCGTCCCGATGGACGCCCGGCACATCAAGGTCGATGAGCCCGGGGCGTGAAGGACACCTTCTAGGGCTGGTCCGCGCCCAGGGCGCGCAGCTTGCGGTACAGGGTTGCGCGGCCGATGCCCAGGGACTCGGCGGCGCGTGCCTTGTTGCCGCCGTGGCGGCGCAGTGCCTCCAGGATCGCCGTGCGCTCGGCCCGTTCCATCCCGCTGAGCCGCCGCGCGGCCGGCGGCACCCGCAGGCCCGGCGGCAGTTCCGCGCGCCGCACCGGGCCGGTGGCCCGGCGGTGCTCGGCCACCTCCCGTACCACCTGGGACAGTTCGGCGACATTGCCCGGCCAGCTGTGCTGTTCCAGGGCCCGGCACGCGTCCACGCTCCAGGACAGCGGCGGGCGGCCGGGGGAGGGACGCCCGGCGAGCCCCGGCAGCAGCGCGGGGATGTCCTCGACGCGCTCGCGCAGCGGCGGCACGGCGACGGAACGGGCCGTGAGCAGGTCCAGCAGGCGCCGCAGACACGGGCCGACCTGGGTGCCCGGGGTGTGCGTCGCCGTCAGCGGCACCTCGGGCCGCCGCGCCAGCAGCGAGAGCAGCGCGGCGACATCGGGCTGGTCCAGCCGCTCGGCGTGGAGCAGGAGCAGCGGCGGCGTGCCGTCCCCCTCCGCCACGTCGTGACACCAGCGCGGTACGTCACCGGGCGCGCCCTCGGCGGCGTCGACCACCAGGGGTGCGGTGGCGCCGCGCCAGGCGAACAGGGCGCGGGCGAGCGAGGACTTGCCGACGCCCGCCTCGCCGGTCAGCAGCAGCGGCTCCGCGGTCCGGGCCAGCCCGGTCGCCCGCGCGACGGCCACCCGCCACGGGCCCGACGTACCGGCCAGCCCCGGCAGCCGCTCCCGGCCGCCGCCCTGCCCCGCCGTACGTGTCGCACGCGCCGGACCCGCCGGGCCGGCCGCCGGGGCCGGGTGGGCCACCGCCACCGCGCCGATGACCTCACCCTCGTGCTCGCCCTCCCGCACGACCGGCGTCATACGGACGACGAGCCCGGCCCCGTCCGGCACCGTGAACTCCTGCGGCTGCCGCCCGTCCGCCGCCCCCGCGTCCCGCAGCAGCGCCGTGGCCCGGCGCTCCAGCCGGGTCAGCGTCTCGTCCGACAGCAGCCGCGCCGCCCCGGAGCTGACGATGCGGCTGCTGCCGTCGAGCGCCACCACCGCGCGCCCCTCCGGCGCCTCCCGCAGATACGCGTCCAGCAGCAGCCGCTGCGGGGGCCGCGCCCGGCCCAGCAGCTCCGACTCGACCGCGAACGCGATGGCCTCGGCAAGCGCCGCGCCCGGATGGGGCGCGCGGTTCTCGCGTACCGGGGCCAGCGCCGTGACGGTCCCGGCCGGGCGGCGTGCCCCCGGCTCGTACACCGGGACGCCGACCGCCGACAGCCCCTGCCACAGGTCCAGGACGTGTTCCGGGCCGTGCACCTCCGCCCGGCGCCCGAGGCGCAGCGCGAGCACCGCGCTGTTGTGCCCCACCGCCCGCTCGGACAGATCGCAGCCCACCGCCGGTGCGGGACCGCCGCCCGACCACAGCACCCGGCAGCGGGAGTCGGCGAGCATCAGCGCCGTGTCGCCGCCGGCCAAGGTGGGCAGGATGCGCCTCAGCACCGGGCGCGCGGCGGCCAGCAGCGGGGAGTTCGCGGGTACGGGGGCGGGTGGCGGCGTCAGATCCCGTCGTACGCCGAGGAAACGGGCCCGCCGCCACGCCTCGGCCAGTTCGTCGGGGATGTCCTCGCCCGGCGGCCGCCCGCCGAGGAACCGCTCACGGGCCCGCCTGAGCGGGGCGAGAGCGGGGGCGGCCGGGGTGTCGTCGATGCTCGTCACAGGGACCTCACCGTATACCGGCCGGATGTCTCGTATTGAGACACCTCCGCCGCCCCCTCCTGAATCAAGATCATCAATGCTGGCCGGGATCGGCGAAGGACCGGCCGACCGGCCGCCAGGAGAGGAGATTGACGCAGTGGACACCGTCGAGACCGACGTACTGGTCGTCGGCAGCGGCCCGGCCGGAGCCGCGACGGCGCTTGCCCTGAGCACCTACGGCGTGCCCAACATCATGGTCACCCGGTACGGACGCCTCGCGGACACGCCCCGCGCGCACATCACCAACCAGCGCACCATGGAGGTACTGCGCGACCTCGGCGTCGAGGAGCGGGTGCGGGCCGAGGCCACCCCGCAGCACCTCATGGGGAACACCGTCTTCTGCACCAGCCTCGCGGGCGAGGAGCTGGGGCGGCTGCGCTCCTGGGGCAACGACCCGCGCGTCCAGGCCGAGCACGAGTTGGCGAGCCCCAGCGCCATGTGCGACATGCCGCAGCACCTCATGGAACCCGTCCTGGTGGACGCCGCCGTCGCCCGGGGCACCGCACTGCGCTTCGACACCGAATACCTCGCCCATGAGCAGGACGCCGAGGGCGTGACCGCGACCGTACGGGACCGGCTGCGCGGCGACACCTACCGCATCCGGGCCCGCTATCTGGTCGGCGCGGACGGCGGGCGCAGCCGCGTCGCCGAGAACGCCGGGCTGCCCACCGTCGGGCGGATGGGCGTCGCGGGCAGCCTCAACATCGTCTTCGAGGCGGATCTGACCGCCCTCACCGCCCACCGCCCCTCCACCCTCTACTGGGTGCTCGCCCCCGGCGCCACCGTCGGCGGCATCGGCGCCGGGCTGGTGCGCTGCGTACGCCCCTGGACCGAGTGGATGGTGGTGTGGGGGTACGACCTGGAGGCCGGCCCGCCGGACCTCACCGAGGAGTTCGCGCTGTCCGTGGTGCGGCAGTTGCTCGGCGATGACGAGATCCCGGTCCGTATCACCTCCACCTCGGCCTGGACCGTCAACCACCTGCACGCCGAGACCTACGCCGACCGGCGCGTGCTGTGCGCGGGCGACGCGGTCCACCGCCATCCGCCGTCCAACGGCCTCGGCTCCAACACCTCCATCCAGGACGCGTACAACCTCGCCTGGAAACTCCGCCACGTCCTCGACGGCACCGCCGCGCCCGCCCTGCTGGACAGCTACTCCGCCGAGCGGGCCCCGGTCGGACGGCAGATCGTCGAACGCGCCAACAAGAGCATCGGTGAGACCGCGCCGGTCTTCCAGGCGCTGAACGTGCTGTCCACCGCCGACCCCGGCCAGATGTGGCGCAACGTGGCCGCCCGCAAGGACGCCACTGCCGAGGCCGAGAAGCAGCGGCAGCGGCTGCGCGAGGCCATCGCCGCCAAGGTGTACGAGTTCAACGCGCACGGCGTGGAGATGAACCAGCGGTACACGTCGGCCGCCGTCGTCCCCGACGGCACCCCCGACCCCGGTTTCGTCCGCGATCCGGAGCTGTACCACCAGCCCTCCACCCGGCCCGGCGCCAAGCTGCCGCACGCCTGGGTCACCCGCGGCCGCGACCGCCTCTCGACCCTCGACCTCGGTGGCCACGGCCGGTTCACCCTCTTCACCGGCATCGGCGGGGACTGCTGGCGGCAGGCGGCCGAGGCCGCGCGCCGCGAACTGGGCATCGAGATCGCCACCGTCGTCATCGGGCCCGGCCAGGAGTACGAGGACCGTACGGCGACTGGGCGGGACTGCGCGAAACCGGGGACGGTGGCGCGCTGCTGGCCCGCCCCGACAACTACATCGGCTTCCGCCACGCCACGGCCTCACCGGACGCCGCGGACTTGCTGACCGGCGCGCTGAGGCAGATCCTCGGACGTGCGCGTCCGGCGCCGCCCGAGGAGGCCGGCTGACGGTACGCGGCACACCAGGCGTACGAAGCGAAGGGGAGAAGGGGAGAGGCATGGCCACCGACTTCACCGAGGACACCGCCACCGAAGCCGTCACCGACAGCTTCGCCGCCACTCCCGACCAACGGCTGCACACTCTCCTCACCTCTCTGACCCGCCATCTGCACAACTTCGTGCGCGAGACCGAGCCCACCCCGGAGGAGTGGGAGGCGGCGATCGGCTTCCTCACCGAGACCGGTCACCACTGCACCGACACCCGGCAGGAGTTCATCCTGCTCAGCGATGTGCTCGGCATCTCCATGCTGGTCGAGACGATCAACGGGCGAGGGACGGAAGGAGCCACCGAACCGACCGTTCTCGGCCCCTTTCACCTGACCGGTTCGCCACGCCGCGAACTCGGCGACACCATCGACCTCGTGGGCACCGGCGAGCCCTGCGTCGTCAGCGGCCGGGTGACCGACACCGACGGCACCCCGCTGCCCGGTGCCGTCCTCGACATCTGGCAGGCCAACGACCAGGGCTTCTACGATGTGCAGCAGCCCGATGTGCAGCCGGAGGGCAACGGGCGCGGGCTGTTCACCGCGGACGCCGAGGGCCGCTTCTGGTTCCGCACCTGCGTGCCGAGCCCGTACCCCATTCCCACCGACGGACCGGTCGGCGCCCTGTTGCGCGCCACCGGGCGGCATCCGTACCGGCCCGCACACATCCATGTCATCGCCGAGGCAGCCGGTCATGCCTCCCTGACCACCCATGTTTTCGTGGCGGGCAGCCCCTATGTGGACTCCGACGCGGTGTTCGCCGTCAAACGGAGTCTGGTGAAGGACTTCACCCTGGTCGATGATCCCGGCCTCGCCACCCGCTACGGTGTCAGCACCCCCTTTCGTCGCGCCGACTTCGACCTCGTGTTGTCGCGTGCCGCCCCCTGAGCGGCGCGTACGTGGCCGAGGCCATTGGCCGATACAACCACCCCCGATGGGTGACGTCCCCCAGCGCCCTCCATCATGGGGACACCCCGTTACCGAGAGAAACCAGAGAGATGACTGCAACACCCCTCGCTCTGCTCCGGCGCATGCGAACCAAGCGCCCGAACCGTGGTTCGGGTCTCCGCCTCCCCATGCCCATCGGCGCCGGTGCCTTCAGCTGCGAGGTCCTGGACCCCGTCGGTCAGCCGCTGAGCGGCGTCGAGGTCACCATCACCGCGACCCGCGGCGCGGGCAAGCAGGCGATCAAGGCCAGCACCGACCCCCACGGGCTGTTCGTCGCCACCCTGGAGCCGGGTGAGTACTCCGTACTGATCACCAGCAGTGGCCTGACCCCCCATCGCCTCACCACCGAGGTCAGGCCGGGCGAATGCGCCGACCTCCAGCGCATCCAGATGCAGCCCTCGCAGCAGCTCGAACTCCCCCCGCCCGGCACCTGGCTGTTCGACCCCCCGCACACGGCCATCCGCTTCATCGCCCGCCACGTCGGCATGGCCAATGTGCACGGCCGCTTCACCCGCTTCCGGGGTGGCATCCACGTGGCCGAGCGCATGGAGGACTCCCGCGTCGAGGTCCTCATCGACGCCTCCAGCATCTCCACCGGCAACAACACCCGGGACAACCACCTGCGCTCGGCCGACTTCCTCGACGTCGAGAACTTCCCCGACATCCACTTCGCCAGCAGCCGCTTCACCTGGCGCAGCGGCGCGAAGTGGAGCATCCAGGGCCCCCTGACGATGCACGGTGTCAGCCGCTCCGTGACGCTCGACACCACGTACCTCGGCGCGGTGAACGGCGGCTACGACCAGGAACTCCGCTGCGCGGCCCACGCCACCGCCGAACTCCACCGCGAGGACTACACGCTGAACTGGCGCAACATGCTCGCCCGTGGCATCGCGGTCGTCGGCCCGACGGTCAAGCTGGAGCTCGACATCCAGGCGATGTACCGCAACCACGAGACCCCGACCCCGCCGGAGTAGCCGCCGCTCGCAGCTTACGACCCCAACGGGGCGCTCCGGTGTGGCGCGCCCCGTTTGCCGTATCACCGGTAGAAGACGGCAACCCCGCCGTGATGCGAGCAGGCGCCCTGATGGTGCGCGGCGTACGAAAGGGTCCCGTCCTCGCACCGCGCCGTGGCCCCACCACCGGCCGCGCCCGTACCCCCTGACGTCCCGGAGCCCGAATCCCCGGACCCGGTCCCCGACCCCGACCCGTAACCGGAACCGGAACCGGACGACGAGGTGTCGGCGGGCGCTTCGGCGCTCCTCGTCACCTTCGGCTTCGGCGTGGCCCTGGGTTTGGCCGTGACGGTTCTGGTGACCGTGACGGTCGGCGTCGGCTCGGCCTTGTGCTTGATCTGGGCGGGTTTCGCGGTGACCGTCACCGTCACGGTGGGCGCGGGTGCGACCCGGCCCGCCGTCTTGGCGTCGGCACCGTCCGCCCCGCCTATGCCGAACCCGACGAACAGCAGCGCGGCCGCGGCCGGTATGGCGACGCGCTTGCGCGCCCATCTGGGGCGAAGGGGCGCCGGTGGGGTGGGTGATGGTGATGGCCGGTTATTCCAGGACATGGTCCCCCCTTGAGCGATACGTGAGGAGTTGACCTTAGTCGCAGTGGTTGAAAAGTGAAGATGCTGTGAGTGATGTGAGGTCAAGTCGTCATCAACATGTGGCCCAGTCGTCGTGGCGCGACGCCGAGGCCCCTCTTGCATGTTCTATGCCGTACACCTTAAGTTACCGACGGGTAGCCCGTGGGTTCGGAAAGGTGGTGGGCGGGTGAGTCCGCGCAGGAGTGACAGTCGTGACCGGATGATCGTCAGTGCCGCTGCCCTGCTGCGTGAACACGGCGCGAGCGCCACCAGCATCGACCGGGTGCTCGCCCACAGCGGAGCCCCTCGCGGCTCGGTGTACTACCACTTTCCGGGCGGCCGGGCGCAGCTCATCGACGAGGCGGTGGCGCTGGCGGGGGACTTCGTCGCGGGTCTCATCGACGCCGCCACGCAGGCCGATGATCCGGTGCGTGCCGTCGACGCGTTCTTCGCGCTGTGGCGCGACCGGCTCGTGGAGAGCGGTTTCCGGGCCGGCTGCCCGATCGTGGCGGTGGCCGTGGAAACCAACGACGACGCACCTCAGCTGGCCCGCTCCGCCGCCGCCGTCTTCGCCCGCTGGCAGGAGGCCCTTGCGGCCCTGTTCGTCCGGCACGGCCTGACCGAGGAGCGCGGCCGGAGGCTCGGCGCCTTCATCGTCGCCGCGGTCGAAGGCGCGGTGATCATGTGCCGGGCCGAGCAGAGCACCGCCCCGATCGAGGCAGCCGCCGCCGAGATCCACGACCTGCTCGTCCAGTCCCTGCGGCAGAACGCCCGGTCCGAACCCGGGACCCGGCCATGACCCCCAGCAGTTCACCGAAGGAGCCGCCGTGCCCTCGCTCGACCGTCAGGACAACGTCTTCGTCCTCGACCTCGGAGACGGGGAGAACCGCTTCCACCCCGACGACGAGGTGGAGAAGGCGCAAGGCCCCCGCGCCCTGGTCACCGCCGCCACGGGCAAGTTCTACTCCAACGGGCTCGACCTGGACTGGCTGTTCGCCCACGCCGACCAGCACCAGAACTACGTCGTCTCCGTCCACGAGTTGTTCGCGCGGGTCCTGTCGCTGCCGGTCATCACCGTGGCCGCGCTCCAGGGCCACACCTTCGCCGCCGGCGCGATGTTCTCCCTTGCCCACGACTTCCGTGTCACGCGTGCCGACCGCGGGTACTGGCGGCTCCGACACCGCGGCCACCGCCATCGAGATCGCCCAGGCGCAGATCGGCAAGGCCGGCGACACCCTCGGCACCATCAAGGCCCGCATGTACGCCCCGGTCCTGGCCACCTTGCGCGACACGGCCAACCCGCTCGGCTGATCCCCACCCGCCCTACCCGCCCCACTCGCACCACCCAAGGAGAACGCCCGTGACCACCACCGACCTCAGCGCCATGACCGGCCTGGAGCTGATGCGCTGGGTGCAGACCGAACGTCCCGCCGATATCCCTTCCATCGGCCGCCTGCTCGGCATGCGCTTCGACGAGGTCGGTCCCGGCCGCATCGTCATATCCCTCGACACCCGCCCCGACTTCGCCAACCCCCTCGGCACCGTCCATGGCGGCATCGCCGCCACCCTCCTCGACTCCGCCATGGGCTGCGCCGTCCACACCACCCTCCCCGCGGGTGCCGGCTACACCACCCTGGAACTCAAGGTCAACTACATCCGCGCCGCCCGCACCGACGGACAGACGCTCATCGCCGAAGGCACCGTCATCCACGCCGGCCGCCGTACCGCCACCGCCGAAGGCAAGGTGCTGGACGACCACGGCAAACTGATCGCCCACGCCACCACAACCTGCATGATCCTCCGGGAGGATGTCGGCAGGGCATAGATTGGGCGCATCGGCGAACGACGAAGGTGGTATCAGCGATGAGCCTGTACGACATTCCCCTGCGCACCCTGTCCGGCGAGCCCACCACTCTCGGCGCGCATCAGGGTGCCGCGGTGCTGGTGGTCAACGTGGCGTCCAAGTGCGGGCTGACGCCGCAGTACGAGGGGCTGGAGCGGTTGCAGCAGCGGTACGCCGGGCGCGGGTTCACCGTGCTGGGGGTTCCCTGCAACCAGTTCGCGGGGCAGGAGCCGGGGACGGCGGAGGAGATCGAGACGTTCTGCTCGACCACGTACGGTGTCTCCTTCCCGCTGCTGGAGAAGACCGACGTCAACGGCGAGCAGCGGCATCCGCTCTACGCCGAGCTGACCCGGACCGCGGACGCGGCGGGGGAGGCCGGGGATGTGCAGTGGAACTTCGAGAAGTTCCTGGTCTCGCCGCAGGGCCAGGTGGTCGGGCGTTTCCGGCCGCGGACCGAGCCGGAGGCGGCGGAGGTCGTGGGCGCGATCGAGGCCCAACTGCCCCGCTGAGCGGCAGGGTTCACCGACCGGCGTCGTCTCCGGCGATCGTGCGTGGTTCGGCGGCGGTCGGTGACTCACTCCCCGGGGCGGCGGGGGCCCGGAACCCGGTGGCGAAGCCCGTTCCCACCAGCAGCGCGGCCGCCGCGAGGAGCTGTACGCGGTAGCCGAGGGTGGCGACCATGGCCGTGCCCAGGAGGAGCGCGAGCCCGGTGGGCGCGAAGATGAGGGTGTTGGCGGAGGCCGCGACCCGGCCGAGCAGCTCGCCCGGGGTGTCCGTCTGGACGGACGTCATCGCGCTGATGAGCGGCCAGGGCAGCCCGAGTCCCATCGCCAGGCTGCCGCCCAGGACCACCGGAAGCCAGGGAGTGACCCAGGCGAGCGAGCCCAGTGCGCAGACGGTGAGCCCGATCGCCGAAACGCGGTGTGCGGGCAGGCGGCGCAGCAGCGCGCCCGCTGTCAGCCCGCTGATGACCGATCCGATTCCCTGAACCAGCGCGATGATGCCCGCCAGGGCCGCCGGCCGGTGCAGCCCGGTGTCGAGCAGCGCGTAGGTGGCCGTACTCCTCAGACTCGACGCCGTCATGGCGCAACCGCCGACGAGCACCAGCGACCGCAGCGCGGGGCGCCGCCACAGGCAGGAGAGCCCATCTGCCGTTTCGGCCCACCAGTCCCGCGCCGCCCGCTTCGTCGGCGCGGGCTCGTGCACGCGGATCAGAGAGAACGCGAGTGCGGCCAGAAGGAAGCTGACCGCGTCCAACGCGGCCACCGTGGGACCACCCACCACGGTGAACAGGGCCGCGCCCGCCACGGGGCCGAGCAGCTTCGTGCTCTCGATCGCCGTACGGACCAGCCCGTTGAAGTCGCCGCGCAGCTCGCCGGGGATGGCAGAGGCCACCAGCGCGTTTTCGGCCGCGTTCGTGAGCACGGCGCCCACGCCCACCAGGGCCAGCACAGTGAAGAGCAGCCAGACGTCGTCCTGGGAACGCACCGCGAGCGGCGCCGTCATGATGGCGGCCAGCGCGAGGCTGGTGGGCGATCAGAAGCGGACGCCGCCGCACCCGGTCGGCCAGCGTGCCGAGGGACGGCCCCAGCAGGGCAGGCGCCCAGACGCACACCGTCACCAGGGCCGCGAGGCTGCTGGAACCGGTGAGCTCCTTGACCCAGACCCCGGCGGCCAGTGACATGGCCGAATCCCCGACCCCGGAGACGAGCACGCCCGTCAGATAGCAGCGGGCATTGCGTTCCCGTAACACCGCGACCAGGCCCCAGGCCATGCACGTTTCCCTTCGTGGGAGATTCCGGGGAGGAGACGAGCTCAAGCGTGCCAGCGCTGTGTGTACCCTTCCCGCAGCGGTCCCCCGAGAACGTCGAGCACGTGTGCCGCGGCCGCCACCAGTGGGGTGGGGTCCGCGAGTTCGGCCACGGCCTGATGGCCTTGCAGCAGGTCCTTGCCCCGCACCGGGTCCGCGCTCAGCAGCCTGCGGGGTAGCCACTTGCCGACGCCCGTCCAGCCGCCGTGGTGGGCGATGAGGAGGTGTGCCGCCTCGCGGAGGGTGAAGTCGGCGAGGGAGAGCTGTTCGTACCGGTCGGCCGGTGGGGTGTCCGTCAGGTCGTCCATGAAGCAGGTGAGGACGTAGCGTCCGCGCTCCCACTCCGCCGGAGTCAGCGGCGGAGGGCCGGACGCCAACACCGCTCGCGCCTGTTCGCGCAGGCGGGACACATGACCGTGGGGTCGGCCAGGAGCAGGCCCTGGTCGGGCCCTGGGCGGCCGAACCTCCGAGTACGGCGCCCAGGGCGTGCGGGAAGCGGTCCCTGATCAGATCCAGAGCTTGGGTTACCGGAGTGATGCGACCGTCCATGGGTGCATCGTCTCAGCCCTCACCGCGGCGATGTCGGGACTCACCTCAGCGCTCGGCCGCGAAGGCCACCAGCCACGCCACAGGGGCGTTCCAGTTGATCGCCACCTCGTTGGTGGAGTACGAGCCGATGTCGTCGATGTAGCACTTCGCGGGCGAGCACCCCGCCAACTTCTCCTGCGCCACCGGATCCTGCAGGGCCGCGTTCGGGCCGCCCGCGACGGAGCCTGCGGGCGGGTTCGGCAGGGACGGGTCGTACTGGTGGGCCCAGAAGCGGTGGTGCTGGTTGAGTGAGGCGTGGTCGCCGTAGCCGGTGATGTAGGACTGGCCGAGGGCGTTGCGGCCGAGGAGGTAGTCCAGGGCCTCCAGCGCTCCGGTGCGGTAGCGGGGGCGCTGGGTGAGTTCGTAGGCGATGGCGATGACGCTCGCGTTGTTGGCCACCTGGCCGTTGGAGCCCCAGACGTATCCGTCGGCGGGCAGGGGGACGGCGTATCCCTGGCGGGCCATGGTGGCCAGGTAGGCGTCGGCGGCGGACACCACCGAGGCGCGGACGCGGGTGAGGTCGGTGGCGGGCAGGTTGTTCGGGACGGTGGCCAGGGTGATGCGGCCGAGGGCGGCGGTGTCGGGCCAGGCGAAGCCCGGCGTGAAGACGTCGTCCGCGGTGTGGAAGGGCGAGGAGGTCACCGCGTCCCGGTATTGGCTCTCCTTGGTGGTGGCGTACAGCTCGGCGGCCGCCCAGTAGAACTCGTCGCCGACCCGGGTGTCCCCGTACGCGCCGCCGCCCGTGCTGTCGGAGTCCGGTGCGAGCAGGTCGGGGTGGGCCCGGGCGGCGGTCCAGGCGCGGCGGGCGGAGGTGAGGCAGCGGGCGGCGAAGGCCGGGTCGTAGGGGGCGTAGACCCGTGCGCACTGTGCCGCCGTGGCCGCCAGGTTGAGGGTGGCGGCGGTGGACGGCGGGTGGAGTTCGCGCGGCTGGGAGTCCTGTTCGGGACGGGTCGGCAGACCGGTCCAGGCAGCGTCATGGATCTTGTGGAAGGCCATGCCCGCGAGCGGTTTCCCGTCCGGGATCTGCATCCGCATCAGGAACTCCAGCTCCCAGCGCGCCTCGTCGAGGACGTCGGGCACCTTGTTGCCCCGCTCGGGCACGCGCAGGGTGGAGTCGCCGAGCGCGGCGGCGTGCCCGGCCCGCTTGGCGCGCTCGAAGGAGTTCACCAGCTGCCAGGTGGCGATGCCCCCGTTGACCACGTATTTGCCCTGGTCACCGGCGTCGTACCAGCCGCCGCGGACATCTCGCGCGTAGTCGCACACGCCGGGTTGGCACGGCACGCTGGTGTCACCCGTGTTGGGCGCGACACCGAGGTGGCCGGCCGGGCGCGCGTACGCCGCACCGGCGAGCCGCGCCTCGATGGGTGTGCCGGAGCGCTGCTGGTAGAAGAACGACATCGCGTCGGCTCGCAACCCGTCGTACAGGCCCGCGCGGATGTCGAACGGATGGCTGGTCCGGCCGTCCACGGTGAGGGTGTAGCCGGTGCCCGTTTGCCGGTACGAGGAGAAGTCCACCAGCTGGGTGGAGTCGCCGGAGGCGGCGTCGGCGCCGCCCGGGGTGGTGGTGCCGGAGGCGGCCGTCCCGCCGGAGGCGTCGCGCAGCTGCCAGGGGAGTGCGGTGGTGCTCGCGCTGACGACGGTGGCGCGTTTGGGGCCGTCCGGCAGGTAGCCGAGCTGGTTGACGTGGACGGCCGAGGGCGCGGCCACGGCCGCCTGGGTGGTGGGCGCGGTGAGGAGTAACAGCGCTCCGGCCACGAGGGCGGCGGCGGTGCGCGGTACATAGGACGTGGGCATGGTGGGAGGCCCTTCTTGTCTGGGGAGTATCGGGCTAGGAGCGGTAGACCGTGGCTTCTGTGGACGTCGAGCCGATACCGTTCGCCCCCTTGAAGATCCGTTGACCCCAGCCGGTCAGCGCCGCGGCGTTGAACCCGGTGGCCATGTCGAGGTATTCGACACCGCCGCTGTTGCCGCTCCAGGACCAGCCGAGGTAGCCGACGCCAAGGGCCTGGGCGTTCGCCATGATGGCGTCCTCGTCGGGGTTGCCGTCGGAGTGGTTGTGACCGAACTCGCCTACGACCAAGGGATTCGGTTGCGCTTGCACTGCGCGACGACGTTGGTCACATCGGCGGTGTCGTTCTTGGTCCAGCGGTCCCCGGTGGACAGCACCACCCGGACGGTGTTGGCGCCCAGCGCCTTGATGTCGGAGAGCGCCTGGGTGGTCCGGGTGGCGTACCAGGTGTGGGCGTGGTTGACGCCGCGCATCACGAAGGGGCTGCCGTTGCCCTCGACGAGCTTGCCGCCCGCGACGTGTAATCCGGCCGCGGCCGGTATCTCCGCAGCGGCGGCGCGGGCCGGTGGCGCGAGGGAGGGCAGGGACAGCAGCAGGGCGGCTATGGCGGCGAACGCGACGGCCATGATGCGGGGAGCGGCGCCGGTGGGGGCGGTCGTACGCATGGGCGACTCCTGGTGGGGGAGCGACATGGCAACGATGTCCGGACTGCGAACAACTTGGGAGCGCTCCCAAGTTATGTAGTGAGGCGGACGCGGTGCGTCAAGGGGGGAGGGGCTGAACGGGCGTATGGGTCCGCGGTGGCGTCCGTCCGTCCTGTCACATCGGCCGCGGCCCATACGTCAGTGTTCTGATGACACAGGACGAGAGAGGGGCGAGAGGGCCGATGGGCGGAAACGCGTTCCTGGCGGAGACCTTCGAGGCACACCGCGGACACCTGCGGGCGGTGGCCTATCGCATGCTCGGCTCGCTCAGCGAGGCCGACGACGCCGTCCAGGAGGCCTGGATACGGCTCAGCCGTTCCGACACCGCCGAGGTGACGAACCTGGGCGGATGGCTGACCACGGTCGTCGGCCGCGTGTGCCTCGACATGCTGCGCTCGCGCACCGCGCGGCGGGAAGAACCCCTCGGGGAACATGTGCCGGACCCGGTCCTCAGCGGTGCGGGCGGCGTCGACCCGGAGGACCGGGCGCTGCTCGCCGACTCGGTCGGCCTCGCCCTGCTGGTCGTCCTCGACGCCCTGGCTCCCGCCGAGCGGCTGGCCTTCGTCCTGCACGATCTGTTCGGCGTGCCGTTCGACGAGATCGCGCCCATCGTCGGCCGCACCCCGGCCGCGGCCCGTCAGCTCGCCAGCCGGGCCCGCCGCCGGGTCCGGGGCGCGGCGCCCATTCCCGACCCGGACCTGGCCCGGCAGCGGGCGGTGGTCGACGCCTTCCTCGCCGCCGCGCGCGAGGGGGACTTCGACGGGCTCATCGCCCTGCTCGACCCGGAGGTCGTGCTGCGCACCGACTTCGGTGCCGCCGCCCCCGTCGCGTTCCGCACGGTGCGCGGGGCGGAGGGCGTGGCCAACCAGGCGCTCACCTTCGCCCGCTCCGGGGGCGAGGACTCCGTCCCCCGGCCCGTGCTGGTCAACGGGGCCGTCGGGGTGGTCGGGACCCGCGGGGGCAGGCCGGCCTCGGTGCTGGGCTTCACGGTCACGGACGGGAAGATCGCCGCGATCGACATCCTCGCCGATCCGGACCGGCTGGCCCGGATCGACCTGACGGCGCTGGATTGACGGCGCTGGACCGAGAGCGCCGGGGTGCCCTCGTCCGGCGCCGTTATCGCCCCAGGATCCGCTCGACGTCGGCCATCTGCCCGGCGGTGAGCGGGCCCTTGGCGATCGCGCCCGCGTTCTCCTCGGCTTGGGCGACCGTGCGGAAGCCGGGGATGGGGATCGTCCGCGGGGCGCGGGCCCAGATCCAGGCGAGGGCGCCCTGCGCGAGGGTGCGGCCGCCGCTGGTGAGGAGGGACCGCAGGGCGTCGACCCGCTGGAGCCAGGCCGGGTCGGCCCCGGCGTTCGCGGTGAACCCCGGCAGCCAGGCGGGTGGCGCGTTGCGGATGTCGCCGGCCTCCAGGGCGCGCCCGGCGGCGTGCTTGCCCGTGAGCAGCCCCATGGCGAGCGGGCTCCGGTTGATGCTGGCGAGGTCCGACTCCGCGCAGAGGGCGAGGAGTTCGGGCGCGTCCTGGAGGATGTTCAGGCGGTGCTGGACGGCCGCGCAGTGCGGGCCCTCGGCGAAGACGGCGGCCCGGGCGGGGTCGCCGGTGCTCCAGGCGTACGCGCGGATGAGCCCCTCGCGCACGAACTCCTCGCAGGTCTCGCGGAGCCGCGCGGCCCGCTCCGGGTCGGCGTCGGAGATGTGGAGCTGGTACAGGTCGATGTGGTCGGTGTCCAGGCGCCGCAGGGAGGCGGTCAGGGCGCGGCGTGCGTGCTCCGGGGAGTCG
The DNA here is from genome assembly GCF_044332925.1 of Streptomyces sp. NPDC021212. Lineage (NCBI taxonomy): Bacteria > Bacillati > Actinomycetota > Actinomycetes > Kitasatosporales > Streptomycetaceae > Streptomyces > Streptomyces sp. NPDC021212. The sequence continues at coordinate 296,298 of NZ_JBIRPZ010000006.1, forward strand.
TCCTGCCCCTCGCGGGTCCGGGTCCGCTCGTCGAAGACGTTGCCCCACTTCGTGGCGACGAGGACATCGGCGCGGCGCTTGCCGAGGGCGCGGCCGAGCAGCCGTTCGCTGTGGCCGGTGCCGTACGCGTCGGCGGTGTCGAAGAAGGTGACGCCGAGGTCGAGCGCACGCCGGATCCCCCGTACGGACTCGTCGTCGTCGACCTTGCCCCAGCCCAGCGGCTGCCCGTCGGGGGACTGCCACTCACCGCCGATGGCCCAGCAGCCGAAGCCGAGGGCGCTCACCTCGATGCCACTGCGGCCCAGCGTTCTGTTGTGCGCCATGGTCTCCATGTCCGTGGAGCGTAGGAGTTGGAGCGCACACGGAGGCAAGACCGGCTCGGCAAGGAGATCAGCCGTGCAGGGCGAGCGTGTGGCGGGCCGTGGCCGCCATCGCCTCGTCCACCATCCGCCCCTCGAACCGCACGGCCCCGGCCCCCCGCGCCTGGGCCTCCTCCACCGCCGCGATCAGCCGCGCGCAGCGGGCCAGCTCGTCGGGCCCGGGGGAGAACACCTCGTTGACGACCGGCACATGGGAGGGGTGGATGACCGCCAGCCCCTCGTATCCCAGGGCGCGGTTCTGCTCGGCGAAGCGGCGCAGTCCGTCGAGGTCCGCGATGTCGGTCCACAGCCCGGCCACCGGGTGGGGGCGGTCCGCGGCGCGGGCGTCGAGCAGCACCCGGGCGCGCAGTTCGCGTGTCTCGTCGCCGTCCGGGCTCCAGCGGTAGCCCACGGCGCGTTCGACGTCCCCGCCGGGGCCGGTGAGCGCGCCCAGGTGGGCGATGCGGGCGGCGGCGCGGCCGATGGCGTAGGCCTCGCGCAGTCCGCGCGCCGTCTCCAGCAGGGGTACGAGCGCGAAGTGGCCCTCGGGCAGCCCGTGGTGGCGCTCGCACCACGCCAGCATCCGGTCGGCGGCCGTCACATCGTCGGCGTGGGCGACCTTGGGCAGCACGATCCCGTAGAGGCCGGGGCGGGCCACGGCGCGCAGCTCGTCGGCGGCCTGCCAGCCCGCCGCGTGGTCGAGCGAGTTGACGCGGACGAACAGCCGCATGCGCGATGTTGCCTGGTCGATGGCGTGGGTCACGGCGTCCAGAGCCGCCGCTTTGCCGTCGTCGGGGACCGCGTCCTCCAGGTCGAGGATCACGGCGTCGGCGCCCGCCGCCTCGGCCTTGGGCAGCCAGTCGGTTCTGCTGCCGGGGACGAAGAGCAGGGAGCGCAGAGGGACCCGGGCCGGTGCGCACGGTTCAGATGACACCTTCGTCCTCCAGTTTCGTCAGCCGCCCCGCGTCGATGCCGAGCCATTCCCCGTAGACCAGGGCGTTGTCCTCGCCGAGCGCCGGGCCGGTGCGCCACACCGCGCCGGGAGCCTGGCGGAAGTGCGGGATGACCGCCTGCATCCGGACCGGGCCGAGGTCGGGGTCGTCGACCGTGATGATGTCCTCACGCTCGGCGTAGACGGGGTCGGCCGCGATGTCGGCGGCGGTGAAGACGCGGGAGGCCACCACCTCGGCGCGTTCGAACTGTTCCAGGCATTCGGCCGAGGTGCGCCCGGCGACCCATTCGCGCAGTGCCACATCCAGCCGGTCGCGGCCCGCGTGCTGCTGCTCGACGGTGGCGAATTCGGCGTCGGGCAGACCGAGCAGACGCACCACGTTGCGCACCGAACGGGTGGTGGCGGAGGTGACGGTGAGCCAGTCGCCGTCGGCACTGCGGTAGGTGTTGATGACCGCGGCGGGCGCGACCGCGAGCTGGTTGCCCGCCCGCTCGGGGGCCGTGCCGAGCTGGTCGTACGCGATGATCTGCCACTCGACCAGGCGGTAGAGGGGTTCGAAGAGGGCCAGGTCGATCCACTCGCCGTCGAAGTCCGGGTCGCTGTCGCGGCGGTGCAGCGCGGCCAGCACCGCGAACGCGCCCATCAGGCCGGTGACGGCGTCGCCGTGCGAGAAGCCGGTGTGCACGGGCGGGCCGTCGGGGAAGCCGGTGAGATGGACGACGCCGCTGCGGGCCTCGCCCATCTTGCCGAAGCCGGGGGCGTCCGCGCGGGAGGAGGTGGCGCCGAAGCCGGAGATCTGGAGCAGGATGGCCCGGGGGTTGAGCGCGTGGACGGCCTCCCAGTCAAGACCCCAGGCGCGCAGCCGCCCGGCGCGCAGCGTCACGATCACCACATCGGCCCAGGCGACCAGTTCCCGGGCCACCTCCCGGCCCGTCTCGTGGTGCAGATCGAGCGTCACCGAGCGCTTGTTGCGGCCCGCGACCTTGAACCAGAGCGGGACGCCGTCGCGGCGGGGCCCCATGGCCCGGGCGGCGTCCCCGTCACCGGGCGGCTCGACGTGTACGACGTCGGCGCCCTGGTCGGCGAGCATGCCCCCGGCGAGCGGGCCCGCCACGACGTGGGCGAACTCCACCACCTTGAGCCCCGCGAGCTGTCCCTGCCGTGTGCTGGTGTGGTCCTCCATGCGGATCAGGCTGCGGGCTGGGGGATATGAGGGTCCAGCATTGAAGGGACATCAATTCATGCGGATGTCGCAAGAAAAACAGCTCAGCCCGCCTCCGGCTCCTCCCACGCCACGCCCTCCGGGAGCCGGTGGCCCGCCGTCCGGAACGCCTCCAGTTCCTCCAGGAAGCGCGCCGCGCCCGGCGGGAGCGCCCGGTGTGCCGGGAGCACCACGTACAGGCGGCGCTCCAGCACCGGCGCGACCAGCGGGCGGCGGACCACCGGGCCCGGCGGGATCAGGGGGTGGACCAGGGCGGGCAGGGCGGAGACGCCGAGGCCCGCCGCCACCAGGCCGCCCACCGTGGCCACGCTCGACGCCTCGGCCGCCGGGGCGGCGTCCCGGCCCGCCTGGGCGAACGCGGCGTCCGTCATGCGGCGGACGCTGGAGTCCGTACCGACCGCGAGGAACGGTTCGCGGCCGAGCTGTGCCCAGGTGACCTCGTCCCGCTCGGCGAGCGGGTGGTGTTCGGGGAGCACCGCGTGGAAGCGGTCGCGCACCAGGGGCCGCAGGCGTATGCCGCCGGTGGCCTGGTGACGGGGGACCGTGCTCACGGCGAAGTCGGCGTCGCCGTCCACGACCCGCTGGAGCACCGAGCGCTCCAGGCCGTCCAGGAGCCGTACGGTCATCTCGGGGCGCCGGGCGCGGAAGGTGGAGATGACCGGCGGCAGGAGGACGGCCGCCACCGAGGGGAGGGTGGCCAGGGACACGGCGCCGCGCTCGCCCGCCACATAGCGGCCCAGCTGGGCGAGGCCGGCCCGGTGCGCGGCGAGGATCTGGTCGGCGATGCGCAGCGCCTCCGCCCCGGCCGGGGTGAGTTCGACGTTGCGGGTGTCGCGTTCCAGCAGCCGCATGCCGAGCGTGCGTTCCAGGTCGGCGACCGCACGGCTCAGGGAGGACTGGGACACGTGCAGTTCGGCGGCGGCCGCGGTGAAGCTCACCGCGCGGGCGACCGCGGTGTACGCCGTGAGCTGGCGGAGGGTGACGTCCATGGTCGGCGAGCGTATGCGCGACCGCCCTCCGGGGGAACTGTTGCGCAGAACGCATGGATAGATCTGTGTTCGATGCTGGACGCGGATCTTTCACCGCTCCGACACTCTTCGGCAACACCCGACCGGACGAGGAAGCGAGCGGCCCATGCTGGCAGCCCTGGGATTCTGCACGATCGGCGGCTTCCTGCTGCTCACCATGTTCAAACGGGTCTCGGTGCTGGTCGCCCTCGTGCTGACGCCGGTGGTCACCGCGGTCATCGGCGGTTACGGGGACGACCTCGGCCCGATGGCGCTCGACGGGCTGTCCCAGGTCGCCCCCACCGGCATCATGATCGCCTTCGCGGTGCTCTACTTCAGCCTGATGATCGACGCGGGCCTCTTCGAACCGCTGATCCGCGCCATCCTGCGCATCGCGAAGAACGACCCGCTGCGCGTCACGGTCGGTACCGCCGTCCTGACCATGTGCGTCGCGCTCGACGGTGACGGCGCCTCGACCTTCCTCATCACCATCTCCGCCCTGCTGCCCGTCTACCGGCGGCTCGGCATGAGCCGGCTCGTGCTCGCCGGGGTCGTCGCCCTCGGCGCGGGCGTGATGAACATGATCCCGTGGGGCGGCCCGACCGCGCGGGCCGCCGCCACCCTCAAGCTCGAGACCTCCGACATCATCACGCCGCTGCTGCCCGCCTTCGCCGCGGGCATCGTCTGGGTGCTGTTCGCCTCGTACGCCATCGGCCGCCGCGAACGCACCCGCCTGGGCACCCTCGCCGAGCCCGAACCCGACCCGGAACCGGCCGCGGCGGCGGCCGCCGGCGACGGCCCCGGGACGCCGCGCGTGACCCGTCGGGCGGGCACCGCGCTCACCGTCTTCAACGTGGCCCTCACCCTGGCCCTGCTGACCGTTCTGGTGCTGGAGGCCATGCCGCTGCCGGTGCTGTTCGTGCTCGCGTTCGCCATCGCGCTGCTGGTCAACCACCCGCGCTGGGAGGACCAGCAGGCCCTGCTGGAGAAGCACGGCAACAGCGTCGTCCTCGTCACCACCATGATCTTCGCCGCCGGTGTGTTCACCGGCATCCTCACCGGCACCGGCATGATCGGGAAGATGGCCCATGCGATCGTCCAGGTCATCCCCGACGGCCTCGGCGGGCATCTGCCCGGGCTGGTCGCCGTCACCAGCATGCCGCTCAGCCTCGTCTTCACCCCCGACGCCTACTACTTCGGCATCCTGCCCGTACTCGCCGGAACCGCCGACTCCTTCGGCACCGACCCCGCCGAGGTCGCCCGGGCCGCCGTCCTCGGCCAGATGACCACCGGCTTCCCGCTCTCCCCGCTCACCGCCGCGACGTTCATCCTGCTCGGCATGAGCGGTGTGCAGCTCGGCGAGCACCAGCGGTTCATCTTCCGCTGGGTGTTCGGCACCACGCTGGTGATGACCGCGGTCGCCATGGCGACGGGCGCGATCCCGGTGTGAACGCGTTCGTAACGCCCTGACGCCCCGAGGAGGAGCCTCCGCGATGCCATCCGTACGCCGCCACCGCCGTACGTCCGCGAGTCTGCTGACCGTCGCGCTGACCGCGGCCCTCATGCCCGCCGCCGCGGCAGCCGCACCACCGCCCACCGCTCCGCCGCCCGGATTCCACCACCTCACCTCCGTCCATTACGACGGCACCGACGACGATCTGCTCACCGCCGGGCTCGGCTTCGACGGCCTGCGCGGCCCCCTGCCCGCCCCCGCCGACCCCGACCGGCCCACCGCCGCCGAGCTGCGCCGCCAGGCCATCTGGGCGTCCGCCGGGATGGCCGCCGGATCCGGCGGCGGACTGGGGCGGCTGTACGGGGCCAATGTCGACCGGGGCCGCCCGCTGCCCGGCGACGGCCGGATCGCGGGCACCGAGTACCGGGCGGTGGCGGGGCACGGCGCGGACAGCGTCAGCTTCGTGGTCCAGGTGCCGGACACCTTCGACCGTGCCCGGCCCTGCGTCGTGGCAGTGCCCGCCACCGGACTCGGCGGCGTCTACAGCATGGTCGGCAAGGCCGGGTCCTGGGGGCTGCACCGCCGGTGCGCGGTGGCCTACACCGACAAGGGCATGGGCCCGGCCTTCGACGATCTGCACTCCGGTACGGCCATGGCCTACGACGGTACGACCGGGCCGCGCACGGCACTCGGCGACCGCAGCGCCTTCGACGCCGGGCTGACCGACGCCGAGCGCGCCCGCTTCGACGCCGCGCGCCCGTACCGCGTGGCGTACAAGATGGCGCACTCCCGGACCGACCCGCAGGCCACCTGGGGGCGTGACGTGCTGCGCTCGGTGCGGCTCGCGCTCGCCCTCCTCAACCGCGACGAGCGGGACGGCGCGCCCCGCACCGGATACACCGCCGACACCACCACGGTCCTGGCCACCGGCGTCTCCAACGGCGGCGGCGCGGCCGTCGCCGCGGGCGAGGACGACCGTACGGGGCTCATCGACGCCGTCGTCGCCTCCGAACCACAGATGAACCTCGCCCCGCTGAACGGCATCCGGGTGCGCCAGGACGGGCGCGCCGTGCCCGCCGCGGGGCTGCCGCTGATCCGGTACAACTCCCTGGCCTCGCTCCTCCAGCCGTGCGCCGCGGTCACCGAGCCCTCCGCGCCGGGCTACGCCACCCTGGACGTCCCCGCCGCCCGCCGCCGGTGCGCGGCGCTGGTCGGCGACGACCCCCGGCTCATCACGCGCCGCGACGCGGAACGGGTGGGGGAGGGCGGTCTGCCCCGGCTCGCCGCGCGGGCCCTGGTACGCGCCGGATTCCAGCCGCAGTCCGGGTACTTGCAGCTCTCCCACTACGATCCGCAGACCCCGGCCTCGTACGCGATGAGCTACGCCCGCGCCTCCGTGGACGACGCGCTGTGCGGTTACGGATGGGCGCGGACCGACGATTCCGGCACCCCGGCGCCCTACCGCCGCTCCGAGCTGGCCGCCGCCTTCGGCACGAGCTTCGGACGGGCGCCCGCCCCGGGCGTGCTGATCGACGAGAACGCCCCCGGCGGGCCCGTCGCCGACAGCAAGTCCCGTGGGACGGACGGCCGTCACGACTACAACCTGCGCGGCGAACGCTGCGTGTACCGGCTCGCGTTTCCCCCGCGAGGCGCCGCCGGGGACGGCTGGGCGGCACGGCTCGCCGCCGGACTGGAGGCCACGCGGCGCAGCGGCGATCTGCACGGAAAGCCCGCGCTCATCGTGCACGGCCGGGACGACACCAGGGTGCCCGTGAACCACAGCTCGCGGCCGTATCTGGGGCTCAACGCCCTTGCCCAGCAAGGTAATTCCACCGTCAGCTATGTCGAGGTCACGCACGCGCACCACAGCGACGAGCAGACGCCGGGGCTGGACAACCGGTACGTCCCGCTCGGGTACTACTACCAGCAGGCGCTGGACGTGATGTGGCAGCGGCTGCGCGGCCGGGGCGGGGAGCTGCCGCCCAGCCAGGTGGTGCGGACGGTGCCACGGGGCGGCGAACCGGGCCACGCCCCCGAGCTGACCGAGGCCAACGTCCCCGCGATCGCGGCCGATCCTGCGGCGGGGGACCGGGTGCGGGTGGAACGGGGGACGGTGCGCGTGCCGTAGGGCCCTGTGCGCGCGGTGTCACCGGTGCCCTGCTCAGCGGTCCGGCCGGTCCACCGTCTCCATGCTGACGGTGGACAGGTGCCCGCACAGGGCGTCGATGAAAACGGTCGCCCAGCAGACCGGGGGCTGCACCGGGGCGGCGACCGGGGGAGGCGCGCAATCGCCTCGCCGCGCTGTGGCGGGAGATCGAACGGGACGGCGCCCCGTTCCACCACTGCGCCCTCGCCCACTATCTGGCCGACACCCAGGACGATCCGCTCGGCGAGCTGAACTGGGACCTGCGCGCGCTCGGCGAGGATGCGTACGGGGACGGGGCGCGGGCGGCCATCCTGCGGCTGACGCTGGTCCTGGAGGGCGCCGTCGAGGACTGACGGTCCGGCTATGCCGCCTCCGCCAGCTCCTCCCAGAGGTCGGCGAGCGCCTTCAGCTTGAGGACAAACCGTTCGCGTTCCGCCTCGTCGAAGGAGTCCAGGAGGATCGTGTCGAGCCTTCGCGCCCGGTGGTTCGCCTCCTGAAGGGCCTCTTTGCCCGTGTCGGTCAGGTAAAGCAGCTTGCGACGGCCGTCGGCGGCCGCGGTTCGCCGCGCGAGCAGACCCCGGTTCTCCAGCCGGCGAGCCACATCGGCCATGGTGGAGGTATCCAGGGCGACGGCGGCGGCCATGGAACGCTGGTCCTGACCGGGATGGGCTTCCACGGTCTGCAGCACCGCGAACTGAGGCCCGGTGAGGACTGGGTCCACCTCCCGTGCCCACGCGGCGAGATACGCCTGGTAGAGACGGCGCACTTGATAGCCGGGCGCGGCTGTCAGGGCAGTGGGAGCCTCCGGCCCGGTTTGGGCGGGCGGGGTGGGATCAGTCATAGAACCTACTTAAACACGCACGGTTGACACCGAGAGACATCGGAGGCGGGGCGCCGAGGCGCCCGCCGGCCCCGGCCGCTGCCTCACCGACCGGTACCGAGCGGGACCGGTCCCGTACCGCCGACGCTGCGACCGGCCATCGTTGCCGCGCCGCTCCCGGCAGGGTGGGGGAGTCGGCCGCCGAGCAGGCTCCCGGCGCCGGGCACGACGGGCGGCAGCCCGAGCTCCGTCAGGATACGGTACGCGGTGGAGGTGGCCGCCGACAGCACCGGCAGCCCCGCCTCGTCCTCGACGGGCTGGATCGACGCCAGCGACGGCATCTGCACGCAGGCCGACAGCACCAGCGCGTCGGCCCTGCCCAGGTTCAGGCGGCGCCAGTGGTCACGTAGATCGGCGGGGTCCAGACGGGCCACCGCCAGGTTGTCCGGGACTTCGAGGCTGAGCGCGTCGACCACCTCGATCCCGGCGTCCTCGATGTAGCCGGCCACCTTGGCGGTGAGCTCCTTCATGTACGGCGTGATGATCGCGACCCGGCGGGCGCCGAGCGCCTCGACGCCGCTGAGCAGGGCGCCGGCGCTGGAGACCACGGGAGCCCGGGCACCCTCGGCCCGCAGCGCGGAGGTGATGCCGGCCTCCGCCACACAGTGGTGACCCGGTCCCTGCGCCATGATGGCGACCAGGCAGGCGGTGGCGACGACGTCGGGCCGCGCGTCGGCCAGTTCGAGGGCGGCCCGTTCGGTCTGCGCGTTCATATCGCGCAGCTCGTCCGGGGTGACGTGCTTCATCCGCATCCGGCTGCTGTGGAAGACGAAGCGGTCGTCGGGCGCGATCGACTCCCGTGCGTTGAGCATCCGGGGAAGCTCGGTCTCCATCGTCAGGTTGGAGCTGGGCACGATCAGCCCGATGTGATGGTCTGCCATGGGGTTTCCTCCGAAACGGGGCAGCGGGCACCGGTCAGGCGGTCGGGGAGAGGATGGTCCGCAGCGCGTCGCGGAGCGTCGCGGTGGCGATTGCCGGGGCGTCCCAGAAGATCATGTGACCGGCGCCGGGGATCTTGTGCAGCGGCGCCTGCGGATTGCTCTCGGCGGCCTCCCGCGCCCCTTGCGCCGTCACCACGGGACTGTCCGCCCCGTAGAGCATGTGGGCCGGTCCGGGCACCCGGGGCCACCAGTCGAAGAAGTCCTCGTGTTCGAAGCCGTGGTGGGTGGCCACGATGGCCTCCTCGGCGCAACTGGACAGCCAGCGGGCCCGCAGCTCCTGTTCACGCCGCGGCCAGGTGGGCCAGGAGGCGGCCACCTCGTCGGCGTCCGTTCCGCGCCGGGCTTCGGAGAGTTGCCGCAGGAACACCTCCCGGGCGGTGGGGTACGGTCCGCGATCCGGACCGCTCATCGGCGGATCGGCCAGCACGGTGCCGCGCAGGGGCACCTTGGCACGCACCGCGACGGCCGCCGCGATCCGCGCGCCCATGGAGTGACCGAGAAGCAGCGGACGGTCGAGGCCGAGGTGGGAGATGAGGGCTTCGGTGTCCTCGGCGTACTCCTCCAGCCCGTAGCCTTCGCCCTCGTCCGAGAGACCCCGGCCGCGTACGTCCAGCACCACCGGCCTGACCACGTCGGTCAGCTCTCGTGCCACGAAGTCCAAGGTGATCGCGGGACTGGTGATTCCGGGCAGGACGACCAGTGACGGCAGGTCGCCGCCGTAGTCGAGGGCGTGTAGCCGTACCTCTCCGGAGCGCGCCCACCGGCTCGTGGCCGGCACCTCGGCCAGATCGGCGAGCGCGCTTTGCAGGACCGAACGCCGTGTCATGTGCTGTCTCCTCGTCGGTGGGAACGCCGGGCCGCGTCAGGAGCCGCCGGGGCGGGAACGGAGCCGATGTAGCCGACGGCGTCCTCAAGGGTGACGATGTCGCCGTACTTGGCCTGGATGTCGAAGAGCGCCGCGTCCGCCGGCCCCTCGGCCCGGTCGCCCACACAGGCCCGGGGCACCAGCACCGGGAAGCCCGACTGGACGGCGTCGACCACGGTGGCCCGCACACAGCCGCTCGTGGTGGCGCCGCACACCACGACGGTGTCGCGGCCCAGACTGGTCAGGGTGGCGGCGAGGCTCGTGCCGAAGAAGGCCGAGGCCCCCTTCTTCACCACCAGCTGATCGTGTCCCGGCCGCATGGGCAGCCGCGGGTCGATGGCCACGGCATCGCTGCCCTCGACCAGGGCGCGCATACCGGGAGCCTTGCGCAGCCAGGCGATCGCGTCACCGGACGCCTCGGACTCGGTGTAGGCGATCGCGGTGAAGATCACCGGCACCTCCACCGGCCGGGCCGCCTCGATCAGGCGCGTGGTGGCGGCCACGACCTCGGAGAGGTCGGCACCGGAAGGGTACGAGTCCTCGGTGAACCCCCGGGTCAGGTCCACCACGACGATCGCCGGACGGCTGCCGCGCCGCACCGCGGCACCGAAGCCGGCCCGCTGGTAGGTGTGGTTGGTGGCGACGCCGTACAGTCCGCCGCTCATCGGCGCCTCCCCAGCAGCCAGCCCGGACCGAACCCGAGCAGGAACGCGGCCGCGACCGGACCGTACTTCTTCAGCAGCGGGCCCGCGATCAGCACCATTCCGTTGAGCTCACCGGGTGCCTCGGCGGGGGCGCCGGCCGTGGGAGTGGACGCGGCGGGCGCCGCGCCGGAGGCGGGGGACGCTTCCGCGCCCTCCTGCCGAAGGAGAAGGTTGCCGAGGTTCTGGGCGAACTGCTGGAGAATCCTGTCGGACACGGCTCCGATGGCTCCCTTGCCGAACTGGGCGATCTTGCCCCGGATCACCAGGTCGGTGGAGAGGTTGAGCTGGGCGCCGTCCTGAGCCGGGACGACCTCCAGGGAGACCTCGGCCTCGGCGTCGCCGCTGCCGTGGGTGTCGGCGCCGCTCGCGTGGACACGTAGCCTCCGCTTTTCGGCGTCGACCTCCAGGAAGCGCACGGTGCCGGCATAGGCGGCCGTGATCGGGCCCACCTTGATCTTGACCGTGCCGCGCCAGGCATCGCCGTCACGGCCTTCAAGAGCGGCACCGGGCATGCAGGACGCCACTCTTCGGACGTCGCCGAGCAGCGCGAACACCGCGTCGGGCTCGGCTTTGACGGAAACGGTATTGATCAGTTGCATGAGTCCTCCTCGGCGCCCATGGCCCGCTGGGAGCGCCGGGCGGTCGCGCAGGCGTCGATCGCCTCGACGATGGTCTGGTAGCCGGTGCACCGGCACAGGTTCGCGGCGACGACCTCCCGGATGTCCTCCTTGGTCGCCTCCGGCCGCTCCGCGAGGAAGCCCTGGGCCAGCATCAGGAAGCCGGGGGTGCAGAAGCCGCACTGCAGGCCGTGGTGGGCGGTGAAGGCCCGCTGGAGATCGCTGAGCTCGCCGGTGCCGGAGTCGGCGAGGGATTCGACGGTGGTGATCCGCGTTCCCTCCGCCTGGGCGGCGAACATCAGACAGGCCCGGACCGGGAGCCCGTCGACGAGCACGGTGCAGGCGCCGCAGACCCCGTGCTCGCAGCCGACGTGGGTACCGGTCAGCCGCAGATCGTGGCGGAGCACGTCCACCAGGGTGCGGCGCGGCGCGGTGATCACCTCGTATGACGTGCCGTTGACGTCGAGCGCGATGAGCTGGACGTCGTCGCCCAGGCCGGTGGTGTCGTTCATGGTGTCTGCTCCGGTGTGCGGGGGGTCAGGGCACGGTGGACCGTCTCCGGTGTGATGGATGTGTTGTCCAGTTCGACGCCGGTGGGCCGCAGTGCGTCGTTGACGGCGTTGAGTACGGCGGCGGGGGCCCCGATGGTGCCGCCCTCGCCGGCGCCTTTGGCGCCCGTCGCGGTGAAGGCGCAGGGGGTCTCCAGATGGTGGATCACCACGTCCGGGATCTCATGGGCGGTGGGCACCTTGTAGTCCATGAAGCTGGTGGCCGACGGCTCGCCCTGGGCGTCATAGGTGATCTGCTCGAAGAGCGCCCCCGAGATGCCCTGTGCGATGCCGCCCCGGCACTGCCCCTCCACCACCTGCGGATTGACGGCGACACCGCAGTCCTCGACGCAGAAGTAGGCGAGGATTTCCACCTGCCCGGTGCCCTCGTGCAGTTCCACCACCACCCCGTGGGTGGCATTGGAGAAGGTGCCGTCGTTGTGGACGTCGAAGACGGCGGTGGCGGTGAGGCCCGGGTCGATGTCCTTGGGCAGCAGATGCGATTTGAGGTAGGCGGTGTCGGCCAGGTGCTCGTAGGAGAGTGCGACATCCGGGTCGTCGCGTCGGCGGACCCGGCCCCGGTCCAGTTCGGTCTCCTCCGGGGGGATGCCCCACTCGGCAGCGGCGATGGCGCGGAGTTTGTCGCCGAGCTTGCCCGCCGCCAGACGTACGGCACTGCCGCCGACAGCGATCGAGCGGCTGGCGAAGGTGCCCCAGCCGTAGGTGATGCGGTCGGTGTCGCCCTGGTGAAGCTTGACCTTGGGGAGATCGAGGTGGAGCGTATCGGCGATGATCTGCGCCATGGTCGTCTCATGGCTCTGGCCGTGGCTGATGGTGCCGGTGGTGGCGGTGACCGCGCCGCTGGTGTCCATGCGGACCTCGGCGAGGTCGAACCCGGGCACGACCTCCATCTTGCGCTGGGCGAAGGCGGCGGAGCCGTAGCCGGTGCGCTCGCTGAAGCAGCTGTAGCCGATCCCGATGTGCCGGCCCTCGTCCTTGGCCGCGGCCTGCCGGTCGTACCAGCCCGCCTCGTGCAGTGCCCGCTCGCACAGGTCGAGGGATTCCAGATACGAGCCGGGGTCGTAGGTGATGTTGTTGACGCCGGTGTACGGGAAGTCGGTGATGACGTTGCGGCGCCGGATCTCCACCGGGTCCAGACGCAGTTCGCGGGCGGCGCGCTCCATGAGCCGCTCCATGGCCATGACGTAACTCGGGCGGCTCACGCCCCGGTAGGGGGCGGTGGGCGCCTTGTTGGTGGTGATCGCCCGGCCGCGCACCCGGTAGGCGGGGACCTTGTAGACGCCGGGCATCTCGGCGGAGGCCATCAGCGGCTCGATACCGGCGGTGAACGGGTAGCAGGAGTAGGCACCCATGTCGCACACCACGTCCGCGTCGAGGCCGAGGATCCGGCCGTCGGCGTCGAAGGCGGCGCGTGCGGTGTAGTGCTGTTCCCGGGCGAGGAACGAGGCGGACAGGGCGTCCTTGCGGTCCTCGATCCACTTGACGGGCCGGCCGAGCCGCAGCGCGGCCGCGGCGGCGGCGATCTCCTCGCGGCCGACCACGCACTTGAGGCCGAAGCCGCCACCCATGTCCGGGACGATCACTCGCACCGCGCGCTCGTCCAGCCGCAGGCAGCGGGAGGCCACGGTCCGCACCTGATGCGGGGTCTGGGTGCAGGTGTGCAGGACGAGCTGCTCCTCCCGGGCGTCCCACTGCGCCACCGCGCCACGCGTCTCCAGCGGCAGGGCGTTCTGGCGGCCGGTTCGCATATCGACGTGGACCACGCAGGGAGCCTGGTCGAAGATCTCGTCGATGCCCTCGGTGGCGAACAGGCCGACGTCGACCAGGGTGTTCCCGGCGGCCTCCGCATGCACCCGCGGAGCGTCGGGGGCGAGGGCCTGTTCCTCGCAGGTGATGGGCGGCATGGGCGCGTACGTCACCTTGGCGGCCTCCAGACCGTCCTCGGCGAGGTAGGGGTCGCGGGCCACGACCACGGCGACGGGCTCGCCGACGTAGCGGACCCGGTCGCGGGCGAGGACGGGCATGGCGGTCGGCACGAACTCCGAGAGCGGGCGGCCGAGCTGGGCGGTGATGTCCCCCAGCTCCAGGTCGGCGGCGGTGAACGCGGCGACGACACCCGGGACCTGACGCACCCGCGTCAGATCGATCTCGGTGATCGTCCCGTGAGCGACCGTGCTGCGGACGAACTGCGCGTGCAGCATGCCGGGCAGTTCGATGTCATCGACGAAACGGCCACGTCCGGTCAGCAGCCGGGGGTCCTCGCGGCGCGCCACCGACCTGCCGACCAGCCGGTCGTTCTTGGCGGAGGTCATCGTGACATCGCCTCCTCACAGGCTCGCTCGATCAGATTGCGGATGAGGTGCTTGCGGTAGTCGCCGCTGCCGTGTCCGTCACTCGGCGGATCCACGGCGGAGGCCGCCGCCTCCGCGCAGTCCCGGAACGAGCCGCCGACCGCCAGCACGGCCTCCGCCTCGGGCACCCGTACCGGCATCGCGGCGACACCGCCCAGAGCGACCCGGCCGCCGAGGACGTCCTCGCCCTCGGTGGCCAGATCGACCGCGGCGGAGACGATGGCGAAGTCCCCGCGACGCTCGGCGAACTCGGTGAGCGCCGCGTGCGGCGCGGGGCTGGGGAAGACGATCTCCACGAGGATCTCGTCGGGGTCCAGGGCGGTGGTGTAGTAACCGAAGAAGAACTCACCGGCCGGGATGCGCCGCCGCCCGCGCGGGCCGTGGGCGATGAACTCGGCGTCGAGCAGTACGGCCAGCAGACACCACTCGGCGGTCGAGTCGGCGTGCGCGATACTGCCGCCCACGGTGCCGCGGGTCCGGATCGGCAAATGGCCGATCCACCGCATGGCCTCGCGGATGACCTCGAAACCCGCCCCGAGCCGGTCCGCGGGCGCGGTCTCCACCGTGTGATGGGTGGTGAGCGCCCCGATGCGCAGCCCGCCGTCGGCCTCGACTCCGAGATGGTCGAGTTCGCGCAGACCGGCGATGTCGACCAGATGCCCCGGGCGGGCCAGCCGGAAGTTCATCATCGCGACCAGGCTCTGGCCGCCGGCGATGACCTTGGCCTCGTCGGACAGTTCGGCCAGGAGTGCCGTGGCGCCCTCGACATCGCGCGCCCGGTGGTACTGGAAGGGAGCGGGCTTCATGTTTCTCCTGTTGTTTCGAAGGCCGACCCGGGCAGCCCGGTCGGGGCGGGGATCCCTCAGCGCACCGTCTGGCCGACGGGCGGCTCCGGGGACGCATGGGCGGGCACCGCGGTCGGGTCGTCCTCGTCGAGGTCGCGTCCCTTTGTCTCGGGCGCCGCGAATGCCGTCCAGATGACGGCCCCCAGGACGGCCACGGCCAGTACCCCGAACGTCAGCGGCAGCCCCAGCAGCGGCCACATCACCGAGCCGAACAGCATCGGCGCGAAGCCGGTGAGCGCCCGGCTGAACGAGGACGCCCAGCCGAAGCCACTGGCTCGCAGCGTTGTCGGGTACAGCTCGGAGACGTAGGCGTACATGGCGGGGATGGTCAGCTGCATCAGGAAGCCGAAGACGGCGATGGCCACGATGGAACCCGTGGGCATGCGCATCACCAGCGCGAACACCACCAGTGCGAGCGAGGCGATCGGGGCCGAGACCCCTATGAGCCACTTCCGGCCGACCGTGTCCACCAGCACCGTGGAGATCAGGACGCCGAGGATGCCGACCGCGCTCATCAGCGTGGTGCTCATGAAGGCGGCCGTGTCGCCGAGGCCCTCCTCCTTGAGAATGGACGGCAGCCAGCTCAGCGCCGCGTAGTACACCAGCATGACGGTGGCGAACAGCAACCAGGCGGCGGAGGTGATGCGCGGGCTGAACTTCCAGACCCCACGAAGCTGTTCGAGCGCGGCGCGGGGGCCGTTCTCCCCGGCCTCGTCCACCGGGGCGGGAATGACGTACGGCTCGACAGGCGCACCCGTGCGGGCGACCAGATCGTCGATGACGGACCGCGCCTCGGCTTCCCTGCCCTTCTTGCTGAGGTAGACGGGCGACTCCGGCACACCCCTTCGCACCCAGAACAGCAGCAGCGCCGGAATGCTCATCACGCTGAGCATCCACCGCCAGTTGCCTTCCAGCGACAGCATGGCCGTCGAGACCAGACCGCACAGGGTCACGCCGATCGGCCACCAGGCGTCCAATGCGGTCAGTACGCGTCCGCGGTACTTCGTCGGAGAGAACTCCGCCACCAGGGCGTAGTCGACGGGAATACAGCCGCCCAGTCCGACACCCGCGATGAAGCGCAGGGCGAGGAAGATCCCATAGTTCGGGGCCAGGGCACCGGCGACCGAGAACAGCGCGAAGACCAGCAGGGTGACGCTGAAGGCCTTCTTGCGTCCGATGCGGTCGGCGATCGCGCCCCAGGCCACCGCGCCCACGGCCATGCCGACCAGATTGGCGGTGGCCACCAGACCTCGCTGGGAGAGGGAGAGGTGGAAGTGGTCGCCCAACAGCGGCATCAGGAAGCCGTTGAGGGCGATGTCATAGGCGTCGAAGAGGTAGCCGAGGCCGCCGATGATGAAGATTCTGCCCTGGACCCCCCATCTCCATGGGAGGTCCTGGACGATCTGGTCGCCGGTTTTCACTGTCGCTCCACGGGGTGTTCGGGGATGTGCCCGCGCGGGGCGACACCGAGGTGGATGAGAGGGAAGCAGCCCCGAAGGGGGCGAGCGATGAGCGGGAGGGGAGGGGGAGAGTCCGGTCAGCGGGCGAAGCGGTAGTCGAAGGCGCCCAGGTCCGGGTCGTCGAGTGGGCTGCCGCTCCACAACCAGTGGTAGGAGACGTCGGATTCTCCGTCGAAGCCGCGCCGCAGCAGGGCGTCCCTGGCCTCCTGCTGCGGGCCGTCGGGATAGTGGTAGAAGGTCTTGTTCTGCAGTGAGGCGTCCTGCACCATGCCGGCGTGCTTGGCTCGCCGGTCCACGTAGCGCCGCAGTGCGCCCTCGACGCCGTCGGCGGTTATCGGGCCCAGTTCCTCGGCCAGTACGGCGGCGTCCTCCATGGCCTGGGAGGCACCCTGGGCCTGGTAGGGCAGCATGGCGTGGCATGCGTCGCCCAGGAGGGCCACCCGGCCGTCCATCCAGACCGGGTCGCGCCGACGGTGGTAGAGGGCGAAGGAGAGCACGTCCTCCTTGGCCTTGGACAGCATCGCCGCTGCCCGGTCGTCCCAGCCCTGGTAGGCGTTCACCAGGTCTTCCGCGGTGGCCGAGCCGGTCCATTTCTCGGCGACCTCGTCCGTGCAGGGGACGCAGCCGACGACGTTGAGGTACTCGCCGCCGCGGATCATGTAGTGGACCAGGTGCCGGTCGGGGCCGTACCAGATGGTGCTCTGGAAGCGGTCCATCAAAAAGCGCGTGGCCGGGTCGGCGGCGATGAGGTCGCCGGGGATGAGGACCCGGAAGGCCATCTCGCCGGAGAACAGCAGGGTGTCCGGGAGGCCCATGAGGTCGCGGACCCGGGAACGGATGCCGTCGGCGCCGATCAGCACATCGGCTTCGAAGCGCCGTCCGTCCTCGGTCACGGCCGCAGGGCGGCGGGGGTCGCTCCGGTCCAGTTCGCCGACCCGGCTCGAGGTGTGCAGCGCGACCACCGGGCCGGGGCCGGTCGGGTCGACGCAGGCATCGGTGAGGACACCGTGCAGATCGGCCCGGTGGTAGTGCCAGTACGGCGCGTTGTAGTGCCGCTTGACGTAGTCACCGAGCTGGGTCAGTCCGATGATGCTGCCGTCCTTCCACCGGCGCCGCACCTGGTCCTGGGGCTCGGTGTGGATGGCCTCCAATTGCCTGCGCAGCCCCAGCCCGAGCAGGACCCGGCTGGCGTTGGGCGCTGTCTGGATACCCGCGCCGATCTCGCCGAACCGCGGTGCCTGCTCCAGTACGGTCACCTGATGGCCGCGCTGCCGCAGCGACAGCGCGGCGGTCATTCCGCCGAGCCCGCCGCCGACGATGACAACGTCGAGGGATTGGGTGGATGCCATGTTCTCTCCAGACGCGGTGCGGCGGCGGGATCAGCAGTCGACGAGCCGGCCCGCGGTGACGACCTCCTGGTCGTCGACGGAGACGGTGCAGCCGCGCATGGCGATGTCGACGTGCGCATACGATTCGCGCTCGAGTACGGGGTGGGGTCCGGTGGACCACAGGAAGTTTCCGGCGAACGCCCGCGCGTCCATGCCCATCAGCTCTTCCTTGCCGTACAGGGCGGTGGCGAACCAGTCGGCGGTGCGCATCAGGCCCCAGCCCATATGGGACAGGCTGCGTCCCCACTCGTCGTTCGCGTCATCGAAGAAGGTGTTCAGCAGATGGGCCTCGGCGCCACCGGACACCTTCTCGATGTTCCCGCCCGCGATCTCCAGCGTCACCGGCTGGCGTACGTACTCCTTGAACGGCAGCAGGATGTCGCCCTCGGAGAGCACGATCCGGCCCTCGGAGAACCGCGGCCAGCACAGGACCATGGTGCTCGGCCAGTGGTCCCAGCGGCCCGGGTCGTCGGCGAAACCCACCTGGAACTCCGGCTTCGAGCCCGGCAGTTCGACGGTCAGGTCGGTGCCGGCCTCGGAGGTCACTCGCATGACGGAAGCGCTCTTCAGCAGGTTGACACCCTTGAGCACCTCCGCCTTGTCCTCCGGCTTGGGCAGGTTGCGGATGAGTACGTCGGGGGCGTCGCACACGAAGAGGATGCGGGTGCCCGTCCGCATGATCTCCTGCTGGAGCGGGGCGTGGATGAAGCCCTCCCGCGTGAGGTCCACGACGAGGTCGGCGGCCTTGAGGAGATCCTGCGCGGCGCTGTCGCCGAGCACCGCGCTCAGGCCGGGTCCGGCACCGGTGCGGGTGCTGTCCGAGGGCGACGGGTTGCCGCCGGGGACCGTGGCGGCGATGACATGCGCGCCGCAGGCCTTGGCCGCGCCGAAGGCGGCCGCCACGTAGTCGCCGCGGCTGGTGGGCTCGGACAGGACGACGACGTGCTCATCGGGCTTGAGCTTGCACAGCTTCAGCTCCTGGGTGAACGCGTCGAGCAGGTCAACGGAGGTGAGGTCGAGCATGTCTCGCTCCTGGGGAAGGGAAAGGTGGCAGACGGCGATCGCACAATCTGGGCATGCGTAGAGGTAGAGATCCAGCCATGCGGTCAGGTGGCCTCATGGGGAGACGCGAGTCTCACGGGCGCCGTCGACGGAATTAATCCGAACGCGTACGACCTGGGTCTGGCAAGGGGGCCGGTCGAACTTTTTTGTAAACAGTTCCTCCCCCGGGGTGGCCGCGACGGCCAGAGCATCCCCGCTGACCTTGCATTTTCCCCAGGCGTCGGCCGCCTTTCCCGGATTCACGAAGATGAACGAAAGATGATTGCGGCTGACATGAAGCCTTGCGCAGAGAGTTCGTACGTGCTCGGATGGTTTCTGTTCGCATCCGGACCGCGTGCCTTGAGCTGCCTTGCGATGGCTGGTTCTCGGCGGCGCGCCCCCACCCAAGGAGGGCTCCGATGGCCATCCCCCGCGTCCCTCGGCGCACTGCCGTCGCGGTGTACGTGGCCCTGTCGCGTTACCGCGTCTGCGCGGTGTCCTCGCGTGAACATGCGAGGGCCGCAGGGCGTCGGCCCTGCGGCCCCATCTGACACGGCACCACTGCGGGGTGTCCGGCGGACCGGCCAGTCACGACGCAGCCGCGGCTGAACGGGCGCACCCCGCGCCACTTTCCGCGGAGCGCTTCAGAAGCGCACCCGCAGCGAGCCGGGGCCCCGGGTGAACACTCCTGTCTCGGTGGGGACCTCACCATCGGTGAAGGCCATCGTCGGGAAGGCGTCCAGCAGGTGGTTGACGCCCACCTCGATCTCGGTCTTCGCCAGGAGCGCCCCCGCGCAGAAGTGCCGCCCGAGTGCGAACGCCAGATGGTCCGCGGCGGCCGAGAAAGCACTGCCGGCCGTCAGATCCTCACGGAAGATGTTGAACGCGTCGGGATCGGCGTAACGGCTCCCGTCCCGGTTGGCCGCTCCGATCAGGCAGGTGACGGTGGCACCCGCCGGAATCGTGCCACCGCTCACCTCCACGTCCTCAGACGGCTGACGGAAGATCATGTGCACCGGAGGCGTGAAGCGCAGCGTCTCGGCGAAGGCCGCCGGGATGAGGGTACGGTCCTCGCGCACGGCCGCCAGTTGCTCCGGATGAGCCAGCAGATTGCGGAAGAGACCGGCGATGGCCTTGTGAGCCGGGACACGCCCCCGAGCTGACCACGGCCAACGTCCCCGCGATCGCGGCCGATCCGGCGGCGGGGGACCGGTGCGGGTGGTGCGGGGGGCCGTGCGCGTGCCGTAGCCCGGTGCGATCCGGCCCGGGCCCGGCTGCTCGTCGCGTTACGGGGCGAGCACGGAGTACACGTGCTCGACCTGCGGCGGAGTGGCGAAGTGGGGTCCGGCGAGGGCCCGCCACCGGGCGAAGCTCTCGGAGCCGCGGAAGGTGACGGTGTGGTGCTCCAGCGTTTCCCACTGGACGATGAGCCGGTAGCGCGTGGGGTGTTCGACGCTGCGGTGCAGATCGATTCCGCGGCAGCCGTCGGCCGCGAGGAAGAGTGGCCGTGCCTCGGCCACGGACTGCTCGAACTCCTCCTCCTGGCCGGGGAGGATCTCGATCTGGGCGATCTCGGTGATCACGGTGGTGGCTCCTGCCTTTTGACGAGGGTGCGGGTGGCGCCCATGAAGCGTAGATCGTTCGCCCTCCCCGCTGCGCAACCTCCACGGGTAATCTGACGCGGCGGCGCCGCTCGCCGCCGAAACCGCGAAAGGGCACTCAGGCCGTGATGGACATACGGGAGCGATTACGGGAGCACTTACGGGGGTGGTGGGCGCGGGGCAGGGCGTTGTCGGCGGCCCATCCGCCGGCCGTCGACATCGGGGTCGCGTTCCTGGTGCAGGCGGCGATGACGATGCCGTTCGTGGTGCCGCGCCCGGCCGATGTCGCACCGGCGACCTGGCCCGCCTACGGGCTGACCACGCTCACCGTGATCCCCCTGATCTGGCGCCGGAAGGCTCCCCTCGCCGCCCTGTTCGCGATCCTGGCGACCAGCGCGCTGTACAAGCCGGCGCTGGAAGGGCCCGGGCAGCCGCTGCCGTACACCGGGCTCGTCATCGTCTACACCATCGCCGTCCTTTCACCGCCGTGGAAGCGGTTGACCACCGGAGTCCTGGTGCTGGTGGCCGTGCCGATGTCGGTCTGGCTCAACACCCGGACGGCACGCGAACTCACCTTCTCCTTCTTCGTGTTCGCGGCGGCCTACGCCTTCGGGCGGCTGACCGCCGCCCGGCAGCGGGCCAACCGGGTCGAGGCCGAACAGGCCGCCGCGCGGGAACGGGCCCGGATCGCACGGGAGATGCACGACATCCTCTCCCACGCGGTGAGCCTGATGATCGTGCAGGCCGAGGCGGGCCCGGTGGCGGTGCGTACGGCACCGGAGCGGGCGGAGGCGGCCTTTGACGCGATCTCCGAGACGGGCCGGGACGCCATGGCGCAGCTGCGGCGCATGCTGGGGGTGCTGCGCGAGGAAGAGGAGCCGGGCGGCGCCCCGCGCGCACCGCAACCGGGCCTGGCCGGTCTGCCCGACCTCCTCGACCGGGTGCGGGCCGGTGGCCTCGATGTCGTCTACGGAACGGCGGGGTCCGCGTGGCCGCTGACGGACGCGACCGGGGCGACGGTCTTCCGCATCGTCCAGGAGGCGCTGACGAACACGGTCAAGCACGCGGCCGCCCGCACCGTCTCCGTACAACTCACGTACACGGAGCGGGATGTGGACATACGGGTGACGGACGACGGACGCGGCCCACGGCCCGGTCCCCGGACCGGCCACGGTCTCGTCGGGATCCGCGAGCGGGCGGCGGCCCACGGCGGTACGGCGGTCACCGGGCCGGGACCGGACGGCCGGGGCTTCGAGGTGTGGGTACGCCTCCCCGTACCGTCCGCGGCGGAGGTGGCGCGGTGACGATCCGGGTGGTGGTGGCCGACGACCAGGAGCTGGTGCGCAGCGGCTTCTCGATGATCCTGGACGCCCAGCCGGACATCGAGGTGGTCGCGGAGGCGGGCGACGGATCCGAGGCGGCCTGGGCCGTGCGGCGGCACACGCCCGAAGTGGCGCTGCTCGACATCCGGATGCCGGGCATGGACGGCATCGAGGCATGCCGCGAGATCAGCGCGGCCGGCGCCTGCCGGACGGTGATGCTGACGACCTTCGACTCGGACGAGTACGTGTACGAGGCGCTGCACGCGGGCGCGAGCGGCTTCCTGCTGAAGGACGTACGCCGGGACGATCTGGTGCACGCGGTACGGGTGGTGGCGCGGGGCGACTCGCTGCTCGCGCCGTCCGTGGCCAGGCGCCTGGTGGAGCAGTACACCCGCCCGGCCGCCCGGCGGCGGCCCGATGCCCGCCTGGACGTGTTGACCGGGCGGGAGCGGGAGACGCTGCTGCTGCTCGCGCGGGGCCTGTCGAACGCCGAGATCGCGGCGGAGATGGTCGTCAGCGACCACACGGTCAAAACGCATGTCGGCCATGTGCTCGCCAAGCTGGGGCTGCGGGACCGGATCCAGGCGGTGATCTGCGCGTACGAGACGGGCCTCGTCACGGCCGGAGATCCCCCGCCCGGGGGAGCGCCCCGGCCCGGAACCTCCCCCGCGCCGGTGAGGAATCGGCCCGGCGAAACCCGCCTGTGCGGGTGATCCGCGAAAGGCCGCTGGTCAGCAGGATGGGGCCATCGAGAACAACGGCTCGCACCCATGGAGTTGCCCATGAAGAGCACCACCCGCACGCTGCTGGCCGCCGCGCTCGTCGTCGGCGTCGCCGCGGGACCGGCGGCCCTCCCGGCCCTCGCGTCCGCCCCGCCCCACGCGGCCTCGGCGCGGCCCGCCGATCCCACGGTCCCCGCCCTCGAGGCCGCCATAGCGAAGCTGCCGGATGCGACAGCGACGGCCGCGCTGGTCAGGGTCGGCGGCGCCGAGGGCGTCTGGCGGGGCAGTTCGGGCGTGCACGACCTGAACACCAACCGGCCGGCCGATCCGGGTGCCCGCTTCCGCGCCGGTTCGGTGACCAAGGTCTTCACGGCGGCCGTCGCCCTGCAACTGGCCGCCGAGGGCAGACTGGACCTGGACCGCAGCGCCCGCTCCTACCTGCCGGAGCTGATCCCCGCTTCGTACGGGAAGGTCACCGTCCGGGAACTCCTCAACCACACGCACGGCATCCCGGCCCCCGATTTCCCCGGGAACACGGTCGAGGAGGCGTACGCGAACCGCTTCCGGACCTATGACCCCGAGGACATGGTCCGCTCGGCGACATCGAAGAAGCGTGAGTTCGCGCCGGGCACGAAGCAGCACTATCTGAACATCGGCTACACGATCGCCGGTCTGCTGATCGAGCGTGTCACGGGCGACTCGTACGAGCATCAGCTGGCCCGCCGGGTCCTGAAACCGCTCGGGCTGCGCGACACCTACTCCCCGGGGGCGGATCCGCGCATCAGCGGCCGGCACAACCACGGCTACCAGACGATGAGGCTGGACGACGGCACGACCGGCCTGCGCGACGTTTCGGTGTGGAGCGCGACGGACGGCTGGGCGGCCGGGGACCTCATCTCGACCACGGCGGACCTGGAGCGGTTCACGAAGGCCCTGTTCCGGGGCCGGGTGGTCCGCGGCCCGCTCCTGCGGGAGATGTTCACGCTGCCGAAGGTGACGGACTTCGGCAGCGGCGCCCCGGCCGCGTACTCCGCCGGCCTCTCGATGAAGAAACTGGGCGGCCGCGAAGTGTGGGGGAAGACCGGCGGCCGCTGGGGCTACAACACGGCCATCGCCTCCACCCGCGACGGCTGCCGCACCCTGGTCTACAGCGTCAACTCCACGGACGCCAAAGGGCAGGACATGAACGAGGTGGCCATGAACCTCTGGGTGGCCGCCTACGGCAAGCCGGATCCTCAGGCGTCCGGCCGCGTCGGGGACCACACCCCGGCGGCGGTTCCGTCGCGGACGTGCCGCTCGTAGACGGTCACCTTGGTGTGGATGACCTCCAGGCAGGCGCCGAGTTCGTCGATCTTGGCCCGTATGTTCTCCTCGTGCTCACGGAGCAGCGCGAGCCGATCGGGCTCATTGCCCGGACCGCGGCGGACCAGCTCGGCGAACGTGCGGATCGTCGCGATCGGCATGCCGGAGGCGCGCAGCCGGTCACACAGCGCGAGCCAGTCCACATCGGCCTGTTCGTAGATCCGCTGCCCGCCGCCGGAACGGGGGATCTCCCGCAGGAACAGCCCCTCGCGCTCGAAGAACCGCAGCGCGTGCACGCTCATCCCGGTCGCCTCGGAGACCTTGCCGATGCTCAAGCCGTTGCTCATCGGGGAACCGTACCTTGACCTCGCGTGCGGTCGAGGTTCTAGCGTCCTCCGCGTGATCACGAAACAGCGGAAGCTCCCTTCCGGCTACGGCGCGCACAGCACCGCCGACGACGTTCTCGCCGGGGTCGACCTGTCCGGCACCACGGCCCTGGTCACCGGCGGATACTCCGGGCTCGGCCTGGAAACCACCCGCGCCCTGGCCCGCGCCGGGGCGCGGGTCATCGTCCCGGCCCGGCGGACCGACACCGCCGCGGAAGCGCTGCGGGGCATACCGGGGACGGAGGTCGGCGCGCTCGACCTGGGCGACCTGGAGAGTGTGCGCGCGTTCGCCGACCGCTTCCTGGCCACCGGCCGCACGCTCGACATCCTCATCAACGGCGCCGGCGTGATGGCGTGTCCGGAAACCCGCGTCGGCCCGGGCTGGGAAGCCCACTTCGCCATCAACCACCTCGGGCACTTCGCGCTCGTGGGCCGCCTCCGCCCCGCCCTCGCCCCCGGCGCCCGCGTGGTGGCCGTGGCGTCGTCGGGCCACTTCCTGAGCGACATCCGCTGGGAGGACCCGCACTTCCGCACCGGCTACGACCGCTGGCTCGCCTATGCCCAGTCCAAGACCGCCAACGCCCTCTTCGCCCTGCACCTCGACCGCCTCGGTGCCGACAGTGGCCTGCGTGCCTACGCCGTGCACCCCGGCAGCATCCTCACCCCGCTGCAGCGCCACATCCCGCGCGAGGAGTGGTGCGGCCTTGGCTGGGTGACGCCGGACGGCGAGCCCGCCGACGGCTTCAAGTCGCCGTCGCAGGGTGCGGCGACGGCCGTCTGGGCCGCGACCTCCCCGCTGCTCGACGCCCACGGCGGCGCGTACTGCCAGGACTGCGACATCGCCGAGCCGGCCACCACCGACGACATGCTCATCGGCGGGGTGAAGCCCTGGGCCACCGACCCCGACGCCGCCTCGCGCCTGTGGGACCTGTCCGGCGAACTCACCGGCGTGAACGCGTTCTGAGCCGGGTGCCGGTGTGGCGGAGTGAGTGCTCACTCATTGACGGAGTGAGCACTCACTCCGTACTCTTCGCAGCATGACGGAGAACTCACCCACACCGCCCCGGCGCCGGGCGCCCGCCATGGACCCCGATCAGCGCCGCAAGATGATCGTCGCCGCGGCGCTTCCCCTGGTCGTCGAATACGGCGCCGCCGTGACCACCGCGAAGATCGCCCGGGCCGCGGGCATCGGGGAGGGCACGATCTTCCGCGTCTTCCCCGACAAGGACACCCTGATCGCCGCCTGCGTGGCCGAGGCCACGCGCCCCGACGACGCCGTCGCCCACCTGGAGGCGATCGACCTGGACCAGCCGCTCGCGGCCCGGCTCGCCGAGGCGGCCGAGGTGATGCGCGGTCACATGACCCGTATCGGCGCCGTCGTCGGGGCCCTCGCCGCGACCGGCCGGCTGGAGCGCAGGCCGCCCGGTCCGTCGGCCGAGGGCGGCGGGCTGCCGGACCGTGAGGCGGGGCTCGCCGCACCGCGCGCGGCGCTGGCCGCCCTGCTGGAGCCGGACCGGGAGAGCCTGCGGCTCGCCCCCGAACGGCTCGCGGACTCCTTCCAGTTGCTGCTCATGTTCTCCGGACGGCCGGGCGTGACCGACCCGCTGACCACCGACGAACTGGTGGACCTCTTCCTGCACGGCGCGCTCACCGGGCCGGGGGAGGGCCGGTGACCGCATCCGACGGGTATGCGCACCTCACGTCCCGCCGCCGGACCCTGATCACCCTGGCCCTGCTGGTGTGTGCCTTCCTCGCCATGCTCGACGGCACTGTGGTCGGCACCGCCCTGCCCCGCATCGTCGAGCAGATCGGCGGCAGCGAGGGCTGGTACGTCTGGCTCGTCACCGCCTACCTGCTGACCTCCTCGATCAGCGTGCCCGTCTACGGCCGCTTCTCGGACCTGTACGGTCGCCGCCGGCTGCTGCTGGGCGGGCTCGCCCTGTTCCTGGCGGGCTCGCTCGCGTGCAGCCTGGCCGGTTCGATGGAAGCGCTGATCGTCTGCCGCGCCGGGCAGGGGCTGGGCGCCGGGGCCCTGCTCACCCTCGGCATGGCCCTGATCCGTGACCTCAACCCGCCCTCCCGCACGGAGGGTTTGATCCGCATGCAGACGGCGATGGGCACGATGCTGGTGCTCGGCCTGGTCGGCGGCCCGCTCGTCGGCGGTCTGC
Organism: Streptomyces sp. NPDC021212; assembly: GCF_044332925.1. Lineage (NCBI taxonomy): Bacteria > Bacillati > Actinomycetota > Actinomycetes > Kitasatosporales > Streptomycetaceae > Streptomyces > Streptomyces sp. NPDC021212. The sequence continues at coordinate 322,599 of NZ_JBIRPZ010000006.1, forward strand.
TGGCCGACCACGCGGGCTGGCGCTGGGCATTCTGGCTCAACCTCCCCATCGGCCTGGCCGCCGCGGCCGTCCTCGTCCTGGCCCTGCCGGACCGACGCCCCGCCGTGGCGCCGTCCGGACGGCTCGACATCGCGGGGGTGCTCCTCCTCACGGCCGGTCTCTCACTGACCCTGACCGGTCTCAGCCTGAAGGGCACCCCGGCGGGCGGACACGTCCCGCCCTGGACGGATCCCACCGTCGCGGGGTGTCTGCTCGGCGGTCTGGTCCTGCTCGCCCTGCTCGTTGCCGTCGAGCGCCGCGCGTCCGTCCCCGTGCTGCCGCTCCGGCTCTTCCGGCACCGCACCTATAGCGCCCTGCTGACCGGCGGGTTCTTCTTCCAAGCCGCCGCGATGCCGGTCGGAATCCTGCTACCGCTCTACTTCCAGCACGTACGGGGCCACTCCGCGACCACCTCCGGTCTGCTGCTCCTGCCCCTGATGACCGGCATGGCGCTGAGCAACCGGCTCACCGCCGCCGCCATTCTGCGCAGCGGCCACCCCAAACCGGCGCTCCTGACCGGCGCCGGGCTGCTCACCGCAGGTACCGGCGCGTTCTTCGCCCTGGGCGCGGCGACGCCGACGGCGCTGATCTGCGGGTGGCTGCTGATCGCCGGGCTCGGTACGGGGCCCGCCATGGGCGGCATCACCCTCGCGACCCAGAACGCCGTACCCGCCGCCGACATGGGCACGGCCACCGCGGGCTCGGCCCTCGCCAAGCAGATCGGCGGCACCTTCGGGCTGGCCTGCGCGCAGTCCCTGATGGGCGCTTACGGCACGGCCACCGGGAGCGCCACGACGATCGGCTCCACGGTCGCCTGGGGCGGGGCCGTCGCGGGAGTCCTCGCCCTCGCGGCGGTCCTCGCGATGCGCGACATCACCATCCCCACCCCGGGGGGCCGCGGACCCGCCCCGCGCGCCGCGGCCCGGGCGACGCCCGGCGAACCTGCCGCAGGGTCAACGGCCAAGTGATCCGCCTGAGTTCGCCGTCCGTCAGGGGGCGGACGACGCGTCGCGGTGGGGCTCTATCACCGTCACTCCGCCCCTCGCCGCCGACGGCAGCGCGGACAGGGCCTCGGGGACGGCGTCCAGCCCTATGACGTCGGTGACCAGCAGGTCCGGCCGCAGCGTCCCGGCGTCGACCATCTCCATCATCGGCCCGTACGCATGGGCGGCCATGCCGTGGCTGCCCAGCAGCTGGAGTTCGAGGGCGATGACCCGGTCCATCGGGAGCATCGGGTTTCCGGCGGCGGGCGGCATCAGGCCGATCTGGACATGGCGGCCGTGGCGGCGCAGGCTGCCCACGGAGGCCGCGCAGGTACGGGGCGAGCCCAGCGCGTCCACGGAGACATGGGCGCCGCCGCCCGTCGCGTCCGCGACGGCCTCGGCCACCGAGCCCAGGGTGGAGGACGCGTCCACGCAGACCGCCGCGCCGAAACGGGAGGCCAGGGCGAGCGCCCGGGCGGAGATGTCGACCGCGACGACCCGCGCCCCGCAGGCCGCAGCGATCATGACGGCGGACAGCCCGACTCCGCCGCATCCGTGCACGGCGACCCATTCGCCCGGGGCGACCCGCCCCTGGGTCACCACCGCGCGGAACGCGGTGGCGAAGCGGCAGCCGAGCGAGGCGGCGGTGGTGAAGGGCAGTTCGTTCCGTATGCCGACGAGGTTGATGTCGGCGTTCTCGACCGCGACGTACTCGGCGAACGACCCCCAGTGGGTGAAGCCCGGCTGCGTCTGCCGCTCGCACACCTGCTGGGCGCCGTCCGCGCACGCGGCGCAGCGTCCGCAGGCGCAGACGAAGGGCACGGTGACCCGCCGACCGGGGCGCCAGTTCAGGACGTCGGACCCGACCGCCTCGATCGTGCCCGCGAGTTCGTGGCCGGGGACGTGCGGCAGCCGGATGTCCGGGTCGTGGCCCATCCAGCCGTGCCAGTCGCTGCGGCACAGCCCGGTGGCCTCGACGCGGATCACCGCGCCGCGCCGGGAGGGGGTGGGATCGTCGACGGTCCGTACCTCGGGCCTGCGCCCGAAGTCGTCGAACACCACAGCACGCATGAACCCGCTCCCTCGCTCGAACACCCGGTGGGGTCGCCCGAACCTACACCACGCCGTCCTCAGCGCTTGTCGCGCTGCCCGTCGGCGAGTTGCCGCGACGTCCGCCCGGCGCCCGCCTGGCGCTGGGCGCGCTCGGCGAGGGTGGGGAAGAGGCCGCCGAGGGCGCTGCCGAAGCGCAGCTCCAGCGGGGCCACGTTCACCTCTCCCCGGTTCCGTTCGATCGCGCGGACGGTGGCGGCCGCCACCCGGCGGGTGGTGATCGTACGCACCCCGGGAGGCGTGGAGGCGCCGGAGTCGGCGAACATCCCGGCGTCACCGACGAACCCGGGCTGCACCAGCGTGACCCCGACGCCCGTGCCGTGCAGGTCCTGCCGCAGCCCGAGCGCGAACCCGCGCAGCCCGAACTTGGCCGCGTTGTAGAGCGCGGCGCCGGGGGAGGCGGTACGGCCCGACAGTGAGCCGATCATCACCAGCTGCCCGGAGCCCGCGGCGACCATCCGCGGTGCCATCAGCCGGGACAGCAGCAGCGGGGCGCGGAGATTGACGTCGAGGGCGCGGTCGAGGTGGTCGGTGTCGTAGCCGAGGACGTCGCCGCTGGAGGGCAGCGCGGCGTTGGCGATGAGGATGCGGGTGTCCGCCGCCTCCGCCTCCTCGACGAGGCGCTCCACATCGGACCGGTCGGCCAGGTCGGCCACGAGCGGACGGGCGCCGAGCCGCTCGGCCAGCGGCCGCAGCACCTCCTCGCGGCGCCCGGTGAGCAGCAGCTTGGCACCCTTGGCGGCGAGAGCCCGGGCGAGGGTCTGCCCGATGCCCCCGGTCGCTCCGGTGAGCAGGACGGTGGTGCCGCTGATCCGCATGCGTTCTCCTCCGGCGACGCTGACATGGCGGGGGCGACGGCACGTACCGTCGCCGTCCCACGCCGAACCGTACCCGCCGGTAAACGGTCAGGCGCCGCCGGGATCCATGCCGCTGACCCGGGCTATCGCCTCGACCTCGCGCCGGTCGCGCTCCTGCCGACTGCCGAATTCGACCACCAACTGGAGCCCGTGCGGCCCCAGCAGACTGGTCAGTTCGGCCAGCTCCCGCCCGAGAGCGGGGGTGAACAGGTCCCGGTCGAGCGCGGTGAACGGTACGTCGATACCGGTGGGGCCGCCCGCGGACCGGCCCACGATGGCGTCGTTGATGCCGTGCAGGATGCGCAGCAGCAGATCGTACGACGCGGGGTCGAGGCGCGACTGAAGCTCGGCCAGATGGAGCGCGAACTGCCGGGCGCGCTCCACGAATTGCTCTTCGTCCATCCCACCATCGTGGCGAAAACCGTCGCCCAGCGCCCCGCAAACCGGTGATTCTGCGGTCAAGGCTAATGGTCACGGGTGATTGTGCTGCCGAGCCCGTACACTCGGCGCGCGTTGTCCGCGCCGAGGAGCGCCGCAACCCGCCCGGCGTCGCCGCTCGACCACGCGCCCTCGCGCACCCACTGGTCCAGCAGCCCGGTCAGCGACTCCCGGAACAGCCGCGCGCCCACCACGTACAGCTCGGGCAGTCCGTAGGCGTCGGTGGAGAAGAGCACCTTGCCGAAGGGGGCCAGCTCCAGCATCTCGGCGAGCACCGCCCCGGCCCGCGCCCCGGTGTGGGTCAGGGTCAGGCCGACGTCGGCGTAGACGTGCGGGAAGACGGCGGCGAGGTAGGCCGCGCCGCGGTGGTACGGATAGCCGTGCAGCAGGATCAGCGAGCAGCCGGTGGGGCGTACGGCGCGGATGAAGTCGGTGAGCGCGAGCGGATCGCAGCGGTCCAGCCGCAGATCCGGATCGCCGAAGCCGGTGTGCAGCTGGAGCGGCAGCCCGGTGTGGGCCGCGGACCACAGCAGATGGCGCAGCAGCACGGGGTCGGTCACCCGGGCCGCGGGCGCGCCGCCCTCGGCCCGGTGGGCGAGCCAGCGCTCGGCCGCGGTGTGCACGGCGGCGGGGGCCGGCGGGTCGGGCTCGAAGTGGAGGCCGTAGCGGTAGGCGGCCACCGATTTGAAGCCCGCGGCGGTACGGGCGGCCTCCCGGATCCCGTCGGCGAGCCCGGCCAGGAAGTCGTCGGCGCTGCGCGAGGTGTCGGCGGTCCGCTCCGCGAGGTGTTCCAGCCGGACGATCTCGTGCGCGGTGCCGCCGGCCGCCGCGGCCAGCTCGTCCGGGGTGGTGAGGTCGCCCGGGAGGCCGGTGTCGACGAGGAACTCGGTGATCCCGGCGGCGCTCAGCAGCCGCCGGTTGACCTCCCGCGCCCCCAGCTCCCGCCGCCGGGCGAGATAGCGGGCGGGCGGGCAGTGCGGTTCCAGATCGAGCAGCGGCGGGCACCAGCGGCGCAGCGCGAAGCCCAGCTGGCTGTCGAAGAACGTGGTGCCGAGCGCGGCGGGCGCGTCGGACTCGCTCAGGAACGCCTCGAACGCGGCGGGGTCCAGTTCGCGGCGGGCCACCCCATGACAGTGGTGGTCCACCAGCGGCGGCAGGGACAGCCCGGTCGGCGCCGTCCCCTCGGCGGAATGCATCGTTCAGTACCGTCCCCGGGTCGCGGCCGCGATCTCCTGCGGGGTGGCCTTCTCGAACAGCGCCGCCTCGGCGCGGCGTACCGCGGCGATGGACTCGAAGAGCGGATCGCCCATCGCCTCGCGCAGCACGGCCGAGTCCTCGAAGTGCTCCAGCGCGGCGGGCAGCGAGGTCGGCAGCCGCCGCTCCCGGCCCGTCCGCGCCGGGTCGCCGGCCACCGGTGGGGGCAGCGTGAGCCCGGCGTCGAGCCCGGCGAGCCCGGCGGCGATGACCGCCCCCGTGACCAGGTAGGGGTTGGCGGCCGGGTCGAAGCACTTGATCTCGGCGTTGGCCGCGCCCGGGTCGTCCGGGGCGCCGGTGATGAAGCGCAGCGCGGCCTCGCGGTTCTCCAGCCCCCAGCACTGGTACGCCCCCGCCCAGCGGGAGGGTTCGAGCCGCAGATAGCTCGCCGGGGAGGGGGCGCCGACGGCGAGCAGGGCGGGCAGGGCGCGCAGCACTCCGGCGAGGAACGCCTCGCTGGTCGCCGTCATGCCGTGCGGGCCGTCCCCGTCCCGGCACAGATCGCGGTCGCCCTGCCACAGACTCAGGTGCAGATGGCCGCCGTTGCCGACCGTGCCCGCCTCGGCCACCGGGCCGAACAGCGGGGTCAGCCCGTGCCGTGCCGACACCCCGCGGATCGTTTCGCGGACGAGGACGGCGAGATCGGCGGCGCCCACCGGGTCCGCGGGCGCCACGGACACCTCGAACTGCCCGGCCGCGTACTCCGGATGCAGTTGCAGCACCTCCACGCCCTGGGTGTGCAGCGTGTCGAGCACATCGGCGAGATAGCCGGAGAGGTCGACCAGGCGCGCCATGCCGTAGGCCGGGCCCGCACCGGCGTAGTGCGGTCCCGAATCGGCGCCGTACGGCCCAGGGCCGGGCGTGTCGCGGGCGGGGCGCGGCGCGCCGTTGCCGCCGGTGCCGCCCGTGGTGACGATCCACTCCGTCTCGAACCCCATGCGCAGCGCGAGCCCCCGCCCCTGCGCCCGCTCGGTCATCCGGCGGGCGAACAGCCGCTGACAGGTGGGGTGTTCCAGGCCGGACTGGGCGTAGCGGTCGGCCGGTGCCCACGCCCAGCCGGGCTGGGCGGCCAGCACGGTGAGCCGGCCGAGATCGGGGAAGAGCCGCAGATCGCCGTCGGGCCCGCCGATATGAGGGCTCGTCGTCATGGAGTCGTCCACGAGGTACACGTCGAAGACGGGCGACATGCCGACGCCACGCCGGGCGGTGTGCGCGAGCCGCCCGGTGGGCACGGACTTCACCCGGGTGAGCCCCGCGTTGTCCACCCAGGTCAGCGCGATGCCATGGATGCCCTGCGCGGTGAGCCGGTCGGCTTCCTGCCGCGCCCGTGCCTGTGCCTGTTCGCGATCGCCCGTCCCCATGGGCTACCTCCTCCGCCGCGGCCTCTACGCCGAGACTATTGCCTGCGGAGGGCATTATGGTGACGGATTGTCCCGATCGCATACGGGGCGTGACGGTGGGATATGCCTTCCCCATAACCGTCGCGAACGTCCGGGTCCGCTTCAGCCGCCCAGGTGCTCGGTGATGTCGTGCAGGACGACACGCGCGGCGGTCGGTCCGGCGTTGAGGTACCAGGGGTCGTCGTCGACTGTGACGGTGTGTCCGGCGCGTACCGCGTCGAGCTTCTTCGACAGCGCGTCGCGCGGATAGTCCGGGACCAGTCCGGCGTTGTCGGCGCGGGTGGTGGCAGGCGCCGTCCGCCTGCCGGGCGCCCGGCAGGCGCTCGGACGCCGACGCCGAGTCCGCGGACCGTGCGGGGCCGCAGCCGGTGAGGGCGGTCGCGGCCAGGGCGGCGGCGAGCAGGGGAACAGACGGTGGGTGCGCACGGACAACTCCAAGGGCTTCTCAGGTCAGGCTTGCCCCTGGAGGATGTCGGTCAGGCAGGCGAGATACATCTCGATGGCCTGGGCCGGCTCCCGCACCTGCTTCCCCGACAGCTTTCCGATCTTCTCCAGCCGGTACAGGAGCGTGTTCCGGTGGATGTGCAGCCGCTCCGCGGCCCGCACCAGGTGGAAACCGCCCTCCGCCCAGCCGACCAGCGTCTCCCGCAGCGTCGGCCAGTCCGGCTGGCCGCGCAGGTCCCCCAGCGCGGCATCGGCGAACCGCGCCCTGCCCTGGCGTGGAACGGACCCCAGCAGATGCGGTACCCGCAGCTCGGAGGCGATGAAGACGCGGTCGCCCGGAGCGACGGCCGGTCCGGTGCGCAGTGCGGTGGCCGCGTCGCGGTAGGAGTGGTGCATCCCGGTGGTGCCCGTGCCGGGCTCGCCGACGGCCATCCGCCCGTCCAGCCCATGGCGTTCGCGCAAGCGCGACAGCAGATGGTCGCAGGCGTCGGCGAGCCGTCCCGGGGCCGCGCGCTCACCGTGCGCGGCGGCCAGCACCACGTACCGCCCCGCCGCCTGCTCGCCCGCCACGTCCTGCCGGTCCCGGAACACCTCCCGTACGGTCCGCAGCACCGTGATCCGGGAGACCGCCGCGCCCTCGCCGGCCATGCGCACCTCCAGCAGCAGCGCGGCCCGGGCCGCGCCGGGGGCCAGGCCCAGTTCCACCGCCCGCGCGTCCACCGCCCCGGCGTCGACCACCTCGGGGTCGTAGAGCGCCACGTCCCGTACGAAGTCGTCGACCGCCCGCTCGTGGAGCATGCGCGAGCGCAGCAGCGCCGCCTCCTCCAGCAGGATCTCGGCCTGCCGCCGGACCACCAGGCCGAACCGGTCCACCTCCGCGGGCTCCCCGGTCAGACAGACCGTGCCGATCACCTCCTCCCCGACGGTGATCGGCAGGCTCATCCCGTGCCGCACCCCGCGCATCCGGCTCGCCTGCCCGGCGGTGTGAATGGAGGGCCGCCCGGTGCGCACCACCTCCAGTGACGCCTCGTGGACGGTGCCGACGCGCGAGAGGTCGCCGCAGCCGATGACGACCGCCCCGGGATCGGTGATCAGCACATTGAAGCCGGTGATCCGGCCGATGTCATGGGCGATCTCCTGAGCCAGCTGCGGGGTCAGGACGGGGTGGCCACTCAGAGGGTCCATGGGCGGATCGTACAAGTGACCCCCCCTCCAAGCCGGGGATCGGTTCGTGCGACTCCTACGATGACCCTACGCCCCGCACTGCCTACCGTCTTCCGACATCAGCACCGGGCGCCCCGCGACCGCCCGGCCATCCGTCCTCCTCCTCCCCAGGAGCACCACCTCCGGAGACGGCCCATGAGCACAGCATCACTCGAAAAATCCCGTCCCACCCGCACCCACTGGCTCATCACGCTCTACGCGGGCGGCGGCGAGTTCTGCGACGGCTACATCCTCAGCATCATCGGCGTCGCGCTTCCGCTCCTCACCGCCGACTACCACCTCAACTCCTTCGACGCCGGAGTCGTCGGCTCCGCCTCGCTGGTCGGCATGTTCGCCGGTGGCCTGATCTTCGGCTATGTCACCGACCGGGTCGGGCGGCAGAAGGTCTATCTCTTCGACATCGCCGCGTTCATCGTGCTGTCCGCGGCCCAGTTCTTCGTCACCGACCCATGGCAGCTCACCGTGCTGCGCTTCCTCATGGGCATCGCCATCGGCGCGGACTTCGCCATCGCGGGCACCATCGCCTCCGAGTTCGCACCCCGCAACTCCCGCGGCCCGCTGCTGGTCATCATGGTGACGATGTGGTCGGTCGGCGCCGCCGTCGCGTACGTCGTCGGCTGGGCGATGATGTCCTCCGGCCACGACGACTGGCGCTGGATGCTCGCGAGCAGCGCCCTCCCGGCCGCGCTCATCCTGCTGCTGCGCTTCGGCACCCCCGAGTCCCCGCGCTGGCTGCTCAGCAAGGGGCGCACCGACGAGGCCCAGGCCGTGCTGAAGCAGATGCTGGGCCCGGACGCGAGCCTGGCCGAGCTGGAGGCGGACACCGCCTCGCGCACCCGCTACGGCGACATCTTCCGCGGGGCCTATCTGCGCAGGACGATCTTCGTCAGCGTGTTCTGGGCCTGTCAGCTGCTGCCCATCTACGCCATCACCACCTACGAACCCACCATCCTGGCCTCCTTCGGACTGGCCGACGGCAACGACTCCTACCTCGGCGCGGTCGTGGTACAGATCTTCTTCGTCCTCGGCTCGCTGTCCGGAATCCTGGTGGTCAACAAGGGGCGGCGCACCCTGCTGCTGTGGAGCTTCGGCCTCTCCGCCATCCCCCTGCTCGCCCTCGCCGCCTTCGCCCACCCCGCACCTGCCGTCGTGGTCGTCCTCTTCGCGGCCTTCGGCGTGGCGTGCTTCTCCAGCCAGTGCCTCCAGGCCATCTATCCCTCCGAGCTGTTCCCGACCGGGGTGCGCGCCACCGCCAACGGCTTCGCCACCGGCATCAGCCGGGTCGGCGCCGCCATCGGCACCTGGGGAGCGCCCGTCGTCCTCGCCCACAGCACCCGGCTGGCGATGCTCCTCGGCGCGGTCATCTGCGCCATCGGCTGGGCCGCGTCGTACGTCCTCGCGCCGGAGACCAGCGGGCTGTCCCTCGCCGACGCCAGCTCGGCGGACCGTGACGGCGACCCGCGCGGCCGCTCCCGCCTCCGCCGCGACACCGCCCCGACCACACCGCGGCCCGCGGTGAAGGAGACGTCATGACCTTCCCCGGCACCCCGCCCTCCTCGGTCACGATCGTCGGCGGCGGAGTCGTCGGCCTGTTGTGTGCCCACCACCTCAGCGCCGCCGGGCTGCGGGTCACCGTCCTGGAACGCGACCGGCTGGGCAGCGGCGCCTCCCGCGGCAACGCCGGGGAGGTCTGCCCCGACCTGGTGGAACCGCTCGCCGCCCCCGGCGTCATCGGCAGCGCGCTGCGCGGGCTGCACCGCCCGGACAGCGCCCTTGCCGTCCACCCGTCGACCAGCGCCGAACTGGTGCGCTTCCTCATCCGCTTCGGACTGCGCGCCACCGCACGCCACCACGACCGCGGCGCGAGCGCGCTCGGCGCGCTCGCGAAGGGCACCTTCGGGCTCTTCGAGGAGCTGGAGGCGCTCGGCGTGGACGGGGAGGCGCACAAGGACGGGTTCCTGTTCGCCTTTCCGTCCCGCGAGTACGCCGCCAAGGCGCTCACCGCCTTCCGCCGCCTGGGCGCGCCCATCGCCGCCGGCGGGCTGCTCACGGGGGCCGCCCTCGCGGACACCGAGCCCGCGCTCACCGAGGGCGCCCGGGCGGGGTTCGTGGTGGAGGACCAGTGGTCGCTGGACCCCGGGCTCTTCGTGGACCGGCTCGCCGAGCGGCTGCGCCGCCAGGGCGTCGAACTGGTCGAGGGCGCCCGGGTGTCGGCCGTCACCGACCGGGGCGGACGCGCCGAGGTGCGGACCTCGGCGGGGACGTACCGGAGCGACGCGGTGGTCGTCGCCGCGGGCATCTGGTCCCGCGAGCTGGTCCGCGGGCTCGGCGTGGACATCGACCTGGTGGCGGGCAAGGGCTACAGCTTCTCGGTGGCGGCCGAGCCCCCGCCGTCCCGGCTGGTCCACCTCGGCGCGGCCAAGGTGGTGCTCACGCCCCTGGGCAAGCGGGTCCGGGTCGCCGGGACGATGGAGTTCGAGCGCGACCCGGACCGGTTCCGGCGGCGGCGCGTCGAGGCCATCGTCGCGGCCGCGCGCCCGTATCTGCGCCACGCCGACTGGGACGACCTCCAGGAGGAGTGGGTGGGCCCGCGTCCGATGACCCCCGACGGACTCCCGCTGATCGGCCCGGTGCCCGGCCACCCCCGGGTGCTGCTGGCGACCGGCCACAACATGCTCGGGCTGATGCTCGCCCCCGCGACCGGCCGGCTGGTGGCCGGACTGCTGACGGGGGATGCGAATCCGGCCCTTTCCTCCGCGTTTGACCCGGTACGGCACGTTCGCCGCTATCCTTGGCGTGTGCATGGCATTCAGCCCGTGAAGAGGAGAGTCCAGTGATGAGACGCAGGACCGTACTCGCGAGCGCGTTAGGCATCGGCGGCGGCCTTCTGCTGCCGGGGACCGGGGTGGCCCACGCGGCCCGGGCGGACTGGTCGCGGGCGGTGGTGGACTCCACCATCGCCCGCTACCCGGACCCGGCCTCGCTCGGCGGCTGGGGCTACACCCGGGGGCTGTTCCTGCTGGGGGCGTACCGCGTCTACCAGCGGCTCAAGGAGCCCTCGTACCTGGCGTACATCAAGCGCTGGGTCGACAACTTCGTGGACGCCGAAGGCCATATGAGCCGCACGTTCGACAACCTCGACGCCATGCAGTCCGGCAACCTGCTGCTGATGCTCCACCGGGAGACCGGCGACGCACGCTATCGCACCGCCGCCGACCAGATCCGCGCCCGCATCACCAGCTATCCGCGCACCGCGGACGGCGGCATGTGGCACGCCACCGGCAAGACCAACGAGCTGTGGGGCGACGGCGTCTTCATGGCCCAGCCGTTCCTGCTGCGGTACGGCATCGCCTACGGGGACGAGGCATACGCGTACGACGAGGTCACCCGGAACCTCTCGGTGTACTTCCGCCACCTCAAGGCGCCGAACGGGCTGATCTACCACGCCTACGACGCGGACGGCGACGCCCCCTGGAACCCGGACCCCGCCACCGGCACCTCCGCCCACTTCTGGGCCCGGGCCATCGGCTGGACCGCGATGACGCACATCGAGGTGCTGGAGATGCTGCCCGCCAAAGATCCGCGCCGCGCCGAACTCATCGGCAACGTGACGCACTTGGCGAAGGGATTCCTGCGCTACCAGGACCGGGGGACCGGCCGCTGGTTCCAGGTCGTGGACAAGGCGAGCGAGCCGGGCAACTGGACCGAGACCTCGGCCTCCAGCATGTACACCCTGATGCTGCACGCGGCCCTGGGTCAGGGCTGGATCCGCGGTGGGGCCTACGAGGCGGCGGCGCGCCGCGGCTACCGGGGCGTCCTGGACAAGGTGACGGTGGACGCGGACGGCCTGACCAGCATCGCCGACATCAGCGAGGGCACCAACGTCGGTGATCTGGCGTACTACCTCGGCCGCAAGCGCAACACGAACGACCTGCACGGGCTGGGCGCCTTCCTGCTGATGAACGAGCGGCTCGCGTACTGACGCGCGCGTGCGGCCGCGCTCCGCGGGGCGCGGCCGCACACACGGCTGACGGCGCGCTACTTCAGCTCGACCTGGAACACTTTGTCCGCGCCGTCCGGCTCGCCGCCGTTGTTGTCGGCGTTCGTCGTGGACAGCCACAGCGTGTTCTTGCCGGGCACCGTCTCGACGGTGCGCAGCCGCCCGTACGAGTTGGTGTAGTACGCCTTCGGGGTGCCCGCGCTCGTCCCGTCGACCGGGATCCGCCACAGGCGCTCGCCCTTCAACGCGGCCATGTACAGTGCGCCGTCGGCGTAGGTGACTCCGCTGGGCGACGCCTCGCCGACCGACCACTGGCGCTTGGGGCTGGTCATCCCGGAGGTCGAGCAGGTGCCCTCGCAGGTGGGCCAGCCGTAGTTCTTGCCCGGTTCGATGAGGTTGAGTTCGTCGTACTTGCTGTTGCCCAGCTCCGCCTCCCACAGCCGGCCCTGCGGGTCCCAGGTGAGTCCCTGCGGGTTGCGGTGGCCGAGGGAGTAGACGAGGGTGCCGAACGGGTTGCCGGGGGCGGGCTTGCCGTCGGTGGTCATCCGCAGGATCTTGCCGTTGAGCGAGTTCTTGTCCTGGGCGAGGTCGGGGGTCTGGGCCTCCCCGGTGGTGGCGTACAGATAGCCGTCCGGGCCGAACTTGAGGCGCCCGCCGTTGTGGTACTTGTTCTTCTTGATGCCGGTGACGAGCGCCTTGTAGTCGCTCAAGTCGGAGCCGTCGTAGGTCATGCGGGCGATCCGGTTGCCGTCGGATGCCGTGTGCATGAGGTAGACGTAGTGGTCGGTGTTCCAGTTCGGGGAGACCGCGAGGCCCATAAGACCGCCCTCGCCGCCGGTCGTCACCACATTGGGCACCGTGCCCACCTGGGTCCTGGTGCCCGACTGGGTGAGCTTGAACAGCTTGAACGAGTCCCGCTCGGTGATCAGCGCCGAACCGTCCGGCAGCCAGCTCAGCCCCCAGGGGATCGACCAGCCGGACGAGACGGTCGTGATGGACGAGGGTGCGGAATCGGCCGCGGCCGGTGCGGCGTTGCCCGTGCCCGCCTGGGTGAGCAGCAGCCCGGCGGTGAGTGCGGTGGTGGCGGCCGCGGCCACCAGGGTGTTCCGACAGCTCTTCATCGCGTGTCCTCCTACTGGAGCTTGTACGCCGTGAAGTTCCGGGTGAGCAGATAGGTGGTCCGGAGGCCGTCGCTGTTCAGGCTCCGGTAGATGCCCCACTTGGGGCGCAGATAGTTCTTGCCGCGCCACAGGTCCAGGCCGGTGCGCTTGTACGAGGCGATCTTCCTGCCGTCCGTTGTGGTCACCGACCAGTCGGCGTACGCGCCCGAGTCGGCCGCCTTGACCTCGACCGACACATCGCTCCAGGTGCCCTGGAGCGGCTCCATGTCCGCGGCCCCGGCCTCGGTCAGGTTGTCGTCGTCGTCCGAGGTCCGCATCTCGACCTTCGGGCCGTCGCCGTGCCGGTGCAGCGACATGGTGAACAGCGGGGCGGCCACGTCCCCGACCTTGATCTGCATGATGTGGGTGAAGCCCGTGGTCGCGTCGAGCGTGTCCGGCACGTACATCTGGTACCGGATCCGCCAGGTCTCGTTCTTGAGGATCTTGACGGCGGAGCCGTCCTGCTTCATGCCCCGGACCTCGTTGCGCTGGCGGTCGGTGCTGGTGTCGACGTCCTTGGGGTAGTGGATGTCGGTCCGGAAACCGCCCTGGTAGGGGTAGATGTGGGTGGTGCCCGGATGGGAGTCCGCGCGGTCGTCCTCGGCACCTTCGAAGGCGCTGGCGACACTGGCCCCGGCCGCGGGCTTCCACTTGAGGCTCCAGGACGCGGCCGGCGCCTGCGGGGAGCGCTCGGTGCCGTAGGCGACCGCGGCCGGAGCGATCAGGGCGGCAATGGCCGCGAGGGTGAGGGCGGTGCGGGGTAAGAGCGGTGGGCGCTCCATCAAGGATTCTCCTGTCTGATCCTTGTTCACATCGGGGAACATCGGGGGACTGTGAAGGTAGGAGGTATGCCTTCATGAGTCAAGGAATGGTGTGGACCAAGGAGGCGGCCACCTTCGGTTTGCGTGGCATGCGCCGCGAAAGAGGTCGGAGGATTTTAGGTGCACGCTTATTGACCGGACACCGGCAAATGGTGACGCTGCATCAGAACGCACGCGACCGTACTCCGACAAGGAGCCGCCCATGAGCCGAAGATCGCGTCGACGCCCGAGCGCTTGGCTGGCCGCCATCCTGCTGGCCATCGGCACGCTCACCCTGGCCGCTCCGGCCCCCGCCCGGGCCGACGTGGTCAACCCCCGGCAGCAGTGGCTGCGTGACTCACAGGCGGGTCTCTTCCTGCACTGGGGCATGCGCACCTCCCCCGGCTACACCAGCTGTGCCGCCTGGGAGAAGGCGGTGACCGACGGCGGCTGGAGCGCCGACTACTGGGTGAACGAGGCCAAGAAGCTGCACGCCAAGTACCTCGTCCTCGCCTCCTTCCACAGTCGGCTGGGATACGCGCGCGCCTGGCCCTCCGCCATCCCGGGCAGCTGCTCCACGCAGCGGGACTTCCTGGGCGAGCTGATCGACGCGGCGGGCAAGCAAGGGCTGAAGGTCATGCTCTACATGACCGACGATCCGCAGTGGCACGACGAGGGCGGCCATGAATGGCTCGACTCGGCGGCGTACTCCGCCTACAAGGGCAGGGATGTCGACCTGACCACGCGCGACGGGTTCGGTGAGTACTCGTACGACAACTTCGTCGAAGTGATGAAGAAGTACCCGAACCTGTCCGGGTTCTGGATCGACAACGACAACGACTACTGGCTCGACCACGGCCTCTACGAGAAGATCCGTGCCGACCGCCCGCAGTGGCTGCTGAGCAACAACAACGAAGACACGCCGATCATGGACACGGTCAGCAATGAGCAGAAGACCGGCATGACCCCGGCGTACGACTACCCGCAGGCCATCTGGACCCCGCAGCCGCGGCTCACCGAGGCCTGCTTCAAGCTGCCGAGCAGCGGGGCCTGGTGGTACAGCGGCACCGACTCGGCGGTGGACACCGGGCTCACCCTCGGCCGGCTGATCAGCAACTCCGGATCCTCCGTGAAGTCGCTGATGGCCGAAACGGCCCAGGTGAACGGCAAGTTCCCCAGCAAACAGGAAGCCTTCAACAACCTCGCGAAGAGCTACCTCGACAAGATCTGGGGCTCGCTGAACGGCACCGAGGGCGGCGGCTACGCGTACGGTGGCCTCCAGCCCGGCTCCTGGAACGACGGGGCGCACGGGGTGACCACGGTCAGTAAGACCGACCCCGACCAGACTTACGTCCACGTCCTGACCAAGCCGTCCGGCTCCACGCTGACCCTGCGGGACAACGGATACAAGGTGTCCGGCGTCACCGACTTCCGCAGCGGAAAGAAGCTGGCGTATCGCCAGGGCGACGGAAAGCTCACCATCTCCGGCATCACCGGCTGGGATCCGTACGACACCGTCCTGAGCGTCCGGACCGACGGCAGGCAGGGGATGCTGCCGGCCGACTCCATGACCGCGAGCGCCGGCACATCGGCGAGTGGCCACCCGGCCTCCGCCGTCCTCGACGGCGATCCGCAGACCTACTGGGACAACAACACCAAGCTGCCCGCCACGGTCACCTTCGACCTGCGCTCGGCCAGAAGCGTCCGGTATCTGGCCGTCAACCAGCGGGAGTGGTCGGTCGCCTACGCCCGGTCCGACACCGAACAGTCCGCCCGGATCCGCGACTACCAGGTGCAGGTCTCCAGCGACGGCACCACCTGGGGCAGCCCGGTCAAGGCCGGAACCCTGCCCAGCGCGCGCGGTGTGCAGTTCATCGACCTCCCCGCGGCCACCACGCGCTACGTCCGGCTCACCGTCAACAGCACCTGGGCCGCGGCCACCGACACCAAGCGCTACCAGAAGCTGCTGATCGACGAGGTGCGCATCGGATCCGGCTACCCGAAGGGCACCTCATGACGCGATTACGACTCGCGGCCACCGCGCTGGCCGGGGCGTGCGCGCTCGCCGTGCCTCCTCCGGCCGCCACCGCGGCCCCCGCCGCCCACCGCACGTACGACGTGCGCGACTACGGGGCGACAGGCGACGGTACGACGCTGGACGACGACGCCATCGACCGGGCGATCGACGCGGCCGCCGCCGGTCCCGGCCGCGGCACCGTGCTGTTCCCGCCCGGCACCTACAAGTCCCGCACCGTCCATCTCAAGAGCGACATCACCCTGCACCTCGCCAAGGGCGCGACGCTGCTCGCCGCCACCTCCGGCATGGACGAAGCCGAGCCCAACCCCTGGGACGCCTATCAGGACTTCGGCCACAGCCACTTCCGCAACGCGCTGCTGACGGGCGAGAACATCCACCACCTCGCCATCACCGGCTCCGGCACCCTCGACGGCGAGGGCCTGGGCACCAGCAACACCCTGGAGCCGGGCGTCGGCGACAAGATCCTCTCCCTCAAGCGCTGCGCCGACCTGGACATCAAGGACGTCACCTTCACCCGGGGCGGCCACTTCGCGCTGCTGCTCAACGGCTGCGACGGCGTACGGATGACCCGCACCAAGGTGCTCACCAGCACCGACCGGGACGCCGTCAACCTCATCAACAGCCGCCACGTCGACATCGGCCACTCCCGCATCGAGGGCCGGGACGACGGTGTGGTCCTCAAGAGCGACTACGCGCTGGGCCGGACCTACACCAGCCATGACATCCGGGTCCATGACTCCGATGTGCTGTCCACCGAGAACAACGCCCTCCAGTTCGGCTCGGAGACCTGCGGCGACTTCCGCGACATCCGCTTCGACCGGCTCCGGATCGGCGGCGGGGGCAAGGCGGCCATCGGCATCGTCTCCATGGACGGCGCCGACATCAGCGACGTCCGCTACTCGGACATCAGCATGACCAAGGGCGCCACCCCCGTTTTCATCAAGATCGGCGACCGCAAGCGCTGCCCGGGCTCCCCGCCCGCCGGTCGGATCCACGACATCTCCTTCACCGATGTCACCGGCACCGGGCTCACCCACCCGGTCACCGGCGTCGACTACACCAGCACCATCACCGGAGCACCCGGCGCCGACGTGGAGGACATCACCTTCGACCGGGTGCGGCTGACCGTGCCCGGCGGCCACCCCGCCTCCGACGCGGAGATCGTCCCCGGCGAATACCTCACCGACTACGTCCCCAAGTCCTATGGCGTGCGCCCCTCCTACGGCTGGTGGATCCGGCACGCCAAGGACATCACCTTCAGGAACAGCGCCGTCCGGACCGATGCCAACGACGACCGGCCCGCGTTCATCGCGGACGACGGGGTAGCCGTCACCCTGGACCGGTTCACGGCCCAGCGCGGCACCGCCGGCCCGTACGACGTGGGCTTCCATGGCGTCACCGGCCCCGTGGTCCGGCACAGCACCACCACCGACGGCGAGGACTTACGGATCAGAACAACCGGCTGACCCCGCCCCTACGACGACACCTCCTCGTGACCGACCCACCCATCGGAAACCGGAAGGCAGGTCAACACCATGAACGAGACCGTGCGGCAGACCCCCACCACCGCGGACCGGACACCGCCCGTCCCGGAGGAGACCGCCTGGCAGACCCCCGACTACGTGGTCGTCGAGACCGCGCTGGAGGTCACCGCCTACTCGCTGAACGCCCGCTGACGGCGCCGCCGTGCGCGTGCGTGTGCTCGGCAGCGCGGCGGGCGGCGGCGTACCCCAGTGGAACTGCGCGTGCCCCGGATGCTCCGGGGCACGCGCCCACCCGGAGCGGCGCCGCCGCCACGCCTCGCTCGCCGTACGGGCCGCCGAAGGCCGCTGGTACCTCGTCAACGCCACCCCCGACCTCGGCGACCAGATCGAGGACAACCCCGAACTCCACCCCGGGCCCGAACCCCGTCGCACCCCGCTGGCCGGGGTGATCCTCACCGACGCCGAACTCGATCACACCCTCGGCATCGCCCGGCTGCGCGAGGCGGACGGCGTGGAGCTGCACACCACCGCCCCGGTGCGCCGGGCCCTGCTGACCGGGCTCCACCTCGGCGACGTGCTCGCCCCCTACACCCGCCTCGACTGGCACGAGCTGTCGACCGGGGACGCCCGCCCGGCCGCCCCGGACGCCGACTTCGCCATCGGTGCCGTCCCCGTTTCCGCCAAACGCCCGCGCTACGCCACCGAGGTGAGCAGCCCCGACGCCGACGCCTGGGTCGTCGCCCTGCGGCTGCGGGACCGCGCCACCGGCCGCTCCCTCCTCTACGCCCCCGCCCTCGCCGCCTGGCCCGACGCCTTCCAGCAGGCCGCCGAGGAGGCCGACTGCGTCATCGTCGACGGCACCTTCTGGGACGACGAGGAGCCCCGGCGCAGCGGCTTCAGCTCCCGCACCGCCACCGCCATGGGCCATCTGCCGATCGACGGGCCCGGCGGTACGGCGCGGCGGCTCGCCGCGCTCCGCGCCCGCACCCTCTACACCCACCTCAACAACACCAATCCCCTCAACGACCCCGCCGCGCCCCAGCACGCGGTGCTCGCCGGACGGGGCATCGAGGTGGCCGCCGACGGGATGGTGATCGACTTATGACCCGGAGCCTCGAAGAGCGGCTGCGCGCCGTCGCCCAGGAGCGTTACCACGACCGGCACCCCTTCAACCTCCGCATGCACGCGGGCGACCTCACCCCCGCCGAACTGCGCCGCTGGATCCTCAACCGCTTTCACTACCAGCGCCACATCCCCGTCAAGGACGCCCTCATCACCGCCAAGCTGGACACCCCGCGGCTGCGCCGGATGTGGCTGCGCCGCATCCGGGACCACGACGGCGCCGCCGATGGCGAGGGCGGCATCGAGCGGTGGCTGCGGCTCGGCGAGGCCGCCGACATCGGCCGGGAACGGCTGCTGACCGGCGCCGAAGTGCTGCCCGGGGTGCGGCTCGCGGTCGACGGCTACGTCAACTTCTGCCGTCTGGGCACCCCGTTGGAGGCCGTCGCCGCCTCGTTGACCGAACTGTCCGCCCCCGGCATCATGCGCACCCGCATCGAGGCGTTCGAACGCCACTACCCGTGGATCGAGCGCGAAGGGCTTCGCTACTTCCGCGACAGAGTCGGCCAGGGCGGCCGGGACAGCGCCGAAGCCCTCGACCTCGTACTGACCTGGGCCCGCACCCCCGAGGACGAGGAACGGGCGGTGGCGGCGCTGACCTTCAAATGCGATGTGCTGTGGTCCCTGCTGGACGCGGTGGAACACGCCGACACCAAGGACGCCGCGGGAGAGGCGACATGACGGCCCCGGCCGCCTGGCGGCCGGCCCTGGCCCCCGCGGTGCGCCTGCGCCACGACCGGGTGCGGGAGGTGGACCTGCTGGTGATGCCCGAGCGCGTCGTGGTCCTGCGCGGCACCGCCGGAACCGTGCTGCGGCTCTGCGACGGCGACCGCGACCTCGACACCATCGTGGCCGAACTCGCCGAGCGCTTCCCCGGCGCCCCCGTTGGCACGGAAGTCCCCGCGTTCCTGGACCGGATGCACGAGGAGGGCTGGATACGGTGACCGCCGACCCCCGGGCTACCGCCGACCCCCAGGTGACCGCCCACCCCCGCCCCTGGGCGCTGCTCGCCGAGCTGACCCACGGCTGCCCGCTGCACTGCCCCTACTGCTCCAACCCGCTCCAACTGGTGCGCCGCTCCCGCGAGCTGACTCGCGAGGAATGGGAGCGGACGCTGCGCCAGGCGGCGGATCTCGGCGTCGTCCACACCCATCTGTCCGGTGGCGAGCCGCTGCTGCGCCGGGACCTGGAGGCGATCGTCGCCGCCGCCGCGTCCGCCGGGCTCTACACCCAGCTCGTCACCAGCGGCGTGGGTCTTGACGAGGCCCGGCTGACGGCGCTGACCGGGGCCGGGCTGCACAGCGTCCAGCTCTCCGTCCAGCACGCCGACCCTGCCGCCTCCGACCGCATCGCCGGACACCGCTCGTTCGCCGCCAAGGAGCGGGCCGCGGCCCTGGTACGGGAGGCGGGCCTGCCGCTGGGCGTCAACGTCGTCCTGCACCGCGACAACCTCGACGCGCTGGACGACCTCGTCGAACTGGCCGTGGCCTGGGGCGCCGACCGCGTCGAACTCGCCAACACCCAGTTCTACGGCTGGGCCCTGCGCAACCGCGCCGCCCTGCTGCCCACCCGCGACCAGCTCGCCCGGGCCCGGGAGGGCGTCGCACGATGGCGCGAAAAGCTCGGCGGCCGCACGGAGCTGGTGTGGGTCCTCCCGGACTACTTCGAGGGCGTCGCCAAGCCCTGCATGGGCGGCTGGGGCGCGGTCTCCCTCACCGTCGCGCCCGACGGCACCGTCCTGCCCTGTCCCGCCGCGGCCGCCCTGCCCGGCCTCGACCCGCCGAACGTCCGCGACCACACGCTCGCGTGGATCTGGGACCACTCCGCCGCCTTCAACCGCTACCGCGGCGAGGAGTGGATGGCCGAACCGTGCCGTAGCTGCACCCACCGCGCCGAGGACTTCGGCGGCTGCCGCTGCCAGGCGTACGCGCTCACCGGGGACGCCGCCCGCACCGACCCGGCCTGCGCCCTCTCGCCCGATCATGGCCTGATCCGTACGCTGACCAGCCCCGCTCCGGCCGCGCAACCCCCGTCCCCGGGCTATACGTACCGCGGTTACGGGAGGAGGTGAGACCGCCCCGGTTTGGCAGGGCCGCCCCCGCTTCCGTACAGTTCGGCCGTTACCCAGGGAAAACAGAACCAGAAAGCGGCAGCGGCGATGACGGTGACTGACGACGGCCAGGCGCCCGCGGAGTACGCGGAGCCCGGCATCGACCCCGAGCGGCTTGCGACCTGCCTGAGCGTCCTGGCGGAGCTGGACCGGCTGCCCGTCGACCACCCCGACGCCATCACGGTGCGCCGGGCCACCGCCGGGATCTACCGCACCGTGAAGCAGCGCAGGCGCCAGGAACGGCGGGCCGCCAAGACCGCCAACGACAAGACGGTCACCGAGGCCACCGCCACCGGCGCCGCCGACCGCATCGACGACGAGACCCTGGGGCGCGCCCTCAAGCGCTCGGTCACCACCGAGATCGCGGGCATCCTGGAGCGCCCCCGCTCCTGCTACGTCTGCAAGACCCGGTACGTCGAGGTCGACGCGTTCTACCACCAGCTCTGCCGCGGCTGCGCCGCCGAGAACCGGGCCCGCCGCGACGCCCGTACCGACCTCACCGGACGCCGGGCGCTGCTCACCGGCGGCCGCGCCAAGATCGGCATGTACATCGCCCTGCGGCTGCTGCGCGACGGCGCCCACACCACCGTCACCACCCGCTTCCCGGGCGACGCGATCCGCCGCTTCACGGCGATGCCGGACAGCGCCGAGTGGCTGCACCGGCTGAAGATCGTCGGCATCGATCTGCGCGACCCCGCCCAGGTCATCGCGCTGGCCGACGAGGTGAGCGCCGCCGGACCGCTGGACGTCCTGATCAACAACGCCGCGCAGACCGTGCGCCGCACCCCGCAGGCGTACGCGGAGCTGATAGCGGGCGAGTCGGCGCCGCTGCCCGCCGGGGAGCTGCCCGAGGCCGTGGTTCTCGGCGCCTTCGGCAGCGGCTCACAGACCGCGCTGCCCGGGCCCCGCGCGGAGCGGGACGGGGCGCTGACCGCCCAGGACCTCACCGCGCTCGCCCTTAACCGCGGCTCCGCCTCGCCCGCCCGGATCGAGGCGGGCACCGCGATCGACGCGGGCGGGCTGGTCCCGGACCTGGACGCCACCAACACTTGGATCCAGCGGGTCCACGAGGTGGACCCGGTCGAGATGCTGGAGGTGCAGCTGTGCAACGAGACGGCGCCCTTCATCCTGGTCAGCCGGCTGCGCCCGGCGATGGCCGCCGCGCCCGCCCGGCGGAAGTACGTGGTCAACGTCTCCGCGATGGAGGGCAAGTTCGGCCGCGGCTACAAGGGCGCGGGCCATCCGCACACCAACATGGCCAAGGCCTCGCTCAACATGCTCACCCGCACCAGCGCCCGTGAGATGTTCGAGACCGACGCCATCCTCATGACCAGCGTCGACACCGGATGGATCACCGACGAGCGCCCGCACCCCGACAAGATGCGGCTCGCGGCCGACGGCTTCCACGCCCCACTGGACCTGGTGGACGGCGCGGCCCGGGTCTACGACCCGATCGTCCGGGGCGAGCAGGGCGAGGACCTGTTCGGCTGCTTCCTCAAGGACTACGCGACGACCACCTGGTAGGCCGGTGGGCCGGTGGCCGGGCCGGGCGGCGAGCACCGCCCGGCCCCGCGCTCACGCCTTCGCGCTCGTCCGGCCCGCTGCGGGCAGACGGCGGCGGAAGGCGCGCTTCCAGCGGCGGACCTTACGGCGGTAGCCGGCCCGCAGCCGGACCCGGGTGCGCTCCCAGGAGCGTACGAACCGGCTCGACGCCAGCTCCTCGAAGAGCTGCTCGTAGCGCGCGGCGATCGGCTCCGGGTCGTACATCCGCGCGCTGTCCAGCGCCGCCGCGGCCATCGCGCGGCGGCCCGGCTCGTCGTCGATCAGGTCTCGCAGCGCCTGCGCCATCGCCTGCTTGTCGCCCACGGGTACGAGCCGCCCGGTGACCCCGTCCTTGATGATCTCGGCGGGGCCCAGCGGGCAGTCCGTGCTCACCACCGGCACCCCGCAGCGCATGGCCTCCACGATCGTCATCCCGAACGACTCGGCGTCCGAGGCGACCGCGACGATCGACGCCTTGACGAACTCCTCCTCGATCGGCGAGTGCGGCCCCATCAGCTCGGCGCTCGCCGTCAGCCCCAGCTCCTCGATGCGTTCCTGCAGCCGGTCCTTCCGGGAGCCACCGCCGTAGATCCGCAGCCGCCAGTCCGGATGCTTCGGCACGACCTCCGCGAAGGCGTCGATCAGCAGGTCGAAGCGCTTGCCGCGGACCAGCCGGCCGGCCGCCGCGATCACCGGCGCGGTGCCTTCGGAGGGCTCCGCCGCAGGCTCGGGGACGCTGTTCGGTATCGCGAGGGTCCGCGCCCCCGGCAGCGGCATCTTCGCCCGGTACACCGCCGCGTCCGCCTCCGTCGTGGTGACGACGGCGTCCAGCGTGCGGTAGTGCGGCGCCAGCTCCGCCCGCAGCTCCTTGCTGTGCGCCTCGTACCGCAGATGCTCCTGCGCGATGCGCAGCGCCCTGCGCGGGCCGAAGCGGGCGAGATACACATTGACGCCCGGCCGGGTGCCGATGATCACGTCGGCGTCGCTGCCCTCCAGATACCGGGCGATCCGCACGTCCATCAGCCGGTTGTACTGGTGGTTCCGCTTCTCGTGGACGGGAAAGTCCCGGGTGGGCTCGGAGAACAGCGGATCCCGCGCGTCGAGGCCGCCGGGACGCGTGTCGACCAGCGGCACCAGCCGCACCCGCGGGTCGAGCGTGAAGCGCGGCTTCCCTCTGTGGCGCATCATCGAGACGATCTCCACGTCGTGGCGCTCCGCGAGCGCCGCGGCGAGGTTCAGCGTGGTGCGTATCGTTCCGCCGATCCCATAGGCGTTGTGCAGCAGGAATACGATCTTCATTCGGTGTCTCTCCGGCCGGTGGCAACACCGGGGCGCGATCCCCCCGGAACGTACTGGGTACCCTGGACCGGCCCGGTAAGCCGGTCGCGTGAGAAGGGTGAGAGCCGGGTAAGAACCGCAGCTCCGGGGGGATGAGGGCGATCGCTCCCTAAACGTCTTGGCAGACTCGTCATGTGACCAACACCGTGCTGCTCGCCGAGGACGACCGTGCCATCCGCCATGCGCTGGAACGCGCCCTGACGCTGGAGGGATACCGGGTCACCGCGGTGTCCGACGGCGTCGAGGCCCTGGCGGCCATCCACCGGGAGCATCCGGACGTGATCGTGCTCGACGTGATGATGCCGGGCGTGGACGGCATCCAGGTGTGCCGGGTGCTGCGCGCCGAGGGCGACCGCACTCCCATCCTCATGCTCACCGCGCGGGTGGAGACCGCCGACCGGATCGAGGGACTGGACGCGGGCGCCGACGACTACGTGGCCAAGCCGTTCGAGGTCGAGGAGGTCTTTGCCCGGCTGCGCGCGCTGCTGCGCCGCGTCGCCCCCACACCGGAGCCGGCGGCGGAGGGCGGCGCCTACGACGCCTGCCTGGCGGTTGCCGACCTCCGGCTCGACCCCTCGGCACGCCGGGTGTGGCGCGGCGGTACGGAGCTGGAGCTGACCCGCACCGAATTCGACCTCCTGGAGCTGCTGGCCCGCAACGCGGGCATCGTCCTCGACCATGCCACGATCTACTCTCGCATCTGGGGCTATGACTTCGGCCCCGGATCGAAGAACCTGGCCGTCTACATCGGCTACCTGCGCCGCAAGGTCGACCAGACCGGGCGCACCCCGCTCATCCACACGGTGCGCGGCGTCGGCTACACCCTGCGGGAGGAGTGAACGGTGCGCTTCCGCCCCCGCCGTCGTCCACGGCCCAGCCTGCACACCACCTTCGCGCTCTCCTTCGCGGCGCTGGCCTCCGTGGTGACCCTCCTGGTGGGCTTCCTCAGCTACGACGCCGCCGCCGGGCTGGTGCGGGTCGACCAGAAGTCCGCGTTCACCGACGTCATCCGCGATCTGCGGACCCAGGTCCGGGGCCAGAAGGTGATCCTGCGGCAGTACCCCTCCGAGGTCCCGGTGCCCTACGGGCTGCGCGACGACCTGCGCCGGATCAGCCGCATGGACGTCCAGGTGCTGGGCGGCCGGGGCGGCGTCTACGACGAGGGCAAGCCCCCGCTGCCGGTCGGCGACGAGGACCGGGTGATGGCCGCGGCGGTCACCGCGGGCAGCGTCCGGCAGCGCAGCATCTCCATCGGCGAGGACCAGTACCGGATGGCCACGGTCGCGCTCGGCGACCACCGCGGCGCCGTGCAGGTGGCCCAGCAGATCAGCGACACCGAGGATCTGCTGCAGGAGCTGCAGAAGCGCACCGCGCTGCTCGTCGTCGCGATCATCGTGGCCGCCGGGCTGGCCGGCTGGTGGCTCGCCGGGCGCATCACCCGGCGGCTGGTACGGCTCACCCGGGTCGCCGAAAGCGTGGCGGCCACCGGCCGGATGGAGGTGGCGGTCCCGGTCGCCGGAGACGACGAGGTGGGCCGGCTGGGCCGGGCGTTCGACGGCATGCTCGGCCGGCTCGCCCGCTCCAAGGACGACCAGCGGCGCCTCGTCCAGGACGCCGGACACGAACTGCGCACCCCGCTCACCTCGCTGCGCACCAACATCTCGCTGCTGAGCCGCTTCGAGCAGCTGCCGCCCGCCGCGCGCGACGAGCTGCTGGCCGATCTGGTGGGGGAGACCCGGGAACTGACCGACCTCGTCAACGAGCTGGTGGACCTGGCGGCCGGTCAGCGGGACGACGAACCGCGCACGGAGGTGTCCCTGGACGAGATCGCCGCCAAGGCCGCGACCCTCGCCCGCCGGCGCACCGGCCGGGAGATCACCGTACGAGTCAAGGGCGACACCCTCGTCGAGGGCCACCCGGCCGCGCTGCTGCGCGCGGTCTCCAACCTGGTGGAGAACGCCGCCAAGTTCGACCAGGAGGGCAACGGGCCCGTCGAGGTCGTGGTGGCCGGGCACCGCGTCGAGGTACGCGACCGCGGGCCCGGCATCGCGGAGGAGGACCGGATGCGGCTCTTCGACCGCTTCTACCGCGCCCCCGGCGCGCGCAGCCTCCCCGGCTCCGGGCTGGGGCTCGCCATCGTGCGCGAGGTCGCCCTCGCGCACGGCGGCACGGTCTTCGCCCGCCCCCGCCCCGGCGGCGGCGCGGTCCTGGGCTTCACGGTGGACGGCCCGGAGGAGCCGTAAGGGGAGGAGCCGTAACGGAACCACCGGTTACGGCTTGCGGGCCACTCCGGCCCACATGTTGATGTCCGCGCTGCGGATCTCGTCCGGGCGGTCGCCGGGGTCCGGCTTCCAGTCGTGCGGCTCCGAGACGCCCGGCTCGACCAGCTCCATACCGTCGAAGAACGCCGCGACCTCGCTCTTGCTGCGGGTGATGAAGGCTATGCCGCTCTCCTTGTAGACGGCGATCACCTTCTGCCACGTCTCCGCGTGGAAGTCGGACGTGGAGTGCGTCAGCATCAGATAGCTGCCCGGGGCGAGCGCGCCCATCAGCTCCGCCACGATCTCGTACGGCTTCTCCTCCGCCGAAATGAAGTGGAAGAGCGCGTTCACCGAGAGCGCGACCGGCTTGCTCAGGTCGAGCGTCTCGTGCAGCTCGGTCGCCGACATGATCCGATCCGGCTCGCGCACATCGGCCTGGACGTACGCGGTGCGCCCCTCGGGGGTGCCGCGCAGCAGGGCCTGGGCGTAGGCGAGCACGATGGGATCGTAGTCGGTGTAGACGACCCGGGCCTCCGGGGCCACGCTCTGGGCGACCTGGTGCAGATTCGGCTCGGTGGGGATGCCGGTGCCGATGTCCAGGAACTGCCGGATGCCCGCCTCGCGCGCCAGCCAGCGCGTGGCCCGGTGGATGAAGCCACGGTTGACGGTGGCGTTGAGCCTGACGGTCGGGTAGACCTCCAGGACCTTCCCCGCCGCCTCCGCGTCGACCTCGTAGTGATCCTTGCCGTTGAGGTAGAAGTCGTACATCCGAGCCGAGTGCGGCTTGCTGGTGTCGATCTGCTGCTCCGGGGCGAGTCCGTAGTCGGTCACGCCGCCCTCCGTTCGCGTGCGGTAGCCGCCGAGGTGGCCAGGTTGTCGGTGTCCGGTCGGGTGAGAAGGAAGTCCGCGGCACCGGCCTTGGCGCCCTGGATGAACTTCTCCATCTCATGGTGGGTGTAGATCAGGGCGGGGCCGTCGGGGTCCGTCGACTGCCGCAGGGCGATCCGCCCGTCGTGCAGCCGAAGGGCCTCCACGCACGCACCGCCGTTGGGGCCGCTCCAGGGCTTGCGCCAGCCTTCCGTCGCCAGACGTGTGGCGGGCATGCCGTTGTACACGTCTTCTGCCTGATTCACAGTCACAGCTCCTTGCGAATCTCACGGAGGAAGTTCTCCGTGCGCCGCGCCGGTGTGGCCCGGGTACCCATCCGGTCCAGTGCCTCCAGATAGGCGACCACATCGGAGCGCTGGTCGAGATAGCCGGCGCCGGTCAGGCCCTCGGCGTAGACGATGTCCGGCAGCTCCGGGATCTGGAACCGGAACAGCTGGAAGGGACCGCCCATGCCCGGATGCGGCCCGGCGGCGAACGGCACCACCTGCAGGGTCACGTTCGGCATCTGGACGGCCTCGATGAGGCGGTCGATCTGGGCGCGCATCACCTTCGGCCCGCCGATGTGCAGACGGAGCACCGTCTCGTCCATGACGGCCCACAGATGCGGCCCGTCGGGTTTGGAGAGGAGCTCCTGACGCTCCATCCGCAGGGCGACCCGGCGGTCGATTTCGTGCTCGGTGCCCTGCGGGAAGCCGATGCGCAGCAGCGCCCTGGCGTAGTCCTCGGTCTGGAGCAGGCCGGGGATGAAGTGCGGTTCGTACGCGCGGATCCGGCTGGCGGCGCCCTCCAGGCTCACATAGAGGCTGAACCAGTCCGGCAGCACATCGCGGAACCCGTGCCACCAGCCGGGCTTGTTGGCGGCCTCGACCAGTCCGAGGAAGGACTCCACCTCGTCCTGCTCGACGCCGTAGGTCCGCAGGAGCTTCTCCACGTACGGGAGCTTCAGGCCGACCTCGGCCTTCTCCATCCGGCGCACGGTGGTCTGGTTGACGTGCAGTGCCTTGGCGGCCGTGTCATAGCTGACGCCGGCCTGTTCGCGGAGGTGCCGCAGCCGCATGCCGAGGACCATCTGCCCGACGGTCGGGGCAGACCGCGCTTCACCCACGTCGTACCTCCTCGACGGTGTTGTGCGTCTCAGTGTGCCATGCTCCATATGAGTGCCACAGACTGCGTCGGTCATTCTGCATTTTGCAGAACGCGCCTTGCCAACTGATGCTCGCAGGAACGATAGTGGCGTCGTGACCGCTCCCAACGTGGCTGCCCTGTCGCGCACTTGCGGCATTCACGTACGGCATTCACGCCCCCACAGGTAGACGGACGGACGGAAGGCACATGGCTGTGGCATTGCGTCAACGCTCGACGATGGCCCCTCACATGAGCTCCGCCGGCGTTGATATGGCCCTCCGCCAGGAGGCCCTGCAACTGCCCGCCCGGGGTGCCTCGGTCGCCGCCGCGCGACGGCTCGTCCGGAGCCGGGTGCCCCACTGGGGCTTCGACGAGGACGTGTGCGGCGCGGCGGAGCTGGTGATGTCCGAGCTGTTCACCAACGCGCTCGTGCACACCGCGAGCGAGCAGATCCTGTGCGTCCTGCGCGCCCAGGAGCGGCGCTCGCTGTACGTCGAGGTCGCCGACCAGGGCGGCGGCCCGCTCGGCCCCATGCCCCGGGAGGCGGGTGTGGAGGACGAGTGCGGCCGCGGTCTGGCCCTCGTCTGCGCCCTGACCGAGGCCTGGGGCGACCGGCCGGGTCCGGCCGGTGGCCGCGTGGTGTGGGCCCAGCTCAGCACGCTGGCCCGCTGACCGGCGATGCTAGGCCCTGTCCGTCGGATCTTCGCGCGGCCGCGACGCCGCGGCTTGATCCACGAAGATCCCCGGACAGGGCCTAGCATCGCCGGGTGCACACCGTTCCACGCCGCCTGGTGCTGGCTCTCGCCGCGGGCGGGCTCGCCGGCTGTTCGGACCCCGGGCCCTCCGCCCGGGTGCGGCTGGCCACCGGCCCGCGCGGTGGGCCCTACGCCACCTTCGGCAGCAGACTGGCCACCGAGGCGCACCGGGCCCACCACGGGCTCACCGTGCGGGTGCTCACCACCGCGGCGAGCGTGGAGAACCTGCGCATGCTCGGCGACGGCCGGGCCGACACCGCGCTCACCCTGGCCGACAGCGCGGCGGACGCCGCCGCGGGGCGCGGCACCTTCCGGCGGCGGATCCCGGTCGCGGCCCTCGCCCGGCTGTACCTCAACTATCTCCACCTGGTCGTGCCGGCCGACTCCACGATCGAGCACCCCTCGCAGCTGGCCGGGCGTACGGTCTCCCTCGGCGCCGCCGGGTCCGGCACCTCGACGACCGCCGGGCGGGTGCTCGCGACCGCCGGAGTACGCGACATCCACGCCGTACGCCTCGGGCTCGGCGAGTCCGCCGACGCGTTCGGCAGGGGAGACGTGGACGCCTTCTTCTGGTCCGGCGGCGCCCCCACCTGGGCCATCGCCCAGCTTGCCCGCCGCCGCCCGCTGCGCCTGATCCCCCTCGGCGGGCTCGCCCGCGCGCTGCGCGGCGCGCACGGCCCGGTCTACGAGGAGGCATCGATCCCGGCCGGGGCGTACGGGCTGCGGGGGCCGACCCCCACCGTGGGCACGCCCAGCTATCTCGTCTGCCGCTCCGGGCTCGCGGACGGTACGGCCCGCGCGCTCACCGGTGTGCTCTTCGAGCGCCGCGACCGGCTGGCGGTGCCGGACGCGCCGGGCAGCCGCCTGGACGAGCGTTACGCCATCGGCACCGGCACCGTCCCCCTCCACCCGGGCGCGGCCGCCTACTACCGCGCCGCCTACGGCTGACGGCCCCCTCGGCGCGGTGTGGCGGGGCGGGGTAGGGGGAGAAACCTGCCCTAGCCCAGCGGCAGTCGCAGCTCCACCACCAGGCCCCGCGGCTCGGCGGAGCGGAGGGTCAGTTCGCCGCCGCAGGAGCGGGCCAGTTCGGCGGCGATGGCGAGGCCCAGACCGCTGCCGGGGACGTTTCCGTGGTCCGGCGCGCGCCAGAAGCGGCCGGTTGCCGCGGCCAGCTGTTCGGGGGTGAGCCCGGGGCCGTCGTCGGCGATCCGCAGTGCTCCGGCGGCGTCGAGCGAGACGGTGACCGTGCCGCCGGAGGGCACGAACTTGGCCGAGTTGTCCAGCGCGATGTCCGCGATCCGGGCGGCCGGGGCGGGCAGCGGCGGGGCGTCCGGGCCCGCCCGGTCCACGTCCACCACCAGGGTCAGCCCTCGCGCCGCGTGCACCTCGCGCCAGGTGGTGAGCCGCTTGGCGAGCGCCGCGGGCGTGATCGGCTCGGGGGCGGCCGTCCCGGCCTCCACCCGGGCCAGCGCCAGCAGGTCTTCCAGCAGCTCGGCCAGCCGGTCGACCTCCGCGAGCGCCTCGGCGTAGTCGGCGGTCCCGCTCTTCCGCAGATGCGGCTCCAGGTTCTCCAGCCGCAGCGACAGGACGGTCAGCGGGGTGCGCAGCTCGTGCGAGGCGTCCGCGACGAAGGCGCGCTGCCGCTCCAGGGCGGTGGAGACCGCGTCGGCCATGGCGTTGAACCGCCGCTCCAGCAGCCGCAGCTCGGCGGGGCCGTGGCCGCCGTCGCGCACCCGGGCGTCCATCCGGCCCTCGGCGATGGCCCGGGTGGTGACGTCCAGTTCGGTCACCGGCCGCAGAATCCACCGCGCGAGTCGGCGTGCGGCGATCAGCGCGCAGGCCACGGCGATCAGTGAGCCGCCCGCGACCGCCGCCCAGACGAGGGTCACCTCGCGCCGGGCGGTGGCCGTGGCCACCCGCATGAGCACCACGCCGGAGACCTGGGCGTCCCGGCCGACCGGCTCGGCGATCACCACGGACGCCGGGCCGAACGGGGTGACCAGGGGCAGGCTCCCGGTGGTACGGCCGGACAGCGCCCGCTCGGCGGGCCCGCGCTCCCAGGCCCCGCCGCCCGCCACCCGCTCGCCGTCCCGGCCCCGGATCTCCACCGCGGTGCCGTACAGCCGGTGGTAGCGGGAGACCTCCTGGACGAGTCCGGTGGTGTACCCGTCACGGATCGCCTGGTCGGCGAGTTCGGCGAGGCGCGTCGCGTCCGCGCGGCGCTCCAGCAGCAGCTGCCCGGTGCGGTGGGAGGAGTACGCGCGGGCGAAGGGCACCGCGAGCGCGGCCACCAGGCACGCGATGAGCACGGTGTAGACCGTCAGGATCCTCAGGGTCATCCGCCGGTACCCAGCCGGTATCCGGTGCCGCGCAGCGTCTCCACCAGCTCCGGACGGCCGGTCTTGGAACGGATCCCGGCGATGTGGACATCGAGGGAGCGGGACGCCGACAGCAGCAGGTCGCCCCAGACCGCGTCGAGGATCTCCTCGCGGCTGCGGACGACACCGGGCTCGCGGGCGAGCAGCGCCAGCACGTCGAACTCCCGGCGGGTGAGGGCGACGGGCCGGCCGTCCACCTCCAGCTGCCGGGTGGCCAGGTCGATGCGTACGCCGCCGACCGCGATCACGGGACCCGCGGCCGTGAGCGGCCGGGTCCCGCGCCGCACGACGGCCTCCATGCGCGCGATCAGCTCGGCCGTGCGGAACGGTTTGACCAGGTAGTCGTCGGCGCCGCCGCGCAAGGAGCGGAGCAGGTCCCGCTCGGCGGACCGGGCGGTGACCACGATGACCGGGACGGCGGAGGCGCGGCGCAGCCTGCGCAGCGCCTCCAGCCCGTCCATGTCGGGCAGCCCCAGGTCGAGCAGGACGAAGTCGGCGCCGTCCTTGAGCCGGAGCGCGTCGTCCGCGCGCCCGGCGCGGACGACCTGGTGCCCCAGCCGGTCGAGCGCGGAGGTCAGCGCGGCCGCCAGCCGGTCGTCGTCTTCGACCAGGAGAACGTGCATGCTTCAGGGTAAGCGGCCGCCCGAGGGCTCAGACAGCGGTCTTCCGCAGGCCCCCGGCGGCTGCTTCCTCGGCCGCTTCCCTGGTGAGGGCGGTGTCCCGGGTCTCGCGCATCGTGAGGTAGACGACGAGCGAGACGGCGGCACAGCCGGAGACATACCAGTAGAAACCGGATTCCATGCCGGCGTCCTTGAACCACAGCGCCACATACTCCGCCGTGCCGCCGAACAGCGCGTTGGCCAGCGCGTACGGCAGCGCCACCCCGAGCGCACGCACGTGGGTGGGGAACAGCTCGGCCTTCACCACCGCGTTGATGGAGGTGTAGCCGGTGATGATGACCAGCGCCGCGAGCGAGAGCAGCAGCGCGCCGAGGAAGGTGTCGGTGTGCGAGAGCGCGGTCATGATGGGCACGGTGCCGAGCATCGAGCCGATGCCGAAGCTGATCAGCAGCGGCCGGCGGCCGATCCGGTCCGACAGCGATCCGGCCACCGGCTGGAGCAGCATGAACAGGAAGAGCGCGCAGAAGCTGACGAGCGACGCGTCGTCCTTGCTCAGCCCGGCGGTGTTCGACAGGTATTTGGTGAGATAGGTGGTGTACGTGTAGTACGCGACCGTGCCGCCCATGGTCAGCGCGATGACCAGTGCCGCCTCCTTGCGGTGGCGCAGCAGCTGGCCGATGCTCCCGCGCTCGGCCCCCTGCCCGGCGCCCTCCTCCTCGGTGTACGCCTCGGTCTCCAGCAGATTGCGCCGCAGCCAGAAGACCACCGCGGCGGCCACGGCACCCACGATGAACGGGATGCGCCAGCCGTACGAGTGCAGCGCGTCGTCGGACATGGTGTGCTGGAGCAGGATCTGCAGTCCCAGGCCGATCAGCTGACCCATGGTCATGGAGACGTACTGGAAGCTGGAGACGAAGCCGCGGCGGCCGGGCTGGGAGGCCTCCGTGAGATAGGTGGCGCTGGCCGCGTACTCGCCGCCGACCGACAGCCCTTGGAGCAGCCGGGCCACCAGCAGGATGAACGCGCCGAAGTAGCCCACCTGGTCGTAGGTCGGCGCGATGGCGATGAGCAGCGCGCTGGCCGACATCAGCGTCACGGTGAGGGTGAGGGCGGCCTTGCGCCCGCGCCGGTCGGCGTACCGGCCGAGCAGCCAGCCTCCGATGGGGCGCATGAAGAATCCGACGGCGAAGATGCCCGCGGTGTTGAGGAGTTGCGCGGTGTCGTTGCCCTTGGGGAAGAAGGCACCGGCGAAGTAGGTGGCGAAGCTGGCGTAGACGAACCAGTCGAACCATTCGACCAGATTGCCGATCGAGCCGCCGAGTACGGCCCGCCAGGGGGTGCGGGGGTGTTGCGCTGAGCCGGTGTCGCTCACTGGGCCTCCAGATACGTGCGGTAGTGGTCCGGCCGCCGAGGGAGCGGTCGTCGCGCAACGCAGCGTCGGTGTGGACAGGGGGCGGCGTACAGACGCCGGACCGAGAGCTAACATCCGGTTAACACACCGTCCCGCGCCGGACCTTTGCCCGCCGGGCTCCGTCCCGAACCGTTGACCTCTTCTGGGGGCCGCGGCCCTGGCCGGGTGGCCCCGCCCGGCAGCCGCCGCACCGGCGGCGACCTACCGCCTTCTGGCTGACCGGGGTCAACAGCTGGCCGCCGACGGCACCTGGAAGGACGTCCACCGCGGCGCCGGCTTCGTCGGCAAGCCGCTGTGGCTCATCATCAACCTCCAGATGGAGGGCTCCTCGGGCTCCTCGGGCCCGGGCGGCGACACGTACTACCGGGCGCGGGACGTGTACGTCGGCCGGAACCGCACCAGCTGACCCGCTAGCCGTGCGTCTGGAGCACCGCCTCGCCGCGGTCGGGGGTGCGCCTGCGCACCGGGTGACGGGGGCAGGGGATCCGGCGGGTGAGCCGGGGCGGGGCCTCGGGGGCCTTGGGGGCGGGCGGCTGGTCGTCGGGACCGTCGTCCTCCGGCCGCCGCACGGCATCCGCCCCGGTCTCCGCGCTGTGCACCGTCAGCATCACCAGACCCGTGCTCGCCACCAGCGCCGCGAGCACCGCCAGCAGCGTGCCGGGCGTGCCGTGCCGGAAGTGCTCGCCCAGCGCGGCGATGCCCACTGCCGTCGCCACCACGGGGTTGACCACCGTGGCCGTCGCGAGCGGCGAGGCCAGACCGGCGCCGTGGTACGACGCCTGGGACAGCAGCACCCCGGCCCCGGCCAGCACCCCGATCATGACGAGGCTCGGCAGCGCGTCGGCCCAGGAACCCCACGTCCACTCCACGGCGACGTTCTTGACGAACACCGAGGAGATGCCGAAGGCCGTCCCGGCCGCGACGGCCAGCAGCACCCCGCGCAACCCGCCCGGCCGCAGCAAGCGCGAGATCAGTACCAGCACCGCGAGGGAGGAGAGCGTGACCACGGTCAGCGTGACCCGCTGTCCGTCCGTCAGCGCCTGGGCCCGCGACGAACCGGTCAGCGAGAGCAGCCCGGCCAGCCCCACGGTGGCCAGCAGCGCGCCCCGCCAGCCGGCCGCGCCGACCGGGCGCCCTACGAACATCGCCGCCATCGGCAGCGCGAAGACGATGGTGAGCGCGCCCAGCGGCTGCACCACGCTCAGCGGCCCGTAGGCCAGCGCGATCACATGGAGGACCGCCCCGGCGCCGTTCAGGGACACCGCGACCCACCAGGTCCCGCGCCGCAGCGGGGCGGTGGCGCCCGGCGGCGTGGTCGCCGCGACATGCTCCTGGAGGATGGCCCCGGCGGCGTATCCCACCGATGAGGCCAGTGCCAGCAGCACCGACAGTGCCAGCGAGGTCACGTCGAGGCCCCCTGGGCCGATCCGTCTCCGTCCATGCCCTCATCCTTGAGGGTACGACCCCGCTCCGTCGTCGTCCTTGAGCACAGACTTGCGCCTCCTACTTGCGTAGTACGGCACGCCACCACTTCGCCTTCGCGGCGGCTGTGCGGGCCCGCTGGAGCAGTTCGTTCTGCGGCTGGGCGGGCCGGTAGACCGTGAGCGCCCCGGGGCGCTTGTCGATCAGCAGCGCCTCCGCGGGCTCCGCGGCGACCTCGCCGTCGTAGGCGCGGGTGTCCAGGGCGTGCAGCCCGGACAGCCGCAGCTGCCGCATCCGGCGGGTGGTGAGGACGCGCGACCGCCCCAGCGTGCCGGTGAGCGCCGAGAGCAGCAGCCGGGTGCGGGCGAGCGGCTGGTCCCCGTCGACGGCCCGGACATCCAGCAGCCCGTCGTCCAGCTGCTCGCGGTACGCGGGCGCGAACCCCTCGGGGGAGTAGCCGCCGTTGCCGACGAACAGCACCCACAGCCGCCGCTGGTGCCCGTTGACCTCGATCTCCATCGGGGTGGCCGTGCGCAGCACCCGGCCGAGCGCGACGGCGGCCGCGGGCCACTTGCCCAGCCGGTCCTGAAGGCTTTCGCGGATCCGCACCAGCTCCGGGTAGAAGCCGAGGCTGAACGTGTTGACGAAGTGGCTGCTGCCCTCGCCTCCGGCCAGCGGGGTGGCCCGGGCGAGATCCACGGCGACCGCGTCGCCCTCGGTCACCGCGTGCGCGGTGTCCTCGAAGTTCGGCACGCCGATGTCCAGCGCGAAGTGGTCGAGGGTGCCGCCGGGGAAGACGGCGAGCGGCAGCCCGTGCTCGGCGGCGAGCGCGGCCGCCGCGTTGACGCTGCCGTCCCCGCCGCAGATCCCCAGCGCCCCCGCCCGTGCCGAGGCCCGGCGGGCGGCCTGGCCGAGCATGGCCATGAAGTCGTCACCGGGCCCGCACTCCATGATCTCGGCCGCGGGCAGCAGCACTTCCAGCTGCTCGGCGTCGGTGAACCCGCCCGTGACCGCGCCGTTGCCCGCGCTGTGGTTGACGAGCACGACCAGCCCCTCGCCCTTCGGCATGGCGGGCGCCGAGACCCGCGGCCGGGCCCGCGCCGGAACCTCCGGGCGCGGCGGCCACCAGCGGCAGGTGAGCGCGGCCGCCCCGATCCCCAGGGCGACCCCGGCCACCACATCGCTGGGGTAGTGGACGCCCACATAGACCCGGGAGGCGGCGACGGCGGCGGCGAGCGGTACGACCAGGGTGCCGTACCGGGACGACTCGATCGCGACCCCGGTCGCGAAGGCGGCCGCGGAGGCGGAGTGCCCGGAGGGGAAGGAGCTGGTCCAGGGCTGATGACGCAGCCGCCGGACCAGCGGCACGGCGTCCAGCACCGGGCGGCGGCGCTCCACGGTCCACTTCACCACCATGTTCGACGCCATCGAGGCGGCAGCGAGCGAGCCGACGCCCCGCAGCGCCGCCCGCCGCGCGGTCCGCCCGCCCACCGTCCCGAGCACGGCGGCCGTGCCGAACCACAGCTTGCCGTGGTTGGCGGCCCGGCTCAGCCGGGGCAGCAGGGGATGAGCGCCGCGCAGCCGGCTGGCAGCGACCCGCGCGAACAGCTTCCGGTCGATGTCACTGATCGGTCCCATGTCTCCTGGGTAACCCGGAATGGCCGCGACACGCCTGACCGGCACGCGGTGTGATGCATTCGCCTGCGGTTCCGTGCGGTACGGGGGCGGGCCCGCGCCCGCCCCCGTACCCGGTGACGTGGCGTCAGGACGCCGGGAGTCCCCAGCGCGGCGCCGCCTCGTTCGGCTCGACCGGCCTGACCGTCATGTCCGGGCGATCGCCGCGCGCCGTGATCACCGCCTCACGCCGCTTGCCCAGCGCGATACGGATCGTCCCCGCGCCCACCTGCTCGTACGACAGCCGCCGCCCGCGCTCGTCGTGCACCTCGACGCTCCCGGGCAGGGAATGCCGTACGACGCAGGGCGCGCCCGCCTCGCTGCGCAGCCGCACCCAGCGGGTCACCCCGCCCTCGCGGGCCGCGCTCAGCAGGAACGCGCCCTGGGTGCGGAAGTCGTGCACCATGAGATCGCGCCAGGCGGCGGGCAGCGCCGGGAACACCCGGATCACCCCGCCCCAGCTCTGGCACACCATGTCGTGCAGCGACTGCGCGGCCGACAGTGGTGTCTCGATGACCGGGCCCGACTCCTTGTACATGGTGTTCGGCTGGATGAAACGCCGCATCAGCTCACCCAGGTACTTCAGCGCGTCCTCGCCGCGCCCCATCTGCGCGGACATCGAGGCGGCGCCGGTGAAGGTGTAGCCCTGCAGCGCGCCCTCGAAGCCGACCCAGTGGTTGAGGGACTTCTCGATCAGCGCGCGCTTGTCCGGGTCCTCCCAGGTCACCTCGTACAGCGGATAGACGGCGAGCATGTGGGAGTAGTGGCGGTGCGACTTGGCGAACGGGACGCCCGCGCCGATCATGAAGCCGTTCTCGTCGACCGGATACGGGATGAGCTTCGTGAGCACTTCCCGCCAGCGCGGCGCCGACGGGTCGTTCACGCCGAGGGCCTTCGCCGAGTCGAGGAGTGTGGCACAGCCCCAGCGCAGCAGCATCAGGTCGTAGTTGCAGTCCGGGGCGTTCACCCCGTACTCGGGCGAGAAGGTGGCGGGCAGATGCAGCTTGCCGTCGCTGCCGGGGGTGAGGAAGTGGAGGTAGTACGCGACGGCCTTGCGCAGCAGGGGGAAGACCACGTCCCGGAGGATCGCGATGTCCATGGTGTGGCGGTAGCTGAGCCACACGTTGTGCAGCGCCCAGGTGAGGTTTCCGACCTCGGGGGTGGGCGGGTCCTGGCCGGGGACGCCGACGGCGAAGCCGCCGTTCGCCACGGCACCGCCGTTGACCAGGTGGATGTCGGTGGTGCGCGGGATGCCCGCCGAGTCCTTGCGGTAGGGGGCGTCGAGCTGGTTGGAGAGGTTGTCGCGGAACTCGCCGAGGGCGCGGGTCACGGCGTCCAGCTCCAGGTGGTTGGAGCCGTGGATCAGCCAGTATTCGAGCTGTACGTTGAGGTTCCACCAGGTGGCGGGCCACGGTGTGGACTCCAGCCACGGTCCGCTGGTGGCCATCACGGGCGCGTCGGCGCGGGCGGCCGAGGCCGCTTTGTAGAGCTGGATCCAGTAGAAGCGCTGGAGGCGGGCGTCGGGCAGCGAGAGGAAGCTCTTGCGGTAGTACGCGTGCCACCAGGGGCGGTGGGTGGCCGCCAGCGCGTCGTACGGCAGCGCCGACGCGGCCCGCACGTCCCTCAGGGCCCGGTCGCGCGCGGTGGTGCGGGGGTGGGAGTGCGCCACCGTGACGTACAGGGTGCGGCGCCGGGACCGGGTGTGCTCGCGCCAGGCCGTCACATGCTGCCCGCCCGCGAGTAACGGCTGTACGCCGGCCCGGATGCCGTGGTGGTCCTCGACGGTCGCCGGGGGGTTGCCGGTGTAGCCCTCGGGGACCGGTTTGAACGCGACGCGCGGGCTGATGGCCTCGGCGGGGTGGAACACCCAGCGGAACCCCGTCTCGCCACGGGTGGGGGTGACCTCGATGGCCATGACCGAGCGGGAGTTGTGGACCAGTGCGCGCAGGGTCAGCGTGCCCTTGTCGGTGGTGAGCGTGCCGGTCAGCTCCGCGTCGCGGAGGCGCAGCCGCCAGTCGACGGCCTTGATCGTGCCGACCGGCTCCAGGGTGAAGTGACCGATCGGAAGCCGGGCGAGCCCGAAGAGCGAGCCGAACTCGGGGCGGTGGTCCTGCACTTCGGTGTGCTGGACGTTGAAGCGGACGGCCCCCGGGGTGTCCGGGTCGGCGTAAATACCGGAGCCCAGGCGGGCGTTGCCGAGGTACGGGCCCTCGTACCAGGTCCCCGGCATCTTCTGCCAGACCATGTCGGCGTCGTCGAGGACGGTGCTCCAGGGGTCGGGCGAGGTCCGCCGGGCGGTGCCCGGGGCCGCGTCGGCGGCCGCGTGGGCGACCGTGGCCGGCGCGGTGAGCCCGATGGTACCGGCGGCCATGGCGCCACCGACGACGGTCCTTCTGGTGGGTGCGGTCACGTACGTGCCTCCAGTTCCTCGGGCTGAACCCCTGGGCATGATGGCGCCCTTCCGCAGGAACGGGAACCCCTCGCGCGCCATAAACATCGGATGAGAGAGTCCGGATCGGTGCGTCAAAACGCCCCGGTGGCGCTGCCGGGGCGGCAATACCTCGGATCTCCTCGCCTCCGGCGCGGCGCGGCGCGGCTACGGAGGCGGACTCACGTGGCCGCGAACACCACCCACACCGGGCCGGGTGCGAACGTCATCCGGTGGCCGTCCATGGTCGTGAAGGTGGTGCCGCCCCCTGCGCCCGGCCGTGACCAGCGGGTCTCGTACGCTTTGCCGTCGCGCAGTACCAGCGCGGTGCCCGACCCGACCGTCACGGTGAAGGGCGTGACGCTGCCGAGCACATCGTGGAACCGTGACGGGCGGATCGTCGTGTGCTGCACCACGACCGTGGCGGCGCCCAGCCGTCCGCCGTCGGTGGTGCGGGCCGGGGTGCCGTCCATCGCCACCAGCCACCGCTTGTCCGTGGCGGACCAGGTGAAGGTGAAACCCGCGGACGGATAGCGCACCGTCTGCCGCTTCTTGGGCTCTCCGCCCGGCGGCGCCGCGCCGAAACGGAAGCCGATGTCCGAGGCGTCCGAGGCGTGCGGGGCCGCGCGCAACGCGGTCTTGGGGTGCACATAGAGGTTGTGCGGCGCCGGGTGCTGCGTACCGCGGACGTAGGCGCGGGGCGCCGCACCGGGCGGCAGCGGATACAGCGGCGCGGCGTCCACGGCGGACCGCAGCCGGGACTGGACGCCCGAGTACGCGAGCGCCGGGCGCCCGAACTGGCGCAGCAGGTCGAGATCGCTCTCGCGGGCGCTGCGCACCGGTCCCACGGTGGCGGGCAGCCGGCCGGAGAAGACCGCGAGCATGCGGCTCAACCCGCCCTCCACCTGCTCGACGTAGACGATGTCGGCCGCGCCGATACCCGTCTGCGGGCGGGCCTGGGAGGCGTTGTCGATCTTCACGGCGAGGATGGGCGCGGGCTTCGCGGACAGCCCGGTGAACGGCGACCGGCCGCCCTCCACGGTCGGGGGCCGGCTGTGCTCCGTGGGCCGGGCCGGGCTCTTCTGCCCCCCGCCGCCGCAGCCACTCAGCGCGGTGAGCACGAGGAGCGCCGTGAGCAGCAGAACCGCGGGGCGGGCACCCCGTGGGCATCTCACCTGTTCGGTGGACATAAGCCCCACTTCCTCCCGTCCCAGCTCACCATGGATGGCGGCCACCGGCCACTTGGCGCGGACCATTCGGCCCGGGTGCTCTTTCCTTGTCCAGTCCTTGGGAATCGACGCGCGGAGCATTCAAGTGCTCGTTAACCTGACGACAGATCCGGTTCAGCCGACCACGAAGGAGTGTGCGGTGACCCCCGAGCAGACGATGAGCGACGAGTCACACGCGGAGAACGGCGGGCGGCGGGCGGAGCCGCCGGAAGTGGGCAGTCTGGAGGTGTGGGCGCGCTCCGCGCCGATCCGTCTCGCGGGCTACGAGGACGACCTGGCCGAGCCACATATCCTCCAGAGCGTGGACTGAGCGGCGCCGCCGATTCGCCTTCCTGCCGAGCGATTCGCGCGGCCGTCATCCAGCCGGTTTCGGCGCGGCCCACGAGGAGTGATGCCCCCGCCGCGCGGCAGGAACGGACGGTGATGAGGTCCCGTCACGGCGCCCTCGTGGGCGGCGACTTGTGCCGCCGATCCGGACGACGCTGTCCGTGACCGGCGACTCGCCGGCGGCACGGCCCGCCCGGTGCGGGAGGGGGCCGAGGGGCTGGTGAGAGAGCGGGCTTCCGCGGCCGCGTCGAGGAGAGCGGCGGCGGCCCGGCACGTTCGGCCGCCGTTTCCTGGCAGCAAGCGGACATCGGGGCCGCCGGTCGGCCGCTCGGCCGACAGCCCCGGTACTCCTTCGCCGAGTCGCCGACCGGTCTGAGGGCGGCGAGCAAGGGCCCGGCCGAAACGCCCGCCCGGTGACGGCCCATCATGTGCCGCTGCCCGGGTACGTCGACACCGCGTCCGACGGCGTCGCCGCGCGGGACACCTGGGCAGGCCGGGATGCCGGACTCGACCGCCGCCCGTCCGCCGGGACGGATTCCGTGTGCCCGGGCGCGCGGCCGGCCCCTGGCGGTCCGCCCCCGAAACGGGTCGGTCGACGTACCCGTCCACGACAGCGACGGCTTCGGGAAACTCCGTCCGGGGCCGCAGGGCGATCCGCTGCATCAACGTCGGCGCGTGGCAGAACTTCGGCCCGACCGCGCAGCCCCGCCGACCGCCGCCGTGCGGCGCTCATTTCGTGGTGCTATATCCGGCCATTCTCACCAGTTGCCTGGCCGGGCCCCGAACCCGCCCCCGCGTGACACCGCGCGGGCGCGGTGCCCTATGGGGTCCGGCGCCCGAGATCGCCCGTGTCAAGGCCCAAGCGCCCCGGTGCGGCGATTGGCAACTTGCTGCCGTAGGGGAAACACCAGCGCTCGGACGCGGTTTGCTGATTCAAGCAGACAGACACGGCCCACGGCGGCGAACGGGGGAGGGGACCAAGGACGAGGTGGCCCTGGACGGGGGTCGGGGCCACCCGTGGCGCAGGCGGCGTCGGGGAGATTCAGCCCCGACGCCGCCTCTCGGCCACCGCGTTGGACGACGGCACTCTCCAAGGTCGGGAGCCATGCAGAACACCGCCGACACCGCCCGTACCACCGACACGGCCGCGTTGCTCGAAGACCTGTACCCCGCCCTGGCCGCGCTCCGGGAGGCGGGCCCGGTCCACCGGATCGCCGGCACCGACGGTCGCCCGGCCTGGCTGGTCACCCGCTACGACGACGTACGGCGGGCGTTCGCCGACCCGCGCCTCTCGCTGGACAAGCGCCACGCCGCCCCGGGCAACTACAGCGGCTTCTCGCTGCCGCCCGCCCTGGACACCAACCTGCTCAACATGGACCCACCGGACCGCACCCGGGTGCGCCGCCTCGTGGTCAAGGCGTTCACCCCCGGCCGGGTCGAGAAGCTGCGCGAACCGGTCCGGCGGGTCGCCGGCGAACTGCTCGACGCGGTCGAGGCCGACGGCCGTGCGGATCTGCTCGCCGCGTACGCCGGGCAGCTGCCCATCATCGTCATCTGCGATCTGCTCGGCGTCCCGGAGGAGGACCGCCAGGACTTCCGCGCCTGGAGCGACGCCCTGATCACCCCGGACCCGGCGTGGCCGCAGGCGGCGAAGGAGGCGGTCGGGGCCATGCTGCGCTTCTACACCGGCCTCATCGCGACGAAGCGCGCCAAGCCCGGCGACGATCTGCTGTCCGACCTGATCCGGGTGCGCGACGACGAGTCGGAGGGCGGTGACGACCGGCTCAGCGAGGACGAGCTGACCTCGCTGGCCTTCCTCATCCTGCTCGCGGGGTACGAGAACACGGTCCACCTCATCGCCAACTCCGTGCTCTCCCTGCTCGACCACCCCGAACTCCTCACGGAGCTGCGCGAGGACCCCACCCGCGTCCCGGCCGCCTTCGACGAGCTGGCCCGCTATGAGGGCCCGGCCTCGCTGGCGATCCGCCGCTTCCCCCGGGAGTACATCGAGATCGGCGGGGTGACGATCCCCGCCGGGGAGACCGTGCTGCTCTCCCTCGCCTCGGCGTACCGCGATCCGGCGCACTTCCAGAATCCGGACGCGCTCAATCCACATATTGGCCGATCCGGGCACCTTGCCCTCGGTCACGGCATCCACTACCGCCTCGGCGCACCGCTGGCCCGGATGGAGACCGACATCGCTCTGGCCACGCTGTTGTCCCGGTTTCCGGGGCTGCGGCTGGATGTGCCGAGGGAGGAGCTGCGCTGGCGGCCCTCGATTCGTGCGCGTGGCCTGATCTCGCTCCCTGTGGCCTGGTGAGCGGGAAGGCGAACAGGTTTTTGATGCATAACCCCCGGTGGATGCGGTAAAAAGGTCACTGAGCCCGCCCGGTGTGCATCCCCCGTCGCACCGGGCGGGCCTCTGTGTGAGGGCACTCTCCCGCGGTCGGGGCCACCCCGCGAGCGACGCCGCGACCGCATCCGCGCCCGGTGTGGCGGCAACCCCTACGGCCCCCGTAAACCTCTGACTTACCGGCCGGTAATCGGTCGGAACCGGGCATCCGGGGCCGAGAGTAAGCTCACAGCTCTACCCTCTGCTGCGGCTTTAGCCGAGGCCGTTAGCCTCCCTTCCATGACGGTCCTGCCCGACGGGCTTCCCCTAGCCGACGAATTCCCGGATGTGACGCGAGACGAGTGGCACCGCCTCGTGGAAGGTGTGCTGCGTAAAACCGGCGCGTCGGATGCCACGGGCGCAAGCGCCGAAGCGGCCCTCGCGACCGAGGTCGAGGACGGCATCACCGTCCGTCCCCTCTACACGTCCCAGGACGCGCCCCAGGACCCCGGCCACTCCGGCTACCCGGGCTTCGCCCCGTATCTGCGCGGCGCGCGCCCCGCGGGGTCCGCGGCCTCCGGCTGGGACGTACGCCAGCGCCACGCGCACCCGGACGCGGGCACCACCAACCGGGCCGTGCTCGCGGACCTGGAGAACGGCGCCGGGTCGGTGTGGCTGGCGGTCGGCGAGGGCGGGATGGCCGTCGACGCGCTGCCCGAGGCCCTGACCGGCGTCTACCTCGACCTCGCCCCCGTCGTTCTCGACGCGGGCGCCGGCTTCGAGGCCGCGGCCCGCGCCCTGCTGCGGCTGTACGGGGACCGTCAGGTACCGCCGCACGCGGCGCTCGGCAACCTGGGCGCCGACCCGCTGGGCCTGGTGGCCCGCACCGGCCGGGACGCGGACCTGCCCGCCCACCTGGCCGCCGCCGCGGACCTGGCCGCCACCTGCTACCGCGACCACCGCGGCGTCCGGGCCCTCACCGTCGACGCGCTGCCGTACCACGAGGCGGGCGGCGGGGTGGCCCAGGAACTGGGCTGCTCGCTGGCCGCCGGAGTGGCGTATCTGCGCGCGCTGACCGGGGCCGGGATGACGGTCGAGGCGGCCTGTGCCGAGCTGGAATTCCGTTACGCGGCCACCGCGGACCAGTTCACCACCATCGCCAAGCTGCGCGCCGCCAGGCGGCTGTGGGCGCGGGTGGCGGAGGCGTGCGGGGCGACGACCGCCTCACCGGAGTGCGCCCAGCGCCAGCACGCGGTCACCTCGCCGGTGATGATGACCCGGCGCGACCCCTGGGTGAACATGCTTCGCACCACCGTGGCGAGCCTGGCCGCCGGGATCGGCGGCGCCGACGCGGTCACGGTGCTGCCGTTCGACAGCGCGATCGGCCTGCCGGACGACTTCGCCCGCCGTATCGCCCGCAACACCTCCACGATCCTGCTGGAGGAGTCGGGGCTGGCCCGGGTGATCGACCCGGCCGGCGGCTCCTGGTACGTCGAGTCGCTGACCGAGGAGATCTGCCGCGCCGCGTGGGCCTGGTTCCAGGAGATCGAGCGGGCCGGGGGACTGGCCGCCGCCCTCGCCTCCGGGCTGGTGCGCGACCGGCTGGCCGCCACCTGGGAGCGCCGCTCGCGCGACCTCGCCCGCCGCAAGGAGCCGATCACCGGCGTGAGCGAGTTCCCGAACCTCGCCGAGCCGCCGGTGACGCGCGAGGCCGCGCCGGAACGGCCCGGCGGCGGGCTGCCGCGGGTGCGCCGCGACGAGGCGTACGAGGCGCTGCGCGCCCGCTCCGACGCGCATCTGGCCGACCGGGGCGCCCGGCCCAGGGTGTTCCTGGCCGCGCTGGGGCCCGCGGCCGTGCACACCGCCCGCGCCTCCTTCGCCGCCAACCTCTTCCAGGCGGGCGGCATCGAGGCCGTGCAGGAACCGGCCACGGTCGACGCGGAGTCGGTGGCCGAGGCGTTCGCCGCGAGCGGCGCGAGCGTGGCCTGCCTGTGCTCCAGCGACACCGTGTACGCGGAGCAGGCGGTGGCCGTGGCCGAGCGGCTGAAGGCCGCCGGGGCGGCCCGGGTCCTGCTGGCCGGACGGCCCGGGACACTTCAGGCAGAGTACGAGCGGGCCGGGGTGGACGGTTTCGTCTTCGCCGGCTGCGACGCGGTCGAGGTGCTGTCCTCGGCTCTGGACATCATGGGGGTGCGGTGATGGGCGGCAATCCGGTGGAAGCGGGCAGGATCCCGGATTTCTCGGCCGTCGAGTTCGACGGACCGGCCGACGAGCAGGCGACCGGCGGTGCCGGTTCCGCCGCCTGGGCCGCCGCGGTGCAGGACAGCGTCGGCAAGGGCGTCGAGGACCTGGTGTGGGACACCCCCGAGGGCATCGGCGTCAAGCCGCTCTACACCGCCGAGGACCTCGACG
This sequence comes from Streptomyces sp. NPDC021212, assembly GCF_044332925.1. NCBI lineage: Bacteria > Bacillati > Actinomycetota > Actinomycetes > Kitasatosporales > Streptomycetaceae > Streptomyces > Streptomyces sp. NPDC021212. The sequence goes on from NZ_JBIRPZ010000006.1 coordinate 367,201, forward strand.
GCGTGGACTTCCTGGACACCTACCCGGGCGTGGCGCCGTATCTGCGCGGCCCGTACCCGACGATGTACGTCAACCAGCCCTGGACGATCCGGCAGTACGCGGGCTTCTCCACCGCGGAGGAGTCCAACGCGTTCTACCGCCGCAACCTGGCGGCCGGGCAGAAGGGCCTGTCGGTCGCCTTCGACCTGCCCACCCACCGTGGCTACGACAGTGACCACCCGCGGGTCGCCGGTGACGTCGGCATGGCGGGCGTGGCCATCGATTCGATCTACGACATGCGGCAGCTCTTCGACGGCATTCCCCTCGACAGGATGTCGGTGTCGATGACGATGAACGGCGCGGTGCTGCCCATCCTCGCGCTGTACATCGTGGCCGCCGAGGAGCAGGGCGTACCGCCCGAGAAGCTGGCCGGGACCATTCAGAACGACATCCTCAAGGAGTTCATGGTCCGCAACACCTACATCTATCCGCCGCAGCCGTCGATGCGGATCATCTCCGACATCTTCGCCTACGCCTCGCAGCGGATGCCGCGCTACAACTCCATCTCCATCTCCGGCTACCACATCCAGGAGGCCGGGGCCACGGCCGACCTGGAGCTGGCGTACACCCTCGCCGACGGGGTGGAGTACCTGCGGGCCGGGCTCGGCGCCGGGATGGACGTGGACGCGTTCGCGCCGCGGCTGTCGTTCTTCTGGGCGATCGGCATGAACTTCTTCATGGAGATCGCCAAGCTGCGGGCGGCGCGCCTGCTGTGGGCCAAGCTGGTCAAGCAGTTCGACCCGAAGAACCCCAAGTCGCTGTCGTTGCGCACCCATTCGCAGACCTCCGGCTGGTCCCTGACCGCGCAGGACGTCTACAACAACGTGACCCGTACGTGTGTCGAGGCGATGGCGGCCACCCAGGGCCACACCCAGTCGCTGCACACCAACGCCCTGGACGAGGCCCTCGCCCTGCCCACCGACTTCTCCGCCCGCATCGCCCGCAACACCCAGCTGCTGCTCCAGCAGGAGTCGGGCACCACGCGGGTGATCGACCCGTGGGGCGGCAGCGCGTACGTCGAGAAGCTCACCCACGACCTGGCGCGCCGGGCCTGGCAGCACATCGAGGAGGTCGAGGCGGCCGGCGGCATGGCCAAGGCGATCGACGCGGGCATCCCCAAGCTGCGCGTCGAGGAGGCCGCGGCCCGCACCCAGGCCCGGATCGACTCCGGCCGCCAGCCGGTCATCGGCGTCAACAAGTACCGCCCCGAAAGCGGCAGCGACGAGCAGATCGAGGTCCGGGCGGTCGACAACTCCGCGGTCCGCGCCCAGCAGATCGAGAAGCTGCGACGGCTGCGCGCCGAGCGCGACGAGACCGCCTGCCAGGACGCGCTGCGCGCGCTCACCGCCGCCGCCGAGTCCGGCCCCGGCAGCGGCCTGGAGGGCAACCTCCTCGCGCTCGCCGTGGACGCCGCTCGCGCCAAGGCCACCGTCGGGGAGATCTCCGACGCGCTGGAGAAGGTCTATGGCCGCCACTCCGGCCAGATCCGTACGATCGCGGGTGTGTATCGAGACGAGGCCGGACCGTCGTCCGGTGTGGACCGCACCCGGGCGCTGGTGGAGAAGTTCGAGAGCACCGAGGGCCGCCGACCCCGCATCCTGGTCGCCAAGATGGGCCAGGACGGGCACGACCGCGGCCAGAAGGTGATCGCGACCGCCTTCGCCGACCTGGGCTTCGACGTCGACGTCGGCCCGCTGTTCCAGACGCCGGAGGAGGTCGCCCGGCAGGCGGTGGAGGCCGATGTGCACATCGTCGGCGTCTCGTCGCTGGCCGCCGGCCACCTCACGCTGGTGCCCGCGCTGCGCGAGCAGCTGGCCGAGGCGGGCCGCGAGGACATCACGGTCGTCGTCGGGGGCGTCATCCCGCCGCAGGACGTGCAGACCCTGCACGAGGCCGGTGCCGCCGCCGTCTTCCTGCCGGGCACGGTCATCCCGGACGCCGCCCACGACCTGGTGCGGAAGCTGGCCGCCGACCTCGGCCACGAGCTGTAATGCCGCGGACGATCGACGTCGAGGAGTACGCCAAGGGCGTGCTCGACGGCAAGCGCGCGTACATCGCCCGCGCCATCACCCTCGTCGAGTCCACCCGGGCCGACCACCGCGACCTCGCCCAGCGGCTGCTGATCGAGCTGCTGCCGCACACCGGCGGGGCGCGGCGGGTCGGCATCAGCGGGGTGCCCGGGGTGGGCAAGTCGACCTTCATCGACGCCCTGGGCACCATGCTCACCGGGCTCGGCCACAAGGTCGCGGTGCTCGCCGTCGATCCGTCCTCCAGCCGTACCGGCGGCTCCATCCTGGGCGACAAGACCCGGATGGAGCGGCTGGCCGTCGACCCGAACGCCTTCGTACGGCCCTCGCCGAGCGCCGGGACGCTCGGCGGGGTCGCCCGCGCCACCCGCGAGTCCATGGTCGTGATGGAGGCCGCGGGCTACGACGTGCTGCTCGTGGAAACCGTCGGCGTGGGTCAGTCCGAAACCGCCGTCGCGGACATGGTGGACACCTTCCTGCTGCTCTCCCTGGCCCGCACCGGCGACCAGCTGCAGGGCATCAAGAAGGGCGTCCTGGAGCTGGCCGACGTCGTCACCATCAACAAGGCGGACGGTCCGCACGCCCGGGACGCCAAGTCCGCGGCCCGCGAACTGGCGGGCGCGCTACGGCTGTTGCAGCCGCCGGACGCCCCGTGGAACCCGCCGGTGCTCACCTGCTCGGCGCGCGAGAACACCGGGCTCGACGTGGTGTGGGAGCGGCTGGAGCAGCACCGCAGGGTGCTGGAGGCCACCGGCGCGCTGGAGGCCAAGCGCCGCGACCAGCAGGTGGGCTGGACCTGGTCCATGGTGCGCGACCAGCTGCTCGCCCGGCTGCACGCCCACCCCGAGGTGCGCCGCCTCGCGCCCGGCCTCGAACAGGAGGTCCGCGACGGCACGCTGACGGCGACGCTGGCGGCGGACCGGCTGCTGGAGGCGTTCAGGGGCCCGGCCGACGGTGTCTGAGGAGGCCCGGATCGGGCCGTTCTTCGCCCTGCGCACCGGCCCCGGCGATCCGGGTGAGGAGGGGTACGCGCGGATCGGCGAGGCCTACCGGGTGACCGGCGGGGGCGCCGCCGCGCCCCTGCTGCGCGGCCGGGTGGAGTCGGTCGGCGCCGGCCTGCGCACCGATGAGCCGAGGGTCGCGGCCTCCCTCGTCTTCCAGGGGCTCGCCGCCCGGCTGTGGGCGCTCGCGCTCGGCCCGGCGGCCCTCTCCGGCCGGGTGCCGGATCTGCGTCCCGATCAGCTGTGGTGGAACCCGGCCCGGACCGCGCCCGACGATCTGTGGTGGCCCGGTCCGGCGCGGGTGATGGGCGAACCGGGCGGGCTCGCCGGGCAGTTGGCCGATTCCGCGTACGCTCATCTGCTGCCCCTGCACTCCGCCGTGACGCGGGGGTACCGGGTCTCGGGGCGTCTACTGTGGGGCAACGCCGCCTCCGCGCTCACCGGTTCGCTCCGGGTGCTGGACGACTGGTGCCGCGCCCGGGGCCGGGCGGAGGCCGCCGACCGGGCGGCGGGGCTGGTACGCGACCTGCTCGCGCAGCCGCCGCTGCGGGGCGCGGGCGAGCTGACCGCCCCGCCGCCCGCCTTCCGGCGCCGCAGCTGCTGCCTGTACTACCGGGTGCCGGGCGGCGGGCTGTGCGGGGACTGCGTCCTGCGGAAGTCACCGGGCTGACGCGGACGGACGCGCCGGGACTCGATACGGTGTGCGAATGCCGATGAACGAGAACGTGTTCTCATCCTGGCGGGCGTGGCGCCGCCGCGCCACGTCCCGGCTGGTGCACCGCGGATGGCGCGCCGTCCAGCGCGCGGGCGCGGTGACCGCCGAGCGGCCCGGCCCGTACCGCTTCGGCCGCATCGGCGCCGGCACCCGGCTGGCGTTCCCCCAGGGCACCATCTTCGGCGAGCCGTGGATCGAACTCGGCGAGCACTGCGTCATCGGCGAACAGGTCACGCTCACCGTCGGCATGATGCCCGGCCTCGACCTCGGCCCCGGCCCCATTCTGCGGTTCGGCAACGGCGTGATCCTGGGCCGCGGCAGCCACGTCATCGCCTCCCGGGACGTGGTGTTCGGCGATGACGTGTTCTGCGGTCCGTACATCTACGTGACCAGCGACAACCATTCGTACGACGACCCCCACCAGCCCATCGGACGGCAGTGGCCGCGCTCCGCGCCCGTCGAGATCGGCTCCGGAAGCTGGCTGGGCGCGGGCGCCGTGATCCTGCCCGGGGCGCGGCTGGGCCGCAACGTCGTCGTCGCGGCCGGCGCGGTCGTACGGGGTGAGGTGCCCGACCACGCCGTGGTCGCCGGGGCGCCCGCCCGCGTCATCCGGCGCTGGGCCCCCGAGGACGGCTGGCAGCCGCCGCTGCGGACGCCCGCGCCCGAGCCGATACCGGCCGGCATGACGGTGGAGGAGCTGCTGGCGCTGGCCGAGGCGGAGCCGGAGGCGGGAGCGTCGTAGCAGGTCAGTAGAGTGCAAGAGCCGCCACCGAACCACGAGGAACCCCTGTGAGCCCACCACCCGACCCCCTGACCGTCGTCGGCATCGGCGCCGACGGATGGGACGGGCTCGCCCCGGCCGGTCGCGAGGCACTGCGCGCGGCCGAGGCTGTCATCGGCGGCCCGCGCCAACTCGACCTGCTGCCACCGGAATGCGCCGCCGAGCGGGTGCCGTGGCCGTCGCCGCTGCGCCCCGCGATCCCCGGGCTGCTCGCCGCGCACGCCGGGCGCCACGTCTGCGTACTGGCGAGCGGCGACCCCATGTTCTTCGGCATCGGGCGCACCCTCACCGAGCTGCTGGGCCCGGACGCGCTGCGGGTGCTGCCCCATCCGTCGTCCGTCTCCCACGCCTGTGCGCGGCTCGGCTGGGCGCAGGAGGACACCGAGGTGATCAGCCTCGTCGGCCGCCCCCTCGCCGCCCTGTCACGCGCCCTGTACCCGGGCCGCCGGCTGCTCGTCCTCAGCGCCGGCGCCGGGACCCCGGCCGAGGTCGCCGGGCTGCTGCGGGACCGCGGCTTCGGCCCGACCCGGATGCGGGTCCTGGAACAGCTGGGCGGTGCGCGGGAACACGCCATCGAGGGCACCGCCGAGGCGTGGCCCCACCAGCCCGGCGACCCCCTCAACGTCATCGCCCTCGACTGCGCCCCGGCGCCGGACACCCCGCGCCTGTCAGCCGTCCCCGGGCTGCCGGACGCCGCGTACGAACACGACGGCCAGCTGACCAAACGCCACATCCGCGCCGCCACCCTCGCCGCCCTCGCCCCCGCCCCGGGCGAACTGCTGTGGGACGTCGGCGGCGGCTCCGGCTCCATCGCCGTGGAATGGATGCGCGCCCACCCCGCCTGCCGCGCGGTCTCCGTCGAACGCGACCCGGTACGCGCGGAACGCATCACCCGCAACGCCACCACCCTGGGCGTCCCCGCCCTGCGCGTCGTCACCGGCGCCGCCCCGGCCGCCCTCACCGGCCTGCCCGCGCCCGACGCCGTCTTCGTCGGCGGCGGCGCCACCACCCCCGGTCTCCTGGAGGCATGCTGGACCGCCCTCCCCCCGGGCGGGCGCCTGGTGGTCAACACCGTGACCCTCGAATCCGAAGCCCTGCTCACCGCCTGGTACAGCCGCCACGGCGGCGACCTCATCCGCCTCGCCGTCTCCCACGCCGCCCCCGTGGGCGGCTTCACCGGCTGGCGCCAGGCGATGCCGGTCACCCAGTGGTCCACCACCAAAGACCCAGTCCCAGGAGAGACACGATGACGGTGTACTTCATCGGCGCGGGCCCCGGCGCCGCCGATCTCATCACCCTGCGCGGCGCGCGGACCCTCGCCCGCTGCCAGGTGTGCCTCTACGCGGGCAGCCTCGTACCGCGCGAACTGCTGGCCGAATGCCCGCCGGACGCCCGGCTCGTCGACACCGCCGGGCTCCATCTCGACCAGATCACCGCCGAGTTCACCGCCGCCCACGAGGCGGGGCACGACGTGGCCCGGCTGCACTCCGGCGACCCGGCCGTCTTCAGCGCCGTCGCCGAGCAGATGCGGCGCCTCGACGCGGCCGGGATCCCGTACGAGGTCGTCCCCGGCGTCCCCGCCTTCGCCGCCGCGGCCGCGGCGCTGGGCCGCGAGCTGACCGTGCCGACCGTCGGCCAGACCGTCATCCTCACCCGCATCGCCCAGCAGGCCACCCCCATGCCCGACGGCGAGGACCTCGCCACCCTCGGCCGCAGCCGCGCCCTGCTCGTCCTGCACCTCGCCGCCCGCTACGTGGACCGCGTGGTCGACGAACTCCTCCCGCACTACGGCCCCGACTGCCCGGCCGCCGTGGTCGCCATGGCCAGCCGCCCCGACGAACTGGTGCTGCGCGGCACCCTGGCGGACATCGCGGACCAGGTGAAGACGGCCGGTGTGGTCCGCACGGCCGTCATCATGGTGGGCCGAACCCTGGCCGCCGAGCAGTTCCGCGACAGCCACCTCTACTCGGCTGAGCGCACCCGCTCCCACACCCCGTGCGCCACGCCCGACGCCTGAGCAACCCGTCGGCCCACGCCACCGTGACCCATCGCGCCCGGGTACGCGAACACCTCACCACCGCCCGCCGGTTCACCGCGCGGCCGGGCGGGGCCCCGCCGGCGGCCCGGTAGTGCCATTGGGCTCGTCGGCCGGACGCCTGCTGCACCGGGCGGGACACCGCGTCGCGCGGGCTGCGCGGGTCCGCCTCTCGCATCGGCTGTGCACCGCGCCTCGCGCCCTGCGGGGCCCGTGCCCCGTGCCGGCCGGCGCTGCGTTCCCTATCCGGCGGGCGCGCCACCCCGCGCCGGGTGGGTACGGCGCCCCTACCCTCGGGCGCCTCGGTGCCCCGGTTCGGCGGCCAAGCCCCCGCTGTACCGGGCAGGACACCGCATTGCGCGCGGGTGCTGTGCTCTGTGCCGGGCGGGGCGCGTCCCGCGTCGGCTGGGTACCGCGCCTCGCGCCGCGTGGAGCCTGCGCCCCGTGCCGGGAGGCGCTGCGCTTCACGCCGCGCCGCCGCCCGCGTCCGGCGACTGCCACGCGAAGGCGGGCCGGGTAACGCCCTTTGCGCCCGGCGGGCGGCGCGTCCCGGGCCGCGCGGTGCCGGGCGACGGGTGCCGCCTCGCGCCACCCGTCGCGTCGGGCGGGGCCCCGTGTCCCGTGGCGGGCAGGCACCGTACCTGGCGTCGGACGGGGACCGTGCCTCGCGCCGCGCCGGCGCCACGGCGTCGGTCGGCCGGAGACCGTGTTCCCGCGGCGGCAGCCGCCTCTCGCCCGGGGAGGGCGCCGCACGCGGCGCGGGGTACGGCGTGCGCGCCGGCCGCGTCAGGCGTCCCGTGGGCCGCGCGGGGCGGCGCGGCCCACTATCGTGCCCGCGCGGTCGATGCAGATGACGTCGACCGCCACCGGGGCCCCGCGCAGGACGCCGAGGGCCGTGTCGCGGGCCGCCGCGGCGACCAGGTCGCCGAGGGGGACGCCTCGGGCCGCGCACAGCTGGACCGTTTCCAGGCCGGTGTTGGCGGCCGCGACCGCCGCCGTCAGTTCCTCGTCCGCGCCGCCGCGGCGGGCCAGGTCGGCGAGGTGGGACTTGTCGACCTGGGAGCGGGAGGAGTGCAGGTCCAGGTGGCCCGCGGCGAGCTTGGAGAGCTTGGCGAAGCCGCCCGCGATCGTCAGCCGGTCCACCGGGTGGCGGCGCAGGTACTTGAGCACGGCGCCCGCGAAGTCACCCATGTCCAGCAGGGCGTCCTGCGGCAGCCCGTGTTCGGCCACCGCCACCTTCTCGGAGGTCGACCCCGTACATCCCGCCACATGCCGCCGTCCCGCCGCTCGTGCCACGTCCACCCCGCGCCGGATGCTGTCGATCCAGGCCGAGCACGAGTACGGCACGACGATGCCGGTCGTCCCGAGGATGGACAGCCCGCCGAGGATGCCCAGGCGGGGGTTCCACGTACTACGGGCGATCTCCTCACCGTGGTCGACGGCGATCTCGATCTCGACGTCACCGCTGCCGCCGTGGCGGGCGGCGACCGCGGCGATGTGGTCGCGCATCATCTGGCGCGGCACGGGGTTGATGGCGGGTTCGCCCACCGCGAGCGGCAGCCCGGGCCGGGTGACGGTGCCGACGCCCGGCCCGGCCCGGAACACCACGCCGCCGCCCGGCGGCAGGGCCCGTACGGTCGCCCGTACCAGCGCGCCGTGCGTCACGTCGGGATCGTCCCCGGCGTCCTTCACGACCGCGGCCATGGCCCGGTCCGCCGCCAGCTCCTCGGCGGCCAGCGCGAACGCGGGCCGCTGCCCCTTGGGCAGCGCGATCGTCACCGGATCGGGAAACTCGCCGCTGAGCAGCGCGGTGTACGCGGCGGTCGTCGCGGCCGTCGCACACGCCCCGGTGGTCCACCCGGGCCGCAGCCCGGTCCGCTCCAGCTGCGCCCCGCGACCCCCGGCCGCCTCGGTCTCCGCCTCAGCCATGGGCCACCCGCCGCGCATACGATGACGGGCGCACCGGCGACGAAAGGCATCCGATGAACAGCGCACCGGCGCGCCACGTGCTCATCCTGGGCGGCACCACCGAGGCCCGCCGACTGGCCGCGGAGCTGGACGGCGATCCCGCCCTGCGCGTCACCAGTTCGCTCGCGGGCCGGGTCGCCGAACCGCGACTGCCCGCCGGGCAGGTGCGGATCGGCGGGTTCGGGGGCCCCGAGGGCATGGCCCACTGGCTCCGCGAGCACCAGGTGGACGCGCTCATCGACGCCACCCATCCTTTCGCCGACACGATCAGTCTCAACGCGGCCCGTGCGGCCGCCGCCGTCCATGTTCCCCTGCTCGCCCTGCGCCGCCCCGGCTGGGTGGCGGGTCCGGGCGACCGCTGGCACCCGGCGGCCTCCCTGGAGGAGGCCGCGCGGCTGCTGCCGGACCTGGGGGAGCGGGTCTTCCTCACCACGGGCCGCATGGGACTCGCGGCCTTCGCCCACCTCGCCGAGCCGTGGTTCCTGGTCCGCTCGGTGGACGCCCCCGAGCCCCCGGCCCCGCCCCGTATGGAGGTGATCCTCGACCGGGGCCCGTTCACCTACGAAGGCGAAACCGAGCTGCTGCGCCGCCACCGCATCGACGTCCTGGTCACCAAGGACAGCGGCGCCGGCGCCACGGCCCCCAAGCTGACCGCGGCCCGCGACGCCGGAATCCCCGTGGTCGTGGTCCAGCGCCCACCCGCCCCGCAGGACGTCCCGGTGGTCCGGACCCCCGCCGAGGCCGTCGCCTGGCTTCGGGGGCGTCACACCTCCGGGTAGCGGCGCGGGGTCCAGACGATCTCGGTGCCGTCGCCGCGGCGGGCGGTGCGGGTCTGGGAGGAGCCGACCAGGATGATCGTGCGCATGTCCACCTCGGCCGGGTCGAGGTCGGCCAGCCGGATGATGCGGACGCTCTCCTCGGGGCCGCCGATGTCGCGGCCCAGGACGACCGGGGTGTCCGGCGCGCGGTGTTCCAGGAGGAGTTCGCGGGCCTTGCCGACCTGCCAGACCCGGCTGCGGGAGCCGGGGTTGTAGAGGGCGAGGACCAGGTCGGCGGCGGCCGCGGCGGCCAGGCGTCCGGCGATGACCTCCCACGGCTTGAGCCGGTCGGACAGCGAGACGACGGCGTAGTCGTGGCCGAGCGGCGCGCCCGCGCGGGCGGCCGCGGCGTGGGCCGCGGTCATGCCGGGCAGCACGCGCACCGGGACGTCGCGGTACGGGTCCTCGGACGCGGCCTCCAGCACGGCGGTGGCCATGGCGAACACCCCGGGGTCGCCCGAGGAGACGACGGCGACACGCCGCCCGCGCCGGGCGAGGTCGAGGGCGAATTCGGCGCGCTCGGCCTCCACCTTGTTGTCGGAGGGGTGGCGCCGCTGGCCGGGGCGTACGGGGACCCGGTCCAGGTAGGTGGTGTAGCCGACCAGGTCCTCGGCGGCGGCCAGCTCACCGCGCGCCTCGGGGGTGAGCCACAGCGGACCGGCGGGGCCCAGGCCCACCACCACGACCTCGCCCGGGCGCCCGGACGCGGCGGCGTCCGGGGCGGCCGGTGTGCCGACGCGGCTCGGCAGCACCGCCACCGAGAAGTAGGGCACCGACGACGGGTCGACCTCGCCCAGCGGCCCGGTGCGCTCCGCGCTCATCGTGGCGCGCTCCACGTACCGCGCGTCGGCGAGCCGCCCCGAACGCTCCAGGGCGCGCCGCACGGCCGGGAAGGTGCGGCCGAGCTTCATGACCGCCGCCGCGTCGGTCGTCGCGAGACGTGCCGTCAGCTCCTCCTCGGGCAGCGTGCCCGGGAGGACCGTCAGCACCTCCTCGCCCTCCACCAGCGGCGCGCCGAGCCGGGCGGCCGCCGCGCTCACCGAGGTCACGCCGGGGATCACCTCGGTGTCGTAGCGGTCGGCGAGCCGCTTGTGCATGTGCATGTACGAGCCGTAGAACAGCGGATCGCCCTCGGCCAGCACCGCGACCGTGCGCCCCGCGTCCAGATGCGCGGCGAGCCGCGCCGCCGCCTCCGTGTAGAACTCCTCCATCGCGCCCCGGTAGCCGCCCGGATGGTCGGTGCCCTCCGTGGTGACCGGGTAGACCAGCCGCTCCTCGATGTGGTCGGGCCGCAGATGCCGCTCGGCGATGGAACGCGCGATGCTGCGGCCGTGCCGGGCGCTGTGGTACGCGACCACATCGGCCCCGGCGATGACCTCCACCGCCCGTACCGTCATCAGGGACGGGTCACCGGGACCGAGGCCCACGCCGTACAGCCGGCCCTTCGGACCCTTCGCCGCGGGCGTCGCCTGTCGCTGCTGCTCGCTCACTCTTCCTCGCTCGCTATCGCGTTGATCGCGGCCGCGGCGATGGCGCTGCCGCCGCGTCGGCCGCGCACCACCAGATGGTCGGGCGCCGCCGGATGTCCGGCCAGCGCGTCCTTGGACTCGGCGGCGCCGATGAACCCGACCGGCACGCCGATGACGGCGGCCGGGCGCGGCGCGCCCGCCCCGCCTTCTTCGAGTATTTCCATCAGACGGAACAGCGCGGTGGGCGCGTTGCCGACCGCCACGACCGAACCCTCCAGCCGGTCCCGCCACAGCTCCAGCGCGGCGGCGCTGCGCGTGGTCCCCATGCGTCGCGCCAACTCCGGTACGGCGGGGTCGGACAGCGTGCACACCACGTCGTTGTCCGCGGGCAGCCGCCTGCGGGTGACGCCGCTGGCGACCATCTGGGCGTCGCAGAACACGGGCGCCCCGGCGCGCAGCGCCTCCCGGGCCCGCGCGACCACCCCGGGCGTGTACGCGAGGTCCTTGACCAGGTCGACCATGCCGCACGCGTGGATCATCCGCACCACGACCTGGCTGACGTCGGCGGGGAGGCCGCCCAGGTCCGCCTCGGCGCGGATGGTGGCAAAGGAGGCGCGGTAGATGGCCGCCCCGTCCTTCTCGTAGTCGAACACTGTGTCCTCGATCATGTCGTTGATCATGCCGTTCCGCGGGCCGCCGCCACGGCGTCGGCCAATTGCTCCGCCGTTACGTCTGCCACGTCTGTTTCGCCGACGCCGGTCGCGCCGGTCGCGCCGTCGGGGCCCTGCGCGTCTCGTACGGTGAGCCGGTAGTCCGTACCGGAGGTGGCCAGCGCGTCCACCCAGCGGCCGCCGGGGTGGCCGCAGCGCCGCTCGCAGCCGGAGAAGTACACCGGCGGCGCGTCGGCGTCAGGGGAGCGGGGAGCGCCCGCCACCGCGCGCTCCGCGTGGGCGCGCACATCGGCCAGGGACTTGGCGCAGCCCGGCCGTCCCGTGCACGCGCCGACCCCGGTCCACGGGGAGTCCGGATCGGTCACCAGCCCCGCGTCGGCCACCTCCCGTGACGCGTGCGCCGCGCCGTCCGCGGTGAAGCCCGGGAGCACCACGCCGCGCCAGGGTGTCACACGCAGCGCGTCCGACCCGTCCCGGGAGGCGAGCCCGGCCAGCAGCCGCCACTGCGCGGCGCCGACCCGGCCCAGAGGTACGAGGACGGACACGGCGTGCCACCCGTCCGGCCCGGACACGACGCCCGGCGCGGGCGGCGCGCCCGGCGTGCCACCCGGTCTGTCGTGTCCGATACGTACGGCTTCGGCACCCTCGTCCGCGAGCCGCGCCGCCAAGCCGTCGGCGGTCACGGCGTGTTGCGCGGGCAGTTCGCGCACCCGCCACGCCCGCGTACCGCTCGCCCGGGCCCTGGCCAGGAACTCCACGGCGGCCAGCGCGGCGGCGCGCGGCGCGTCCCGCGCCGACACCTCCAGCGCGAACCCCGTGTCCGACACGCCGGACGCGCCGGGGCCCACCCGTAGCACCGCTCCGCCGTCGCGCGTTGCGATCAATGTCACATCCGCGCCCAACGCGGCCACATCGCCGCGGCCGTCGTCCATCGCGAACAGGAAACGGCCCGACAAGCCGGACAACTCTTCCCACTCACCTGCACACAGCGCGGCGTCCAACTCCCGCGCCCACGCCGTGACATCGCCGTATCCGGCGCCGTCCAGGCCGCTCAGCGGGGAGGCCACGATGTTGCGCACCCGGTCGTACCGGTCGGAGGGGAGCAGTCCGGCCTCCCGCAGACCGGCCGCCAGCTCGCCGCCGCATGCCGCGTCCAGGCCGCGGATCTGGAGATTGCCCCGCGAGGTGAGGCCCAGCCGGCCGTCCCCCAGCTCCTCGCTCGCCCGCGCCAGCACCCGCGCCTGACCTGCCGTCAGTAGCCCGCCCGGTATCCGGATGCGGGCCAGCGAGCCGTCGTCCGCGGGGTGCAGCCGCAGCGCGCCGGGGCAGGCGTCATCGCGACCGCGCGCCCGCCGCGAGGGCGCTTGAGAGGGCGCTTCGTTCGCAAGTGGGACGGTTGTCGGGGGGAGGGACATGGCGGCGAGCATACCGACGTCCGGTCGGCCCTCACTGTCCCGTGCCAGGTCAGCAACGCCTACTATGCTCTGCGGCGGGCCATGTGGCCCGCTGGACGCACAAGACGGCGTCAAGGGGAGGAAACCGGTGCGAATCCGGTGCGGTCCCGCCACTGTGAGCACGGCAGCCCGCCGTGCGAGCCAGGAACTCCCGCCGTCTTCCCACCCGCCGGGGCGCGGACCCCGAGGAAGGCGCTGAGCCATGATTCTGCTGCTGTCGACCTCCGACACCGACCTGCTCAGTGCCCGTGCGGCCACGGGCCCGGTGCCGTACCGTCTCGCCAACCCGGCGCGGCTCGCGCTCGACGATCTGCCCGGGCTCCTCGACGGTGCCGAACTCGTCGTCGTGCGGCTGCTCGGTGGCGTCCGCGCCTGGGAGGAGGGCCTCGAAACCCTGCTCGCGGGCGACCTCCCCGTCGTCGTCCTCACCGGTGAACAGGCTCCCGACGCCCAGCTCATGGAGGCGTCCACGGTCCCCGTGGGGATCGCCGCCGAGGCGCACGCCTACCTCGCGCACGGCGGCCCCGCCAATCTGGGCCAGCTGGCCCGGTTCCTGTCCGACACCGTGCTGCTGACCGGCCACGGCTTCGAACCGCCCGCCCCCGCCCCCACCTGGGGGCCGCTGGAGCGCAGCGCGCGCGAGGACGTCACCGGCCCGACGATCGCCCTGCTCTACTACCGGGCCCACCACATGAGCGGCAACACCGCCTTCGTGGAGGCGCTCTGCCAGGCCGTCGAGGACGCCGGAGGACGCCCGCTGCCGCTGTTCGTCGCCTCCCTCCGGGCCCCCGAGCCCGAGCTGATCGAGGCACTCGGCGCGGCCGACGCCGTCGTCACCACCGTGCTCGCCGCGGGCGGCACCCGCCCCGCCGAGGCGTCGGCGGGCGGCGACGACGAGGCGTGGGACGCGGGCGCGCTCGCCGCGCTCGACGTCCCCGTGCTCCAGGCGCTGTGCCTGACCTCGTCGCGCCGCGCGTGGGAGGAGAACGACGAGGGTCTGTCGCCGCTGGACGCCGCGACCCAGGTCGCCGTCCCGGAGTTCGACGGGCGGCTGATCACCGTGCCGTTCTCCTTCAAGGAGGTCGACGAGGACGGTCTGCCGGTCTACGCCGCCGACCCCGAGCGCGCCGCGCGTGTCGCCGGAATCGCGGTACGACACGCCCGGCTCCGGCACATACCGGCGGCCGACAAGCGCCTCGCGCTCGTCCTGTCCGCGTACCCCACCAAGCACTCCCGGATCGGCAACGCGGTCGGCCTCGACACCCCCGCCAGCGCCGTCGCCCTGCTGCGCCGACTGCGCGCCGAAGGGTACGACTTCGGCCCCGAGGACGGCGAGGGTTCCCTCCCGGGCCTGGTCTCCGGCGTCGGCGACGAACTGATCTACGCCCTCATCGAGGCGGGCGGCCACGACCAGGACTGGCTCACCGAGGAGCAGCTGGCCAAGAACCCGGTCCGTATCCCCGCCGCCGATTACCGCCGCTGGTACGCCACGCTGCCGCGGGAGCTGCGCGACGCGGTCGAGGAGCACTGGGGCCCGCCGCCCGGCGAGATGTTCGTGGACACCAGCCGCGACCCCGAGGGCGAGATCGTCCTCGCCGCGCTGCGCCACGGCAACCTCCTGGTCGTCATCCAGCCGCCGCGCGGCTTCGGCGAGAACCCCATCGCCATCTACCACGACCCGGACCTGCCGCCCTCGCACCACTACCTGGCCGCCTACCGCTGGATGGCGACCCCCGAGGCCGACGGCGGCTTCGGCGCCGACGCCATGGTGCACCTGGGCAAGCACGGCAACCTGGAGTGGCTGCCGGGCAAGAACGCGGGCCTGTCCGCCGCCTGCGGCCCCGACGCCGCGCTCGGCGACCTGCCGCTGATCTACCCCTTCCTGGTCAACGACCCCGGCGAGGGCACCCAGGCCAAGCGCCGCGTCCACGCCACCCTCGTCGACCACCTCGTACCGCCGATGGCGCGCGCCGACTCGTACGGCGACATCGCCCGGCTGGAACAGCTGCTGGACGAGTACGCCGCCATCTCCGCCATGGACCCGGCCAAGCTCCCCGCCATCCGCGCCCAGATCTGGACCCTCATCCAGGCCGCCCGGCTCGACCACGACCTGGGTCTCGAGGAGCGGCCCGACGACGAGGGCTTCGACGACTTCCTGCTGCACGTCGACGGCTGGCTGTGCGAGGTCAAGGACGCCCAGATCCGCGACGGTCTGCACGTCCTCGGCGGCGCGCCGACCGGACCCGAGCGCGTCAACCTCGTGCTGGCCATCCTGCGCGCCCGTCAGATCTGGGGCGGTACGTCGGCGCTCCCCGGGCTGCGCGAGGCGCTGGGCCTGGACGAGTCGGCCGCCACCCGCTCGAACGCGGACGAGGCCGAGGAGCGCGCCCGCGCCCTCGTCCAGGCGATGGAGGACGCGGACTGGGTCCCGGAGGCCGCCGAGAAGGCCGCCCTGGACCTGCCCGAGGCCCAGCGGGCCGCCGTCACCGCGATCCTGGAGTTCGCCGCCCGTGAGGTGGTGCCGCGCCTCGCCGCCACGACCGACGAGATCGATCACGCCGTCCACGCGCTGAGCGGTGGCTTCGTCCCGGCCGGGCCGTCCGGATCGCCGCTGCGGGGACTGGTCAACGTCCTGCCGACCGGTCGCAACTTCTACTCCGTCGACCCCAAGGCCGTGCCCAGCCGGCTCGCCTGGGAGACCGGCCAGGCGCTCGCCGATTCGCTGCTCGAGCGCTACCGCGCCGACAACGACGGCCAGTACCCGCGGTCGGTCGGCCTGTCGCTGTGGGGCACGAGCGCCATGCGCACCTCCGGCGACGACGTGGCCGAGGCGCTGGCGCTGATGGGCATCCGCCCGGTGTGGGACGACGCGTCGCGGCGCGTGACGGGGCTCGAGCCCGTGCCCGCCGACCAGTTGGGCCGCCCGCGCGTCGATGTCACGCTGCGCATCAGCGGTTTCTTCCGCGACGCCTTCCCGCACGTGGTCGGGCTGCTGGACGACGCCGTACGGCTCGCCGCGTCCCTGGACGAGGCCGACGACGTCAACTACGTACGCGCCCACACCCGCGCCGACCTCGCCGAGCACGGCGACGAGCGCCGCGCCACCACCCGCATCTTCGGCTCCCGGCCGGGGACGTACGGCGCGGGCCTGCTCCAGCTCATCGACAGCCGCGACTGGCGCACCGACGCCGACCTCGCCGAGGTCTACACGGTGTGGGGCGGCTACGCCTACGGCCGCGGTCTCGAGGGCCGTCCGGCGCGCGAGGAGATGGAGAGCGCGTACCGCAGGATCGCGGTCGCGGCGAAGAACACCGACACGCGCGAGCACGACATCGCCGACTCGGACGACTACTTCCAGTACCACGGTGGGATGGTCGCCACCGTGCGCGCCCTGAAGGGCACCGCCCCGGCCGCGTACATCGGCGACTCCACCCGCCCGGAGACGGTGCGTACCCGCACCCTGCACGAGGAGACCTCGCGGGTCTTCCGGGCCCGGGTGGTCAACCCGCGCTGGATCGAGGCGATGCGCCGGCACGGCTACAAGGGCGCCTTCGAGCTGGCCGCCACCGTCGACTACCTCTTCGGCTACGACGCCACCACGGGCGTGGTCGCCGACTGGATGTACGACAAGCTGGCCCAGACCTATCTGCTCGACCCGGAGAACCGCGCGTTCCTGGAGGAGGCCAACCCCTGGGCGCTGCACGGCATGGCCGAGCGGCTGCTGGAGGCCGAGAGCCGGGGCTTGTGGGAGCAGCCGGACCCGGAGGTGCTGGAGCGGGTCCGGGAGCTGTTCCTGGAGACCGAGGGCGGCCTGGAGGGCGGGGACGACTGATCCTCCGGATCCTCCGGATCTCCCGAGCGTCGGACGGGCGGCGGCTCAGCCCGCGGAGGACTGTGCCGCCGGCCGGGTCGCCGCCCGGATCCGGTCCGGCCAGGGCGGGCAGTTGACCAGTTCGGTCCACTCGCGGTCGTACGCCCCGGGCACCGCCCGCCCCGCGGACGACCAGCGCTCGACCAGCGCCGCGTAGATCGGTACGGAGCTCGACTGGTGAAGCGTCTGGTGAACCGTTCCGCCGCCTTCGGTGCTCCGGTCCAGCGCTCTGCTCGGCTGCGAGAGAGAACGGCGTCGCATCGTCGTCGTCATGTTCGGCCAACGCGCCGCGCCCCGCGGGGTCACCTCCTTCGCGCCGACCTCACCCGCACCGGCGTGGCCTCGTACACATCAGCGACCCGTGGATATCGGCCACTCGTGTGGCGCCCGCCCGGGTGACGCCCCCTCCGGAGCCCGGTGCCCCGCGTATTTCCCCCGGCGTGACAATGAAAAGCGTTGCCGAATTCATGAGGCAATGCCATCTGATAACCGTGTCCATTGCAGCCTTTGGAGAATTCTCCGACGTGCTGTTCAATTGCGGCTGTCCCTGAAGCGATCCGAGGAGGAGCGGGTGGGAGCCCATACGCACGGACACGATGAGGGTCACGGCGGGCACGCGCACGGTGTGGCGGAGAACGCCGACCGCCGGTGGCTGTCCATCGCTCTCGCGCTGATCACGGGTTTCATGCTGGTGGAGGTCGTGATCGGGGTGATCGCGCGTTCGGTGGCGCTGCTGTCCGACGCGGCACATATGCTCACCGACGCCGCCTCGATCGTCCTCGCGCTCATCGCGATCCGGCTTTCGGCCCGGCCCGCCCGCGGCGGCTATACCTATGGGCTCAAGCGGTCTGAAATTCTTTCCGCGCAGGCCAATGGGCTTTCCCTGCTGCTGCTCGGCGCATACCTCGGATTCGAATCGGTGGAGCGGCTGATCGATCCGCCCGAGGTGACCGGTGGTCTGGTGCTGGCCGTCGCGCTCGCCGGGATCGTGGTGAACATCGCGGCGGCCTGGTGCATGTCGAAGGCGAACCGCTCCTCGCTGAACATCGAAGGCGCCTTCCAGCATGTGCTGAACGACCTCTACGCCTTCATCGCCACCGCGATCGCCGGACTGGTCGTGGTGACCACCGGCTTCGCCCGGGCCGACGCGATCGCCGGTCTCATCGTGGTCGTCCTCATGATCAAGGCGGGCGTGGAACTGCTGCGTGCCTCCGGGCGCGTCCTGCTGGAGGCGGCTCCCGCCGGGGTCGAGCCGGACGAGATCGGGAGCCTGCTGGCCTCCCACGCCGAGGTGGCCGAGGTGCACGATCTGCACGTCTGGCAGATCACCTCGGGTGAGGTGTCGCTGTCCGCCCATGTGCTGGTCGCTGCGGAGGGCGACTGCCACGCGGTGCGGGAGGGGCTGGAGGAGGTGCTGCGCGAGGAGTACGGCATCACCCACACCACGCTCCAGGTGGACCACCTCGACACCCTGACGCCCCGGCCGCGGGCGGACGGGGACGAGCACCGGCGCGCGGACGAACCGCTCGTCGAGCACTGCTTGACCGCCCACGGCCCGGTCCACCGGGCATCCGCGCACGACCACTGACGGAACCGCTGCGCAAGGGGCCCGGGCGCGGAGTTCCGCACCCGGGCCCCAGCGGTGTCACCGGCCGCGGAGCCGCGGTCCGCGGAACCTCAGCCGGCGGTGCCGGTGACGGACACGGCCGCCGCCGAGACGGTCAGCTCCCGCTCCGCCACATGCTCCAGCTCGGCCTGCCGGGCGGCCTCCCGGGCGGCGAAGGGGCACTGCCAGTCGGCCGGCTTGGGGCGGCCCGAGTACCGGCGGGTCTCGGACAGCTCCTCGTACTCGTACAGGTTGGGGTTGATGTCCCCCTGCAGCTGGATGTCCTGCTTGCGGATCTTCTCCGCGAGCCGGTCCCACATCCCGGCGCCCTTGATCCGGTCGAACTGTTCGTGGGAGTTGAAGGCCAGCATCGGGAAGGGCGGCCTGCGGCCGAACCGGCGGTGGGTCTCATGCAGGCCGATCACGAAGAAGGGATGGCCGGCCACGCTGAACGCGAACTCCGGGGACTGCGGATCGGACGAATAGCCCTCCGCCCAATGATGGAAATCCGCGTCCTGCTCATGGAGCAGTTGCAGCTGTTGCCAGAGGAGCTCTTCGAACCGCAGCTCATCGACCCCGCGCGGTTGCTCGAAGGTCGCGATGAAACTCGTGAACGTCCGGGCGCTCCAGTCCGCCGAACTCACGAACTCCGCGAGATCGAGCGCCAGCAGCCGGGCGGAATCCTCGCCCCCCAGCAGGTCATAGTGGCGGTGAGTGATGCCTCCCCGGCGCCAGGCGGAACGCCCCGCCAGGCACGCGAACCGTTCCCCGAGGATGAACTCCTCGACTTCACCACGCGCATCCACCGTCATGGCCAGCCTTTCTTCCACCTACGTGCCTCCTCGCAGCAGGTCATCTCCTTCACGCATCCGAAAGCGCCCACCCCTCACCGGCGGTACCCGGAAGGACCGAGTCCGCTGGAGGACGGGGAAGGTCACCTGGAGATTGTGACGGGCCGAGGCCAATCAACGAAATTCGTGGCGAGCTTCGTGCCGTAGAAATCGCCCACGCGGGGATGTTCGTGGCGAACAGTCGCCGGATAACGGTCGTTTCAGGCGGCGGCCGGGGCGGCCGACGGCTTGAACACGACGGTCAGAAGCGACTTCGCGAGCTGCGCGAGCAGCGCTTCCAGAGCCATGCGGGCCAGCTTGGCCAGGACGGTCGTCAGAATGTCGGCCATGGGGTTACCTCACTGGACGGAACAGTTCTTTACGGAGGCGAGCACCGGAAGCTAGGCATCCGCTTCCATTTCCGTAGCCTGATCCGAGTGGGCAAGCAGGCGGCGCACGCAGGGTAAAAATCGGGTGAACTCGGGTGAACCACGACAAGCCCCCGGTGGGCCTGATTCCCTAAAACGCGCAGGGTACCGGCCGCGAGAACAGCAGCCGCGGCGCGGCGGCGGCGCCCAGGGTCGCCCCGGCCGAGCACACGCCCACCACCGTCCAGGCCATCGGCCCCAGCGGCGTGCAGCCGAAGAAGTGGCTGACCACCGGCGTCTCGATGACGGCGAACAGGGCGGCCGCCGATGCCACGCCGGTGACCAGCACCAGCGGGCTGTGCCAGTCGGTGATGAACGTCTGGCCCAGCTGGGTGCCGACCAGCGCGGCGAGCCCCATGGTGCTCGCCCGCCGGGCCCGGCCCGTCATCCGCCCGCACGTCCACGCCGCCGCCGCGCCCAGCGCGGTGGCGGTGCCGCGCACGGCAAGGATCCGGCCGAGGTCGGACCCGAGCAGCGCGGGGGAGGGGCCGCCGGCCAGCGGATCCTCCCCGGCCGTGTCGTCCCGGGCCCTGGCCAGGGCGACGGCGAGCGCGGGCAGCATGTCGGTGAGCAGATTGACCAGCAGCAGCTGACGGGTGCCCAGCGGCGCCCGGCCCGCGATCGCCGCGCCCAGTACGGTGAAGGCGACCTCGCCCGCGTTGCCGCCGACCAGGATCGCCACCGCGTCCCGCACGCTGCGCCACAGCGACCGGCCCTCCCGCAGCGCGTCGAGGATCCGGGTCGGGTCCGGATCGGTGAGGACCAGGTCCGCCGCGGCCCGGGCCGAGGTCGAGCCATGGGCCGAGAGCCCGATGCCCACGTCCGCGAGGCGGATCGCGGCCGCGTCGTTGACCCCGTCCCCGGTCATGGCCACCACCCGCCCGGCCTGCCGCAGCGCCTGGACGATACGGACCTTGTGCTCGGGCGAGACCCGGGCGAAGACGGTGGTCCGGGAGATCCGCTCGACCCGCTCCTTCTCCGGCAGGGTGTCCAGCTCCGCGCCGGTGAGCACCGGGCCGGAATCGGGGATGCCCAGCTCACGGGCGATGGCGGCGGCCGTGGTCGGATGATCGCCGGTGATCATGGCGATGCTCACCCCGGCGTCGGTCAGCCGCTTGACGGTCTCCGCGGCGCCCGGCCGCGTGGTGTCGGCGATGGCGATGAAGCCGAGCAGGGTCAGCCCCCGGGCCAGCTCGGCCAGGCTCGCCCCCGGCGTGTCGGGCGGCTCGGCCGTATCGGGCAGGGCCTCGGCCACCGCCAGGACGCGCAGCCCGTCGGAGGCCAGGGAGTACAGCAGCCGCTCGGTGGAGCGCAGCCGCTCGGGGGTCAGCGGTACGGTGCCGCATGTCGCCACCGGGCCCAGGGCGGAGACGCACCGGGCGAGCACGATCTCGGGTGCTCCCTTGACGGCGAGTCGCGGCCGCCCGGACTCGGTGCCCAGACACGCCGAGAACCCGCGGCTCGCCTCGAAGAACAGCTCGGACACCGGCCGCCAGGCGTCGTCCGCGTCGCAGTGCACGGCCGCCGCGTCGACCACGGCCTGGTCGGTGGCGTGGGCCAGCGCCCGGCCGCCGTCGGGGCCGGGACAGGCCCGCGCCGCGGTGCGCAGCAGCCGGCGGCCCAGGGGGCCGCCGATCGGCAGGTCGTGATCGTAGGCCGCCACCCGGGACACGGACAGCCGCCCCTCGGTCAGCGTGCCGGTCTTGTCGAAGCACACCGTGTCGACCCGGCCCAGCGCCTCCAGCACCCGCGGCGAGCGGGTCAGCACCCCGCGGCGTCCCAGCCGGCGCGCCGCGGCGGACTGCGCCACGGTGGCCACCAGCGGCAGCCCCTCGGGCACGGCGGCCACCGCGACCGCCACCCCGGTGGCCAGCGCCTCGCGCACCGGCGTCCCGTGCAGCAGTCCCAGCAGGGTGACAGCGGCGCCGCCGAGCCCGGTGGCGGGCAGCGCGATCCTGGTCAGCGCGGCGAGCCGGCCCTCGATGCCGAGGGGAGCGGTGGCGCGCCCGGCCAGTGCGGCGGCGCGTCCCGCCTCCGTCTGCGATCCGGCGGCCACGACCACCGCGTAGCCGGTCCCGGCCAGCACGGTGCACCCCTGGTAGACGATGCAGGATCGGTCCGCCAGATCCGCGCCGGGCGTGGCGGCGGGGTCCTTGGCGACCGGCCCCGACTCGCCGGTGAGCCCGGCCTCGTCCAGCTCCATCCGGTCGCTCACCAGCAACCGGGCGTCGGCCGGTACGACGTCCGAGGGCCGCAGCGCGATGATGTCGCCGACCGTCAGGTCCTCGGCGGGCACGCGCCGCGCCGGGGCCGTGGCCAGCCCGGTGAAGAACGCCTCGCGGTCCACCGCCATCCCGTCCGCCAGGGACATCGTGGGCGCCCAGTCGACCAGCCGGGCGTGCCGCTGCTCGCTCAGCAGCAGCCCGCGCAGCGAGCGGTCGGCCCGCAGCCGCTGCGCGCCGCTGATCACCGCGTTGCCCGCCATGACGCCGGCGACCAGCAGGGAGTCCACCCCGGACCCCACCGCCGCGGACGCCGCGGCGCCCAGCGCCAGCACGGGGGTGAGCGGATCGCGCAGCTCCTCGCGCACCGCGCCGACCAGCGCCGTGGCGTCCCGGGTCAGCGCGCCGACGGGAGAGGCGGCGACGCCCGCGGCCCCGGCCCGTACGACCATCCCCGCGGCCTTGCGCACCGGGCGCATCCCGGCCGCCCACACCGGGCGTGTCGCCGCCTCGGCCCCCTCGAAGTGCGACACGCCGGAGGCCGACGGCTCCGTCCGGTACTCCTGGAACGTGCGGGTCACGCTCAGCGTCTCCCGCGCCCCCAGCGTGTGCCAGTTGCCGCGGACTCGCTCCGCCGGCAGCGGGCGGCGCCGCACCCGGCGCGCCGCGCCGATCCCCCCGAGCACGGCCAGGAAGGCCGCGCTGTAGACCGGGGAGGTCACGAACCCGACCGCCGTGGGCCGGGTGCCCGCGGCGGCGATGAGCGCGCCGAGCGCGGAGCCGCCCATCGACAGCCGGGCCGATCGGTGGCTGACCCCGCGCGCGTCCTCCATCGCCCGCAGTACGCGCCATGCCTGGGCGAGCCCGGGGCCGCAGAGCAGATCCGCCGACCAGCACACCCGTGCCTCGCCGCGCCGTACGACGCCGATGCCGAGGTCGGCCGCGCCCAGCGCCTGGTCCTCCTCGGCGCTGATCAGCAACACGCCGTTGCCGTCGGTCTGCAGCCGCCGCACCCGGTCGAGCAGCGGCGTGTCGCGGGCGAGCAGCTCGTCCGCCCAGGGGGCGATCTCCTCCGCGCTCGCGTGCTCGGTGAGCACCAGCCGGTCCGTGCCGACGCGGGCGGCGGCCACCACGGCGTCGGCCAGCGGGTCGAGTTCGCAGCCGACGCGGACCCGCGCCTGCCGCCGCCCGTGCGGGTCGCACAGGTCCACGGTCATCGCCGTCGGACTCGAAGGGTGTGCCGCGGGGACGTCGTCCGGCCGCTCCAGCCGCCAGGCGCCGCGGGTCCAGGGGCCCCCGCCGGAGAGTTCCGGCAGCGAGCGGCGGTCCAGGACGGACTGCGCGGCGCTCCACGCCCCGGCCTCGTCCAGGTCGCCGACGGTGACCACCGACAGCAGCCGCGGGCAGTGGGTGCACAGCACCCCCGAGTCGATCAGGACCGCCGAGATCCGGTCCAGCAGCCGCAGCGCGGCGCCGTTCATGGGCACCACGCCCTCGCGGGCCAGGGCGTCGCCCAGCCGGGCGGCGAACGCCTCGCGGCCCGCGGCGGCGGCCCTCGGCACGGTGGCCAGGATCGCCTCCGCGGCCCGCGCCGGGTCCCGCCTCCAGGCCAGCAGCCCGCCCGCCCCGATCAGGGACGCGAGGGAGGTGCGGTCGACACAGGTCTCGATCGGTCCGGCGGGCAGCGGCGCCGGGCGCGGAGCGGCGGGACGCGAGCGCGGCGGCAGCCCGTCGGAGCCGGGCACCAGAGCGGG
This sequence comes from Streptomyces sp. NPDC021212, assembly GCF_044332925.1. Classification (NCBI taxonomy): domain Bacteria; kingdom Bacillati; phylum Actinomycetota; class Actinomycetes; order Kitasatosporales; family Streptomycetaceae; genus Streptomyces; species Streptomyces sp. NPDC021212. The sequence goes on from NZ_JBIRPZ010000006.1 coordinate 390,890, forward strand.
TTCGCGGAGCTGCCACACGGCCTGCCGGCCGCGGATCTCGGCGAGTTGCAGGAGGCGCTGCAGCGCGTCCAGGGCCAGCGGGACCTCCCCCCCTGGTCAGCGCGTGTACCGCCGCGTTCGACACGCCGAGCAGCAGGGTGGCGTGGGCGTGGCCGAGCCGGGACTCCAGCAGGCCGCGCAGCCGCGGCTGGATCTCGGCCATCACCACCGGGAGCCGCAGCGCGGGGGTGAGCGCGGGCAGCAGCGTCACGCGCCGGACCGTGGCCGTCACCAGGCCCACGCAGTCGGCGACGAGGGCGGTGGCGGCCAGCGTGGCGGGGGCGGTGTCGTACGGCGGATACGGGCGATCGCCGGGGAAGGAGTCCGTGTCGCTCCCGTGCGCCTTCTCGATGTGCTCGATCAGCTCCAACACATCGTCGGCGCCGAGATGGTCCTCGTCGTAGTCGATCAGCACCTGGCCCACGGCCGCGTTCACCTCGGCCCAGTTGACGCCGTGCAGGCGGCGCAGCGCGGCCGTCAGATGCCCGGCCAGCCGGTCATGCGCCTCCCCGTGCCCGGTGAGCCCCCGCACCTCCACATGCGCCCGGCCCGCCCGCGCCCACACCCTGCGGCGGGTGCGCCGCTCACCGGTGTCCCGCAGCACGTGGGCGGCGTCCGCGAGGCGCAGCCGCACCCCGCTGATGCTGCGGCCCGGCAGGGAGACGAGATCGGACAGCATCGCAAATGGCAGCACCGGCCGCGCTCCCTCGGTCGCCGAAAGTCCCAAATGGCAGTACATTTACCTAATTACCCGAAAAAGAAACAAAAGGGGCGGCCAGAAGGAGGAAGGCGTGAGCGCAGCCACGACATCCAAGACGACCGACACCCGCAAGGCAGGGCGGTCCCGCGCGAAGAACGGCGACCGCACCGTCACGTTCACCGTTCCGCGCGCCGCGATGGCCACGGCGAACGTCGCCGCGATGCCGATCAAGACCGCGCGGCGGGTGCTGCCCGCCAAGGGCGGGCTTCCGCTCTACGTCGGCCTCGGCGCGATGGGCATCGCGGGCGTACTGGAATGGCCGATCGCGGTGGGCGTCGGCCTCGGCTACGCCGTCCTGCGCAACCCGCCGCCGGGAGCCGAGACGCCGAACGTGAAGGGCGCGGCCGCGTAACGCCGTTCCCCGACGTCGTCACCGGCCCGGCGGGCCCATCTCCTCCAGCCGGACCGGCGGCAGGAACTCGCCGATCAGGGTGCGATGCCACCACCCGCCACCGGCGCGCCGCTCCCGCCGGGTGGTGAAGCGGTAGAGGTACAGCCGGGCCCGGATGTGCGTGGGCGGCGCGTCCGGGAAGGGGGAGGCGCGCAGCAGCTTCAGCGTGGCCCGGTCGTTGACCAGCAGCTTGCCGACGAGCGGGGTGAACCACGACCCGGCGTACGCCGAGGAGATCCCGGCGAACCACATCATCCAGTCCAGCCGCAGGTGGTACGGCGCGAACTGACGCGGCATCCTGCGCACATCGCCCGGCTTGCCCCGGAACTCGTACTCCTTCCACACGGTGTCCGGGGTGAGCACGGATTCGTCGGTGCCCTCGATCACCACCTCCTGCCGGCTGCGGTTGACGCTGCCGAAGGCCCCGTAGGTGTTGACCAGATGGAGTGGGTTGAAGGAGTAGTTCATCAGCTGGCGGCCCGAGAGGAGATTGCGGGCGGGCCAGTAGCTGAGCACCACGACGAGGACGAAGGCCGCCGCCACCAGGACCTCGTACCAGACCGGGGGAGCGGCGAGCGGGGGCGGCGCCGGCAGCGGCAGCACCTCGGCGGCCATCCGCCCGTCGACCGCGGAGAGGGCCAGCAGGATGGTCGCCCAGTTCAGCCAGGAGAAGTTGCCGGAGGCCACCAGCCACAGCTGGGTGACCACGATGATGCCCGCGGCCACGCTCGCGACGGGCTGCGGGGTGAACAGGGCCAGCGGGACGACCAGCTGGGCCACGTGGTTGGCCGCCGTCTCCACCCGGTGCAGCGGCTTCGGCAGATGGTGGAAGTACCAGCTCAGCGGGGAGGGCATCGGCTGGGTCTCATGGTGGTAGTACAGACAGGTCAGATCGCGCCAGCAGCGGTCCCCGCGCATCTTGATGAGCCCGGCGCCGAACTCCAGCCGGAACAGCAGCCAGCGCAGCAGCCAAAGAATCAGGACAGGCGGGCCCGTGCGCTCGTTTCCCAGGAACACGGCCAGGAAACCGGCCTCCAGCAGCAGCGACTCCCAGCCGAAGCCGTACCACACCTGCCCCACGTTGACGATCGACAGATACAGCAGCCACAGCACCAGCCACGCCGCCATCGCGGCCCACAGCGGCACCTCGTCGGCGGCCCCCGCCAGCACGGCGGCGGCCAGCGCGGCGCCGAGCCAGGTCAGGGCGGTGAAGAAGCGGTCGGAGTAGTGCAGATGGAAGAGGCTGGGCGAGCGGCGGAACGGCACCCGCGCGAGGAACCGGGGCACCGGGGTGAGTCCCCGTTCGCCGATCAGGGCCCGGCCCTGGGTGGCCGCCGTCAGGAAGGCGATCAGGTAGATGGCGGCCAGCCCCCGTTGGAAGACCAGCCGGCTCAGCCAGTAGCCGGATGAGGTGAACCACTCCATAAGGGCTGCTCCCTGGGCCTGTTGCCGCCGCGGCCTGCGGCTATCCGTACCACCTTCGGCGAGTGCCCGCAGCGCGGCGGAGCATTCGGGGCCCGGTGGGGCGCCTGAACCGGTTCAGGCCCGCCGCCCCGGTGGCGGCGCCGTGGCCGACAGCGTCGGATGCGTCAGCCGGCACAGCTGGGAGTCGTCCCATGCCGGCAGCGACACATCCGCCGGGACCGCGAGCCCCATTTCGGCCGCCACCGACAGCCCGGCCACCGCCATGATGTCGTTGTCGTAGATGATCGCCGTCGGCCGGTCGCCCGAGGCCAGCAGGGCACGGGTGGCCCGCGCGCCCTCCTCGCCGGAGAAGTCCGTGGCCACCGTGCGCCCGGCCCCGAGTCCCAATGCGCCCAAGTTGGCCTCGAAGGCCGCCGTACGCACGGTGCTGTGACCGAGCGCCGGCACGCCGCCCACCCGGGCGATCCGGCGGTGGCCGAGGGCCGCCGGATAGCGCACCGCCTCGCCCGCCGCCGTCACGGCGTCCGTCCACACCGAGGTGAGCCCGCCCGCCAGGGACGGATGTCCGGCGGCGACGGCGGGCAGTCCGAGCCGCCGCAGCGCGGGGACGCGCGGATCGCGTTAGCGCAGGTCGACCAGGATCGAGCCGCCCACCTGCCGCCCGCGCCACCACGCCTCCTGGACCGCGATCTCCTCCTCGACGTCCCGCACCAGCCGCAGCAGCAACGAGCAGGAGCGCTCGACCAGCACGCGAGCGGGCGAGAGATGGGGTGCCCAGCCCAGGTCGCGGGCGGCCGCGAAGATGCGGTCCCGGGTGGCGGGGGAGACCCCGGGCCGGTCGTTGAAGGCGAGGGAGACCGCGCCCTTGGAGACTCCGGCGCGCGCGGCCACGTCCCGTATGGTGACGCGCCGCCCCCCGGTCCGACCCGGCCTCGCTGTCCATGACCGCCCCCGTGTCCGGCCCGGGTGAACCGCCACACGATATCGCGGTGGTGAACCGGTCCAGCGGGCCGCGGCGGCGGTCAGCGAGCGGGCGGCGGCGGGGCTCCGCGTGCGTCGGCGCCCTCGCGTACGCCGACGTCGGCGGGACGGAGCCGCCGGAGCGTCCGGCGCAGCGCGGCCAGGTCGAGCAGCCCCGGCGGCACCGGCAGCCGGTGCCACGGCACACAGCGGTCGACCAGGCCGAAGGCCAGGCGCGCCCCGGCCCGCACCGGCGCCCCGAGGAGGGTGCCGCGCGGCGGCGGCGCGGCGGCCGCGCACAGCCCGAGACGGTGCGCGGCGGCCGCCTCGTACGCCGCCTTGCGGGCCCGGTTGAGGTTGCCCAGCGGCCGGAACTCCTCCGTGGTGTGCCACGGGTTGAACGCGAGCTGCTCGACCCGGTGGGCCGCCGCCCGCGCCTCGGCGGTGTCGAGATCCTGGCGGGGTACGGTCAGCAGCGCCACCGGGACGACGGGCGCGTCGCCCTCCCGCCACTCCACCGAGCCGTCCTCGACCGGGGTGCGGCGCTCGTCCGCGTAGCGCTGCACGCACAGCTCGAAGCACACATCGCCGGTGGCCAGCCGCATCGTCAGCTCATGGCGGAGGTAGTCCGGGTCGGAGCTGTCGGGGAACGGCGCGGGGGTGCCGCCGGGGGCCGGGCGCAGCTGGTAGCGCACGGGCCCGGCCGCGCCCCACAGGATCGCGCCCCGGCTCCAGAAGGTCTCGCGGGCCAGCGAGCCGACCGCGTAACGGGTGGCGGTGTGCACGTTGCGGCGCATCCGGTCGGCGGCCCCCCAGCCGACGGCCAGCGGCAGCCTGACGAAGAGCCCGAACGCCCTCTCGACGGTGGTGTCCGCGCCCGCCGTGGCCTTGGCGAAGGCCACGAACTCCCGTGCGTCGGCGGCGTGCGACACCGGGAAGCTGGTGGCCAGCAGATCGTGGCTCTCCCCGGGGGCGGCCTGGACCCGGACCGCCATCCCGCGCAGATCGGGAGTGGCGTCGTGGCGCTCGGTGCCGCTCTCGTTGGACAGCCGCACCACGGCCGGATAGGTGGCGCCCGGCCGGGCGTACCCCACGCACAGCTCGGGCGGAAGGCTGTCGTGGAAGCGCAGCCGCGCGTTCTCCACGCCGAGCGCCGCCTTCGCGTGGAACGTGCGCAGCAGCTGGGCGGCGCCCGACGCCTGCTGGTGCGCCCGCTGGACGCCCAGCAGCTCGCGCGCCAGCTTGTCGAAGAGCAGCCGTTCGGCCTCGGGGCTGCCCCCTTCGTACGCCTCATGGGCCTCGTACGGCTCGTACTGCGGTACGGACCGCTCACGCTGTCCGGTGTCGGGCATGGGGACTCTCCGTGCGGGGCAATGAGATGTATGGGGCAAACAAGGCATCAAGCGTGTAGAGGGATAAGAGAGACAGTAGGGGAGGGGGTCGCACCCCGCAGCCCGGAGTGGTACGGGGGAGGGGCGAGGGCGGCCGGGCGCGCGCCGGCCGGTGCCGCGGCACACTGGTGGCATGCCGGAGCTGCCCGAGGTGGAGGCCCTCGCCGGAATCCTGGCCGACCGCGCCGTGGGCCGGGAGATCGCCCGCGTCCTGCCCGTCGCGGTGAGCGTGCTGAAGACGTACGACCCGCCGCTGACCAGCCTCGAAGGCCGCACCGTCACCGCGGCCGGCCGCCACGGCAAGTTCCTCGACCTGGCCACCGACGGCCCCCACCTGGTGATCCACCTCGCCCGGGCGGGCTGGCTGCGCTGGAAGGACGGGCTGCCCGAGGCCCCGCCGCGCCCCGGCCGGGGCCCGCTGGCGCTGCGGCTGCTGCTCTCCGGACCGGAGCGCTCCGGCTTCGACCTCACCGAGGCGGGCTCCCGCAAGGGGCTGGCCGTGTACTGCGTGGGCGACCCCGGCGAGGTGCCGGGCATCGCCCGCCTCGGCCCCGACCCGCTCGACGCCTCCTTCACCCCGGAGGCGTTCGCCGGGCTGCTGCGCGGCGTACGCCACCGGATCAAGGGGGTGCTCCGCGACCAGAGCGTCATCGCCGGGATCGGGAACGCCTACTCCGACGAGATCCTGCACGCCGCCCGCATGTCGCCCTACCGGCTCGCCTCGGACCTCACCGAGGAGGAGATCACCGTTCTGTACGAGGTGATGGGCGCCACCCTGCGCGACGCCGTCGAACGCTCCCAGGGCCTCGCGGCCGGGGACCTCAAGGCGGAGAAGCGCGGCGGGATGCGGGTGCACGGCCGCACCGGCGAGCCCTGCCCGGTGTGCGGCGACACCGTCCGCGAGGTGTCCTTCAAGGACTCCTCGCTCCAGTACTGCCCCACCTGCCAGACCGGCGGCAAACCGCTCGCCGACCGCCGGATGTCGCGGCTGCTCAAATAGGCCCGCACGCAGGGGCCCGCTCGCACCGGCCCGCCGCGCATAGCACTGCCGTACCGGCCTTGGCGAACCCTCCCCGGGACCCGCGTCCGGGCCCTATGGTGCTGTCACCTTTTACCGACCCTCTGTCACGGAGCACCATGACCAAGGCTCTGATCATCGGTGGCGGCATCGCCGGTACGGTCACCGCGATGGCCCTGCACAAGGCGGGTATCGACGCGGTCGTCCACGAGGCGTACCCTCCGGACGCCACCGACACGGGCGGTGCGTTCCTCGTCGTCGCGAACAACGGCCTGGAGGCGCTGCGCACCATCGACGCCCACGAACCGGTCCTGGAGCACGCCTTTCCGGCCACCCGCGTCGAGTTCATCAGCAACACCGGCAAACGGCTCGGCGACAAGCCGATGGCCGGTGTGCGGGACGGCGGCCTCGGGGCGGTCACGATCAGGCGCGCCACACTGGCCCGGGTGCTGCGCGAGGAGGCGGGGCGCCGCGGCGTGCGCATCGAGTACGGCAAGCGGCTGCTGGCCGCCCAGACCGGCCCGGACGGCCGCGTCGTGGGGTCCTTCGCGGACGGCGGCCGGGCCGTGGGCGACGTCCTGATCGGCGCCGACGGAATCCACTCCCTCATCCGCCGGACCATCGACGCGGGCGCGCCCCGGCCCCGCTACACCGGACAGCACACGGTGTGCGGCTACACCCGCGACGCCACCGCGCCGCCCGCCCCGGACACCTACACGATGGTCTTCGGCAAGCAGGCGTTCTTCGGCTGCACCGCGGCGCCCGACGGCGAGGTGTGGTGGTTCTCCAACGCGCCGGCGGCCGAACTGTCCAAGGCGGAGCTGGCCGCCGTCACCCCCGGGCAGTGGCGGGAGCGGCTGACGGAGCTGTTCGCCGAGGACCAGACCCCGGCCGCCGACATCGTCCGCGCCACCGGCGAGAGCATCGTCGCCACCGCCGCGTACGACCTCGTCTCCACCCCCATCTGGTCCGAGGAGGGCATGGTCATCGTGGGGGACGCGGCCCACGCCTGTGCGCCCAACGCCGCCCAGGGCGCCTCGATGGCCATCGAGGACGGCGTGGTGCTGGCCAAGTGCCTGCGCGATCTGCCCGGCCCGCGGTCGGCGTTCGCCGCGTACGAGGGGCTGCGCCGCGAACGGGTCGAGAAGGTGGCCGCGAACAGCGCGGGGCTGGCCCGCCGCAACGCCCCCGGGCCGGTCAAGCGGGCCCTGCGGGACGCCACGATGCCCCGCAGGCTCGACCGCGCGGGCAGCACCGGCGACGACTGGCTGACCGGCTACCGCATCGACTGGGACGAGCCGGTCCGCGCATAACAGGCCGGATTGTCCACCGGGCCGAGGCCGGCCGCCACCCCAGGTTTGGCCTCGGCCTGTACGGGCACTTGGAGCGCTCTGCCCTCGTCACGCCCGGGAGTTCCGTGTGAGCCCAGTACGCATCGTGATCGTGGGGGCCGGCTTCGCCGGCTACCAGGCCGCCCGCACGCTGTCGCGCTCGTTGCGGCGCGCGGCGGAGATCGTCCTGATCAACCCCAACGACTACTTTCTGTATCTGCCGCTCCTCCCCGAGGTGGCCGCCGGTGTCCTGGAGCCCCGCCGGGTGTCGGTGTCCCTCACCGGCACCCTGCCGCACGTCCGGCTGGTGCTGGGCAACGTCGACTCCGTCGACCTCACCGGCCGCCGGGTCACGTGGACCGACCCCGAGGGAAGCCGCGGCGAAATGGGCTACGACCGGCTCGTCCTGGCGGTCGGCAGCGTCAACAAGCTGCTGCCCATCCCGGGCGTCGCCGAGCACGCGCACGGCTTCCGCGGCATGCCCGAGGCCCTGTACCTGCGGGACCACGTCACCCGCCAGATCGAGATGGCGGGCAACGCAGACGACCCCCGCGAGCGGGCCGCGCGCCGCACCTTCGTCGTCGTGGGCGCCGGATACACCGGAACCGAAGTCGCGGCCCACGGCGCGCTGTTCACCGACGCGCTCGCCCGGCGGAACACCGCGCTGCGCAACGGGCCCAAGCCCCGCTGGATGCTGCTCGACGTGGCCAAGCGGGTGCTGCCCGGCCTCGAGACACGGCTGTCGCGTACCGCGGACCGGGTGCTGCGGCGGCGCGGGGTGGACGTACGGCTGGGCACCTCGGTGAAGGAGGCCACCTCGGACGGGGTGCTGCTCGACGACGGCGAGTTCATCGACACCCGGTCGCTGATCTGGTGCGTGGGCGTACGCCCCGACCCGCTGGTGAAGGACCTCGGGCTGGCCACCGAACAGGGACGGCTGCGGGTCGACCAGTACCTGACCGTGCCCGGCCATCCGGAGGTGCTGGCCTGCGGGGACGCCGCCGCGGTGCCGGATCTGACCCGGCCGGGCGAGTTCACGGCGATGACCGCGCAGCACGCGCAGCGCCAGGGCAAGGTGGCGGCCCACAACATCCTCGCCTCCCTCGGGCGCGGTGCCCCGCGCCCGTACAAACACCACGACCTGGGGTTCACGGTCGACCTCGGCGGGGTACAGGCGGCGGCGGATCCGCTGCACATCCCGCTGGCCGGCCCCGCGGCCAACGCGGTCACCCGCGGCTACCACCTGATGGCCATGCCCGGCAACCGGGTCCGGGTGGCCGCCGACTGGCTGCTGGACGCGGCGCTGCCGCCGCAGGCGGTGCAGTTCGGCCTGGTGCCGTCCTGGTCGGTGCCGCTGGACACCGAATCACCCGAGGTCGCGCGGCACAGCCACGGCTGAACCGCCCGAAGGCCGAGCCGCCGGAAGGCTGAGCCGCTGGAAAACCTGGAAGGAGAACAATGCGACACGAACAGCTCAGCGAGCTCGGGCAGCAGCTCCGGGTGGACTCCGTGCGGTCCTCGTCAGCCGCCGGATCCGGCCACCCCACGTCGTCGATGTCGGCGGCGGACCTGATGGCCGTCCTCATGGGCAACCATCTGCGCTATGACTTCGAAAAGCCGGAGCACCCGGGCAACGACCACCTGATCTTCTCCAAGGGGCACGCCTCGCCGCTGCTGTACTCGGTCTACAAGGCGGCCGGTGCCCTCAAGGACGAGGAACTGCTCACCTTCCGCAAGCTGGGCAGCCGGCTGGAGGGCCACCCCACCCCCGAACTGCCCTGGGTGGACGTGGCCACCGGATCGCTCGGCCAGGGGCTGCCCTACGGCGTCGGCATGGCGCTGGCCGGAAAGCGGCTCGACCATGTCTCCAGCCGGGTCTGGGTGCTGTGCGGGGACAGCGAGATGGCCGAGGGCTCGGTGTGGGAGGCATTCGAGCACGCGGGCCACGAACGGCTCGACAATCTCACCGCCATCATCGACGTCAACCGGCTCGGCCAGCGCGGACCCACCCGCCACCAGTGGGACCTCGACGCCTACGCCCGCCGCATCCGCGCCTTCGACTGGCACACCATCGAGGTCGACGGGCACGACATCGAAGCGATCGACCGCGCCTACGGCGAGGCGACGTCGACCGTCGGCCGCCCCACCGCCATCATCGCCCGCACCCAGAAGGGCCGCGGCGTCGCCTCCGTGGAGAACCACGAGGGCATGCACGGCAAGCCGCTGAAGGACCCCGAGGAGGCCATCGCCGAACTCGGCGGCGTACGGAACATGGCGGTGCCGGTGCTCGGCCCGCCCGCGGAGCAGCCCACCCGGCCCGCGTCCGAAGGCCCGCTGAGCCTGCCGCGCTTCAACACCGGTGACACCGTCCCCACCCGCGACGCGTTCGGCGAGGCGCTGGCCGCCGTCGGCACCGCACGCGGCGATGTGGTGGCGCTCGACGGCGAGGTGGGCGACTCGACCCGGCTGGAGTACTTCCACAAGGAACACCCCGAGCGCTACTTCGAGTTCTACATCGCCGAACAGCAGATGGTGGCGGCCGCGGTGGGCATGCAGACGCGCGGCTGGAACCCGTACGCCTGCACCTTCTCCGCCTTCCTCACCCGCGCCTACGACTTCGTCCGGATGGCCTCCGTCAGCCGCGCGAACCTCAACCTGATCGGCTCGCACGCCGGGGTCGCCATCGGCCAGGACGGGCCCTCGCAGATGGGCCTGGAGGACCTGGCGGCGATGAGGGCGGTGCACGGCAGCACCGTGCTCTACCCGTGCGACGCCAACCAGACGGCCCAGCTGACCGCCACCATGGCCGAGCTGTCGGGCATCCGCTACCTGCGCACCTCGCGCGGCGGAACGCCCGTCATCTACCCGTCCTCCGAGCGCTTCCCCATCGGCGGATCGAAGATCCTGCGCGCCACCGAGAGCGACCGCGTCACCCTCGTCGCGGCGGGAGTCACCGTCCACGAGGCCATCGCCGCCGCCGACCGGCTCGCCCAGGACGGCATCTCCGCCCGCGTCATCGACCTGTACTCGCTCAAGCCGGTCGACGCCGAGGCGCTGCGCACCGCCGCCGAGGTGACGGGCCGTCTGATCACCATCGAGGACCACCACCCCGAGGGCGGTGTGGGCGATGCCGTCCAGGGTGCCTTCGCCGACGGCAGCCCGGCGCCCCGCATCGTGCGGCTCGCCGTACGGAACATGCCGGTGTCCGGCACCCCGGCCGAGCAGCTGAACCAGGCCGGGATCGACGCCGAGGCGATCACCGCGGCGGCCCGCGAACTCATCGCCGCCTGAGCCGTCCTGAGGAGGGACGAACCCCAACCCACCCCAGAACACCCCCATGTGACGAAGTTCCTCTCGTCACCCGGGGGACCCTCCCGTACGCTGCTGCCCAGTTCTGATGGCAGCGGCAGGGGTGGGGTCGGATGGGCAACTCGGGGGGATCCGCGTCCGGCAGGGCGCGGCACACGCGTACGGTGGCGGTCGCCGCGGCGGCCGCCGCACTGTGTCTGACGGCACCGGCGGGCGCGAGCCCGGCCGCCGCGGCCGAGCCGTCGTACGCCGCCACCACGGGGGTGGGCGTGCACAACGCGTACGAGAAGGCCAAGTACCCGTACTTCGCCGACGCGCTCGACTCCGGCGCCTCCCTCCTCGAACTCGACGTGTGGACCAACGCGTTCGGCGCCGGGTGGCGGGTCTCGCACAGCAACCCGCTCGGCAACGACAACAACTGCGAGAACGCCGCGGGCCCGGCCGAACTGCGCACCAAGGCCCGCAACCAGAGCCTGGCCGGCTGCCTCGCCGACATGAAGGCGTGGCACGACGCCCACCCCGGCCACCGGCCCATCGTCATCAAGACGGAGCTGAAGGACGGCTTCTACGACAAGAGCGGCCGCGGCCCCGACGACCTCGACGCGCTCCTGTCCCGCACGCTCGGCGACGCGCTGCTGCGCCCGGCGGACGTGGTGGGCGCTCACCCCGACCTGGACGAGGCGGTACGGGCCGGGGCCTGGCCGTCCCGGTCCGCGCTCGCGGGCAAGTTCATCGTCGAGCTGATCCCGGGCACTGTCGAGGAGAACAACCCGCTCGACACCCTGTGGACCGACCGCGAGTACGCCACCCATCTGCGCGATCTCGCCGCCGCCGGAAGGCTCCGCGAGGCGGCCGCCTTCCCCGCCGTCCACACCGCCGCCGCGGGCGACCCGCGCACCCGCTACCAGGACGCCGCGATCCGCCCGTGGTTCGTGTTCTTCGACGGCGACGCCTCCGCGTACGTCACCGGGAACATCGACACCGCCTGGTACGACACCCGCCACTACATCCTGATCATGACGGACGCGCAGAACGTCGCGCCCGCCATCGACGGCACCCGCCCCACCGAAGCCCAGGCGCGGGCGCGGGTGAACGACCTCGCCGCGCGGCACGCCAGCCTCGCGACCGCCGACTGGTATCCGCTGCCGTCCGTGCTGTCCGCCGTCGTCCCCCGTGGCTGAATCAGCCGGGCAGATCACCGGAGCCTTCGTCGGTGTCCTCCAGCCGGAATCCGACCTTCAGCCCCACCTGGTAGTGCGCGATCCGGCCGTTCTCGATGTGCCCGCGCACGGCGCCGACCTCGAACCAGTCCAGATTGCGCAGCGTCTTCGAGGCGCGGCCGATGCCGCTGCGGATCGCGTCGTCGACGCTCTCGGTGGACGAGCCGACGATCTCCGTCACCCGATAGGTATGGGACATGGCAGTCTCCCCGGTCCTGGGGCGGTCCGATGGTTCCTCTCCCCACGGTGCCTCACCCCGTCCCGGTCCGCGAGCCGGATGCGGCCGCCCCGCCCGGTGCGCTACGGCACCACCGTGACCGGCCAGCGCCCCGCCTTGACCAGCCGGACCGCCACCGAGCCGACGATGCGATGCCCCGCCTGCTCGGACGCGCCGACCACCACCGCGTCGGCCTTCACCTCGTCCGCCGCCGTCACCAGGCCGTTGTACGGATCGCCGCGGAAGGTGTGGAACTCCCAGCGCACCTCGAAGACCCCGCGCAGCCGCTCGGTCGCCTCCCGCATCTCCTGCAGCAGCTCCTCGGCCACCTCACCCGTGGTGTCCGCCACGGAGGCGCCCAGCGCCGCCCCGGCCGCCATCACGGGCTGTATGTACACCACGACGAGCAGCGCGTTCTGCCGTCTGGCCAGCCCCGCGGCGTACGCGACGGCACGCCAGGACGTCTCCGAGCCGTCCAGGCCGGCCACGATAACCTTCGGACCGTCAGTTCCGCGCTCGAAGGCCGCGGGAAGTTTGTCCATCACATCTGCGAGGCTAGCGCCATGGACGAACCGGTGATCACCCGGTCCGTCCTGCGGCGTGACCACGCCGCTACCGCAACATGACCGCCGACCGTACGACAGGAGAAACAATGGGCGGCACGCACCGGGGCGAACTACTCGCCATCAGTGACCTGCACGTGGCCTACGAGGAGAACCGGGCGATCGTGGAGCGGCTGCGGCCCGGCTCCGAGGACGACTGGCTGATCGTCGCGGGGGACGTCGGCGAGGTCTTCGCCGACATCGAATGGGCACTGGGGCTGCTGAGCGAGCGCTTCGCCAAGGTCATCTGGTCGCCGGGCAACCATGAGCTGTGGACCCACCCCAAGGACCCGGTGGAGGCCCGGGGCGTGGCGCGCTACGAGGCGCTGGTGGAGATGTGCCGGAGCAAGGGCATCGTCACGCCCGAGGACCCGTACCCGGTGTGGGAGGGCATCGGCGGGCCGCTCACCATCGCCCCGCTGTTCCTGCTCTACGACTACACCTTCCGCCTCGACGGCCTCACCACCAAGGAGGCCGCCCTCGCCCACGCCCACGACGAGGGCGTCGTCTGCACCGACGAGCACTTCCTGCACCCCGACCCCTACCCCACCCGCGACGCCTGGTGCCGCGCCCGGATCGCCGAGACCGAGGCCCGGCTCGCGGCCTGCGATCCGGCGCTGAAGACGGTGCTCATCAACCACTGGCCGATGACCCGGCTGCCCACCCGGGTGCTGCGCTACCCGGACTTCGCCCTGTGGTGCGGCACCGAGCTGACCGCCGACTGGCACGTCCGGTTCCGCGCCGAGACCGTCGTCTACGGCCACCTCCACATCCCCCGGACCACGGTGGAGGACGGGGTGAAGTTCCAGGAGGTCTCGGTCGGCTACCCGCGCGAGTGGAAGGCCCACGGCCGGGTGCCCGAGGACCCGCTGCGCCGGGTGCTCCCGGTGGCGGTGTCCTGACCGGGCGAACGGGTCACAGACCTCGCCGGGCGCCGGGGAACAGGTCGGTGAAGGGCGTCGTCGTGTCGCCGACCGTCCGCCCGAAGGGGTCGTCGAAGTCCCACACCAGGAAGAGCAGGAAGACGATGAGGGCGGTGAACATCACCGCCAGCATCAGTTCCCGTGGCGAGCGGCGGATCTGCAGGGTGAAGACCAGCCCGATCACCAGCGCCGCGCCGAACAGCAGTCCGAACCAGACCACCTCGGGCATCGTCGGCCCCGCGCTCTGCCGGCGGGCGCCCCGCGCGTCGTCGACGGCGGCCACCTGGTCCACGAGCGGCTGGTACGCCTGCGACTGGAGGTCGGACTGCGGCTTGGCCATGGTGACGTCGTGCCGCAGCCTGGCCAGCAGATCGGTGCCCCGGTCGGTCAGCTCGCCCTTGTCGACCATCACCTTCCACTCCCGGGACACCACGTGGTTCACATACGCGTCGACGTCGTCGCGGATCCGGTCGCGCACCGGCTGGGGGTAGACGCCCACCCGCTCGCTCACCTCGTGCAGCGCCTGCGCCTCCGTCCGCACGCCGTCCTGGGCGGCGCCGCGGGCCTCCCAGACCCCGGCGATGGCCAGGCCCAGCACGATCGCGTAGACCACGCCGATCATCATGATCATGTAGTCGAGGACATCGGGGGTCTCGCTCGTATCGTCGTCGTCGCCCAGGCGGCGGGCGTTGAGGATCGCGAGGACGACGACGGCCGCGCAGATCCCGGCCATCAGAAGAATCAGAGTCAGCCATTGGGGCATGGGGAACCTCCGGTACGGATCGGCCGGGAACGGCCGGCGGTGTGGGCGGGTCAGCCGCGTCGTCCGCCGCGCGACCCGGAGCGCGAGCGGGGGCGGAGCGCGGCGGCCGTGAGGACCGCGGGCGCGGTGAGCAGCAGGGTGAACGTGACCAAGGAGGTCCCGCCGTCGGGTGCGTGGCGCGCGGGCTTCTGATACGCGTGCACCTCGACGCGGTGGGTCTCGCTCGGCGCGGGAGCCGACATGGTGGGCGGCGCCGGAGGCTCGGGGGGCCTGGTCGGCGGAGCGACCGGGACCGGCGGCGCGGGGCGCCGCACGGACGGGGCGGGCACGGGAACGGGCCCTGCCGACCGCGTGGGCGCGGGGGCGCGCGTCGGCGTGGGGCTCGGCACCGGGGTGGCCGACGGCGACGCGCTCGGCGTGGGCGTCGGCCTCGGCTCAGGGGTCGGCGTCGGTGACGGGCTCGGCGTCGGTGTGGGGCTTGGCGTGGGCGTGGGAGTGGGCGTCGGGGTCGGGGTCGGTTTGGGCGTGGGGGTAGGCGTCGGGGTCGGCTTGGGCTTGGGCGGCGGGCACCAGCCGTACTGGAACCTGAGCCAGTCCCGCCGCGCTGCCACCGACGCCCTGACGCACACGCAGAACCCCGGGCCGATCTGGACCCGCAGCCGCAGCCTCACCCTCGTACGCGGTCCATGCTCCGCACCCCCGTCCCCCGTCCCCGCCCCGTCCCGGACGTCGAGCGTCCCCCGCGGGGCGGTGGTGGCGGCCGTCTGGCCGTCACCACCCCCGTCGGCCAAGGCCGTCGCCCCCGTCGAGGCGAGCAGCAGGGCCGTGGTCAGGGCCCCCGCCCGCCATGCGCGATGCCATCGATTCACGAGGAGATATTCGGCTGAACGGGCCGCTGTCAGCCGTATGCGCCCAAAAATACGCTCGAATAGGGGAAATAATAGGGAGATTTTGGAGGGTGAGGTTTACATCCGGAGGTCCTTGGGGCGGGCCCGGTCCAGGATCGGGCCGGTGTCCGTCCCCGGCGGCAGGGTGCCGAAGGCGTGCCCCCAGTCCCCGTCGAGCCGGGAGGCGCAGAACGCGTCGGCGACCGCCGGGTGGCTGTAGCGCACCAGCAGGCTGCCCTGGAGGACCAGGGTCATCTGCTCGGCGAGGCGGCGCGCGAGCAGTTGTGCCCGCTGCGGATCGGCGAGCTGCGGCAGCAGCGCGCGCAGCCGGGCCACGGCCGCGTCCAGCCGCGCGTCGGCCCCGGCGGCGGCGTCCACCTCGGCGAGGAAGGCGTCCAGCGCGCCCGTCTCCCGGCCGAGCGCGCGCAGCACGTCGAGCGCGGCGACGTTCCCCGAGCCCTCCCAGATCGACTGCAGCGGCGCCTCCCGGTACAGGCGCGGCATGCCGGAGTCCTCCACATAGCCGTTGCCGCCCAGGCACTCCAGGGCCTCGGCGGTGTGGGTGGCGCCGCGCTTGCACACCCAGTACTTGCTGACCGCGAGCCCCAGCCGGCGCAGCGCCGCCTCGCCCGTGTCCCCGGCCTCGGCGTGGTCCAGGGCCGCCGCGAGCCGCATCGCGAGCGTGGTGGCCGCCTCCGACTCGACCGCCAGATCGGCCAGCACGTTGCGCATCAGCGGCTGGTCGATCAGCTCGGCGCCGAAGGCCCGGCGGTGCTCGCAGTGGTGCAGCGCCTGCCGCAGCCCGGCGCGCATGCCCGCCGCCGAGCCGATCACACAGTCCAGCCGGGTCACGTTGACCATCTCGACGATGGTCCGCACCCCGCGCCCCGGCTCGCCGATCCGCCAGGCCGTGGCGCGGTCGTACTCGATCTCGGAGGAGGCGTTGGAGCGGTTGCCGAGCTTGTTCTTGAGCCGCTGGAGGTACAGGGCGTTGCGGGTGCCGTCCGGCAGGACGCGCGGCACCAGGAAGCAGGTCAGCCCCTCGGGGGCCTGCGCCAGCGTCAGGAACACATCGCTCATCGGCGCGGACGTGAACCACTTGTGGCCGGTGAGCAGGTACGTGCCGTCGTCCCCGGCCACGGGGGTGGCCTCGGTGGTGTTGGCGCGTACGTCCGAACCGCCCTGCTTCTCGGTCATCGACATGCCCGCGATCAGCCCGCGCTTGGTGAGCGGCGCGCGCAGCCCGAAGTCGTAGGTGCGGGCGGTCAGCAGCGGCTCGTACACGGCGGCCCGCTCCGGTTCGGCGCGCAGCGCCGGGACCGCGGCGTACGTCATGGAGATCGGGCAGCCGTGGCCGGGCTCGGCCTGGGCGAAGGCGTAGAACGTGGCCGCGCGGGCCAGGTGCCGCCCGGGGCGGGTCTCGGCCCAGGCCGCCGCGTGCTGGCCGCTCTCCACGGCGACGGACATCAGCCGGTGGTAGGCGGGGTGGTACTCGACCTCGTCGATCCGGTGGCCGTAGCGGTCATGGGTGTGGAGCACCGGAGGGTGCTCCTCCGCCATCCGCGCCCAGTCCTGGACCTCGGCGGAACCGGCCCGGGCGCCCACCTCCCGCACCCGCGGCTCGGCCCATTCCGCGCCGTCCCGGCGCAGGGCCTCCAGCAGGGCGGGGTCGTCGGCCGTGCTGAAGCCGGCGAGGGGCGGAGCCTGGTTGAGGACTTCGTGCGTCGCGCTCATGGCAAGCGTCTCCTGAGGTCGCCGCGGTGCCGGCCGGGGCCGTCTTGACCGTTTTTCGGTTCCTTACGATTCCAGTATGCGTGATGGAAAACTGTAATGATAGGTGGAGGAGCGGTGATGGATAGGGTTCCGCACAGCCATGGATGACACCGGAACGCTCACGCTGCGCCCCCTGACGGCGCGCTCGATCGTGCTCAGCACCCTGCTGGGCCACCATCCGCCGCAGCTGCCGGTCCGCGCGCTCGTCCGCGTCGGCGCGCTGTTCGGCACGGCCGAGGGGACGGTGCGGGTCGCCCTCACCCGGATGGTGGCCGCCGGTGACCTCGAACAACACGGCGGCGCCTACCGGCTCACCGAACGGCTGCTCGCCCGCCAGGCCCGCCAGGACGACAGCCGGGCGCCCCGCACCCGGCGCTGGGACGGCACCTGGGAGATCGCCGTCGTCACCTCCGACCGCCGCCCCGCCTCCGAGCGCGCCGCGCTCCGCCAGGCGATGGCCGCGCTGCGGCTCGGCGAACTCCGCGAGGGCACCTGGCTGCGCCCCGCCAACCTCGTCCGCCCCCGCCCGCCCGTGGTCGCCGAGCAGTGCGGCTGCTTCACCGCCGCCCCGGAGGACGACCCGGCCGCCCTCGCGGCCCGGCTCTGGGACCTGCCGGGCTGGGCGGACCGGGCCCGCCGCCTCGCCGCCGCCCTGGACGCGGCGCGGAGCCCGGCCGACCGCTTCACGGTGGCGGCGGCGGTGCTGCGGCACCTGCTGACGGACCCGGTGCTGCCGGACGAACTGCTGCCGGAAGGCTGGCCGGGCACCGACCTGCGGGTGCGGTACGACGCGTTCGAGCGGGATTTCCGCGGGCAACTGCGCCAGTACACCGCCCAGTGACCGCCTCGGCTACGCCGAGCCGCGCAGCACCAGTTCCACGTTCAGCACCACCGCCGGTTCGATCGCCTCCCCACCCGCCAGCCGCAGCAGCTGACGCGCCAGCCGCCGCCCGATCTCCGCGATCGGCTGCCGCACCGTCGTCAGCGGCGGGTCCGCGTAGCGCGCCGCCTCCACATCGTCGAAGCCCACCACCGCCACGTCCTCCGGCACCCGCCGCCCGGCCTGCCGCAGGGTCCGCAGCACCCCGAGGCCCATGAGGTCGGAGGCCACGAAGACGGCGTCCAGCTCCGGCTCCCGCCTCAGCAGCTCCCGCATCGCGGCCGCGCCCGACTCCTGCGTGAAGTCCCCGGCCGCCACCACCGGTTCCCGCCCCGCCTCGGCCAGCGCCGTCCGGTAGCCGGTCAGCCGGTCGATGCCGGCCACCATGTCCTGCGGGCCCGCGACCGTGGCGACGCGGGTGCGGCCCGAGCCGAGCAGATGCCTCACGGCGAGGGCCGCGCCCCCGGCGTTGTCGACGCCCACGTACGGCAGCGCGGTCGGGCCCAGCAGCCGTTCGTTGCAGACCACCGGAACGCCCATGCGGGCCAGCGCGGCGGGCAGCGGGTCGGCGCCGTGCACGGAGGCGACCATGACCCCGTCGACGTGGCGAGCCAGGGCGAAGCGCTCGATGCGTTCCCGGCCGGCGGGGGAGCGGGCCATCATCAGCACCAGCTGCTTGTCCGCGTCCTCCAGCTCCTGGCCGACGCCGCGCACCACCCCGGGGAAGAACGGGTCGTCCGAGAAGACCCGGCCCGGCTCCTCGGGCAGGACGAGTGCGAACGAGTCGGCGCGCTGGGTCACCAGGCTGCGGGCCGCCTGGTTGGGGACGTACCCCAGCTCCTCGACGGCCCGCAGCACCGCCGCGCGGCTGTCCTCGGCCACCGTGGTCGAGCCGTTGACGACACGGGAGACCGTGGCGCGCGAGACGCCCGCGTGCCGGGCCACGCTCTCCAGGGTGGGCCGGGGCCGGTGCATCCGGGCATACCTCGCTGTTCGCTTCGCCGCCGCTGCTCGTCGGTACAGCATGGATCAGGATGCGGAGCGGATGACACTCCTCCGGCTCCGGGACGCGACCGGCTTCAGGACAGGAGCGGCTTCAGGGCGCGAGCACGCGGGCGCGGCAGAGCGAGGGCGCGCCCCAGGCGCCCCGCAGGGCGCGGGCCTTGCGGATCCACAGCGACAGGTCGTACTCGTCCGTGTAGCCGATCGCGCCGTGCAGCTGGAGGGCGGTACGCCCGGCCGCGTACGCCGCGTCGCCCGCCGCCACCTTGGCGGCGGCGACCTCGGGCCCCGCCCCCGGTCCGCCCGCCGCGAGCGCGACCGCGGCCCCGTGGAGCAGCGGGCGGGCGAACGCGAGCCCGATGAGCACATCCGCCAACTGGTGCCGCACCGCCTGGAACGAGCCGATCGCGCGGCCGAACTGGGTGCGCTGCTTGACGTACGCCACGGTCCGGTCCAGCAGCGCGAGCCCGGCGCCGAGGGACTGGGCGGCCGTGGCGAGGGCGGCCCAGTCCGCGGCGCGCGCGGCGGCCGCGGCGACGGTCGCGCCCCGCGCCAGCGGCTCGCCGCCCGGCAGCGGCGGGGCGAGGCGCCGGGCGGGGTCGAGGGAGGCCCGCACCGGGCCGTGCCCCGGGGCCAGCCACAACTCCTCGCCGCGGACGGCGAGGACGGCGTCGGCGGCGTCCGCGTCCAGGGCGTACGGACCGCCGTCGGCCATCGCCACGGTGACCATGGCCTGCCCGGAGGCGATACGGGGCAGCCAGTCCCCGGCCGCGGGGGACGCCGTCAGCAGCACCGCCGCCGCGGCCGTCTCGGCCCACGGCCCCGGCACGGCGTGCCGCCCCAGCTCGACGCAGGCCACGGCCAGCTCCACCGGCAGCGGCCCCACCCCCTCGTACGCCTCCGGTACGGTGAGCGCGGTCACCCCGGCCTCGGCGAGCCGCCCCCACAGCGCCCGCCCGGGCGCGTGCTCCCCGCGCGCCCATGCCCGCGCCGCGCCGGGAGTGTCCGCGGCGCCGAGCATCCGGTCGAGGGTGCGGCCGAACTCGCTCTGGGCCTCGTCCAGCAGGAATCTCATGTCACCGCCTGCTCTTCGGCAGGCCGAGCAGCCGTTCCGCCACGATGTCCCGCTGGATCTCGTTCGTCCCGGCGTAGATCGGCCCTGCCAGCGCGAAGACATAGCCCTCCGCCCAGCCGTCCTCAGCCAGCTCACCGGGCGGCCCCAGCAGGTCGAGGGCCGTTTCGTGGATGCTGATGTCCAGCTCCGACCAGAAGACCTTGTTGAGGCTCGACTCGGCCCCGAGCTGTTCCCCGGCGGCCAGCCGCGAGGCGCCCGCGTACGCGAAGAGTTCGTACGCCCGGGCGCGGATCACGGCGTCGGCCACCCGGTCCCGCAGGGCCGCGGCCGCCTCGTCCCCGGCGGCGGCGCGGGTCCGCCACAGGGCGGCCAGCCGGCGGGCCGCGGCCGTGTAGCGCCCGGGGCTGCGGAGGGTCAGCCCGCGCTCGTTGCCCGCGGTGCTCATCGCGACCCGCCAGCCCTGCCCCGGTTCGCCGATGACGTCCTCGTCGGGCACGAACACCTCGTCCAGGAAGAGTTCGGCGAAGGCGGGCTTCCCGTCGAGGCGGCCTATGGGACGTACGGTCACGCCCGGCGCGTCCAGCGGGAACATCAGATACGTCAGCCCGCGGTGGGGCGGGGCCCCGGGCTCGCGGTGGCTGCGGAACAGCCCGAAGGCCCGGTCGGCGAAGGCCGCCCGGGAGGACCAGGTCTTCTGGCCGGTCAGCAGCCAGCCGCCGTCCGCGCGCCGGGCGGTGGAGCGCAGCGAGGCCAGGTCGGAGCCCGCCTCCGGCTCGGACCACGCCTGCGCCCAGACGACCTCGCCGCGCGCCATCGGCGGCAGGATCCTGGCCCGCTGTGCGGCGGTGCCGTGGTCGAAGAGAGTGGGGGCCAGCAGGCTGACGCCGTTCTGGCTCACCCGCCCTGGCGCGCCCGCCGCGTAGTACTCCTCCTCGAACAGCAGCCACTCCAGCACCGACGCGCCCCGCCCGCCGTACTTCTCGGGCCAGGTCACCGCCGACCAGCGGCCGGAGGCCAGCGTTCGCTCCCAGTCGCGATGGGCGGCGAACCCCTCGGCGGTCTCCAGCGACGGCAGGGGAGCGGCGGGCACATGGGCCGCGAGCCACCGCCGGGCCTCGGCCCGGAACGCCTCCTGCCGCTCGGTCAGGTCGAGATCCATCGGGTCCCCGGCTCCTTCCCTAACAAGTGTTTGGTAGGTTACCGTGGCGCCGTGAGGGACAACAAGCCGTCGTACGTTCCCGGCCATGGCCTGCTCGCCGGCCGCACGGCCGTCATCACGGCCGCGGCGGGCGCCGGGATCGGCGGCGCCACGGCCCGCCGGTTCCTGGAGGAGGGCGCCCGGATCGTCATCGGCGACGCCCACGCACGCCGCCTGGAGGAGACGGCCGCCGCCCTCGCCGAGGAGTTCGGCGCGGACCGCGTCACCGGGCTGACCTGCGATGTCACCGACGAGGACACGGTGGCGGCGCTCTTCGACCTCGCCGAGGAACACCACGGACGGCTGGATGTCGTGGTCAACAACGCCGGTCTCGGCGGCACCGCCGAACTCACCGAGATGACCGACGAGCAGTGGCACAAGGTCATCGACGTCACCCTGGGCGGCACCTTCCGCTGCACCCGCGCCGCCCTCCGCCGCATGAAGGCCCGCCCGGCGGACGGGCCCGGCGGCGGCGCCATCGTCAACAACGCCTCGGTCGTCGGCTGGCGCGCCCAGGCCGGGCAGGCCCACTACGCCGCCGCCAAGGCCGGGGTCATGGCGCTCACCCGCTGCGCCGCCGTCGAGGCCGCCGCGTACGGGGTGCGCGTCAACGCCGTCTCGCCGAGCCTCGCCATGCATCCGCACCTGGTGAAGGTCACCACGCCCGAGCTGCTGGCCGAGCTGACCGCGCGCGAGGCGTTCGGCCGGTACGCCGAGCCGTGGGAGGTCGCCAACGTCATCGTCTTCCTGGCCAGCGGCTATGCGTCGTACATGACGGGCGAGACGGTCTCCGTCAGCAGTCGGCACCCATGAGCGCGGCGGCGGTGAGGCGAGAATGGGAACGTGCCGAAAATCAGCGGGAACAGCAAGAAGACCACTGTGAGCCCGTCCCCCGAGCGGCGTCGCGAACTGCTCTCGACGGCGGCCGAGGTGTTCGCCGCCCAGGGCTACAACGCGACCACCGTCCGCCGGATCGCGGACGAGGCGGGGATGCTCGCGGGCAGCCTGTACTACCACTTCGACTCCAAGGAGTCGATGGTCGACGAGATCCTCTCCGCCTTCCTCGACGAGCTGTGGGCGGGGTACGAGGACGTGCTGCGGGCCGGGCTCGGCCCCAGGGAGACCATCGAGGCGCTCGTCACCGAGTCCTTCCGGGAGATCGACCGGCACCGGGCCGCCGTCGCGATCTACCAGAAGGAGTCCCGGCAGCTCGCCGCCCTGCCCCGCTTCGGCTATCTCACCGACTCGCAGCGCAGGTTCGAACGGGCCTGGCTGGGCACGCTGGAGCGCGGCGTGGCCGACGGGGTGTTCCGCGCCGACCTCGACGCCCGGCTGGCGTACCGCTTCCTGCGCGACACCGTCTGGGTCGCCGCGTCCTGGTACCGGCCCGGCGGACAGCACAGCCCGGAGGAGATCGCCCGCCAGTACGTGTCGATGGTCCTGGACGGCATCACCCCCCGGGAGTGACCTTCATCGGACTTGTGAGGAGCAGCCATGGCCGAGGCATTCATCGTCGAAGCGGTACGGACCCCCGTCGGCCGCCGCAAGGGCGGGCTGGCGTCCGTCCACCCGGCCGACCTCGGCGCGCACGTCCTGCGCGCCCTGATGGAGCGCTCGGGCGCCGACCCGGCCGCCGTCGAGGACGTGGTCTTCGGCTGCCTGGACACCGTGGGCCCGCAGTCCGGTGACATCGCCCGCACCTGCTGGCTGGCCGCCGGGCTGCCCGAGGAGGTGCCGGGCGTGACCGTCGACCGGCAGTGCGGCTCCTCGCAGCAGGCCCTGCACTTCGCGGCGCAGGCGGTGCTCTCCGGCACCCAGGACCTGGTGGTCGCGGGCGGCGTGCAGAACATGTCGCAGGTGCCGATCGCCTTCGCCAGCCGTCAGGCGGCCGAGCCGCTGGGGCTGACCGAGGGGCCCTTCGCGGGCTCGGAGGGCTGGCGGGCGCGGTACGGCGACCGGCCGGTCAGCCAGTTCTACGGGGCCGAGATGATCGCCGAGAAGTGGGGGATCGGCCGCGCCGAGATGGAGGAGTTCGCGCTCCGCTCCCACCGGCGCGCGCTCCGCGCCATCGACGAGGGCCGCTTCGACCGCGAGGTCGTCCCGTACGGGGACGTCCGCGTGGACGAGGGGCCGCGCCGGGACACCAGCCTGGAGAAGATGGCCGCGCTCGCCCCGCTCATGGAGGGCGGCCGGCTCACCGCCGCGCTCTCCTCCCAGGTCTCCGACGGCGCCGCGGCGCTGCTGGTCGCCTCCGAACGGGCGTTGCGGGAACACGGCTTGACCCCGCGCGCCCGGATCCACCATCTGTCGGTGCGCGGCGAGGACCCGATCCGGATGCTGTCCGCGCCGATCCCGGCCACCGCGTACGCGCTGAAGAAGACCGGCATGACCATCGCCGACATCGACCTGGTGGAGATCAACGAGGCGTTCGCCCCGGTGGTGCTGGCCTGGCTGCGGGAGAGCGGCGCCGACCCGGAGCGGGTCAACGTCAACGGCGGCGCGATCGCCCTGGGCCACCCGCTGGGCGCGACCGGCGCCAAGCTGATGACGACCCTGCTGCACGAACTGGAGCGCACGGGTGGGCGTTACGGGCTGCAGACGATGTGCGAGGGGGGCGGGCAGGCCAACGTCACGGTCGTCGAGCGGTTGTGAGGCGGTGGTCGGCCCCGGCTCGGCGGACGGAGTCCGGCGCAGGCGGCCGAAGCCGGTGAGGCCCTCCGGGGCCGAGCGGTGCGAGGGTGCCGTGAGGGGTGGGGTCGGTGTGCGAGGGGGGCGGGCAGGCGAACGTCACGATCGTCGAGCGGTTGTGAGGCGGTGGTCGGCCCCCGCTCGGCGGACGGAGTCCCGCCGTGCCGCCGGTTCGGACGCTTCCGCGTGGCGGCCACCTGCGGCCCCGCGCATGATGGCCGCATGGCGTGCGGATCGACCAGCCTCGGGAACGGCGAAGCCACCTGGTTCTGCTGTGGCAACGCCTGGGGCCCGTGTGCCGCCGCGGGCGGCGGCGCCTGCGGCACCTGCAAGTCCAGCGCCCTGCAGGCCGCCTGGCCCCACGCGTCGAAGGCGTGCTGGGACATCACCCGGCCGGATCTGTGCGGCGAGAACCTGCCGCGGCGCGGCTGCGGCTCGACCATCAAGGTGCGCCACCTGTGCTCCGGCGCGTCCGTCTGCGTCACCGTCAGCGACTGCGGTCCGCGCACCCGGAGCTTCTGCGGTGAGTCCAGCTGCTGCGACGGCCGCTGCCGCAGCAACCGCGTCATCGACCTGACCCCGGCGGCCTTCTCCGCCATCGGCAGCCTCAGCTCCGGCACCCTGCCGGTCTCCCTCTACGAGTGAGGCCCGCGGCCATGAGCGCACACCGGATCTCCGACCCCCTCGACCGCCGCCGCTTCCTCACCGCCGCCGCGCTGCGCGGCGCGACCGTCGTCGGTACGGGCGTCATCGGCGCGACCGCGCTGGGTGCCGTGGACGCCGACGCCGTCTTCGCCGCGCCCCTGCGCCGTCCCCTGGACCCCGCGGTCCCCGCCGGCGCCTTCGTGGAGGGGCGGATCACCTCCATCGACGGCAGCGTGCTGGAAGTGGCGGGCTCCTACGGCGACTACGCCCGTATCCGGCTCACCGGCGCCACCAGCGTGTGGAAGGTACGCGCCACCACCGCCGCGTCGATCGAGACCGGCGACGGGCTCTACGCACGCGGCGTCCCGATGCCCGACGGCACGGTCGCCGCCGACGCGGTGTGGGTGAACATCGTGAACCTCCACACCACCATCCGCGGCATCGAGAAGACCCGGCTGCACCTCGCGCACGGATCCCACGAGATCGTCGGCAACCTCCTCCCGGAGACCTCCAGCGCCTCGTACTCCGGTTCCGCGCCCACGACCGACCTCTCCGGGCTGCGCATCGGTCAGGGCGCTCAAGTCCTGGGCGCCTGGCGGCCGTCCGACGACTCCGTGGACATCGTGCGGGTGGCGGTCGGGCCGGGCCCGGGACACCGCCGATGAGTGCTGCCGCCCACCCACTCTCCGTCCTCGATCCGGCCGTCCTCGATCCGGCCGTCCTCGATCTGGCCGCGCCGCTGCTCGCCGGGGTGCTGGGCGTGGCCGGTGCGGGCAAGCTCTTCGGCCACGGCACGGCCCGCCTGGCGCACCGGACCGCGCTGGCCCGGCTGCTGCGCGGCGGCGGCCGGGCGGCGTTCGCCCTGCGCGCCCTCGGCGCCCTCGAACTCCTCCTGTGCGCCGCGCTGTCGGCGCTGCCGCCGTCGGTGGCCACGGGCACGGCGGCCGCCGCGCTCGGCGCCGGTTTCCTCGGCTATCTCGGGTACGCCCGCGCGACCGCGCCCGGCACCTCGTGCGGTTGCACGGCGCGGGACGACAGGCCGGTGGGCGTCAGGGCCTTCGCCCGCGCCGCCGTCGTGGCGGCGGGCGGTGTCGCCGTGGCGCTGGCCGGGCACCCCTGGTGGGTCACGGCCTCGCGCCACCCGGCCGCCACCGGGTGCTGCGCCCTCGCGGCGGTGGCCGGGCTGGTGGCCCTCTCGGCCGACCGCCGGTGGCGGACGCCGTGGCGCAGGCTCCGCATCCGCCTCACCGGACACCCGCTGGCCGGAGCCCCGGCCGGAGCCCCGGCCGGAGCCCCGGCCGGGGCGCGGGTGCCGGTGGCCGCGACGGTCGAGTTGCTGGAACACTCGCTCGCCTGGCAGACCACCTCGCCCCTGGTGCGGTCGGCGCTGCTGGACCACTGGGACGAGGACGGCTGGCGCATCCTCCAGTACGCCGGGGTCCACGCGCGCGGCGGCACCGCACGACCGGTGGTGGTGCTCTTCGCGCTGGACGCGGGGGCGAGCCGGGACGGGGTGCGGGAGCCCGCGGTGCGGGTGAGCGTCCTCGACGCCGACACCGGCGAGCCAGTGGCGGCCGGCGACAGAGCCACGGCGCCCGCTACGGAGTTGACGCCGCCAGCAGCGCCGTGTCGTCGTCCACCCGGCCCGGAATGTCCAGCAGCCCCAGCGCCCGGTCGATGATCGTCTGCGGGTCGGCGAGGACGGGCGGGGTGAGCCCTTCGCAGGCGCGCCGCAGCGCCGCCAGGCCGTCGTCGAGGGGCAGATGGCTGTTCTCCACCAGCCCGTCGGTGAACAGCAGCAGCCCCGCGCCGGGCGGCAGCCGCGTCTCGTGGCCGACCGGGGGCTCGTGCGCGAGGCCCAGCGGCGCGTTCGGGCAGACGTCGAGGAAGCTCGTCGTCCCGTCCGCCACCAGCAGCGGCGGCAGATGGCCACTGGCCGCGTACCGCAGCCGACGGGTGCGCGGCTCGTACACCGCGTACAGGCAGGTCGCGAAGTGGTCGACGTCCAGGGAGCGCAGGTAGGCGTCCAGCTTGCCGAGCAGGACGCCGGGGGAGGCGCCGTCCAGGGCGAAGCCGCGCAGGGTGGAGCGCAGCCTGCCCATCACGGTGGCGGCGTCCACGTCATGGCCCATCACATCCCCGATCGTCAGCCCCATCTCGCCGTCGGGCAGCGCGATGACGTCGTACCAGTCGCCGCCGATCTCGGCGCCGCTCGCGCTCGCCTCGTAGTAGGAGGCGGTGCGCAGCCCCGGCATCTGGGGGAGGGTTTGCGGCAGCAGGGCGCGCTGGAGCGTCATCGCGAGATGGCGCTCGTTGCGGAAGCGGGCCGCGTTGTCGTACGCCAGGGCCAGCCGGCCGGCCACGCCCCGCAGATACTCCCGGTCGGCCGTCGTGTACGCGCCCTCGCGCCGGGCGATGGCCAGGGCACCCAGCATCCGGCCGTGCGCGAGCAGGGGTACGGAGAGCAGGGTG
This sequence comes from Streptomyces sp. NPDC021212, assembly GCF_044332925.1. Classification (NCBI taxonomy): domain Bacteria; kingdom Bacillati; phylum Actinomycetota; class Actinomycetes; order Kitasatosporales; family Streptomycetaceae; genus Streptomyces; species Streptomyces sp. NPDC021212. The sequence goes on from NZ_JBIRPZ010000006.1 coordinate 417,859, forward strand.
TCGCCGGTGGCGGGCGTGTCGGGGGCGGCGCCCGCGAGCAGAGTGTCGGCGAGGGCCCGGTCCAGGCGGTCGTCCGGCGCCACGGGCTCCCCGGCGGCGTACACGGGCCGCTCGGCGCGGGGGTCGGCGAGGCGGACGCGTATCTCGTCGGCCAGGGCCGGGATGAGCAGCTCCCGGGCGGTGTCCAGCACCTGCGGCGGATCGAGGGTGTCGGACAGCTGCAGGCTCGCCTGGGACAGTGAGGTGAGCATGTCCGCCTGCCGGCGGCTGTCGCTGAGCACCCGTTCGCGCAGCCGGGACAGCTCCAGGTTGGCGCCGACCCGGGCGAGGAGCTGACGCGCCGAGAAGGGTTTGGCGAGGTAGTCGTCGGCGCCCGTGCCCAGCCCCCGTACCGTGGACTCCTCCCCGGCCCGTGCGGTCAGCATGATGATCGGCAGCCGGGTGGTCCGGGGATCGGCGCGCAGCGCCCGCACCAGCCCGAAGCCGTCCAGGCGCGGCATCATCACGTCGGTCAGCACCAGATCGACGGGGTGCGCCAGGGCGGTGTCCAGCGCGGTACGGCCGTCGGCCGTGAGGAGGACGTCGTGCTCGCGGCCGAGGAGTTCGCCGAGATAGGACCGTACGTCGGCGTTGTCGTCCGCGACCAGCACCCGCGGCCGCGTGGCCGGGGCGGGCTCCGGCGGGCCCGGAGCGGGCTCGGCGCGGCCGCCCTCCGTTTCGTAGGACTCCGCGGACTCCGCAGACTCCGCCGGGATCTCCTCCGCCGGAAATTCCGCCGCCAGGGGCTCGGGCGGGGCGGTGTCGAGCCAATGGCGTGCCTCCTGGGCGTACGCGGCGGCGCGCTCGGCCCCGCCCGTCGTGCCCTGTGCGGACGGCGCCCCGCGCGTCACGTCCTCCAGATGCGCGGTGCCGAACGGTATCTCCACCGTGAACTCGGTGCCCCGGGCCGGGACGCTGGTCACCGAGATGGCGCCCGAGTGCAGCTCGACCAGGTCCTTGACCAGCGCCAGTCCGATGCCGCTGCCCTCGTGGGACCGGGACCGCGCCCCGCGCACCCGGTGGAAGCGTTCGAAGAGATGGGGCAGCTCCTCCCGCGGGACCCCGGTGCCGGTGTCGCTCACGGTGAGCCGGGCGTGGCGGTCGGCGGTGGTCATCCGTACCGTGACGCCGCCGGTGAAGGTGAACTTCAGCGCGTTGCTGATCAGATTGAGAACGATCTTCTCCCACATCTCCCGGTCGACGTGCACCGGCTCGGGCAGCGGCGGGCAGTCCACCTCCAGGGCCAGCCCGGCCATGTCGAAGGAGGAGCGGAAGACGGCCGCCAGCTCGGCGGTGACACGGGACAGGTCCACCGGCTCGAAGGTGCCCTTGAGCCCTCCGGACTCCACCCGGGAGACGTCCAGCAGGGTGTTGACCAGCTTCAGCAGCCGCAGCGCACTGCGCTCGGCCAGCTCCAGCTGGGACCGCCGCGCGGGGCGGTCCTCGTCGGCCAGCGCCTGCTGGATCGGGCCGAGGATCAGGGTGAGCGGCGTACGGAACTCATGACTGATGTTGGAGAAGAACACCGTCTTGGCGCGGTCCAGCTCGGCCAGCGTCTCCGCACGCCGCCGCTGCTCGTGCTGGGTGTGGGCCGCCGACAGGGCCGCCCCGACGGTGGTCGCCAGCACCTCGAAGAAGTCCTGGTAAGGGGCGGTGGCGGGCAGCCGCGGATTGACGCCCATCACCAGCACGCCCTCCACCGCGCCCGACCGGACCAGCGGATGGGCCAGCGCCTCCTCCCCGGGCATCGCGAACAGCGCGCCCGGCAGCCGGGCCGGTGCCGCGTCGCCCACGACGGCCGCCAGCCGCGCCGCCAGGCCCGCCGTCTCCTCGATCCGGTCCAGACGCACCTCCCGGACAGCCTCGACGGCCTCCGCCGGAAGGGCGGCGGACGCGGCGAGCTGGAGCCTGCCGGGCCCGGATACGAGGTAGAAGGCGGTGAACGGGACGTCGTCCCGGTGGATGTCCAGCATCTCCGCGACGGTCCGGGCGACGTTCTGCGGGGTGCGCAGCCCGGCGGTCCGCGCTCCGAGCCCCGCCAGCAGCCGCAGCCGCCGCTCGCTGAGCACCCGTGCCGTGGTCTCGGTGACGACGCACAGCACCCCGCCCACCGTGCCGCCCTCCAGCAGCAGCGGCTGGAAGGAGACGTCGAAGTAGGACTGCTCCAGGAAACCTCGGCGCTGGATGGCGAAGGACCGGTCGGTCACCAGGGAGGGCTTGCGGCTCTCCCGCACGGTCTCGAAGAGCGGAGCGGCGGACAGCTCCCAGTTCTCGGGGAAGACGTCCTCGCCGGACCGGCCCAGCGCCCCCGGATGCTTGGAGCCGATGATGGCCGCGTACCCCTCGTTGTACAACATCGTGTACTCGGGACCCCAGAACACGGCCATCGGCTGTTCGGTGAACAGCACGATGCGCAACGCCTCGACCAGCCGCGAAGGCCATGCGTCAGTGGCGCCGAGGGGCGTCGCCGACCAGTCGATTCCGCTCATCACCCTGCCGAGCGCACCGCCCTCGGCGAACAGCTCCCCGGCCGGTGTCCGCTGTTTCCCGGGCCCGTTCATCGAGTCAGCTTTCCTCTCACATTCTGGCACAGTGCCGCCGCCGGACGAGGGGCCGCCGACACCGTGGGTTGCACGGGCATCCGCACTGAGTACGCTGGACGATGCGTGACGTACTGGGGCATATCGCATGAACCGGTGGTGGGGGAGTGGGAGTGGTATGTCCGAGCAGTCCCCCGACTCCTCCCGCCGCCGCTCGCGGTTCCGGTGGCTGCACCACGCGTTCCACCGGTCCCCGGCCGGCCGGGGGTGGCGCCGGGGCAGCGAATTCGAGTTGATGCACCGGGCCTTGGGGTTCGCCGCGCTCGGCTTCCTCACGCTGGTGCCGTTGCTGATCGTCGTCGCCGCGGCCGATCCGGTGAACCGGCACGGCTTCGCCCAGTGGCTGGCCGAGGGGCTCGGGGTGTCCGCCACCTCGCGGGACGAGGTCCTGGACCTGTTCGCCCCGCCGAGGCGATCGCTGGAGACCACCACCGCGTTCGGTCTGGCCACGCTGGCCCTCTTCGGGCTGACCTTCTGCGGCGTGGTGCAGACCGGCTACGAGAAGGTGTGGGAGCTGCCCCCCGGCCGCTGGCACACCGCGTGGCGCCATCTGGTCTGGCTCATCGTGCTCATCGCCTACCTCCTCCTGTCGTCCCACCTCGGCCCCGGGCCCACCCGGGTGGCCGTGGCCGTCGTCGCCACGGTGCTCTTCTTCTGGTGGTCGCAGCGGCTGCTCCTCGGCGGGCGGATCAGCTGGGGCGCCCTGCTGCCGGGCGCCCTGGCCACCGGCGTCGGGCTGTGGGGGCTGCGAATCTTCTCCCGGCTGGTGTTCTCGCCGCTGATCGCCTCCAGCGCGGTGTCCTACGGCCCGGTCGGCACCGTGCTGGTCGTCCAGTCCTGGCTGGTCGGCGTCGGCTTCGTGGTGTTCGGCGGCGCGCTCGTCGGCCGGCTGCTGCACGAGGAGTATCTGCGGCTGGTGACCTGGCGACGCAAGCGACGCCGCCTGGAGCGCTCCGGCGGTCCCTGACGGACGGCCCCCGGCCCGGTCCGGGAGGCCGAAACCGCGTCGCCCGCGGCCGGTCACGCCTGGCATGCTGGCGGTGTGAACGGACCGGAGATCCATCTCAGCCTCGCCCCTGAACTGCGGCTTTTCGCCGCTCCCGAACGGCGTCGGGACCGCACGGCCGTCGTCACCGACGGCGCGTCCACCCTCGGTCATGTCGTCGAGTCGTTCGGGGTCCCGCTCACCGAGGTCGGCCGGCTGCTCGTCGACGGCCGGGAGACCGCGGTCTCCCATGTGCCGGGGGCGGGGGAGTCCGTGGAGGTGCACCCGGTCGTCCGGCCGCAGCGGGTGCCGGGCGCGCCGCTGCGCTTCCTGCTCGACGTTCACCTGGGCACCCTCGCGCGCCGCCTGCGGCTGCTGGGCGTCGACGCGGCGTACGAGAGCGAGGACATCGGCGACCCCGCCCTCGCCGCCCGCTCCGCGGCCCAGCGCCGGGTGCTCCTCTCGCGCGACCGGGGGCTGCTGCGGCGGCGCGAGCTGTGGGCCGGGGCGTATGTCTACAGCGACCGGCCCGATGAGCAACTGCGCGACGTCCTGGGCCGCTTCACCCCGCCCCTCGCCCCGTGGACCCGCTGCACGGCGTGCAACGGTCCCCTGGAGGACGCCGACAAGGACACGGTCCGCGAGCGGCTGGAGCACGGCACGCGCAGCACGTACGACGTGTTCGCCAGCTGCGCCGCCTGCGAGCGCGTCTACTGGCGCGGCGCCCACCACGCCCGCCTGGAGGCGATCGTGGCGGCCGTGCTGGAGGAGTTCGGCGCCCCGGCCCCGTAGCGGCGGCCGGCCCCTCATGGAGCGGAGCGCCACCCCGGCTCGGTTTCCGTGGCCCGCGGGGTCAGGAACTCGTCCAGGCCGAGCGGCGGCAGCGGCCGCAGGGCCCAGCGTCCGCACCGTGCGGTCGTGCAGCACCAGGGGCGGAGGGTGGCCACGGTTGATCAGCTGGACCTGCTCGGACCGCTCGTCCCAGTCCTGCGGCAGGGACCGGTCCAGCAGCTCGTATGCGCGGTCCAGCGCCGCCGCGCACCGCCACATCACGTCGATCAGATCGTGTTCGTAGTGCACGGTCTCCCGGAAGGCGTTCAGGACCGCCGCGGCGGACCGCACCGCGGCCAGCCCCTTGCCGCGTGCGTCCCCGACGATCAGCCGCACCCCGTAGCGGGTGCCCACCGCCTCGTACAGATCGCCGCCGATCTGCGCCTCGCGCTCGGCCGCCATGTACACGCTGGCGGTGCGCACCCCCTAGGCGGACGGGCAGCGGCCGCCTCCTGGGTGCCCCAGGCGTCGTTGTGGGTGGCGGTGAGCGCGCTGATCGCCGCGGCCGGGGCCACCACACCCCCGGTGCCGACCGGGCCCATGGTCACCGCGGCCAGCGAGAAGGGGGCCGGTGTAGAGCACGTGCGCGGGCGTCAGCTCGATGGTGACGACCACCACGCGATTCGTCTCCCGAGCCCTTCGTCAGGACCCGGCGTAATCTGGCGCTATGCCCGAGTTGTCGGACGTCGAAGGTTTCCGTCGCACGCTGGCCTCCTGTGCGCAGGGGCACCGGATCGAGCACGTCGAGGTGGCCGATCCGGGGGTGCTGCGCGGGGTCACCGCGCAGCGGCTGAAGCGCGAGCTGGAGGGCCGCCGGTTCGCCGCGCCGCGGCGCCACGGCAAGTGGCTGATCGCCCCGGCCGGGGGCCCCACGCTCATCCTGCACTTCGGCATGACCGGGGGGCTGGTGTGCCGCTCCGAGGGCGATCCGCCCGAGCGGTTCGGCCGTGTCGTCCTCACCCTCGACGACGGCCATCAGCTCCGCTACCACGACCAGCGCAAGCTGCGGGGCCTGTGGCTCGCCGCCACCGACGCCGACGTCGATCGCATCCTCGGCGAGCAGGGCCCGGACGCGCTCTCGCTGGGCCGGGCCGAGCTGGACACCCTGCTGGAGGGGCGGCGCGGGCGGGTCAAGGCCACGCTGACCGACCAGTCCGTCGTGGCCGGGCTCGGCAATCTGCTCGGCGACGAGATCCTGTGGCGGGCGCGGGTCCATCCCAAGAGCCGGGCGAGCGATCTGGGCCCCGACGAGCGGCGGCGGCTGCACACCGCGCTGCGCGGGGTGCTGCGCACCTCGGTGCGGGCGGGGCAGGTGCCGCCCCGGCCGTCCTGGCTCACCGGCCACCGCGACGACCCGGATCCGCACTGTCCGCGCTGCGGCCGTCCGCTGCGCCGCGGAAAGATCGCCGGGCGGACCAGCACGTGGTGTCCGAACTGCCAGCCGGAACGCCCCTGACCGGCCGCAGCACACGGCGGTTGAGGGGGTGGCCGACGGAACCCCCGAACTCGTCGGCCACCAGGGGCGCGGACATCGCCTGGCGAAGTGTCAGTTCACAAGGACGTCAGGTGACGGGTGACGTCACGTGACGTCGGAGTCAGATGGCATGGAAGTCACATGGCGTGGGAGTCACTTGACGAAATCCGGGCGGACCCGGGCCGGCCAGGTGCCGACGGTCAGCATGCCCGCCGCGTACGCGCGCGAGACCAGGGCCGCTCGGTTGGGCGCCTTCATCTTCCGCAGCATCGACCCCACGTGGTACTCGACGCCCTGGCGGCTCAGATAGAGCTTGGCGGCCATCTGCACGGTCGAGGCGCCCGTCGCCACGCCCTCGAGTATCTGCGCCTCCAGCGGTGACAGCAGGTTGCGGCGCTGGGCGGTGGCGTCGTCCTCGGTTCTCTCGTCATCCGGCCTGACCAGGACGACGATCGCCGACAGCGTGTCGGACGGGCCCTGGACGGCCGTACCGGTCAACTCGCCCGAGAACACCCGGCCGCCCGAGCGGTGGCCGACCACGCGCTCCGTGAAGCGGGTGCGCCTGCCGTCGTGCAGCCGCAGGAAGTGCTCCCGCAGGACGGCGGGCGCGCTGGGGTCGAGCAGTTCGAAGAGATTGCGCCCGCACAGCTCGGCCGAGGTGCCGCCGAAGTGCCGGAAGAAGTCCTCGTCCCCGGCGAGGACTTGGAGGTCAAGGGCGAGGGTGGCCATGCCGGTCGCGTGGCGTCCGGTCACGCCGCGGGCCCGGTTCCGGTCATGGGTTAAGGCGGATGATGCCTGTGCGGGCAGACGGCGGGCCGTCTGAGTGGGGTGGGGGTGAGCCATGGAGAGCACCGCTTTCTGTTGTCTCAACAACGGCATGGTCGTGCGTAAACCGAGAAAAGCTGAGGTCGCGGCCCTGCCACCAGCCACCGGACCGGCGCCGGAACCAGGTGGTGCGACGGCTCCGGTGACGGGTGTTAGATGCGCTTCATGGTATATACCAACGTTTCGACTGCTTGCCGCAGTCCGTTTGTGGTCAACTTCTGCCCGTTTCTTGCCCGTCTGGCCTGATGAAACGGTCAAAGACACCGCTGATCGGGGAAAGCGGGCATCGGTAGCGCATCATGAAGTCTCGGGGATTCCCTAGTCTGTCCCGTTCCCCCGTTCATGGATACCGGAGATTCGCGCCGGATCCACGCACCCCCGACCGTCCCCGCGCGGCGTGCGTGACACCGTCGCCCGGGGACGGCCGGGTCCGCCGTGTTCAGACCTTGCGGGTCTCGGACGGTGGCGCCATGACCCCGCCGCGCCGCAGCACCGCGTAGCCGACTCCGACGCCCACGGCCACCGGCCATTCGATGACCTCGGCGACGCCCAGCACGCCGAGCCCCGCGTACAGCGGGAGCCCGCCCTTGGCGGGCAGCACCCTGCGGGCCGCCGCGATCGGCATCAGCGCCACGTTCGCCGCGCTCTTCGCCGCGCGGCCGATGCGGTCGCCGTCGACGCGGTCGAGATGCGTCGCGCTCGCGGCGCGGTCGAGTCGCGTCGCCTCTGCCACGTGGCTGAGGCTCGGGATCGTGACGGTGAGCCGGTGATCACCCTTCTTGGGGGTGGGCTTCGCCGCCTTCGCCGCCTTGGCCGTCTTCGACCTCTGTGTGCTCTTCGCTGCCTTCGTCTTCCCCGGCTGCGCGGATTTGGCGGCGGCCGCGGTCTTCGACGGGGCCCGGCCCTTCGATGTGGCCTGGCTCCGGGTCGACTTGCCGGCGCCGCGCGCCGACGACCGTGCCGTCGCGGAAGTGCTGCGCTTGCGGGAGCTGGTGGGAGTGGTCACTGATCTCACGTCCACACATGATTGACGTCCGGAATCTTCTGCTCATTTCAGGGTAATCGGAATCAACCGGACAGGCCGCTCCACGCGGAAACCCCTGCACACGGACACCGCCGCGCGCGGAAACCGCCCCACAGGGCCACTGCGCCGCGGATCGCCGACACACCGGAGGTCTCACCGATGACGACGCTGCCTGGGCTGTACTTGACGAAACCCCCGATGCTGGAGCCCCTCGCCCACGGAGTGGCCGCACGGGTACGGGACGCCGCCGGCGCGGTCAACCGGCTGGTCCACCCGCCCAGCCGCGGGGTGTGGTCGTACCCGGGCCGCTACTACATCGAGGTGCACGGTGTGCACGGCATCGGCGGGGAGCAGGTGGCGAGCCGGGTGGAACAGGCCCTCGAAGAACATCCGGGCGTGCTGTGGGCACGGGTGAACTCCCCCTCCGAGCGGGTCGTCGTCGCCGTCACGGAACCGGTCCCTCGCGAGGCGGAACTGGTCGCCCTGATCGAGCGCGCGGAGACCCGCGGTCCCGCCGCGCCCACCGAGGAGTTCGACGAATGGGCCCCGGAGCCGCGCCACCCCTCGGGCGGGCCGCGGGACGCCCAGTCCCTCGCCGTGGTCGCCGCGGACGTCCTGGGCCTGAGCGTCGCCACCGCCCTGCGGATGGTCCCGTGGCTCAGGCTCCCGACCGAGGCGAGCGCGGCCCTGTCCGCCATCCAGAACCACCCCCGGCTGCGCCGGCTGGCCCTGGCCATCACCCGCGGTGAGCCCACCGAGGCGACCCTGCCCGTGCTGAGCGCACTGACCCAGGGCGTGGCCACCCGCGGCGGCGGGCTCGCCCTCGACCTCACCCAGCGCATGGCCCTGTGGCGGGAGGCCAGGGCCGAGGGGGAGGCATGGGCGGCGATGGAGCCCCATCTGGTGCACGGGCCCCAGGACGTGGCCGCGGAACCCATCGTGGTGGAGCGCCCCGGACCCACCCCCAAGGACAGCATGGAGCGGTTCGCGGAGCGGTCCATGGCCGTCGGTGCGGCGGTCGGCGCCCTCACCGCCCCCTTCGCCGGACCGCGTCGCGGGCTGGCCGTCGCGTTCTCGTCCATACCGAAGGCGCCCGGCGCCGGGCGGGAGGGATTCGCCACCAGCCTCGGCCGGTTCCTGGCCCTGCGCGGCGTCCTGGCCATGGACCGCAGCGCCCTGCGGCGGCTCGGCCAGGTCGACACCGTGGTGCTCGACGAGGCGGCGCTGCGCGGCGACCGGTACGAACCCATCGACCTGGAACTTCTCGGCGGCGCCGACCCCGGGCAGGTCGCCGAGCGGCTCTTCGACCTCTTCGACCCGGACGAGCCCCTGGAGGTCCGGCGCGACAACGGATGGGTGCTGGGGCCGCTGGACCGGCTCGAGCTGACCGGCCGCACCGGCCGGCAGGCCGCGGCCAGGCTGCGCCGCAAGGGCGGCGAGCGGACCCTGGGCCTGGCCAGGGGACACCGGCTCCAGGCGGTCGCCGGGCTCGCCGCCCAGGCGGTCCCGGGCGCCGAGGCGGTGGCGGCGGCCGCCCGCCGGGCCGGCGCGCGCATCGTCCTGGCCACCGACCGGCCGCACCCGACGGCCTTCACCTTCGCCGACGCCGTGGCACCGGCGGGCCGCCGTCTGGTGGCCTCCGTACGCGCCCTCCAGGCCGACGGCGCGGTCGTCATGCTGCTGTCCGGAAACCGCCGGGCCCTGGGCGCGTCCGACTGCGGCATCGGGATCCACCACGAGGGCGAGCCCCCCGCCTGGGGCGCCCATCTGCTCGTGGGCGCCGACCTGGAGTCGGCCGGAATCATCGTGGACGCGGTCGGCGTGGCCGCCCAGGTGGACCGGGAGAGCGCCCTGCTTTCGGCGAGCGGCAGCGGCATCGGCGCGGTCGCCGCGCTCAAGGCCCCCCGGGCCCAGGCCACCGCGCGCGGCGCGGCGGCCGGCACCACGGCCGGGGTCATCGCCTTCGGCCTCGGCAACTGGCGTGCCCGGCAGCTGCTCTCCCGCCCGCTGGTGCCCCCGGTGACCACCACCCCGTGGCATCTGATGCCCGTCCCCCGGGTGCTGGAGCGCCTGTCGGCCGACCCCGACCGGGGGCTGACCCCGGAGCAGGCCGCCACCCGGGCCGGCAAGGCGCCCACCCGCACCGGAGAACCGACCGGTACCAGCCTCCCGGCCGCGTTCATCGAGGAGCTGGCCAACCCGCTCACCCCCGTCCTCGCCGCCGGGGCCGCGCTCGCCGCCGCCGTCGGGTCGCGCACCGACGCCGCGCTCGTCGCGGCCATCACCGCCACCTCGGCGCTCGTCGGCGGCTTCCAGCGGGTCAGGACCGAGCGGGCGCTCGCGGAGCTGTTCGCCAGGTCCGCGGTCGGCGCCCGGGTGCGCCGCGGCGGTACGGAACGCCTGGTCACCGCCGGGGACCTGGTCCTCGGGGACATCATCACGCTGGGCCCGGAGGACGTGGTCCCGGCCGACTGCCGGGTGCTGGAGGCCGACGGTCTGGAGGTCGACGAGTCCTCGCTGACCGGCGAATCCCTGCCGGTGCCCAAGAACCCGGCGCCGGTGGTCGCCGCGCAGATCACCCAGCGCCGCTCGATGCTCTACGAGGGCACCACCGTCTCCGCCGGGCGCGCACAGGCCGTCGTCGTGGCCACCGGGCCGTCCACCGAGGTCGGCCGCAGCCTGGCCACCGCCCGCCGCGCCGCACCCGTGACCGGCGTCGAGGCGCGGCTCACCTCGCTCACCCGCTCCAGCGTCCCCATCGCGATCGGATCGGCCGCCGCCGTGTCCGGGGCCGGGCTGCTGCACGGCCTCCCGCTGACCGAGAACCTGGCCTCGGCGGTCAACCTCGCCGTCGCGTCCGTACCCGAAGGCCTGCCGTTCCTCGTCAACGCGGCACAGCTCGCCGCCGCCCGGAGGCTGGCCGACCTCGGCGCCCTGGTCCGCAATCCGCGCACCATCGAGGCGCTCGGCCGCGCCGACGTGCTGTGCTTCGACAAGACCGGCACCCTCACCGAGGGCACTCTCCAGCTCGCGGCGGTCAGCGACGGCGCCGGCCCGCAGCCCGCCGACCGGCTCGACACCCCGCGCAAGGACGTGCTCGCGGCCGCCCTGCGGGCCACGCCGCCCGCCCGCCAGGCCGAGCCCATGGCCCACCAGACCGATCGCGCGGTCATGGCCGGGGCGCGCCGGGCCGGGGTCGCGGTGCGCCGGGGCGCACCGCGCTGGCGGCGCACCCACGCGCTGCCCTTCGAGCCCTCCCGCGCCTATCACGCCACCGCCGGGGCCACCGCGCGTGGCACCCTGCTGAGCGTGAAGGGCGCCCCGGAGAGCGTGCTGGAGCGCTGCGTCCGGCGGCAGCCGTCCGGCGGGGCGGCGAGCACCGCCCTGGACGACGGAGGCGTCGCCGAGCTGACCGCGGCCGCCGAGGAACTGGCCGGCGCCGGGCGCCGGGTCCTGGCCGTGGCCGAGCGCCCCATGCGGGCGGGGGAGGAGCTCACCGACGAGTCGGTACGGGACCTGGTCTTCCGCGGGTTCATCGCGCTGGCCGACCCGGTCCGTACCAGCGCCGCCCCCGCGACCGCGCGGCTGCGCGAGGCGGGCGTGCACACCGTGATGCTCACCGGCGACCACCCGGCGACCGCCGAGTCCATCGCGGCCACCGTCATCGAGGCCACCGAGCTGAAGGTGTGCACCGGGCCCGACCTGGACGAGATGAACGACGCCGAGCTGGACGAACTGCTGCCCTCGGTGGACGTCATCGCCCGGTGCAGCCCGCACCACAAGGTGCGGATCGTGCAGGCGTACCAGCGTCTGGGCCGGGTGGTGGCGATGACCGGCGACGGCGCCAACGACGCCCCGGCGATCCGGCTCGCGGACATCGGGATCGCCCTGGGACGGCGCGGCACCCCCGCCGCGACCGCCGCCGCGGACCTCGTCGTCAGTGACGACCGCCTGGAGACGATCGTGTCGGCCCTGATGGAGGGGCGGGCGATGTGGGCCTCGGTCCGGGCCGCGCTCGCCATCCTCATCGGCGGCAACCTCGGCGAGGTCACCTTCAGCGTGCTCACCTCCGCCATCGCGGGCAGCACTCCGCTGACCGCCCGGCAGATCATGCTCGTCAACCTGCTGACCGACCTCGCCCCCGCGCTGGCCATCGCCGTGCGCGAACCCACCGGGCGCACCGGCGAGCGGCTGCTCAAGGAGGGCCCCAGCCGCTCCCTGGGCACCGCGCTGAACCGGGAGATGATGCTGCGCGGCATCATCACGGCCGCCGGTGCGGGCGTGGCGTGGACGGGTGCGCGGCTCACCGGCCGCAAGCGCCGGGCCAGTACGGTGGCGCTCGTCGCGCTGGTCGGTACGCAGCTGGCGCAGACCCTGGCCACCGGGGGCCTGGACCGGCATGTGCTGGTCGCCGGAATCGGTTCGGCCGCGGTCCTCGCCGGCATCATCCAGACGCCGGGCGTGAGCCAGTTCTTCGACTGCACCCCGCTCGGCCCGCTCGCCTGGGGGATCACCCTCGGCTCCATCGCCGCGGCCACCGTCATCGGCTCGGTCATGACACCGCTGGCCCGCGGCGCGCTCGCACCGGAGTCCTGAGCGGGCGTCCCTGGAGCTGACGACGGGCGGTAGCCGGCGTTCCGCCCGCCCTGTCGCTCCCAGACTTTCCCGACCCTCTTGCGGTGGCGCGCCTGTTCGATAGTGTTGATTGTCCCGGTTTGGGAATTGAGGGCGGGTCCGTGCGGGAGGAGTGCGTGATGCCGCGACGAGAGAGATACGAGCTGATCTTCGCCGATCCGGTCGCCCCGGAGCCGGAGGCCGAGGACATCGTGATGGTGCACCGCACGGACTCCAGGGGTCCCGGCGGCCACCCCGTCTACGCGGACGACACCGGCATCGTGCGGGCCGAGATCAGCGACCGCGCCGAGGTGCGGATGCTCGCCAGCGGTGGGCACCAGGTGCACGCCTCGACGGTCCGCGCACGCCTGGTGACCTGAGCGGTTTTTCACAGGTCAGGGGATTTGTCAGTGCCGCGCGCTAGCTTTCCTCCCATGGGAGTCCGCAGAAGCAGAACGATCGAGGTGCGTCGATGAGTGATGTCGCGGCAGTGGATGGCACGGCCGGTGCCGAGCTCCAGCTCGAGCCGTACCGGGTCCAGCTCACCGGTTACTGCTACCGGATGCTGGGCTCGGCGTTCGAGGCGGAGGACGCCGTGCAGGAGACGATGGTCCGCGCCTGGCGGGGCCTGGACCGTTTCGAGGGGCGGTCGGCGCTGCGCTCGTGGCTGTACCGCATCGCCACCAACGTCTGTCTGGACATGCTGAACGGAAGCAAGCGCCGGGCGCGCCCGATGGACCTCACCTCCGTGTCCACGGCGACCCCCGCCACCCTCACCGCGCAGCCGGAGGCCACCTGGATCGGCCCCGTGCCCGACGGGCAGGTGCTGGCCGACGGCGGGGACCCCGCCGAGGTCGCCGCCCAGCGGGACGCGGTGCGGCTGGCGTTCGTGGCCGCCCTCCAGCACCTGGCGCCGCGCCAGCGCGCGGTGCTCATCCTGCGGGAGGTGCTGGCCTGGAAGGCCTCCGAGGTCGCCGAGCTGCTGGACACCACGGTCGCGTCGGTCAACAGCGCGCTCCAGCGCGCCCGGGCCACACTCGCCGCGAGCGAGATCAGCGACACCGATCCGATCAAGCCGCTGGACGAGGAGCAGCGCGCCCTGCTCGCCCGCTATGTCGACGCCTTCGAGCGCTACGACCTGGACTCCCTCACCTCGCTCCTCCACGAGGACGCCACCCTGTCCATGCCGCCCTACGAGCTGTGGCTGCGCGGCCATGACGACATCCGCACCTGGCTGCTGGGGCACGGCATCGGCTGCCGCGGCTCCCGGCTGGTCCCTACCGTGGCGAACGGGGCACCGGCCTTCGGCCAGTACCGGCCGGGCGGACCGGGCGGCGCCCATGAGCCCTGGGCGCTCCAGGTCCTGGAGATATCAGCCGGGCGGATCACCGGGCTCAACTCCTTCCTGGACACCGAGCGGCTGTTCCCCCTGTTCGGCCTCCCCGCCCGGCTCGACCCGTAACGTCGCGGGCGCGGTCAGCACCTCGTCCAGCCCGGCCCGGGCGAGCACCTCGGCCAGCTCACCGCCGGTGTTCCGCAGCCGCATCTCCCGCCCCAGGCGGCGGGCGGTCAGCCGCAACCGGGCCAGGGCCTCGACCATGGCCAGATCCGGCCGGTGCGCCGCGCCCACGTCCACCGTGACGGGGCCGGGGGCGCTGCGGGACACCAGCTCGCGCAGTCGTCCGCACAGCCGCTCCACCTCGGCGCGGGTCTCCGGCGGCCGGTCGAGGACCAGGACGGCCGGGGGAAGCGCGGGCGAGTTCTCGGGCTCGGGACCGGTCAACGTCCACCTCCAGTTGTGGGGGCGCGCGGTGACACGCGCGCGCATCAGAAGGGACCCTCCGGGGCGGGAAAAATCATCGCCGCCCGGGGGGACCGGGTGCCACGATCGGCGCATGACGACACGACGGCTGAGACCCGGGCGAGAGGAAGAGGCCGCGGCGCTGACCGAGCTGGCGCTGCGGTCGAAGGGCCACTGGGGGTACGACGAGGAGTTCCTGACCGCCTGCCGGGAGGAACTGACGATGAGCGAGGGAGAGTTGGCGGCCCGTCGGACCACGGTCGCCGAGGAGGGCGGGCGGGTGCTGGGGTTCTCCACCCTGGAAGGCGCCGCCCCGCACGGATGGGTGGGAATGCTGTTCGTCGACCCGCCCGCGATCGGCTCCGGAGTCGGGCGGCTGCTGTACCGGCATGTGCTGGAGACGGGGGGCCACCTCGGCTTCACCCGGCTGACCATCGACGCCGATCCGCATGCCGAGCCGTTCTACCTGGCCATGGGGGCGCGGCGCATCGGCACCGCCCCCTCGGGCTCCATTCCGGGCCGGATGCTGCCGCTGCTGGAAGCCTTGCCGTGACGCCCGCGGCCGCCGGGCCCGAGGGCGGGCCCGGCGGCCGGGTGCACAACACGCGGGGCGGGAGGTCAGTTGTTCTGCACGAACTGCTTGGCGAGGCCGTCGCCGACCGAGACCGCCTTGTCATGGTTCTCGATGGGGGACACCGAGGAGTTCTTGAACAGGATGTACGTCACGCCCGACTCCGCGCCGCCCGTCTCCGGGTCGGGGTCGATGCCGAGCGCGCCGGCCGTGGCGTAGGACGCCTCGCCGATGATCTTGGTCGGGCCGGTGTCGCCGACCACCGCGTACTCGACCTTGTTGTTGTAGACGACGGCGACCACGCCGCCGCCCTTGATGCCGGACGCGGAGTAGTCCCACGTGGAGCTCTTGCTGGGCACCACCACATAGGGCAGCTTGTCGGCGATCAGGGGCTTGCCGTTCGACTGGTGGAAGGCCGTGTCGTCCTGGAACCACGGGTCGGTGTCCTCGTTGCACTTGGAGGTCACCTGGCCGTCGCAGTCGACGTCCATGTCCGCCTTCCAGAAGACCGCGCCATTGGCGCCGCAGACCGGCACGGTGGCCGATGTCTCGTCGTCGGTGCGGTACTTGCCGCTGGAAATCTGCGAACAGTTCTTGACCTTGGCGAGTAACTGCGCGGCCGTGACGGAGCCTTCCTTGGCCGAGGCGGAGCCGGGGGCGGGGGCAGGCGCGGGGCCCCGGGTGGTGGCCTGGGCGCCTGCGGTGAGCGAACCGGCCAGCAGCCCGGCGCCGGCCAGTACGAACGCGAGTCGTGTGCGCATGGGACACCCCTCTGTTAGGAACCTTTCCTAACCTCCCCCGCATCGTGGCGACCTGATTAGGTCATGTCAACAGTGCGGAGGCGCCGCACGAGCCGCGCGGCGCGGCCGATCGGTGCGCCTGATGCGGTGCGAGACGCCGTGCGGTCTCAGCGCGGCACGGCGCGTACCAGGGACAGCAGGCGGGTCACCTCGCGGGCCACCGCCTCGCGCGCCGCCGCGACATAGCGGCGCGGGTCGACCACCTCGGGGTGGTCGGCGAGGTGGTCGCGGATCGCCCGGGTGTAGGCCACGTTGAGGTGGGTCGCGATGTTCACCTTCGTCAGACCCGCCGCGATCGCACGGGTCAGATCCGCCTCGGGCACCCCGGAGGAGCCGTGCAGCACCAGCGGTACGGGCACGGCCGCGCGCAGCGCCGCGATCAGCTCCAGGTCCACCACCGCCTCCTTTACCACCATGGCGTGCGAGGTGCCCACCGCGACCGCGAGCGCATCCACGCCCGTCGCCGCGACATAGGCGGCGGCCTCGGCCGGATCGGTCCGGGCGCCCGGCGCGTGCACCCCGTCCTTGCCGCCCACCTCACCCAGCTCCGCCTCGACCCACACCCCGGCCGCATGGCAGTCGGCCGCCACCGCCGCGGTGGCGGCCACATTGCCGTCGTAATCGCGTGCGGAGGCGTCGAACATCACGGAACCGAAGCCGAGCCCCAGCGCCTCCCGCACCAGCCCGGGTGCGGTGGCATGGTCCAGATGCACCGCGACCGGGATCCGCGCGGCGCGCGCGACCTCGACGGTGGCCCGGCCGATCGCGGCCAGGGCGCCGTGATACCGCACCGCGTTCTCGCTGATCTGGAGGATGACCGGAGCCCCGGCCGCCTCCGCCCCGGCCACGATCGCCTGGGCGTGCTCGATCTGGATCACATTGAACGCACCCGCGCCGAGTCCGCCCCGTACGGCAGGCCCGACGATCTCACCTGTGGCCACCAGCGGCATGGCCCGCCTCCCCTCCCTCGCCGCTCCGCCCGCTCAACCGAGGATCACCGAGCGGGTGAGGTTCCGGGGCCGGTCCGGGTCGAGTCCGCGGCGCCCCGCGATCGCCACCGCGAGCCGCTGCACCAGCACCAGTTCGGCCAGCGGGTCGCGACCGTAGCCGACGAGTCGGCCACCGGGCCCGGTGACCTCCTTCTCCGCCAGCCCGGACGGGCCCTCGCCGAGCCACCACACCACGCTGCGCGGACCTGTGACGCTGATCGGCCCGTGCCGGTACTCCATCACCGGATACGCCTCGGTCCACGCGCCCGCGGCCTCGCGCATCTTGAGCGCGGCCTCCTGCGCGACGCCGTACGTCCAGCCGCGCCCGAGGAAGGTGAACTGGCCCGCCTCCGCGAGCCCGTCGGGCAGCGGCGCGGCGAGCGCCGACGCCCCGTCCTCGACGAGACCGTCCAGCTGATGCCCCAAATGGGCGCGCAGCAGGACCAGTTCACTGGTCGCCCAGCGGGTCTGCACCACCGACCGCTCATCCGCGAAGTCGAGCACGACCGCCGCGTCCGCCAGGCCGGTGACCGGGGAGCCGGGGACCGCGGTGATGACGGTGGTGCGCACCCCGCCGTCCATCCGGCCGAGCAGAGACAGCACCTCGGTCGTGGTGCCCGACCGGGACAGTGCGAGCACCCGGTCGTAGGCGCGCCAGGTCGGCATCTCCGACGCCGGGAACGCGTCCGTCTCGCCCTGCCCCCTGGCTTCGCGCAGCGTCGCGTACGCCTGGGCGATGAACCACGACGTGCCGCAGCCGACGACGGCGACCCGTTCACCGGTCCGGGGCAGCGCCTCGCGCACCGGACCGTCCGGATCCCGGGCCAGTTCGATGGCGCGGCGCCAGCAGTCGGGCTGGCTCGCGATCTCGTTCTCGGTGTGGCTCATGGGGCTCCCCGGCTCGGCTTCCAGCGGACTGAAGAAATGCTCGAAGATGCTTCTTACGGCCTGATAATGCGCACGATATTGCAGCGAAGTCCAGGGTGCGCACACCCGGGGTAGGGTGAACCGCGACGGTACGACGGGGGTCGAGGAGACGGCGTGAAACGGCCCGAGCGCTGGAACGCCCTGCTGGAGCTGCTGGCCAGGGACGGCAAGGTCGAGGTCGACGAGGCCGCCGCCGAGCTGGCGGTGTCTGCCGCCACCATCCGGCGGGACCTCGACGAGCTCGCGCGGCAGCAGATGCTCACCCGCACCCGTGGCGGCGCGGTCGCGCACAACATGTCGTACGACCTTCCGCTGCGCTACAAGACCGCCCGGCGCGCGTCGGAGAAGCAGCGGATCGGCGCCGCCGTCGCCCGCATGGTCGAGCCCGGTGCGGTCGTCGGCCTCAACGGCGGGACCACCACCACCGAAATCGCCCGCGCCATCGCCACCCGCGGCGAACTGTCCGGCTCCGAGGGCGGCGGCCCGGTCGTCACCGTCGTGACGAACGCCCTGAACATCGCCCATGAGCTGGCGGTACGCCCGCACATCAAGATCGTGCTCACCGGCGGGGTGGCCCGCCCCCAGTCGTTCGAGCTGATGGGCCCGCTGGCCACCGGGGTGCTGGCCGAGGTCTCCCTCGATCTGGCCGTCCTGGGCGTGGACGCGCTGGACCCCGAGCGGGGCGCGGCCGCCCACCACGAGGGCGAGGCCGGCATCAATCGCCTCATGGCCGGTCGCGCGGCCCGGGTGGTCGTGGCGGCCGACAGCTCCAAGCTGGGCCGCCGGGCGTTCGCCCGGATCTGTGCGCTCGACGAGATCGAGGTGCTGGTCACGGACACCGGCGCCACCGAGGCGGCCATCGCCCCGTACACCGAGGCCGGTGTCCGTGTCATCCGGGCCTGACGGGCCCGATGCCTACTTCTTCATGGCCGCGAGCAGCGCGGCCGCCCGCTCCACCGCGAAGGCGTAGCCCTGGATGCCGCATCCGGCGATCACGCCACTGGCGAGCGCGGAGACGTAGGAGTGCTGCCGGAACGGCTCGCGCTGGTGGATGTTGGAGATGTGCACCTCCAGGATCGGCATGTCGTCACAGATCGCCAGCGCGTCGCGCAGGGCCACCGAGGTGTGGGAGTAACCGGCCGGGTTGATGATGATGGCGGCGTGCCGCTCCCGGGCCTCCTGGATCCAGTCGATCAGCTGCCCCTCGTGGTTGCTCTGCCGGCAGTCGGTGGTGAGCCCGTGCGGGGCGGCCGTCTCCGCGACCAGTTTCTCGATGTCGGCCAGGCTGTCGGTGCCGTAGATCTCCGGCTGGCGGCGTCCGAGGAGGTTCAGGTTCGGCCCGTTGAGAACCAAGATCGTGGAACGGTCGCGCACGGGGGTGTTGGCCATGGCGTTGGGGTCCTTCCGTGGTCGTCATCGGCGGGTGCGGTGCGTCCGACGGTAGCGCCGCTCCGCGAGGCATCGTAGATCGCCCGCCGGGGAACCGTTGGCGGCCGGAGCCGGACGGGGCAGAGTGGCTCCGGGCCTGTGCCCATGGACCATGACCGACGATGACAGCGGATGAAGGGAGCCACCGATGCGCGTGGCGTTGCATTCGGTCCTCAAAGAGGGCCAGGAGTCGGGCTACGAACGGGAACATGCCACGGTTCCGGCGGATCTGCTGGAGTCGCTGGGGCGGGCCGGGATCACCAACTGGCGGATCTGGCGCAGCGGACGCCACCTCTTCCACCTCGTGGACTGCGAGGACTTCGCCGCCGTGATGGCAGCGCTGGACGAGGACCCGGTCAACCACCGCTGGCAGGAGTTCATCGGCGCCTATGTCGACCACTTCGAGACCACGGCGGGTTCCCCGGTCGAGGGGTCGGCGCAGATGGCCCTGGGGGAGGTGTGGGAACTGCGCGCCCAGGCCGCTGGGAGCGACGCGGGCTGAGGGTGCGGAACCGGCGGACCCTACCGCTCCGCATCGATCGGCGCAGCCATTCATCACACTGTGAGTCATGGTGAGAACGGAGTAAACGCCTCCCGTACTCGGTGGTGGCCCTGCGCAAGGGCGTGGCGGAACGCAACAGGCGCTCCGCACATGCCCCGCGCCCCCCTACTGGAGGTCAGTGTTGAGCCACCACCGACGTGTGAACAAGCGGACTCTCGCCGTTTCCGGAGCTGCTGTTGTCGCGCTCGGAGCAGCCGCCCTTTTGCTGCCCAATGCCAATGCGAGCCAGGACAAGACGACGGACGCGAAAACCTTCTCGTCCCCGTCGGCAGTGAAACTCGCGAGGAGCCTCGCCTCAGACCTCGGTGACAACGGTGCCGGCTGGTACTTCAACAACGACACGAGCCAACTGGTCATGAACGTCATGACCGAGGACGCGGCGAAGACCGTGGAAGCCCGGGGCGCCGTCGCCAAGATCGTCCAGAACAGCATGGCCGAGCTGAAGGCCGCCACCAAGACGCTGAGCAGCGACGCCTCGGTGGCCGGTACCGCCTGGTCCATCGACCCGGTGACGAACAAGGTCCGGGTGACCGCGGACAAGACCGTGACCGGCGCCAAGTGGGACACGCTGACCAAGGCCACGGACGCGATGGACGGCATGGTGTCGGTCCAGCGGACGAAGGGCGAGTTCAAGCGGTTCGACGGCGGCGACACGGAGCAGCAGGGTGCCAACGGCGGCGGCGCGGGCGCCGGTGACGCGGCGGGCGACGGCGCTGCGGGCGACGCCGCCGCCGGTGGGGCCGGGAACGCCGCGGGCGGTGCCGGTGAGGCTGCCGGCGGCGCGGGTGGTGGTGACGCGGCGACCGGCGGTGTCGTCGGCGGCGATGCCATCTTCGGCGGTGGCGCCCGTTGTTCCCTCGGCTTCAACGTCAGCGTCGACGGAGCCCCCGGCTTCCTGACCGCGGGCCACTGCGGCAACGAGTCCGAGACCTGGACCGCGGACCAGGCGGGTGCGCAAGCGCTGGGCACGGTCCAGGACACCAAGTTCCCCGAGACGGACTTCGCGCTGGTGATGTACGACGACGCGAACACCCAGCCGGAGAGCGCGGTCAAGCTCGCCGACGGCACCAACCAGGCGATCGGCCGGGCCGTGGAGGCCAGCGTGGGCCTCAAGGTGCAGCGCTCCGGCAGCACGACGGGCGTCAGCGATGGCGAGGTCACGGGCCTCAACGCCACCGTGAACTACGGCGGCGGCGACATCGTCAACGGCCTTATCCAGACGAACGTGTGCGCGGAGCCGGGCGACAGCGGTGGCGCGATGTTCGCCGGGGACGCGGCGGTCGGCCTCACCTCCGGTGGCAGCGGCGACTGCACCCAGGGCGGCGAGACGTTCTTCCAGCCGGTGACCGGTGCCCTGGAGGCCACGGGCGCGGTGATCGGCGCCGATGACGCCGGTGGCGCGGGCGATGCCGGTGGCGCCGCCGGTGCCGCGGGCGCCGCGAACGCCGGTGCGGGCGGCGAGGGTGCCGCGAACGCCGGTGCGGGCGGCGAGGGTGCCGCGAACGCCGGTGCGGGCGGCGAGGGTGCCGCGAACGCCGGTGCCGGTGCCGAGGGTGCCGCGAACGCGGGCGCGGGTGCCGAGGGCGCTGCCAACGCCGGTGCCGCGGGCGCCGCGAACGCCGGGGCCGCCGCCAACGCGGGCGCGGGCGCCGGTACGGGCGACCAGAGCGGCGCCGGAGCCGGTGACGCCGCCAGTGAGGCCGGGGTCAATTGACCCCGCCCACCCCCTGAACGAGGCCCCGGGCGCCCTCCTGCCCCAGTGCCCGGGGTCTCACCTTCTCTCCCACGCACCGATCAGCCGGGAGCCGGCGGCGCGGCGGGTGGGGGCAGCAGCCCGGCCGCCTCCGCCGCCGCCCCGAGCACATCGTGCAGTACGGCCGGGGTGAGCCGGCCGGTGAACGTGTTCCGCTGGCTCACGTGATAGCAGCCGAACACGTGCAGCGGGGCGCCCCCGTCGGCGGCCTCCAGCGTGATCCGCGCACCGTGTCCGAAGGCGGGCCGCGGCCGGGGCACGGTCCATCCGGCGGCCGCCAGCGCGGGCAGCGCGGCCTGCCAGCCGAACGCCCCGAGGACCACCACCGAGCGCAGGGTCGGCCGCAGCAGACGCAGTTCCCTCTCCAGCCACGGACGGCAGGTGTCCCGCTCTTGCGGGGTGGGCCGGTTGGCGGGCGGGGCGCAGTGCACCGGCGAGGTGACCCGGACCCCGCGCAGGGCGAGGCCGTCGCCACGGTGGGTGGCGGTGGGCTGGTTGGCCAGGCCGACCGAGTGCAGCGCCGCGTACAGGAAGTCACCGGAGCGATCGCCGGTGAACATCCTGCCGGTGCGGTTGCCGCCGTGCGCGGCCGGGGCGAGACCCACCACCGCGAGCGCGGCGTCCGGAGGGCCGAAGCCGGGCACCGGCCGGGCCCAGTAGTCCCAGTCGGCGAAGGCGGCCCTTTTGGTACGGCCCACCTCCTCCCGCCACGCCACCAGCCGTGGACAGGCGCGGCACCGGCTCACCCGCTCGTCCAGCTCGGCGAGGGTGGGGGCGCCGGGCGCCCGGCGGGCGGGTTCGGGAGCGGAATCCGTAGCGGTCATACGTCGCGTGGGTGCCCCGATCCCTTGCGCAGGAAACGCCGCAGCCGGGTCAGCGGCCAGGTGTTGATGACATCGTCGGTCGTCAGCCAGCCGCGCTGGGCCATGCCCACCCCGTACCGCGGATTGGCGAGGTCCAGCGTCGAGTGCGCGTCGCTGTCGATGGCGAACACCACGCCGTACTCCTTCGCCCGCAGGATGTTCTCGTCCGACAGGTCCAGCCGGTTCGGATGCGCGTTGATCTCCAGCGCGGTGCCGGTACGGGCACACGCGGCGAACACCGCGTCCAGGTCGGCGTCGACCCCGGGCCGCTTGCCGAGGATCCGGGTCGTCGGATGGCCGATGATGTTGACGTGCGGGTTCTCGCAGGCCCGCAGGAACCGCCGGGTCATCGTGTCCCGGTCCTGGCCGAACTGCGTGTGCACCGAGGCCACGCACAGATCGAAGCCCTCGAGGAAGTCGTCGGGCCAGTCCACCTCTCCGTCGGCGTCGATGTTCAGCTCCACGCCGTGCAGCAGCCGCATGTCCCGGCGGCCGCGCCCGCGGTCCATGGCGCGCAGCCGCTCCCGCTGGGCGAGGATCTTGTCCTTCGTCATCTGCTGCATGTACAGCTTCGGAGCGTGGTCGGTGACCGCGTAGTACGCGTAGCCGCGCCGCTCCGCCGTGGCGATCATGTTCTCCAGCGGTTCGAGGCCATCGGTGAGATCGGTGTGGGTGTGCAGATCGCCGCGGAGATCGGATTCGCCGATCAGGGCGGGCAGTTGGCCCTCCAGGGCGGCCTTCACCTCGCCGCGGTCCTCGCGCAGGGTCGGCGGGATCCAGTCCATGCCGAGCCGTGCGTACACGTCCTCCTCGCTGCGCGAGGCGATCTTCTTTCCGCTCTTGGTCTCGAAGAGGCCGTATTCGGAGAGCTTCAGACCGTGGCGCACCGCGATCGCGCGGACGCGGATGTTGTGGGCCTTGGATCCGGTGAAGTACAGCAGCCCCGCGCCCCAGGAGTCGAGCGGCAGCACCCGCAGATCCACCTGGAGCCCCTTGGTGGTGCGGAGGGAGGTCTTCTTCTCGCCGTGCGCGATGACCTCGGCGGTGTACGGGAGCGCGGTGAACGCGTCCATGAACGGGGCCGATTCGGCCGCCGCCACCAGGATGTCCACATCGCCCACGGTCTCCCGCATCCGGCGCAGCGACCCGGCGTACGCCACCCGCTCACAGCCCCGCACCCGCGACAGCGCGGCCACGATGTCGTCGGCGACGCCCATGGCCTCGTCGAGCGGGACCCGGCCGCCCGCGGCCCGCAGCAGACCGATGCCGTGCAGGATGTTTTCCTCGGACTTCGGCCCGAAGCCCTTGAGGTCGCGCAGCCGGTGTTCCTCGATCGCGGTGGCCAGCTGCTCGATCGAGGCGATGTTCAGCTCCTCGTACAGCACCATGGCCTTCTTCGGCCCGAGCGCCGGGATCGCGGTCAGTTCCCGCACCCCGGCCGGGATCGCGGCGCGGGCCTCCTCGACGGCGGGCACGTGGCCGGTGCGCAGATACTCGACGACCTTCTCGGCGATCGACTTGCCGACGTTGGGGATCTCCCGCAGCCCCTTCACATCGAGCCCCGCGACATCGGCGGGATGGCCGCCGATCGACCGTGCGGCCTTCTCGTAGGCGCGCGCCCTGAACGCGTCCCCGCCCGTGATCAGGAGGAGATCGGCGTACTCGCGCAGGAGGGCTTCGACCTCCTCGTTGGAGCGAGCCATGGGACAAATTCTAGTCGCCGGACGGCCGGACGGCCCTGGCGATCCCGGAGAGCTGGAGGGATCCTTGGTTCGTGAAGCGCCCCACGTGGCCGACGCAACCCACGTGGCCGACGTGGCCGACGCGGTGACGGCAGTGAGAGTGGCGCGGCGATCCGGACGCCCGTCCGGGTCGTGTGTTTCCCCGGTTTGGGGGAGGTCATGGACGTTGGATTCCTGAAGCCGTTGTTCGATCGTCCCGGTCCGTGGGCGTGCGTCTACCTCGACACCTCGCGTGCGACGGAGGACGTCCCCACGCGGCGCCGGCTGCGGGAGCGGTTCGTGGCCGGTCAGCTGACCGCCCAGGGCGCCGACCCCCGCACCCGTGAGGCCCTGGTGGGCAGACTGGCCGGTGAGCGGGCGGCCACCGCGTCCGCCGGACGGGCGCTGTTCGCGGCGGACGGCGAGGTGGTGCTCGACCTGCCGCTGGCCGCGTCCCCGGCCGACGTTCTGACGTCCTGGTCGCCGCTGCCCCGGGTGGCGCCGCTGGCCTCGCTGCGCGGCGAGTGGCCGTCGTGCCTGGTGGTGTACGTCGACCGGACGGGAGCCGACCTGGAGCTGCGCGACGAGGGCGGCGCCCGCCCGGTGTGCCGCACCGAGGGCGGGGCGCCGCGGCGCCGCGGCCACCGGTCGGTGCCCGCCGACCGGTACGAGTGGCACTACCGGAACCGGGTCGAGAACGGCTGGGAGCACACCGCGGACCTCGTCGCCGAGGAGCTGGTGCGGCAGTGGCCGGACAGCGGGGCGCCGCTGCTGGTCCTGGCGGGCGATCCGCGCGAGCGCAGGGCGGTGCGGGACCGGCTGCCCGAGCCGCTGCGGGACCGGGCGGTGGAGGCCCGGCACGGCAGCCGGGCGCCCGGATCCGCCCGGGAACTCCTGGAGGCGGAGATCGACCACGCCCGCGCGGATCACGCCCGGGCCCATCTGGAAGCCGTACTGGATCTCTTCCGCGCCGGGCGCGGCCGCCCCGGCGGGCACGCCGCGACCGGCCACGACGGCACCGCGCCGAGCGGGGCGGCGGAGGGGGTGCCCGCGGTGGTGGAGGCGGTGCGCAGCCATCAGGCGGCCACCCTGCTGCTGGGGCAGGAGGGCGGCGACATGCGCCACGAGGTGTGGATCGGCCCCGGCGTCGATCAGGTGGCGGTGCAGCGGGCCCAGGTGCGGGCGCTGGGCGTGAGCTCGCCCGAACCGGCGCGCGCGGACGACGCGCTGATGCGGTCCGCGGCGGCGGCCGACACCGAGGTGCTGCTGGTCCCCGAGGGAGTGTCCGGACCGGCCGGCGGCCTGGGCGCGGTGCTGCGCTGGCACGGGCAGGGCTGAACACCGTCAGGAGCCGTTCCGCGCGGCGCATCTGAAAGCATGTCGAAAGCTATTTTCTCGGCGAGTCAGACACAGGGGGAAAGTTCACACTTTTGTATGCTTTCTACAGCGCGTCGTTCCCCCTGACGGACAGTTACTGTCCGTACGGTCACGAAAGGGGCTCCACATGCAAACGATGGAGGTTCGCCCACCGGTACACAATCGTTCGAGTAGTAGATGGCGTCGATACGGTCGGCTCGCCGCCGCGAATTTCGTGCGGGGCGCGTCGTATGCATGCGGCACCGCGGCCATCGGCATGATGGCGTGGTGGGTGCAGACACACTAGCCCCCTGAGCGTCGCGACAGCCGCTCGGGGCGGCTGTCGTGACCCCTTATGCCTGCGGATGGGGCTGATGGCGGAAGCGGAAGCCGTGATGTGCCTTGCGGGGGGCGTGGCCTCCGAGCCGGGCCCGCAGCTGGATTCCGTGAATGACCTCGATGATGCCCAGAACGAGCAGCCAGACGCCGGTCACCAGGGTGAGGGCGGCGATGGAGCCGAAGGGCGACACGATCAGCACGATTCCGGCCAGGGCGCTGATGACACCGAGGAAGATCTGCCAGCCGCGGGCGGGGATCCCCTCGTCCTGGATGGCCATGACGGTGTGCATGACGCCCCGCAGCAGCCAGGCGAATCCGATCCACAGGGCGAGCAGCAGGATCGACTGTGCCGGACCCCGGAAGCAGAGCAGACCGAGGAACACGCTCACCGCGCCGCTGATGAAGCTCAGGGCACGCATCGACCGCGGCACATGAGCCCCGAAGGCCGCGACCAGCTGGAATATGCCGACGAGCAGCAGATAGACGCCGAAGAGGGCGCCGACCACCGCCAGGGTGGCCGTCGGCCACACCAGCACCAGCAGCCCGAGCACGATCGCGACCAGGCCCGTGGTCAGCAGCACCTGCCAGGCGGCGTCCGACAGGGTGCCCAGGAGACCGGGGAAGGGCTGGCCCGCACCGGTGGGGCGCTCATTCCGCTGACCGGCGTCACGCGAGTTGTCCGGGTTACCCGAGGGGAACGTCATCGTCGTCCACCTCCTTGAGGGAACAGTGACACCTCTATCGTCGCTCCGCCCGCGCCTTATCGCCCGATGGCGGCCTGAAAGCCCTGGTCAGCCGCCCGTCGCGAAGCCGGGGAAGAGGGTCATCCCGCCGTCCACGTACAGCGTGGTGCCCACGACGTAGTCGCACAGGTCGGACGCGAGGACGACGGCGGCGTTCGCGATGTCCTGCGGGTCACCGATCCGCCGGTAGGGGATCAGCTCCAGCAGAGCCGTACGGGCGTCCTCGGTGTCCCACGCGTCGCGGTTGATCGGGGTCTTGATGGCGCCCGGCGCGATCGCGTTCACCCTGATCTTCTCGGGCGCCAGTTCCTGGGCCATGGTCTGCATCATCATCGCCACGCCGCCCTTCGACGACGCGTAGTTCACATGGCCGGCCCAGGGGATGATCTGGTGGACCGAGCTCATGCAGATGATTTTCCCGGCCGCCCGCGACACCTCCGGAACGACACCGCGCCGCTGGAACTCCTTGACCGCCTCCCTGGCGCACAGGAACTGACCGGTGAGGTTGACGGAGAGCACCTTCTCCCAGTCCGCAAGCGTCATCTCCACCGTCGGGGCGTCACGCTGGAGACCCGCGTTGGCGACCAGGACGTCGATCGTGCCGAGCCGGTCGACCATGGTGGACACCATGTCGGCCACCTGGTCCTCCCGCGACACATCCGCCTGGTGGGCGTAGGCGCGTACACCGTGGCCCTCGATCTCCTTCACCGCGGCCTCGGCGGCCGGCCGGTCGGAGACGTAGTTGACGACGACGTCCGCGCCGGCGCGCCCCAGGGCGATCGCGGTGGCCCGGCCGATGCCCGAGTTGGCGCCGGTCACCAGCGCCTTCTGGCCCCTGAGGAGCTTGAGGTCGGACACCGTGGGCGGGCCTTGGGGGGTGGTCATGAGTGTTCTCCTTCGTCGGGCGTCCGGGGGTAGCGCGCCCCGACCTTCGCAGCCCGGAGCTGATCCCCTCGCCCCCCACGGCGTCACGGTCACCCGCTGAGGCGATGCACATCGTTCCAGCGGCGCAACGCGGCGCAACGCGGGGGAGCGGCGGGCGGCGCGCTGTTTCAGTTGGCGCTCGGCTCGGCCATGGCCTGGGCGCGCAGCGTCGAGCAGGTGCGGTTGATGAGCCGGGAGACATGCATCTGGGAGATGCCCAGTTGCTCGGCGATCCGGCTCTGGGTCATGTCGCAGAAGAACCGCATGTAGAGGATCTGGCGCTCCCGGGCGGGCAGCCGTCCGATCCCGGGGCGCACCGCCTCGCGGTCCACCACCCGGTCGTACGCGGGCTCCTGGCCGCCGAGCGTGTCCGCCAGCGAGTAGCCGTCGTCCGCGCCGGTCAGCTGGGCGTCCAGGGATAACGGGGTGAAGCTGCCCATGGCCTCCGTGCCGATGCGCACCTCCTTCTCGGTGAGGCCGGTGCGCTCGGCGATGGCCTCGGTGGGCACCGTGGTGTCGTCGAGGGAGCGGGACAGCTCGCGGTGTGCGGCCCGCACCCGGTTGCGCAGTTCCTGGACCCGGCGCGGCACGTGCAGCACCCACAGGTGGTCCCGGAAGTGGCGCTTGATCTCGCCGACGACGGTCGGCACCGCGAAACCCGCGAACGCCGTGCCGTGCTCGGGGTCGTACCGCTTGACGGCCTTCACCAGGCCGAGCGCGGCCACCTGCTCCAGGTCCTCCAGGGATTCGCCCCGGTTGCGGTACTGGCGGGCCAGGCGCCGCGCCATCGGCATCCACGCCTCGACCACCCGCTGCCGCAGCGCCTCCTTGCGAGGGCCCTCGGGGAGGCGGGCCATCTCGTCGAACTCCGTGCTGGTGTCGGGAGCATCGTCATGCGGGTGCTTCGAAGAGCCGGACCGGGGACGTGCCGTGTGTTGCGCTGCAGTCGTCATGTCACACACCTCCTGCAATGGGCTGACGGGTCGCCTGGGACCGTGGTCGCTGCCATGCGGGAGCGTGCGGGATACGGACCGGTGGCCGCACCCTGGAGCGGTCAGACTGCTCCCGCGGTGCGTGCCTCCGGTCCGAAGCACGAATATCCGCCTGCCCGGGGCCTCCGGGGGTAAACCCCACCCGGCTGCTCAGCCGAGCAGCGCCGTCACCGTGATCAGCACCGGCGCGGCCAGCACCGTGGACAGCAGGATGGATTCGCGGGCCAGGATGGTGCTCGTCTCGTAGCGCACGGCGTAGGTGAACAAGTTCTGCGCCGCGGGGAGTGCGGAGGTGACGACGGCCGCGAAGAGGGCGGCGCCGCCGAGCCCGAAGACACCGGCCGCGATGGCCCACGCCACCACCGGCTGGCCGAAGGACTTCAGCGCCACCGACAGCAGCACCGGGCCGCGCTCCTTGCCACGCCCGGGCAGCTCACTGCCCGGCAGCGAGATCCCGAAGGCCAGCAGCACGGCGGGTACGGCCATGCTGCCCACCAGGGAGAACGGTTCCATGACGGGCCCGGGGACCCGCCACCCCGTGGCGGCCACCGCGACTCCGGACAGGGAGCCGATCACGACGGGATTGCGGAACGGGGAGGTCAGCCGGCGCAGTACCGAGGGCGGGTGTTCCGCGGGGCGGCTGAGGTCGATGACGGTGAGCGCGATCGGGGTCATCACGAGCTGCTGGAACAGCAGCACCGGGGCGATGAGGGACGCGTCGCCGAGGACGTACACGGCGATCGGGATGCCGAGGTTGCCCGCGTTCACATAACTCGCGCACAGCGCGCCGATCGTGGTGCGGCCCACGCTCCACTTGCGCACCGCGCCGACCGCGACGAACGCGCCCGCCACCACGAAGGTGCTCAGGGCCGTGACGAGCAGCGCGGTCGAGACGACGACGGAGAGGTCGGCGTGGGCGAGCGTGGAGAACAGCAGGGCGGGCGAGGCGACGTTGAAGGAGAGCTTGGTCAGCACCTCCCGGCCCTGCCCGCCCAAAGCCCCGCGGCGGCCGAGCACATATCCGGTGACGATGATGCTCGCGATGACACCGAAGCCGGTGATCACACCGCCCACGGTGCCTCCGTCGTCTTCCCGGGTTGGAGTTGTCAGCATGCACCCTACAACTAACCCCGGCGGGTTGTGCAGAAGACCGGACGCCGTCCCACTATGTGATCGCCAGGGTGCTTTCACTCCTCGCCAGAGAGCTGTTTCCCGCGTAGATCTGGATCTCCCCTTTCTCCACCGTGAACGTGCCGTCCCGGTCATGGGTCCAGAAGCCCAGGTCCTCGGCGCCCAGCCGGAAGCGGACGGTGGTGGACCTGCCCGGGCCGAGGGTGACCCGGCGGAAGCCGCACAGCCGCCGCACCGGTTGTACGAGGCTCGCCACCGGGTCGCGCAGATACACCTGCACCACCTCGTCCCCCTCGCGCTCTCCGGTGTTGCGCACCGCGACCGCCACCTCGACGGTGTCGCCCTTGCGCAGCGCGTCGGCCGTGATCCGGCTGACGGACAGCTTCGGTTCGCCGATGTCGAAGGTGGTGTAACCGAGGCCGTGGCCGAAGGGGAACTGCGGGCCGTCGGCGAGGTCGAGGTACTTGGAGGTGTACTTGTTGTCCGGGTCGTAGGGGCGCCCGGTGTTCTCGTGGTTGTAGTAGAGGGGGATCTGCCCGACAGAGCGTGGGAAGGACACGGGCAGCTTGCCGCCCGGGTTCACGGTGCCGAACAGGACGTCCGCGATGGCGTTTCCGCCCTCGATGCCCGGATGCCACGCCTGGAGCACGGCGGGCGCCGAGTCCAGCCAGCCGCCCATCGTCAGCGGGCGCCCGCTGACCTGGACCACGACGAACGGCGTGCCGGTGTCCGCGATCGCCGCGATCAGCTTCTCCTGCTGTCCGGGCAGGCTGATGTCGCTGCGTACGGCCGCCTCCCCGCTGAGCGCCGCGGCCTCCCCGACCACGACGATCGCCACCTCGGCCGCCTTGGCGACCGCGGCGGCCTTCGCGATGCCGCCGGTGTCTTCGCCTGCCGGGTCGACACCGGGGGCATGGCCGACCCGGGCCTTCGGCGCGGCGTGCTTGACCGCGCCGAGAACGGTGACCGGCGGGAACGCGTCCGCCCACGGCCCGGCCCAGGAGCCGCGCAGATCGGTGGAGTCGGCGAAGGGCCCGACGACGGCGAGGGAGGAGACCGACGGGCTGAGGGGCAGGAGTGCCCTGTCCGCCTTCCGGGCCGGCGTGTTCTTGAGCAGCACCAGGGTGCGCGCGGCCGTCTCGCGGGCCGCCGCCCGGGATGCCTTCGTGGGCTCCTCGATCGCGGAGTCCTCGTCCGCGTAGGGGTGTTCGAAGAGCCCGAGCCGGAATTTGAGCCGCAGGATGCGGGCCACCGCGTCGTCCAGCCGGGCGGTGGTGATCGCGCCGCTGCGCAGCAGCCGCTTGCCGTGGTCGGCGAGGGTGGTGCTGGCCATCTCCATGTCGACCCCGGCGTTCAGCGCCAGCCGTCCGGCGTCGGCGTGGTCGGCGGCGAAACCGTGAACCGTCATTTCCTGAACGCCGTTGTAGTCGCTGACGACGACGCCGCCGAACTCCCACTCGCCCTTGAGGATGTCGGTGAGGGTGTGCGCGTTGCCATGGGCGGGGACGCCGCTGATGGTGTTGAAGCTCGCCATGACGGTGGCCACCCCGGCGTCCACGGCCGCCAGGAAGGGCCCGAGGTAGAGGTTGCGCAGCCGGGCCTCGGAGACGTCCACCGTGTTGTAGTCGCGCCCGCCCTCGGCGCCGCCGTACGCCACGAAGTGCTTGGCGCACGCCGCGAGCCGGTCCTTCGACCGCAGGTCATCGCCCTGGTAACCGCGGGTCTTGGCGGCGGCGAAGGCGGCCGCCAGATGCGGATCCTCGCCGTTGCCCTCGGAGATCCGCCCCCAGCGCGGTTCGTGGGTGACGTCCATCATGGGGGAGAAGGCCCAGTGCACCCCGACCGAGCGGGCCTCCTTCGCGGACACCTCGGCATCCCGTTCGGCCACCGCCGGGTCGAAGCTCGCGGCCTGGGCCAGCGGGATGGGGAAGGTGGTCCACATGCCATGGATGACATCCAGCCCGAACACCAGGGGGATGCCCAGGCGGGACTCCTCGACCGCCATCCGCTGGAGCGTGTTGGTGGTCTTCGCGCCGTAGATGTTGAGGACGGAGCCGAGCCGCCCCTGGCGGGCCGCCTTCTCCGCCTCGGCGGTCTGTCCGCCGCCGGGCCCGGTGTCGCCGGTCCAGGCGAGTTGCTGGAGCTGGCCCAGCTTTTCCTCGATCGTCATCCGCCCCAGCAGGGCCTGGACCCTGGCCTCGTACGGGGCGGGCTCCGCTGCGGGTCCCTCGCCGGGGCCCGGCCGCTCCCGGGCCTGTGCGGTGCCGGTCGCGGCCTTGGCCGCGATGGCCGTGCCGCCGGCCGCGGCGAGGACCGTTCGTCTGCGCACACCATTCATGTTCTTCGCCCCTTGAAGAGTCTTGAAGAGTTCTGAGGGTGTTCCGGGTGTCCGACGGGTTTGATCTTTAAAAAGTTGAACCGAAGGTACGGAGTCGCCTGCAGAGCGTCAAGGGTGCGCCCATTGACAGGCGTGGTGCGGGATCCCATACTCACCGCCACGGTTAACCGTGAACGGTTAACTGATATCCGGGCAATGAGGCCCAGAGCAGGAGAACCACATGACCTCACGCCACACGTCCGCCCAACTCCGTCGCACCGTGTTGTCGAGCTTCATCGGCAACACCATCGAGTTCTACGACTTCCTGCTCTACGGCCTCGCCAGCGCGCTGGTGTTCGGCGATCTCTTCTTCCCGAGTCTGAGCCCGTTCGCGGGCACCCTCGCCTCGTTCGCCACCTTCGGCATCGGCTTCATCGCCCGCCCGCTCGGCGGCTTCGTCTTCGGCCACCTCGGCGACACCATCGGCCGGAAGACCACGCTGGTCACGACGTTGTGCGGGATGGGTGCCGCCACCTTCGCCGTCGGTCTTCTGCCAACGTACGACACCATCGGCATCTGGGCACCGGTACTGCTCGTGGTGCTGCGCTTCGTCCAGGGCTTCATGGTCGGCGGCGAATGGGGCGGCGCCATGTTGATGGTCGTCGAGAACGCCCCGGCACACCGCCGTGGCTTCTTCAGCGCCTGGCCCAATACCGGCGGCTTCTCCGGACAGCTGCTGGCCACCGGAATGTTCGCCCTGATGGGCACCCTGCCCGACGGGCAGTTCCAGTCCTGGGGCTGGCGCGTGCCGTTCCTGTGCAGCGCGGTGCTGGTGGGCGTGGGGCTGTGGATGCGCGGGCGGCTCGGCGAGTCCGAGGTGTTCGAGCAGGTCAAGCACGAGGAGGGCAAGGCCAAGGCGCCGCTGCTCGACGTGCTGCGCCACGACTGGCGGAGCGTGCTGCTGATCATGTCGCTGCGGTTCAGCGAGAGCGTGCCCTTCTTCCTGCTGACCGTCTTCGCGGTGTCCTACGGGCCGGAACACCTCGGCATCCCGAAGTCCACGCTGACCACCGCCATCATGATCGCCTCGGTGCTCGCCTTCCCCGCCCACGGTTTCTTCGGCGCGCTGTCCGACAAGGTGGGCCGCCGCCCGGTCTACGTCTATGGCGGCCTGGCCGCCGCGGCGCTGGCCTTCCCGGCGTTCTGGCTGCTGAAGTCCGGCTCGGCGGTGCTGATCGTGCTGGCGTACTGCCTGGTCATCAATCTCGCCCACAACGCCTGCAACGCCGTCCAACCCGCCCTGTTCACCGAGCTGTTCGGCTCCAAGGTCCGCTACAGCGGCGCCTCGGTCGGCGCCCAGCTCGGCGCGATCGTGGCCGGTGGCCTCACCCCGTTCATCGCCACCGCGCTCACCGGCGGCGGCGACAACTGGGTCCCGGTGGCCGCCTACGCGAGCGCCGTCGCCCTGATCTCGGCGGCCGCCGCGTACTTCTTCACCCCCGAGACCTCCCGCCGCGACCTGGTCGACACCAGCTCCGCGATGGCGGCCGGGCCCGAGCCCGCGCCCGCACCGGGCACCAGGACCGCCGAGGCACCGGAGGCCGGAGCGGTCGCCCCCTGAGCGGCCGCGATACCCGATTCAGTCGCCCTTACGCCGCCCTCGCGCCACCATCAGGAGCCACCCGTGGCCGTCCACCGCGAGTTCGTCCTGCGCGACGACCCCCGCTTCGGACGCGCGCCCGCCTCCGTCGAGGCGCCGCAGAGCGCCGGCGGCCGCTGGGACGCGTTCACCGACCGCTCGGACGACGGCGGCGCGAGCTGGCGGCGCTCCGCGCCCGTACCGCTGGACCGCCCGGCGTTCCGCTGCCCCGGGGTCATCCAGCCCGCGCTGTGGGAGAGCGCCCCGGGCGCGGTCCGGATGCTGCTGCGCAGCTCCTGCGGCCGGGTCTGCCGCGGCGCCTCCCGCGACGGCGGTCTGACGTGGTCGACCGCGCGGCCGCTGGACGTCCCGAACAACAACAGCGGTCTGGACGCCGTACGGCTGGCCGACGGCCGGATGGTGCCGGCGCACAACCCGGTGGCCGCCGAGTGGGGCGCCCGCACCCCGCCGGTGCTGTCCGTCTCCGAGGACGACGGGATCACTTGGCGCCGGGCGGTGGTGCTGGAGGACCGCCCGGTCTCCCGCCCCGGCGCCATCGTCCCGGACGAGACCGGAGTACGGACCGACGGCCACGGCGAGTTCTCCTACCCGGCGCTCGTGCCCTGGGCGGACGGCGTCGCCGTCAGGTACACCTGGCAGCGGCGCGGCATCGCCTTCGCCACCGTTCCCGAAGCGGCCCTGGGGAGGAATAATGAGTCAACCGTTAACCGTTTACGGATTGACTGAAGGACGTCCGCCCCCAGCAAGGAGCCCGTCGGTGCCCATCACCTCGCTACAGCAGCAGTCCCTCGGCGATCTGGTCGCACACGAGCTGCGCGTGCTCATCGTCTCAGGACGGCAGCGCCCCGGCACCCATCTCGTCGAAGGTGCCCTCGCCGAGCAGTACGACGTCAGCCGCGGCCCGGTCCGCGACGCGCTGCGGCAGCTGGAGGCCGAGGGGCTGGTCGAATCCCGCCGCCGCGGCGTCTTCGTCACCGGGCTCACCGAGGACGACGTGGACGAGCTGTACACGCTGCGGGAATCCCTGGAGACCCTCGCCCTCACGCTCGCCATCGGGCGGGCCGGACCCGGCGACTGGGACCGCGCCCAGGGCTTCGTCGACCGGATGCGGGACGCGGCCGACCGCTCCGCGCCCAGCGACTTCGCCCTCGCCGACCTGGAGTTCCACTCCCAGTTCTACCTGCTGTCCGGGCACCGGCGGCTGGTCGCGGTCTGGGAGCAGTACCGCCCCACCTTCGGGGTCGTCCTCGACGTCACCAACGCCCAGGACGTCGATCTGCACCCCTCCGCCGAGGCCCACGTCGACCTGCTGGAGACCGTGCGCGGCGGCGAGACCGAGGTCGCCGTCACCACCCTGCGGGAACACCTTCTCGGCGCCAGGAACCGGCTCCGCTCGGCGCTGCGCGCCGCCCGGGCCGACGCCGAGGGCTGACCTGCCCCCGGCCGGCGGCGCCGGGAGGTCAGTGCCCGCGCTCGTCCATGCCCTTCATCAGGGCCTGGTGGCTGGCGCGCACATGCTCGCGCATCACCCGCTCGGCGCCGTCGCCGTCCTTGGCCTGGATCAGGCTGAGGACGCGATGATGCTCGGAGTCCGACTCGATGAGGCGCCCGGGGCGGGACAGCGAGGTGCGCACCAGCCGGGCGTAGGCGAGCTGGTTCATCAGGGTGCGGTAGTGCCCCTCGAGCTTGCTGTTGTCCGCGCCCCTGACGATCAGATCGTGGAACTCGTGGACCAGCGTCGCGTACCGCTCGGCGTCGCCGTCCTGGACGGCCTGGTCGGCCGCGCGCATGCTGGCCTCCAGCTGGTCCACCTCGGGCACGTTCCCCCGGAAGGCGAGTAGCCGGGCGGCGGCGCCCTCGAACAGCTCCTTCATCTGGAACAGCTCGGTCAGCTCACGGCGCGACGGTACGGCCACGAAGGTGCCGACCCGCGGCCGGACTTCGACCAGCCCCTCTATCTGGAGCTGCTTGAGGGCCTCGCGGATGGGCGTACGGCTGACCCCGAAGGTCTCCGACAGCGCCATCTCGGACAGGCTGGAACGGGGCGGCAGTTCGCCACTGATGATCATCTGCCGCAGCTCTTCGGCAACCCTCGCCTGCATGCTGGTCTGCTGAAGCCGCTTGCCTGTGGGTCGTTGCATGGCACGTGACAGTAGGCGGGGCGCTCTCTTTCCGTCAACAGAGGGCAGGCTTGTGTGATCTGCCATACAAGAGCGCTCCCGCCTGGTCATCAATCACCTCAGCCGTCATGACCTGAGGATGAACGGATCCCCGGCCGGTTCCTCGCTGGTGTTGATCCACACGCTCTTCAGCCGGGTGTACTCCCGGATCACCTCCGTGCCGTGCTCGGTGCCCATGCCGCTGCTCTTGAAGCCCGCCCGGGGCGACATCGGCGACATCGAACGGTAGGTGTTGGCCCACACCGTGCCCGCCTCCAGCCGGTTCGCCATCCGGTGCACCCGGTTCACATCCCGGGTCCACACCCCCGCCGCGAGACCGTACGCCGAGTCGTTGGCGATCGAAAGGGCCTCCTCCTCGGAGTCGAAGGGCATGACGGTGGCCACCGGGCCGAAGATCTCCTCCCGGCAGATCCGCAGCGTGTTGTCGACGTCCGTGAACACGGTGGGGGAGTAGAAGTATCCGGCGAGACCGGTGTCCGGCCGGGTCCCGCCGCAGACCACCTTTCCGCCCTCGGAGCGGCCCAGCTCGACGTATGACTCGACCTTCTCCAGCTGATCGGCGATGGCCAGCGGGCCCAGCTCGGTGGCGTCGTCGAGGGGATCGCCGATCGCGATGGTGGCGGCTCGGGCAGCCACCCGCTCCAGCACCTCGTCGTACGCGTCGCGGTGCACCAGCACCCGGCTGCCCGCCACACAGGTCTGGCCCGCTGCGGCGAACACCCCGGCGATCACGCCCATGGCGGCCGATCCCAGATCGGCGTCCGGGAAGATGATGTTGGGCGATTTGCCGCCCAGCTCCAAGGTGCAGCGGATCAGCCGGTCGGCGCAGGTACGGGCGATCCGGCGGCCGGTCTCGGTGGAGCCGGTGAAGCTCACCTTGGCCACGTCCCGGTGCTCGGTCAGCGGGCCGCCCGCGGATCGGCCGAAGCCGGTGACCACGTTGACCACGCCCGGCGGGAAGCCCGCCTCCGCGAAGAGCGGGGCGAGCGCCAGCAGCGAGGCCGAGGTGTGCTCCGAGGGCTTGATGACCATCGTGTTGCCCGCGGCCAGCGCCGGGGCGAGCTTGGTGGCGGTGAGCAGCAGCGGGGAGTTCCAGGGGGTGATGGCGCCCACCACGCCCACCGGCTCGCGCAGCGTGTAGTTGAGCAGTTCGCGGCCGGCGCCCGGGATGACGTCGCCCTGGATCTTGTCGGCGAGCCCGGCGTAGTAATAGAAGTACTCGGGCAGGCCCGCGAGTTGGGCCCGCATCTCGCGCAGCAGCTTGCCGTTGTCCAGGGATTCGGTGCGGGCCAGTTCCTCGGCGTGTTCGCCGATCAGATCGCCGAGGTTACGCAGCAGCCGGCCGCGCCGGGTCTGGCTCAGATCGCGCCAGCGCGGATCCTCGAACGCGGCGCGGGCGGCGCCCACCGCGCGCTCCACATCGGCGGCGGTGCCGTTCGCCGCCTCGTACCAGGGCTCGGCGGTGGCCGGGTTGACGCTGGCGAAGTAGCCGCCGTCGGCGGGGGCGGTCCACTCGCCCGCGATGTAGTGGTCATGGCGCGGCAGGCGGTTCATGAGCTGTGGCACTCCTGGTGTCCGGTGTGGATGAGGATCGCGTCGGCCAGTTGCTCCGGGCACTCCAGCGGCAGCAGATGACGGGCTCCCGGCACGATCACCGCCCGGCCGCCGGGGATCCGCTGCGCGAGCCGGCGGGACATGGCCGGGGTCGAGCCGGGGTCGTTCTCCCCGGTCACCGCGAGGGTGGGGGCGGTGATCCCGGGCAGGCGCTGCCACAGCCCGGCGTCGGCGGTCGCGAAGACGTCGTAACAGGCGAGGTACGAGACGGGGTCGTTGGCCAGCAGCGTGTCCAGCACCCGCTGCGCCAGGCTGGGCTCCTGGGCCCGCCAGCCGGGCGAGAACCAGCGGTCGACCGCCGCCCACGCGGACGCCCCGAAGTCCCGGGCCGCCACGTCCCGCCGCCGCGCCACCGCCGCGCGCTCCTCCTCCGACCGCCCCGCCACCGAGCTGACCAGCGACAGCGAAGCGGTGAGGTCCGGCCGGTCCAGGCCGAGCTGCTGGGCGACCAGGGCGCCGAGCGAGAAGCCGACGATGTGCGCCGGTCCGCTCAGCAGGGCCGCGACGTCCGCGGCCAGCTCGGTGAGCGACACCCCGGGGGCCGCGGCCGGGGAGGCACCGTGGCCGCGCAGATCGACCAGCGTGACCCGGTGCCGGGCCGTGAGCGCGGGCAGACACCGCTCCCACATCCGCCGGTCGAGGCCGACCCCGTGCAGCAGGACGAGGCCGGGCCCGGCGCCGTGCGTCTCGTGGCCCAGCGCGACCGGTGTGGTGGAGCACGCCCCGGACGGACGGGCCGGACCGCCCGTCCGGGGCGTGTGCATACCGCTGCCCGTGCCCATGCCGCTCACTGCTCCGTGGTGAGCGGGGCCAGCCGGGCCTGGGGGCGGCCCTGGGCGGCGGCCGCGAGCCCGATGACGATCTCGTCGGCGCGCGGTCCGTCCGCCACCCGCACCTCGATGCTCTGGTGGTGCGAGCGGATCGTGGCATCGGTGATGTGCTTGAGCGGGATGTCGAAGACCGTGCCCGCGGCCGCGCGCTTCTCCACGGCCGGCAGCAGGGTGGTCGCCTTCGCGGCCTTGCGGAAGTGGTCGCCGAACTTGAGCGTGTGGATCAGTCCGGAGCCGTGCTCGACCTCCCCGTCCAGGCCCACGACGGCGGCCTTGCCGTACGCCTCGACCGGCGCGCCCAGCGCCTCGACCACTCGCGGCGCCAGCAGCTCGCCGAGCTTCGGCGCCACCTCGTCGATGCCCGGCAGCAGGTCCGCCACATAGCCCTGCCCGGCCCAGGGGTTCTCGATGATGGCGAGCACCACCGCGGTCCGGGCGGGCGGATCCACCGGGCGGCCACCCTCGCTGTGGATGTCCTCGGTGAAGGTGATGATCTTGCGGACGTTCATTGCACGGTCTCCATGTTGGCCTGGTTGTTGCGGTTTTCCAGGTCGGCGAGGCGGATGACGGGATCGGTGGCCCGGTCCCCGATCCGCGCGTTGGGGCGGGGGCCGGAGGCGCCGGCGACGATGACGACGATCTCGTCGGGCCGGGGCGCGTCGGGGATGCGGATCTGGCACGTCTGGTAGTGCGAGCGGGTCGCGGCCGCCGTCTTGTGCCACAGCGGTACGGTCAGCGGCTCACCCGCCGGAAGCCGGTCGTCGCTGAACACGATGATCGAGGTGCCCTCGGTCAGCTCCCGCAGGACGTTGCCGAAGAACGGGGTGTGGATCAGCGCCCCGCCGTGTTCGATCTCCCCGTTCAGCCCGACGATCGCGGCCTTGCCGAACGACTCGACGCGCTCCACGCCGCCCAGCGCCTCGCTCACCCGGTCGGTGAGCAGCCGCGCGAGACCCGGGGCGATCCGCTCCACCTCGGGCTGGAGGTCGGGGACCAGGCCCTGGCCCGCCCACGGGTTACGGATCACCGCCGCCGCCGCGACCCGGCGCACGGAGAAGGCCACCGGCCGTCCCAGCTCCAGCAGCAGGTCGTCGGTGACGCTGACGACCTTGCGCAGGCCCAGGTCACTCGTGGCCACGTCACTCATGGCCGCCGCCACCGGTGAACCGCGGCATGATCTTCTCCGCGAACAGCTCCAGGCTGCGCATCGCCTTGCGGTGCTCCAGACCGGGGTGGGTGGTCCACAGCAGCAGATGCTCCAGGCCCACCTCCTCGCGCAGCTCGGCGACCTTCTCGGAGACGTACTCGGGGGTGCCGACCAGCAGATTGCGCTCCGCCAGGAAGTCGAAGGACAGCTCGTGGGCGTCGGTCAGCTCCTCACCGGCCTCCATCAGGTTGCCCAGGCCCCGGAAGTGCATGATCCACCGGTAGGTGGTCATCAGCGCCTCCTCGAAGTCGGCCCGCGCCTGCTCCATGGTGTCGGCGACGTACACGTCCCGTACCAGGCCGATGCCCTCGCCGAGCGCGTACTCGCGGCCCGAGGCCCGGCTCGCGGTGGAGCGGTACAGCTCGAAGCGCTCCTTGAGCGCCGAGACCGGTGGCAGCCAGAACATCCCCTGGACCCCGTCGGCCGCGGCCGCCCGGATCGACCGGGGGCTGTCGATGACCTGCCACAGTGGCGGATGCGGCCGCTGCAACGGGAACGGGGTGACCTGCATCTTCGTGATGACCCCGTCCTCCATGTAGTCCGGGGTGGCGGGGGAGAGCGGGTGGTTCCATTTCACCCCCGGGGCGGGAAACTCGTAGAAGCGGCCCTGGTGCGAGAAGAACTCGCCGCTCCACGCCTTGCGCAGGATCTCCACGGTCTCGTCGTACAGCGCGCGGTTCTGCTCCTGGTCGCGGGGA
This sequence comes from Streptomyces sp. NPDC021212, assembly GCF_044332925.1. Classification (NCBI taxonomy): domain Bacteria; kingdom Bacillati; phylum Actinomycetota; class Actinomycetes; order Kitasatosporales; family Streptomycetaceae; genus Streptomyces; species Streptomyces sp. NPDC021212. The sequence goes on from NZ_JBIRPZ010000006.1 coordinate 457,657, forward strand.
TCGGCGAGCGCGTTCAGATTGAGCGCCTCGCGCCCGTACAGCCCGCGGCCGAGGCCCACCTCGACGCGGCCGCGGGAGAGCTGGTCGAGCATCGCGATGTCCTCGGCGAGCCGCAGCGGGTGCCAGAAGGTGGCGATGTTCGCCGCCTGGCCGATTCTGATGTTCTCGGTGCGGGCGGCGATGTCGGCGCCCATCAGGACCGGGTTCGGGGTGATCTCGATGGCCTCGTGGCCGAAGTGGTGCTCGGTGTACCAGGTGGACCAGAAGCCCGCGCGGTCCGCGGCGACCGCGAACTCCCGTGCCTCGTCCATGACTTCGGCGTAGGAGCCGAGCCGGCCCGGTGCTCCGAGGTTGTGGAATATCGAGAATCGCATGCAGCGTCCGTCCTGTTCTTCCGGGTCGCGCTGTGCCATGGCAGGGAGGCTAGGAGTCCGGTTGGAGCCCGTCAAGGGTTCACGTGCATGCAACAACTTTGACCTGTGCATTTGGTGCGAGAACCGCTCTTTCCTGGCTCATTTGTTCCAAGGTGTTGACACGAGCTGATGGCGTTCTTACCGTCCTCTGCCATACAAGAGCTGAATGAGGGATCCGTCATGACGCACACTCTTGACCGCACCGCCCGCATCCGCTCCGCCTGGGAGGCAGCCTGGGATCAGGGTCGGGTGGAGGCGCTCGACGACCTGCTCAGCCCCGGCTACGTCCGGCGTCGTGGCCCGGCCGCGACACCACAGGACCGCGAGCAGTTCAAGAACTCCGTACGTGCCATCCGCGAGGCGTTCCCCGATCTGCACACCGAGATCGAGGAGATCGTGGAGGACGGTGAGGAGCTGGCGATCCGCTGGCGCAGCACCGGCAGCCACACCGGCGACTTCCTCGGCGTGCCGCCCACCGGCCGACCGGTGGAGGTCTCCGGCGCCACCTTCACCCACTTCGAAGACGGCCGGATCGCCGAGGAATGGGTGACCTGGGACCCCCGCCAGCTGCTGGAGGCGCTGGGGATCATCACCACCACCCAGGAGGCCGCCGTCGACGCCGATCTGGTGCGCGGGGTGCACCGCAAGTTCATCACCGGCGTGACCGTGGTGACCACCGACGACGGCGGTACGCCCCGGGGGCTGGCCGTCAACGCCTTCTCCAGCATCTCGCTGGATCCGCCGATGGTGCTGGTCTGCGTCCAGCGCAGCTCCACCACCCACCCCGCGCTGCACCGGGCCACCCACCTGGGGATCAACATCCTCGCCGCGGGCCAGCTCGATGTCGCCAAGGTCTTCGCGTCCAAGTCGGACGACAAGTTCGCCGATCTGTCCTGGACCCCTGGCGATTCCGGCGTCCCCCTGATCGACGGGTCCTGCGCCCAGCTGGAGGTGGAGATCGGCGAACGGCTGGAAGCGGGCAGCCACACCGTCTTCACCGGCCGGGTCGTCGCGGCCCGTCACGAGGACCTGGCGCCGCTGGTCTACAGCGGCGGCGGATTTTTCGATATCTCGAACACAGCGCCTTTGCCGTGGTGAGGCGCCCCCGGCCGCGCCTGGACCCCACCCTCCCCCCGCACCCTGTCACCCCCTGACGCCCAGATCTCCCCCTGTCCCCAGGAGCACGCCCATGACCCACGACGATGCGGCGCCGGTCTACGGCAGCGCGGTCACCAAAGTCGAACCCTTCGGGGTCGACCACATCCCCGACAACGAGCGGCACGGCAAACCCAGCTCGCAGTTCTTCGTCTGGTTCGCCGCCGGCCTCAACTTCCCCATCATCCTGCTCGGATTCAGCGCGATCAGCATGGGCCTCAGCTTCACCGGCGCGGTCGCCGCGATCGTCGTCGGCGCCGGGGTCGGCTCGGTGCTGATGGCCGTGATGTCCAAGATGGGCGTACGGCTCGGGGTGCCGCAGCAGATCCAGGCGCGCGGGCCGCTGGGCTTCTTCGGAAACTTCCTGCCGGTCGCCTACATCAATGTGTTCGCCGGGGTCGGCTGGGCCTCGGTCACCGTGATCCTCGGTGGCAAGGCGATCGCGGAGCTGACACATCTGCCCTACTGGCTCTGCGGATTGCTGCTCACCGTGATCGAGCTGGTGGTGTCCATCTTCGGCTACAACATGATCAACTTCCTTCAGCGCGTGCTCACTTATGTGCTGACACCGCTGTTCGCGATGATCACGGTCGTGGCCCTGGTGCGCGGCGCGGGCACCTTCGACGCCAACCCGAAGGCGTCCGGCTACATCGGTGACACCGGCGGCTGGATCACCTTCTGCGGCTGGTTCCTCTCCTTCCTCGTCGCCTGGGCGCCGTTCGCCTCCGACTACTCGCGCTACCTGCCGGACACCCCGAAGACAGTCAACCGCACCGCCTGGTACACCGGGTTCGGCAACTTCGTCACCATCTGCTGGCTCGGCATCCTGGGCGTCCTGGTCGGCTCGAACGCCAACAGCGCCGACTCCATCACCGCCCTCCATGAACTGGCCGGGCCGTTCGCCGTACCCGCCCTCGTCGCGGTCGGCCTCTCGGCGCTCGCCCAGAACTTCCTCAACGTCTACGGCGGCGCGATCTCCGTCCAGACCCTGAAGGTGCCGGTCAGCCGGACCCAGGCGGTCACCGTCATCTGTCTGCTGGCCTATGTGATCAGCCTGTGGGGTGAGTCCGGGATCGAGGAGAAGTTCTCCGTGTTCCTCAACCTCACCGCGTACTTCATCGCGCCCTTCGCCACCGTGCTGCTCCTGGACTACTGGCTGGGCGGCCGCTCCGACCCGGCGCGGATCGCCGAACTGTACGACCGCCGGCGGGTGCTCTCCTGGGGCTTCGTCGCGTGGGCGGGCGGTGTACTGGCGTCCATCCCCTTCTGGGAGTCCAAGCTGTACACCGGGGCGTTCGCCTCGGCGTACCCCGGCGCGGGCGACCTGAGCATGTACGTCGCCGCGGGCGCCTCCGTGGTGCTGTACCTGCTGACCTACCGGCTGAAGCCGCTGTGGGTGCGTGCGGGTGAGGACGCCCCGGCCGGGGCGCCCGCGGAACCGGCGGCGGTGGCACGTCCCTGACCGTCCCCTTCAGGAGTGGGCGGCACCGCGACGGAGGTGCCGCCCACGCTATTGCACCGGTCGTTCCAAAACGTGTTACGGTCCTCGTATGGCCCGGCCGAGGATGTTCGACGAGGAGCGGGCCCTGGACGCGGCGATGCGCGCCTTCTGGGCGAACGGCTACGAGGCCACCTCGACCCAGGATCTGTGCGCGGCCACCGGGCTGGGGCGCAGCAGTATCTACAACACCTTCCACAGCAAACACGACTTGTTCCAGCGGGCGCTGGCCCGTTACATCGACATCAAGACCACCACCCAGATCGACCTGCTGGAGGATGAGGAGCGGCCGGTCGTGGAGCGGATTCGCGCCTTCCTCGCCACCGTCATCGACAGCGAATTCGAGGAGCGGGTGGACGGCCGCAGTATCGGGTGCCTGACGGTCAACACCACGGTGGAGCTCGCCGGGCGCGACGCGGAGGCCGCCGCGCTGCTGGAGCGGGATCTGGAGCGTCGGCTGACCGCTCTCCGTGTTGTGCTGCGTGGCGGTCAGCGTGACGGTCACATCACCTCCTCCCGTGACGCGGAGTCGCTGGCCCGCTTCGTCAACGCGGTGACCGGTGGCATGCGGGTCGCGGCCAGGGGCGGCGCCGACCGCGCCCAGTTGGAGTCCATCGCCTCGACGGCCATGGACGCTCTGCTGCCGTGATGCGCTGATCCCACCGGGCACTGCCCGGCCCGGAAGGGCCTTTTTCATGCCCAAGTTTTGCACTGTTCGATCCAAAATCAGTGAGGAGCACCATGCCCCGTGCCGTCTATGTACTGGCCCTCGGCGTCTTCGCCATGGTCACCAGCGAGTTCGCCGTAGCCGGCCTGATGCCGCAGATGGCCCGGGGACTGGACGTCACCGTCCCGCAAGTCGGCTATCTCATCACCGCTTTCGCGGTCGCCATGGCCGTCGGAGGGCCACTGCTGACCGTCGCGCTGCTGAGGGCACCTCAGAAGACCGCGCTGATGGTGGTGTTCGCCGTCTTTCTGGCGGGCAACGTGCTGGCCGCCACCGCGCCCGGATATGGGGTCATGATGCTCGCACGCGTCATCACCGGCACCGCCTCCCAGGCGTTCTTCGGAGTCGCCCTCTCGATGTGCGCGCAGCTCACCCGCCCCGAGATACGTGGTCGCGCCATCGGAGTGGCCATGAACGGACTGATGCTCGGCACCCTGCTGGGGCTGCCGATGTCCACCGTGATCGGTGAGCGCCTCGGCTGGCGCGCCGCCTTCTGGGCGACCTCCGTCCTGGCCGTCGCCGCGGCGCTGTGCACGCTCGCCGGAGCGCCCCGACTGGAGCGCGCCGAGGGCGGCGGGACCTTCCGGCAGGAGCTGGCCGTCTTCCGCAACCGCCGGCTGTGGCTCGCGCTCTCCACCAGCACCCTCATCATCGGCGCCACGTTCTCCGCGTTCAGTTACTTCAACCCGATCCTCACCGAGGTCACGGGCTTCGGCGCCGGAACCGTCCCGCTGCTGCTCATCGCCTACGGCGCCGCCACCGTGGTGGGCAACACCATCGTCGGACGCCTCGCCGACCGGCACCCCCTGCACGTCCTGCTGTGCGGGCTGATCCTCAACGTGTGCTTCCTCGCCGGGTTCGCCCTGCTGGCCCATCTCAGCGTCCCGGCCGTGGTGTTCATGATGGGCATCGGGCTGGTCGGCGTCACCATGAACCCCGCGATGGCCACCCGGGTTCAGCGCACCGGCAACGCCGGGCCGCTGGTGAACACCGTCCACACCTCCTTCATCACCCTCGGCGTCATCATCGGTTCCTCGGTCGGCGGGCTGACCATCGACGCCTTCGGCCTGCGAGCCCCGGTCTGGTTCGGCGCCGCGCTGGCGGCCATCGGTGTCTTCACGGTCGTACCCGAGCTCACCGCCCGTACGGCCGCGACCCCACGCCCCGCCGTCCGCGCGCCGTGCGAACCCGTCGCATAGACTCCGAGGCCGTCCCGCGTCCGTGCACCGAGGGTCGCCGTCAGGCGTTCCGGAAGGAGCATCTCCCATGGCCGCCGCGCGAGTACGCCGGGTCGACGTGCCCCCCGTGATGCCGGGGGCCGAGGACAGCGCCGGACCATGTCCTGGGCCGGCCCGTCACGGATTCCGGAGCCGACTCGGTCACCCTGGCGGCGCGCTCGCGGCTGGTCGCCGCGCGCAACATCGTGGTCGTGGACGACGCGAGGGTCGTGTGGGTCACCTCCGTACGCTTCCACGGCCGCGTCGGCCGCGCGGTGTGGGCCGTGGCCGCGCCGGTCCACCACCTGGCGGTCCCCTTCCTCCTGGGGCGGGCGAGCCGGGACACGTGATCGGGCCCGGCGGCTCACGCGGGGCGGCCCAGCTCCTTGCGGAACAGGTCCAGCACATTGCCGCCGAGGATCTGGTGCACCGCGGCCTCGGAGAAACCCCTGTCGATCAGCGCCTGGGTGACCAGGGGGAGGCCGCGGGGCCCTTCGAGGCCCGGGACGAGCAGCTCGGCGTACTCCAGGCCCTCGCAGCACGGCGGGTTGACATCGGCGCTGACCTCCTTGATGAAGTCGGGCCCCAGGCCCACCCGGTCCGGCCCGGCGACCTTCGCGACATGGGCGATGTGGTCGGCCAGCCGGTCCACCGTGCGCTCGGCGGGATCGGTGGCCAGGAACTCGCCGAGGAAGTTCACGCACACCATGCCACCGGTGGCCACGATGCCGCGGATCTGCTCGTCGGTGAGGTTGCGGTGGTGGTCGAGCAGCGCCCGCGCCGACGAGTGGGTGGCCAGCACCGGGCGGGTGGCCAGCTCCAGCACATGGGCGACGCCCGAGGCGCTCAGATGCGAGACGTCGAAGAGGATGCCCAGGCGCTCCATCTCCCGCAGCGCCTCGACCCCGGCCGCCGTCAGCCGGCTGCCGGTGGCGTCCTCACCGCTGCCGTCGGCCAGCGCGGTACGTCCCCAGTGGGCGATGGACGCGACCCGTACGCCCAGGCGGTGGACCGTGGGGATCAGCTCGACGTTGGCGTCGAGGCCGGGGGCGCTCTCCAGCGCCAGCACCAGCGCGATCCTGCTCTCCGCCAGTGCGGCGTCGATGTCGGACCCGTCCAGGCACAGCCGTACCTCGTCCGGGTTGCCCTCGGCCAGCGTATGGGCGCACTCGATCATGCGGAGCGTCTCCCGCAGCGCGCCTTCGGGACGGAACTGGTCGTCGATGAAGACCGGCAGCACTTGGAGGTCCACGCCGCCCTCGCGCAGCTGGGGCAGCCACTGCTCCCGGAAGAAGGACGCCCAGCGCCGCGGCGGGCGGGCGGCGACGGCGATCAGCAGATCGTTGTGGGCGTCGGCGACGACCGCGCGGTGATGGAGTTCGCGGGACACGTGCGGCATTCCTCCACGGTTCAGGGGGCGTTACGGGGTGGGGCACCCCGAACCTAACCATCCCTCGGCGGTACCGGAAGCGGAATACGGCCGGAATCCCGGCCCGCTGTTTCCCGAGCCCCCGGCGGGGCACCCGGGGCGCCCGGAGGTGGCCGATGGCGGACGGCGACGAGACGGCGGCGCGCGGCACCGGTGACGGCGGTCCGGTGGCGACCGCCGTCGCGCTCACCGTGGCCACCGGTGCGATGGACGCGATCAGCTTCCTCGCCCTCGGCGGCGTCTTCACCAGCGTCATGACGGCCAACCTCTCGCTCCTCGGCATCTCGGCGGGCGCCCAGGACCCGGGCCGGGCCCGGGACTCCGCCGTCGCGGTCGCCGGCTTCATCGTGGGCGCCCTGCTCAGCGCCCGAATCGTCCGGGGCGGGCGGCCCGTGCGGCGGACCCGCTGGGCGCTCGGCGTGGAAGTGCTCGCGCTCGGCGGGCTGTGGGCGGGCTGGGCCACGGCGGGCGGCCACCCCGGCGGGGGCCTGCGGCTGGGACTGCTCGCGGTGGCCTCGCTCGCCATGGGCGGCCAGAGCGGCCTGGTGCGCGCCACCGGCCCGCCCGGGATGTCCACCACCTACCTCACCGGCACCCTGACCGGGCTGCTGGTCGACATGGCCCGCGACGGCCGGGTGCGCTGGGTCAGCGTGGCGCTGCTCGCCGCCCTCGTCGCGGGCGCGGCGCTCGGCGGCCTGCTGGTCACCCACGCAGCTCCCGTGGCGCCCGCCCTGCCGACCGTGCTGGTCGCGCTCGTGCTCCTGGTGTCCTTCGTCCCGCCGGCCCGCGGTGCCCAAGGAAGCCTGTGGCCGCACACCGGTTGGCCATCGCGGTAGCGGCGGCCATCGCGAAAGGGGCGGCTACAGGGGAAGGGGCGTACCGGCGCGCTTGACCGTACGGATGACCGGCGCCGTCTCCATCGCGCGGATCGCGTCCAGCGAGGCGATCCGCTCGGTGAGATAGCGCGAAAGGTGCTGCGTGCCACGGCAGTTGACGGCTGCCAGCAGATTGGTCGGGCCGGTGGTCATCGCGACCAGCGAGACCTCGGGGTGCCCGGCCATCGCCGATGCCACAGCGGTCAGCCGGGACGGCCGTACCGACATCCACAGTCGTGCCTCGGCGCGGAAGCCCAGCGCGGCGGGTGGGATGTCGACCAGGAAGGCCAGCACCCCCGCCCGGCGCAGGGCCGCCACCCGGCGGCGGACCGTGGACTCGGACCAGCCGGTGGCGGTGGCCAGCCCGGCGTAGCTCGCCCGGCCGTCCCGCCCCAACGCGTCGAACAGCGCCCGGTCCCCGTCCCCGAGCGCGGGCGGCGGCTCGTCCTCGGCGACCGGCGGCGGGTTCAGCAGCGCGACCTGCTCCGCGGTGAGCCGGTCGGCCCCGGCCCAGGTGCTCGGGAGTTTCGCCTCGCTGCCGCCCGGGCGCGGCGGCATGGCGGCCGGGGCGATGACCACGTTCCGGCAGCTCGGGCAGACGCTCGGGGTAGCGGTGTTCGGCGTGCTGTTCCGGCAGGCGGCCGGCCCCTCGGCGGGCCTGGACCGGGTGCTGGTCGCGGCGGCGGCGACCGGCGTCGCGGCCGCGGGCCTCACGTACGCCCTGGCGTCACGGCCCGCCGCCGAGGACGGTACCGCGGCGGGCGTCGCAGGACGCCTCAAGTCCGGGTCCAGCAGGGAGCGTTGATCCGCTGATCGCTCTTCCGGCGCGGATGCCCGGGTGACAGACTCCTCCCGTGACCGACTTCGACATGCTTGTCATCGGATCCGGCCCGGGCGGTCAGAAGGCCGCCATCGCGGCGGCCAAACTCGGCCGCCGGGTCGCCGTCGTCGACCGGCAGGACATGGTGGGCGGGGTGTCCCTGCACACCGGGACCGTGCCGTCCAAGACCCTGCGGGAGGCGGTGCTCTACCTCACCGGGCTGACCCAGCGGGACCTGTACGGCCAGAGCTACCGGCTGAAGGAAGAGATCACGGTCGCGGATCTGACGGCGCGCACCCGGCATGTGGTGGGCCGCGAGGTGGACGTCGTCCGCAGTCAGCTCTCCCGCAACCGGGTCGCGCTGTTCTCCGGGACGGGGCGGTTCGTGGACGACCACACCGTGGCCGTGACCGACGCCTCCGGCCGCGAACAGCTGCTGACCGCGCGGCACATCGTGATCGCCACCGGTACCCGCCCGGCCCGCCCGGCGAGCGTGGAGTTCGACGAGCGCACGGTCATGGACTCCGACGGCGTCCTCGGCATGGAGCGGGTGCCGCGCTCCCTGGTCATCGTGGGGGCCGGGGTGATCGGCATCGAGTACGCCTCGATGTTCGCCGCCCTGGGCAGCAAGGTCACCGTGATCGAGCAGCGGGACGGCATGCTGGACTTCTGCGACACCGAGATCGTCGAGGCGCTCCGCTACCGGCTGCGGGACCTCTCCGTCACCTTCCGCTTCGGCGAGACGGTCGCGGCGGTCGAGCGGCATGAGCGCGGCACCCTGACCGTGCTGGAGAGCGGGAAGAAGATCCCGGCCGACGCGGTGATGTACTCCGCGGGGCGGCAGGGGCTCACCGAGGAGCTGGACCTGGCGAGGGCGGGGCTCACGGCCGACCGGCGCGGCAGGATCACGGTGGACGAGCACTACCGTACGGCCGTACCGCACATCTACGCGGTCGGGGACGTCATCGGGTTCCCGGCGCTGGCCGCGACCTCCATGGAGCAGGGCCGCAGCGCGGCGTACCACGCGTGCGACGAGCCGGTGAACCCGATCCACGATCTGCAGCCCATCGGGATCTACTCCATCCCGGAGATCAGCTTCATCGGCCGGACCGAGGACCAGCTGACGGACGCGAAGGTGCCGTTCGAGGTCGGGGTGTCGCGCTACCGGGAGCTGGCCCGCGGCCAGATCGTCGGCGACGGGGACGGCATGCTGAAGCTGCTGGTGTCCCCGCAGGACCGGCGGCTGCTCGGGGTGCACTGCTTCGGCACCGGTGCGACCGAGCTGATCCACATCGGCCAGGCGGTGATGGGCTGCGGCGGGACCGTCGACTATCTGGTGGACGCGGTGTTCAACTATCCGACCTTCGCCGAGTCCTACAAGGTCGCCGCCCTCGACGCGACGAACCGGATGCGCGAGGTCGACCACCTGGGGGACTGACCCGGCCCGCCGCCCGTCGCCCCGCTCGCGCATCTTTTGGGATACTTGGAGGCGTATCGGGAGGTGGTTCGACATGACCCGCGCAGTCGGTATCGACCTGGGGACGACGAACTCCGTGGTCTCGGTCCTCGAGGGCGGTGAGCCCACCGTCATCACCAACACCGAGGGCGCCCGGACCACCCCCTCGGTGGTCGCCTTCGCCAAGAACGGCGAGGTGCTGGTCGGCGAGGTCGCCAAGCGTCAGGCGGTGACCAACGTGGACCGCACCGCCCGGTCGGTCAAGCGCCACATGGGGGAGGACCGCTGGCGCTTCCCGGCCACGGGCGACGTGGACGGCAAGCGCTACACGGCCCAGGAGATCTCCGCGCGGGTGCTGCAGAAGCTCAAGCGCGACGCGGAGGCCTACCTCGGCGAGGACGTCACGGACGCCGTCATCACCGTCCCCGCGTACTTCAACGACAGCCAGCGCACCGCCACCAAGGAGGCGGGCGAGATCGCCGGGCTGAAGGTGCTGCGGATCATCAACGAGCCCACCGCGGCGGCTCTCGCCTACGGGCTGGACCGGGAGAACGACCAGCGGATCCTGGTCTTCGACCTCGGCGGCGGCACCTTCGACGTCTCGCTGCTGGAGATCGGCGAGGGGGTCGTGGAGGTCAAGGCCACCAACGGCGACACCCACCTCGGCGGCGACGACTGGGACCAGCGCGTCGTCGACCACCTGGTGAAGCAGTTCAAGAACGCGTACGGGGTCGATCTCTCCAAGGACAAGATGGCCGTGCAGCGGCTGCGCGAGGCCGCCGAGAAGGCCAAGATCGAGCTGTCCGCGGCGACCGAGACCGCGATCAACCTGCCCTACATCACCGCGTCCGCCGAGGGCCCGCTGCACCTGGACGAGAAGCTCACCCGCTCGCAGTTCCAGCAGCTGACCGAGGACCTGCTGGAGCGCTGCAAGGCCCCCTTCCACCAGGCGATCAAGGACGCCGGGGTCAAGATCTCCGACATCGACCATGTGATCATGGTCGGCGGCTCGACCCGGATGCCCGCGGTGACGGGCCTGGTCAAGGAGCTGACCGGCAAGGAGCCGCACAAGGGCGTCAACCCGGACGAGGTCGTGGCCATCGGCGCGTCCCTCCAGGCCGGTGTCCTGAAGGGTGAGGTCAAGGACGTCCTGCTGCTGGACGTCACCCCGCTGTCCCTCGGCATCGAGACCAAGGGCGGCATCATGACCAAGCTGATCGAGCGCAACACGACCATTCCGACCAAGCGCTCGGAGGTCTTCACGACGGCCGAGGACAACCAGCCGTCGGTGCAGATCCAGGTGTTCCAGGGCGAGCGCGAGATCGCCGCGTACAACAAGAAGCTCGGGATGTTCGAGCTGACGGGGCTGCCGCCCGCCCCCCGCGGTGTGCCGCAGATCGAGGTGGCCTTCGACATCGACGCGAACGGCATCATGCACGTCTCCGCCAAGGACCTGGGCACCGGCAAGGAACAGCGGATGACCGTCACCGGCGGCTCCGCGCTGCCGAAGGACGACATCGACCGCATGATGCGCGAGGCCGAGAGTTACGCGGAGGAGGACCACAAGCGCCGCGAGGCCGCCGAGACCCGCAACCAGGCCGAATCCCTCGTGTACCAGACCGAGAAGCTGCTGCGTGACCAGGCCGGGAAGGTGCCGGGGGACGTCCGGGAGGAGGCCGAGAGGGCGGTCGCGGAGCTGAAGGAGGCGCTGAAGGGCGAGGACACCGCCGCGATCCGGGACGCCACCGACAAGGCCGCCACCGTCGGACAGAAGATCGGCACCGCCCTCTACGCCCAGGCACAGCAGCAGTCCGGGACCCCGGACGGGGGCGGCGGGGAAGCGGGCCAGGACCAGCCCCACCCGGACGGCGACGAGGTGGTGGACGCGGAGATCGTGGACGACGAGAAGCCGAAGGGCAGCGCCGGCTGACCGCCCCGGAAGGTGTGCCCCGGAAGTCGTGCCCAGGCCATGGTGCCCGCCCGGAATATGAGGAGAATGGGGTGACGTCCAAACCTGCGGGGATGTGTGCGTGAGCAACGGGACCGGCGACACCGGCTACGGGAACATTCGGCTCGACCGCACCGGTCAGGCCGAGGCGTTCGACGCCATCGGCGACCGCTACGACGAGGCGTTCCCGCACAAGGATGGCCAGCTCGCCGCCGGCGAGTGGCTGATCGGCCGGCTCCCGCGCGGATCCCGGGTGCTCGATCTGGGCTGCGGCACCGGGCTGCCGACCGCGCGCCAGCTGATCGGCGCGGGCCTGCGGGTCACGGGTGTCGACCTGTCCGCCGGAATGCTGCGGCTCGCCCGGTCCTATGTCCCGGGCGCCGACTTCCACCAGGTGGACATCGCCGACCTGCGTCCCGGAGGCCCGGTCTATCTCGGCCGGTTCGACGCGGTCGCGGCGTTCTTCTCCCTGTTGATGCTGCCCCGCGCCGAGATCCCGCTCGCGCTGGGCACCATCCGCCGCCTGCTGCCGCCCGGCGGGCTGTTCGCCCTGTCGATGGTGGAGGCCGACGTGGACGACTTCGCGATCCCGTTCCTCCGCTCCACCATCCGGGTCACCGGCTATCTCCGGGACGATCTGCGCGAAGTCGTCGAAGCGGCCCGCTTCGAGATCATCGGCGAGTCGTCCTACGCTTACGCACCGGCCTCCTCGGACATCCCGCCCGAGGAGCAGATCTTCCTCCGGTGCCGAAGAGGCGGCTGAGGAAGCTGCGACGCGGCGGTGGGCCGCGTCGGATCCAGGAACCGGGACGACGACATCGCGCTGCTCGCCGCCCGCTTCGATGGCATCCCGTCGTACAACGTCGCCTCCTGGTTCCTGGAGCCGAAGCCGCAGACCGCCGGCCGGGCCCGCCGGCTCACCCACGCACGCCCGGGTGACGAGGGCGGCCGCGGACTGTTCCTGGTCAACGAGCTCTCCCGGCGCTGGGGTGCGACCCTGCTGAGCACCGGCAAGCTGGTGTGGTTCGAACAGCAGCCGCCCCGGGGCCTCCGGATGGAGATCCCGGAGGACTGAGGACCGTCCTCACCGGCGGAAGATCTCCAGCCGGGACGGTGCCGGCCGGTCCGGAGGCGGCAGCACGAGCGGCCGCCGTCCCGGGGTGATCGACCCCAGGACGCCCGGGTGCCGGGCGCCGGTGCAGCTCGGCACCGTGCCGGCCAGGCCGTGGGCGGTCAGGAAGCCCAGCACGGCGAAGGCGTACGCCTCCTTGGCCGCCGCCGGAAGCCCCAGCTCGTCGGAGACCCGCAGGGCGACGGCACCGAGGTCGCGGCGGAGCGTGGCCATCAGGCTGGGGTTGCGGACGCCGCCGCCCGAGGCGACCACCTCGGTGGCGTGGACGGAGCGCGCCGCGTCGGCCACGGTACGGGCGGTCAGCTCGGTGACGGTGGCGACGACATCGTCGCCCGCCACCGGGCCCGTGGCCGCCAACGCGGTCCGCAGATAGGGGAGATGGAACAGTTCCTTGCCGGTCGTCTTGGGCGGTGGCAGCGCGTAGTACGGCTCGGCCAGCAGCCGCTCCAGCAGTCCGGAATGGACGGTGCCGCGTGCCGCGCGGGCGCCGTCCGCGTCGTGGTCCTGCCGGCCGTCCGTCAGATCCCGCACCGCCGCGTCGATGAGGGCGTTCGCGGGGCCGGTGTCGAACGCCAGCGGCTCACCGGCCCGGGGGACGACGGTGAGGTTGGCGATGCCGCCCAGGTTCAGGGCGGTGCACACCCCGGGCCGCCCGCGCAGCCACAGCGTGTCGACCAGGCTGACCAGCGGCGCGCCCTGGCCGCCCGCGGCCACGTCCCGGCTGCGCAGATCGGAGACGACCGGGACGCCGGTGGCCTCGGCGATCCAGGCGGGCTGCCCGAGCTGGAGGGTGCCGTGCACCCGGCCCTCCTCGGCCCAGTGGTACACGGTCTGGCCGTGCGAGCTGATCAGGTCGGCCCGTCCGTCGCACAGCTCCCGGTCGGCGCGGACGGCGAGCCGGGCGAAAGCCTGGCCGATACGGGTGTCGAGCGCGCACACGTCCGCCATGGTGGTCGCCGCCGGTGGCAGCGCGGCGCTCAAGCCCGCGCGTAACGCGTCCGGATAGGCGGCGCTGATCAGGCCCAGCGGGGCGAGCACCAGGGTGTCGCCGTCGAGGGCCAGATCGGCGGCCGCCGCGTCCACCGCGTCATGGGATGTGCCCGACATCAGTCCGATCACGCGCAAGGGGTCTCCTCCTCCGTCTCGTCCCGGGGCGGGTGCCGCTCCTCCTCCCGCAGCGTGCCCCGGTGGGTGTCGCCGCGCAGGGTGGCGAGGGCGATCACGCTGAGGGCGCCGGTCACCGCCACGTAGTACGCGGGGATGTCCGCCTCGCCGGTCCGTTTGATCGCCTCGGTGATGATCAGCCCCGCGCACCCCGAGAACACGGCGTTCGACAGCGCGTACGCCAGCCCGAGTCCCGTGTACCGGACCCGGGTCGGGAACATCTCGGCGAGCATCGCCGGGCCGGGACCCGCCATCAGTCCCACCACCGCGCCTGCCACAAAGACGGCCACGCCCTGGGCGAGGGCCGAACTTCCCGGATCCTGAAGGAGATTGAGCAGCGGGAAGGCGAGCACGGTGATCAGGGCGGCGCCGGTCAGCATGACGGGGCGTCGGCCGATCCGGTCGCTGAGCAGCCCCGCCGGGAGGATGGCGGCCGCGAACCCGGCGTTGGCCACCACGGTGGCGATCAGCGCCTGCCGAAAGGTGGCGTCCAGGGTGGACTGCAGATACGAGGGCATGACGACGAGGAAGGTGTACCCGGCCGCGGCCCAGCCCATGACGCGCCCGGCGCCGAGCAGGACGGCCCGGGCCGCCTCGCGGCGCGCGGCGACCGGGAGGCGCGCCGCGCCGGTCCGTCCGCTCGTCTCCCGGAACGACGGGGTCTCCTCCAGCCTCAGCCGCAGCCACAGCGCGGACAGCCCGATCGGCAGGGCCAGCAGGAACGGCAGCCGCCAGCCCCAGTCGCGCAAAGCCTCCTCGCTCAGCGCGGTGGCCAGGACGGCGGCCGTCCCGGCACCCGCGAGCAGCCCCAGCGCGACCGTGAACGACTGCCACGCCCCGTACAGCCCGCGGCGCCCCGGCGGAGCGAACTCCGTCATGATCGACACCGCGCCGCCGAACTCCCCGCCCGCGGACAGCCCTTGCAGGATCCGCACCAGGGTCAGCAGCCACGGGGCGGCGGCGCCGACCGTGTCGTACGTGGGCAGCAGTCCGATGAGCGTGGTGGCGCCGGTCATCAGCAGCAGCACCAGGATCAGGGTCGGGCGCCGTCCGATCCGGTCGCCGACGCTGCCGAAGACGGCGGCGCCGATGGGCCGGAAGAAGAACGCGAGCCCGAACGAGGCGTAGGTCTTGACCAGGCCCTCGAGGGCGCTGCCGCCCTCGGGGGTGAAGAAGTTCGCGGCGATGACCGTCGCGAAGAAGCCGTAGACACCGAACTCGTACCACTCGATGAGGTTGCCGACCGAACCCGCCAGCAGAGCGCGGCGCGTGGCCGGACCGGGGAGAGAAGCGCTCACATCCGCATCTCGTACCCGCCGGGGCGGGTGTGTACCGAAAGTGGCTACCGGCAGGGACCGGTCAGCGGCTGCTCGGCCCAGACGGTCTTGCGGTCGCCGGAGTACCGGGTGCCCCAGCGCCGGCTGAGCTGGGCGATGAGGAACAGGCCGCGGCCGCCCTCGTCCATCCGGCCCGCCCGGCGCAGATGCGGGGCGGCCGCGCTGCTGTCGGACACCTCGCAGATCAGCGACTGGTTCCTGACCAGCCGCAGTCGGATCGGGCTGCGGGCGTGCACGATCGCGTTGGTGAGCAGCTCGGTGACCACGACCTGGGTGGTGGCCACGAGATGGCCCAGCTGCCACTGGGACAGCTGGCGCGCCACCTGGGCCCGGGCCCGGGAGACGACCGCGGGCTCGGCGGGCAGGTCCCAGGCGGCGCAGCGGTCGTCGCTCAGCGCCCGGGTACGCGCCACCAGCAGCGCCACGTCGTCGGACGGATGGCCGGGGATCAGCCGGGAGACGACGGTGTCGCACACCTCGTCCGGCGACAGATCGCGGCAGCCGTCGTCCAGGGTGCGGCGCAGCCGGTCGAGCCCGGCGTCGATGTCGTGGTCGCGCGACTCCACCAGGCCGTCGGTGTAGAACACGAGCAGGCTCTGGTCGGGCAGCTCGACCTCGGTGGCCTCGAACGGCAGCCCGCCCACGCCCAGCGGGGGCCCGTTCGGGGAGTCCAGGAACTCGGCCCGGCCGCCGGGGGTGAGGGCGGCGGGCGGGGGATGGCCGGCCCGGGCGAAGGTGAGGCGCCGGGTAGCCGGGTCGTAGACCGCGTACACACAGGTGGCGCCGAAGGCCCAGGCGTCGATGGCCGGTTCGGAGGCGAAACCGGCCGCGGGGTCGGCGGCGTCGCCGGACTCCTGGCCCTCGGCGGCCTGTTCGTCGACCAGCCGCCGCACCTGGTCGTCGACATGGGCGAGCAGTTCGTCGGGGGGAAGGTCGAGATCGGCCAGGGTGCGGACGGCGGTGCGCAGCCGCCCCATGGTGACGGCGGCCTTCATCCCGTGGCCGACGACGTCCCCCACGACGAGCGCCACCCGGGCGCCGGACAGCGGGATCACCTCGAACCAGTCGCCGCCCACCCCCAGCCGGCTGCCGGCCGGCAGATAGCGCGACCGGGCCTCCACCGCCGCCTGGACCGGCTGCCGCTGGGGGAGCAGGCTGCGCTGGAGGGCGAGGGCGGTGCCGCGTTCGCGGGTGTAGCGGCGGGCGTTGTCGATGCAGACCGCGGCGCGGGCCACGATCTCGTCGGCCAGCAGCAGATCGTCCTGTTCGAAGGGGTCGGTGCGCTCCCGCCGAAGGAACACCGCCACTCCGAGGGTGCTGCCACGCGCCCGTACCGGTACCACCATCCAGGAGTGGATGCCCCACCGCCCGATGCCCTCGGCCCGCTTCGGATCGTCGGCGAGCCAGCCGGGGACCGGGCCGGGGCCGTCAACCGACTCCAGGACGGAGGTGCCGGTGGCGAGGGCGCGGGCGAAGGGTGAGTCCGGAGCGGACGCGTGGACGTCCACGTCCTCCACGTCGGCCACCGCCTCCGGGGTGCCGGGCACGATGGACCGGTGCGCGGCGCGCCGGAACACGGTCTCGCCCGCCACCGCCCCGGTGGGCGGCTCCTCGCCCTCGAAGACCGAGTCGATCAGGTCGACGCAGGCGAAGTCCGCGAGCCGGGGCACCGCGACGTCCGCCAGCTCCTGGGCGGTGTGCAGCAGATCCAGGGTGGAGCCGATGCGGGCGCTGGCGTCGTTCAGCACCGCGAGCCGCTCCCGGGCGCGGTGCCGCTCGGTGATGTCGAGCACCGCGTGGCAGACGGCGAACACCTCGCCGGAGCGGTCCTTGAGCGGGAAGAGCGAGTTGGACCAGACGCGCTCCCGGTCCGGTTCGGCGGGCACCCGGCCCCGGACCTCGATGTCGGCGACCGCGACACCCTGGCGGAGCACCTGGGCTTGCATCGCCTCGATTCCGGAGGTGTCCACCCGCGGGACCGTCTCACCCAGGGTGAGGCCGAGGCGCTCCTCGTCCGGGACGCCGCTGAGTCGGCGCAGCGCGGCGTTCTGCATCAGACAGCGGAACTGGGCGTCGTAGACGCTCAGGGCCACGGGGGAGGCCAGGCCCAGGCCGTCCAGGAGCGCGCGGCCGATGTCCTGGCGCCGCACCGCCTCCTCGCCGGTGGCCTGGAGCAGCCAGTGGGGGCGCCCGTCGCCCAGGGACCACGGCTGGGCCCACAGGACGCCGCGTACGTCGTGCCCGTCGCGGTGACGCAGCACCGCGGGGGTGCCGCCGTCGGCGGTGTACGTGTCGAAGCGGGGCGGCCCCGGGCCTCGGTCCGCGAACAGCTCGGCCACCGGGCGTCCCACCACGTCCTCGGCCCGGTACCCGAGGAGGTTCCGCGCGCCGAGGCTCCAGCCGGTCAGCACGCCCCGCTCGTCCACCACCCACGTGGCCTCCGCGATCAGGTCGGGGAGGTGGTGGGGCCATCCGCGGAAGGTGCTGTCGCCCATCGCATGCGCTCTCGCCTCGTTCTGGCACGTGCAGCGAATTTTACTCCGCCCGGCTCGCGGGACCCCTTGGCGTCAGTCATTAATTCATATTTAATATCGGCTGTGAGTTCTTCTTCCCCCGCTCGGGGATCCGGGTGCGTGATCGTCACCGGCGCCGCCGGCGGCATCGGCGCGGCCACCGCCCGCCGGCTGGCCGCGGACGGCGCCGGGGTGCTGGTCGCCGATGTGCTGCGCGAGGAGGGCGAGGACGTCGCCCGGGAGATCCGCGCCGACGGCGGCAGGGCCGTCTTCCAGCACTGCGACGTGGCCGACGAGACCTCCTGGGACGCGGCGGTGCGTACCGCGACCGAGGCGTACGGGCCGGTGTCCGGGCTGGTCAGCAATGCCACCGCGGTGCGGGTCGGGCCCGCCGACGCGATCGGCCTGGAGGAGTGGAACCGGCAGCTGTCGGTCGGCCTCACCGCCGCCTTCCTCGGCTTCCGCGCCTGCCTCCCCGGCCTGCGGGCCACCCGGGGGAGCGCGGTCCTGGTGTCGTCCGTGCACGCCCTCGTCGGGCTCCCCGGCCGCCCCGCCTACGCGGCAGGCAAGGCCGGGCTCACCGGGCTGACCCGCCAGCTGGCGGTCGAGTACGGCCCCGCGGTGCGGGTCAACGCCGTCCTGCCGGGCCCCGTCCTCACCCGCGCCTGGGCCGGGATCAGCGAGGAGGACCGGCGCAACAGCGCCGAGCAGACCGCCGCCCGTCGCCTCGGACGTCCGGAGGAGGTGGCCGGGGCCATCGCCTTCCTGCTCGGCGGCGACGCCTCGTTCGTCACCGGCGCCTCGCTGGTGGTCGACGGCGGGTGGAGCGTGCTGAAGACCAGTTCCTGAGGAGTCATTTCCGTGATCATCACCCGTGTCGAGACCTTCGCCGTCCCGCCCCGCTGGCTGCTGTGCCGCGTGGAGACCGACGAGGGCGTCGTCGGCTGGGGCGAGCCGGTGGTCGAGGGACGCGCCTCCACCGTCCGCACCGCCGTCCACGAGCTGTCCGAACTCCTCGTCGGCAAGGACCCCGCGCGGATCGAGGACCACTGGCAGCTCATGACCAAGGGCTCCTTCTACCGGGGCGGCCCGGTGCTCTCCAGCGCCGTCGCCGGACTGGACCAGGCGCTGTGGGACATCGCGGGCAAGGCCCTCGGCGTCCCCGTCCACGCCCTGCTCGGCGGCCCGGTACGGGACCGGGTCCGCGCGTACAGCTGGGTCGGCGGCGACGAGCCCGGCGCGGTCGGCGAGGCGGTCGCCGCCCAGGTCGAGGCGGGATTCACCGCGGTCAAGATGAACGCCTCCGGGCGGATGAACCGGCTGCCCACCGTCTCCGACATCGACGCCGTCGTGGCCCGCGCCGCCGCCGCGCGCGAGGCCCTGGGCCCTGACCGGGACTTCGCGGTCGACTTCCACGGCCGCTTCACCGCCGCGGGCGCCCGCAAGATGCTGCCCCATCTGGCCCCGTACCACCCGCTGTTCGCCGAGGAGCCGGTCCTTCCCGAGTACACCCATCTGCTCGGCGACCTCGTCGCCTCCTCGCCCGTCCCCATCGCCACCGGCGAACGGCTCTACTCCCGCACCGATGTGCTGCCCGCACTCCAGGCCGGGGTCGCCGTGCTGCAGCCCGACCTCTCGCACGCCGGGGGCATCTCCGAGGTGCGGCGCATCGCCTCGCTCGCCGAGGTCTTCGACATCCCCCTCGCGCCGCACTGCCCGCTCGGCCCGGTCTCGCTCGCGGCGAGCCTCCAGATCGCCTTCGCGACCCCCAACTTCCTGATCCAGGAACAGAGCATCGGCATCCACTACAACGACGGCGCCGAAGTCCTCGACTACGTGGTCGACCCCGAGGTGTTCCGCTTCCACGAGGGCCACATCAACCGCCCGACCGCCCCCGGGCTCGGCATCGAGGTCGACGAGAAAGCCGTGCGCGCCGCCGACGGAACCACCCCCGACTGGCGCGGCCCCATCTGGCGCCACCCGGACGGCTCGTTCGCCGAGTGGTGACGGCCTCGGGGTGACGCTGTGCTCTCAGCCGCGCAGGACGGCGTTGCACTCCCGCTGCAGCGGGATGTCCTGCCACATCGGGTGCTGCGGCGCGGCGTTGGAGCACACCACCGCGCCCCACGCCCCGACCCGCGCCGCCTCGCTCACCGCACGGCGGCAGAACGCGGCCCCCACCGGGCCCTCCTCGAACGTGCCGTGCAGCGGCGTGTAGCCGATCCAGCCCTCGCCGAAGACCAGCGGCACACCCGTGTCCGCCGCCCAGTCCGCGGCGGCCTCGATCCAGGTGACCAGCTTCTGCTCCATCGCCGGCCGGTGGGTCGCGTACCGCTCGTACAGCCAGGCGTCCCACTTGACCGGATCGCACCAGTCGTGGACGTAGATCTCCCGCGGCCCGACCGTGGTGGCCGCCAGCCGCCACCGGTCGCGCTCCGGCGGCACCCAGTCCGCCAGATCGGGCGCGCCGGGGCGCAGCAGCTCCCGGCGGGCCCGCGGCTGGGGAAAGGGCCGGGCGCGGTCGCGGATCGCGAACGTGTCGATCAGCTCGCCGAGCACCCCGTAGACGTACGGATGGAACACGGCGACATCGACGTCGCGGGGCACCCCGCGCAGCGAACCGACCGGCACCATGGCGTAGTTGACGGTGACCGGCCGGTTCGGGTGGCGCTCCCTGAACCGGGCGAGACCGCGCTCCAGCCGCGGGCGCAGCGCGACGATCCGGTCCTCGCCCCGCAGACCGTCGGTGAGCCGGGTCCCCTGCACCTCGTTGTGCAGCTCGGTGAAGGCGATCCGGTCGTCAAGACCGTGCACGACGAGGAAGTCGATCAGATCGGCCAGCGCGTCCGCGAGCACCTCGGCGCGCCGCTCGGGATCGATCGCCATCAGGGCGTCGAACCAGGCGCTGTCCTCGGCGAAGGACGGGCTCTGCTGATACTCCCAGCTGGAGAGGATGACGTAGCAGTCGTGCCGGAGAGCCGCCTCGAACAGCGCCCGCAGATGGGCGCGCCCGTCGATCTCGGCGACCGCGCCCACGTCGTACCAGCGCATCCGCTGCCCGTAGTCGCCGCCCAGCGGACGCAGCCGCAGCCGGCTGGTGTCGAACCCCGAGCCGAAGAGCAGATACGGCATCGCGCAGATGCGTACCGTGTTGTAGCCGCGGGCGACGGCGTCCTCGAAGGCGCGGTCCAGATCGGCGAAGGGCTCGCCCGGGCCGGTACGGGTGTACCAGCTGAAGTCCCACAGGGAGATGGTCAGCGTGGCCGGGAGATGGGCGTGCGGCGACTGCGTCACAGGGGGCTCCCCGCGGTCGGCGTGCGTCTCGGTGAGGTCGGTTCATCGTCCGGGCGGGCCTGGGGGGTGTCAAGATGTATTCATAAATAATGCCCAGCTGCCCTAACTGCCCAGCGCTGACGAGGAGAACCCCATGGCGTCCTATTCCGGCCGCGGTGTGCACGGCCAGGTGGTCCAGCGGCTGGGCGCCCGCATCGTCGGCGGCCACTGGGCCGAGGGCGACGTCCTGGACGTACGGGCGCTGGGCGACGAACTGGACGTCAGCCTCACTGTGATGCGCGAATCCCTGAAGGTGCTGGCCGGAAAGGGGCTCATCGACGCCCGGCAGAAGCGCGGCACCTACGTCCGCCCCCGCTCCGCCTGGAACCTCCTGGACGCCGACGTGATCCGCTGGCGCATGGCGGGCGGCGACGGCGAGCGGCTGATGCGCGACCTCACCGACGTGCGCTCCGTCGTGGAGCCCGCCGCCGCCCACCGGGCCGCGCTGCGCCGCACCGACGCCGACCTGACCGCACTGGACGCGGCGCTGACCGCGATGGAACGCGCCCGGGGCGACCTCGCCGCCGAGGCGGACGCCGACGCCGCCTTCCACCGGGCGCTGCTCGCCGCCACCGGCAATGAACTCCTCGCCCGGTTCGATCTGGTCCTGGAACCCGGGCTGCGCGAGCGCGACCGGCTGGTGCACGCCCACGGCGACGCCGACGACCCGGTGCCCAGCCACCGCCGGGTGCTGGACGCGGTGCACGACAGGGACGCCCCGCGCGCGGAGCTGGCCATGCTCGATCTGCTCGCCAAGGCCGCCGAGGACGTCGGCGCGGCCGCGACCCGGCCCCCCGGCAGCTGAGGGAGCCGCAGGGGTCAGACCACCCAGCCGTATCCGGGCCGCGGCCTGCGCGGCGCCGGCGGCTCCTCGCTCTCGATGTCGTGCTCGGCGGCCCGCAGCAGCTGCTGCCCGAGATCGCTGAGCGCCCGGCCCGCGGCCAGCTCGTCGCCGATCAGCGGGATCTCCCGGTCCTCCGGATTGCGCCGTGCCGTGCCCCGGCCGGTCAGCGCCGCGGCACCGGTGTCCAGCTCGACGCGCGCCTTCGTCCGGCCCTCGTCCTCATCCTCGAAGAGATAGAGATAGACCTTCCACTCCACTGTGTGCGACATCGTCCGCTCCGATCACCTCGCATGCCGGACCCGCGGCGGAGCGGCCGAGGAGCGGTCGGTGGCCGAGAGTGGTCAGCGACGGTTCCTACCGGACCACGCGGGTTCCACCACCTTCCACTCTGCCTCCCAGCGCGCGTACCGGCGGCGGTCCAGCACCTGCCGGACCCGGGCCCGCCCCGCGAACGCCGCCCCGGCCACCGCCGCCGCGGTCAGCATGCCGGTGAACCAGCCCATCGTCCGCGCGGTCGAGGGGGAGGTGGGCTCCTGGGCGAGATCCCCGTCCGGGCCCACCCACACCCGTACCTCCGTACCCGCGTCCGCACCGCCGGGCACCGTGGCCACACCCGTGTGCCGGGCGCCGTCGTCGCCGGTCCAGGCGACCTTCGCCATCCTCAGCTCGGTGGCGTCCGCCTGGCGCGGCCCGCCGGGAGGGGACTCGGCGAGCCGCGCGGTGACCTGGTGCCGCGCCGCGGCCTGGGCGTGCACGACGCTCATCTGCGACGCGTACGCGGCGTTCCCCGCGCTCACCGCGGCCATCGGCAGGCCGAGCACGAGAACCAGCAGGAAGAGCACGCCGAACCAGGACTGGACCCGGTCCGTCCGCCTGCGCAGCGGGTTGCGCCCCCGGGCCGGACGGCCCAGCAGGGGCGGATGGGGTCCGAAAGCGCCTCGCGGTCCGTGGGTGTTCATGGGTCTAAGGCCTCCAGCCAGTGCTGACGTCGTCGCGTGGCGCGCCATGCGCCGGGGGTGCCCCAGGGCGCGCCGCGCGACGGGCAGTGGGTCAGGTGCGAAGGGCGGGCTGATACGCGCCGGGCACCATCCGGGCGCTGATCGCCGTGCGGTTGTACGCGTTGATGACGACCGCGGCCCAGATCAACGCCGCCACCTGCGGTTCGTCGAACACCTCGCACGCGGCCCGGTGGACCTCGTCCGGGACATGGCCGTCCCTCACATCGGTCACCGCTTCGGTCAGTGCGAGGGCGGCCCGCTCGCGCTCGGTGAAGAACGGGGTCTCCCGCCAGGCGCTCAGGGCGTAGATGCGCTGCTCGGTCTCGCCCTGGGCCCGGGCGTCCTTGGTGTGCATGTCCAGGCAGAACGCGCAGCCGTTGAGCTGCGAGGCGCGGATTCTGACCAGTTCGAGCAGCTCGGGCTCGACCTTCGCCTCCTGCGCCGCCTCGACGGCCGCCGCGTGCAGGGCACCCATCGCGGCGGACACCTTGGGGGCCAGCTTCTTCAGTTCCAGCCGGGCGGTGGTGGCCTGGGGACCGGGCGCGGTCGCGGTCATCGGTGAGCTCCGTTCGTCGGCATGAGGACATCGGCACAGCTGTCGAGCCAGCTCTGCCAGGAAGCGGCGCGCAGGGCCGGTCCCGCGCGCAGCGGACGGCCGAGCCACGCGGTCACGGGCCGGATCCCGTGCAACGCGTTGACCAGCCACACCTCGCGCCCGTCCAGCTCCTGGGCGGGACACCGGCGGTATTCGGTACGGACCCCCAGCTCGGCCGCGTGCTCCTGGATCACGGTCGTGGTGACGCCCGCCAGCAGCGGCAGGTCCGGCGGCGGCAGGCACAGGACGTCGTCCTCCCACCACAGGACGTTCGCCGTCGTCCCCTCCAGCACCACCCCCGAGGGAGTGGTGAGCATCAGCTCCTGCGCGCCGCGCTGGGCGGCCCGGTGGCGCAAATGCGCCAGCAGGGACAGATCCGGTCCCTTGCGGCGCGGATGGATGCGCGGATCGAACTCCTCGGTCAGACAGACGGCCACATTGGCCGTCCGGGGCGGTGCGGGCCGTATCCGCAGATAGAGCCGGGCCGGCTCGGGACCCGCCAGCTCGACCCGCGGGAACCAGCGGCCGGTGCGCGGCAGCGCCGCCACCGCGTCCCGCCAGAAGCTCTCGATCCGGGCCGGGGAGTCGCCCGTCGCCTCGGCACACGCGGCGGCGAACCGCCGGTGGTGGTGGTCGATCGCCCGCACCCGGCCCTCGTCGACCAGCCAGGAGTCGGCGGCCAGCAGCGCGCTGTCGGGCACAGGCCGGGAGGGCATCAGCCCGCCGTCCTCGCGCCACATCAGCGTCCACTGCTGCTGCTCCGGCGACTGCCTCCGGCCGGTGCCCCGGGCCGCCGTCACCATGTCCGTGTGCGTGTTCACGCCTTCGTTCCCCTCCACCGTCAGTACTTCCTCGCCGCATCGGCCATCGGGCCGCCGCGGGGGCCGTACGGGGCATGCTCCAGCCACACACCGCACCGGGGGACCACCGGGGCCAGCGTGGCCGCCGCGCGCTGGGTCATCCTCGCCCAGCGGCGGGGTCGCATATGGTCCAGGGCCGCCCCCGCGGCCACGCTGTTGAACAACGCGGCACGACGGCGGGTGGAAGCGAACTCGCCGACGGCCACGGGTGCCCGCGACGGGTCGGAGCATGCCACCGATATGGCATCGGCGGCCGAGACCGCGTCCGCGATCCCGCTGTTCATCCCGCGGGCCCCGAAGGGCGGGAACAGATGGGCCGCCTCGCCCGTCAGCAGCACCCGGCCGGTCGGATCGGTGAACGCCGCGGCGACCTTGCGCAGGAAGGGGTACCGGGACACCCACAGCACATGGTGCGCGCAGTCCGCGCCCACCAGCCGGGGCAGCCAGCGGCGCACCGCCTGCTCGGTGTCGTACGTACCCGGCGGGTCGTCCGCCCCGCACTGCAGGTCGAGCTGGAAGCCGCCGGTGAACGGCACCCGCAGCACGGTGCGGCCGCCGGCGGCGGGGTGCTCGTAGTGGAAGACCCGCTCGGCCGACAACTCCCCGCCCGCCGGATCCGCCACGTCCACGACCACGTGATAGCCCTCGGAACGGGTGCCCTCCAGCGGGATGCCCAGGGCCTTGCGCACCCCGGAGCGGGCGCCGTCGGCGGCGATCACATGGCCGGCCGTCCAGCCGTCGCCGTCCGCCGCGGTCACCTCCACCCCGGTGCCGGTGGCCTCGACCCCGGTCACCTCGGCGTCGAAGCGGAAGTCCACGCCCGCCTCCAGACACGCCTCGTACAGAAACCGCTCGGTGTCCACCTGGCGCAGACTCGCGAAGGCGGGGAGCTTCTCACCACCGCCGGCGCCGCTGCCCGTGGGATCCGGATATGTCCGCGCGAACACCTGGCGCCCGCGGTAGAGGGTGCGCCGGGTCCGCCAGGTCGTGCCGTACGCCGCGATGCGCTGCCCGAGCCCCGGGCGGGCCCGCTCCAGCAGCCGTAGCGACTGCCGGTGCACGAACAGCGCGCGGCTCCCGGGCCGCACCCGGTCCTTCGCCCCCGACTCCAGCACGGTGACCGGCAGGCCGCGGGCGCGCAGCGCGAGCGCCGCGGTCATCCCGACCGGCCCGGCGCCCACCACCAGGACCGGCTGCGCGTCCGCCGCCGGGTCAGCCATGGGCCCGGGCGGTGGACAGTGTGGGCAGTTCGCCCTCGGCCAGCAGCCGGCTGATCTCCAGCCGCTTGATCTTCCAGGTGCCGGTGCGGGGCAGGTCCACGAAGCGGCACTGCACCGGTTCGGCCAGCGGCGGCAGGTCCGAGGTGGCCAGCCGCCAGCGGTCGGCGTCCAGCGGCTCGTCCCCGCGGGTGCACACCACCGGCACCGGCTCCAGGTCGGGACCGTGGACGATGATCACCTCGCGGAGTTCGGCGACCCGGGACAGCAGCTCGTCCTCGATCTCCAGATTGGAGTCCACCGTGGCGTTCTGGTCGACCTCGCGGTCGAGCAGGTACAGCGCGCCCCAGCGGTCGCGGTATCCCATGTCGCCCATCCGCCACCAGCCGCGGTCCACCTGGCGGGCGTACTGGTCGGGGGCGCCGAGATAGGTGAGGATCCGGCCGCGGGTACGGGCCTCGATGGCCCCCGGCGCACCGGGCGGACACTTCCGGCCCCGCTCGTCCACCACCCGGACCCGGGTGAACCCGGGGATGCCGGTGCCCACCCGCCGCCCCTGCACCCGGTCCGCGCCGCGCCGGGTGTACCAGCCGAAGGCGATCGGCCCGGTCTCGCTCTGCCCGTACAGCTGCACCAGCCGCGGGTCGCGGCGGCGGGACGCGCCGAGCAGCCGCTGCACGGTGCGCGGGTGGATGGCGTCGAAGGTGGAGCCGTACGCCCGTACGTTGGCCAGCGGCTGTCCGGGCGCCTCGGCCAGGTCCTCCCACAGCACGAAGGTGTTGGGGTGGGTCTCCACGATGCCGGGCCGGTGTTTCGCGAGCAGGGGGCCCGCATGGGCCGGGTCGGGGTCGAGGAGCAGCAGCAGCGGGCTGCCGAAGTGCAGCAGCACGCCCAGCAGATGGTAGAAGCGGGAGTGCACGAACGACATGTGCAGCGCGGCGGACTCGCCGCGGGTGGCCCGCCCCAGCGCCTGCTGCGGTACGAGCCGGTTCCACATGGTGTGCGCGCAGTGCACCGCCAGCTTGGGGACGCCGGTGGTGCCCGAGCTGTGCGTGATCAGCGAGGGTTCGCGGGGGTGCAGCCGGATGGGCGCGCGGCGCGGCACCCCGGCGTACTCGGCGAGCGGCACCGCGTGCCCGTTCCCGGGCGCCTCGTCCACCGTGAGCACGCCACGGGCGAGCCCGGTGTCCAGACCGCTCAGGGTGGATTCCAGCGCGGCCCGGTCGGTGACCAGCCAGGGCGCGTGCAACCGGTCCAGCAGCACCGCGGCCACCGCGCCGTCCAGCGAGGGCGACAGCAGCGCGGGCACCGCGCCGATCCGGGAGGCGGCGCAGGCCAGCAGCACGATGTCGACGTTGTCGCTCTTGTGGATCGCCACGTGCTCGCTCGGCCGCACCCCCGCCGACCACAGCCGGGCGGCCAGATCGTCGACCAGATCCGCCAGATCGGTGTACCCGAGGTCCGTACCGGCGTCCGGTGCGACGTCCAGCGGCCGGTCGAGCGTCACCCGGACCCTGCCGTGGCGGGCCGCGGCCTCCTGGAACATCAGCCCGAGGTAGAACCCGCGCTCGGGGAGTAGCCGCTCCAACATATGCAGTACCTACCGTTCGGAATCGTTCACGAGGGTGCGCGCGGGGTCGGGGCACCGTCCGGCGGGATGACGGCCGTTCACCAGTCGCCTGTCCGTACGACATGGCGCCGCAGCTTGCCGGTCTGCGTCCGCGGCAGGGACGCCACCACCCGCACCGTGCGCGGCGCCTTGAACGCCGCGAGCCGCTTCCGGGCCAGCGCGATCAGATCGGCCGACAGGGCCCGCTCGTCGACCGTCCGGCCACCGGCCACCGGCGCGGTCGGCACCACGAAGGCGTGCAGCCGGGTCGCGCCCCGGCTGTCGGGGACGGCGGCCACCGCCACCTCCCGCACGGCCGGGTGGTGCCGCAGCACCTCCTCGACCTCCAGCGGGGACACGGTGATCCCGCCGACCATCTCCAGATCGTCGACCCGGCCCAGGTGCTGGTACGTGCCGTCCGGGTTGCGCCGGGCCCGGTCCCGGGTGGCGAGCCAGCCGTCGTCCGCCGGGCGGACGGAGGCCACCGTCGGCCCGCGCACCCACAACTCGCCCTCGGCCACCGCGTCGGCGGTGGCCTCCACCACGGAGCCGGCGCTGTCGCGCAGCTCCAGTTCGAAGCACGGCACCGGGCGGCCCAGGGTGCCGGGGGCGTTCTCCCAGATGGTGTTCGCGCAGAACGCGTGGCCCGCCTCGGTGGAGCCGATCTGCTCCAGCACCGGGGCGCCCAGCATCTCGGCGACCCGTTCGCCCAAGCCCTGGGGCAGGCTCTCGCCCGCGCTGACAGCCGCGCGCACCGAGGCGAAGCAGTGGGTGTGGCCGGTGCCGCGCTCGTCCACCAGGGCGGCGTACGCGGAGGGCACCGAGTACAGCAGGGTCACCCGGTGCCGGGCCACCAGGTCGTCGGTGAGACCGGGCCCTGGACGCTGCGCGCTCAGCACCGCGGACGACCCCGAGAACAGCGGGAAGACGAACGCGTTCCCGAACCCGTAGGCGTAGAACAGCTTGGACACCGAGAACGTCACGTCGTCCGGACCGATGTCCAGCACCTCCCGCCCCACCAGGTCGTAGTACGCCGCCACATGGCCATGGGTGTGGGTCACCGCCTTCGGACGGCCGGTGGTCCCCGAGGTGTACTGGACGTACAGCGGGGCGTCGGCCGTCACCGGCTCGGCCTCCCGCACGGGGGCCGCGGCGTCGATGCCGTCCGGGCTCGTCAGCGCCGACAGATGGTCCGCGCCGAGCCGGCGCGCGGTGTCGAAGTGGTCCTGGAGATCGGGGCCCGAGACACACAGCGCGGCCCGCGAGTCCTCGGCCATGAACCGGTGGTCGTCGGCGGTGAGCCCGGGGTTGACCAGCACCGCCGTCGCCCCCAGCCGGGCGACGGCCAGGAACGTGGCCACCCACATGAAGCCGTCGGGCAGCGCCATCAGCACCCGGTCCCCGGCGCCCACCCCGCGCCCCGCCAGCACGGTGGCGGCGCGCGCGGCACGGTCGTGGACCTCGCCGTGGGTCCAGATCCGGTGCGCCTCCAGGAAGGCGGGCCGGGCCGACCAGCCGCACCGGTCGGCGAGTGCCGCCAGATGCGCGGCCACGTTGGCGGACACCGACGGGACGAAGACCGACGGGCCGGACAGCGGAAGCGCGGAGGCGTCGAGGGGCGGGCCTGGGAGGGCGGGGTCGGAGAGATCCGGGAGAGTCGTCACCGTTCCAGCTCCTTCGCGGGGGAGTCCGGCAGCGACGGGACCGCCGCCACCAGCAGGTCGTCCAGCTCACCGGCGGGCCGCTGTTTCGAGGCGTCGTACGCGCGCATCGTCGCCGCGGTCTTCAGCAGCATCTCCTCGTACTCCTCGGCCGGATCGGAGTCGAGG
Organism: Streptomyces sp. NPDC021212; assembly: GCF_044332925.1. Taxonomy (NCBI): domain Bacteria; kingdom Bacillati; phylum Actinomycetota; class Actinomycetes; order Kitasatosporales; family Streptomycetaceae; genus Streptomyces; species Streptomyces sp. NPDC021212. The sequence continues at coordinate 486,626 of NZ_JBIRPZ010000006.1, forward strand.
ACGATGGCGCCGCCCGCCCCGATGTGCATCCGGCCGCCGGTGAACACCGCGGTGCGGATCACGACGCTGAGGTCGGCGGCGCCGTTGCAGCTGAGGAAGCCGAGGACGCCCGAGTACACGCCGCGGGCCTCGGTCTCCAGCGCGTCGATGATCTCCATCGTGCGCAGCTTGGGGGCGCCGGTCATCGAGCCGCCCGGGAAGCACGCCCGTACGCAGTCGACGGTGCTGGTGTCCTGGCGCAGCCGGCCGCGCACGGTGGACACCAACTGGTGGACGGTGGCGTACGACTCGGTGTTCATCAGCCGCGGGACGTACACACTGCCCGGCTTGCACACCCGCCCCAGGTCGTTGCGGAGCAGGTCGACGATCATCAGGTTCTCGGCCCGGGGCTTGGCGCTGGTGGCGAGGGCGGCCAGCGCCCGGGCGTCCTTGTCGGCGTCCCAGGAGCGCGGGGCCGTGCCCTTGATCGGCTTGGCCTCGGCTATGCCGTCCGGGGTGACCCGCAGGAAGCGCTCGGGGGAGGCGCACGCCACGTCCGCCTCGCCGAACCGCAGATACGCGGCGTACGGAGCCGGGTTGCAGCGGCGCAGCGTCCGGTAGAAGGTGTACGAGTCGCTCGGGGCGGGCAGCCACGCGGAGTTGGTGAGGCACACCTCGTAGCTCACCCCGGCGCGCAGCTCGCGCAGGCTCGCCTCGATCGAGGCCAGGTACTTCTCCCGGTCCCGGACCAGCCAGGGTTCGACGGCGGCCGTGGTGGTGAGCGGCGGCGGCGCGGGCAGGGGCTCGGTCTGTGCCGGCACCCCTGAGAGCACCGTCACCGTCGCGTCCAGCCAGTCCTTGGCCTCGCGGTGGCCGTCGGGGGTGTCCTCGGAGAGGCAGCAGATGTAGGTGACGCCCTCCTGGTGGTCGACCGCGACGAAGCGGTCGGCGAACAGCCAGCAGGCGTCCGGGGTGGCGGACTCGTGCCGGCCGGGGGCGCCGCAGTCGGCCTTCATCTCGTAGCCCAAGTAGCCCACATAGCCGCCCGTGAAGTCGAAGGGCAGGTCCGGGGCGTGTATCTGGCGGGCGGCCAGCTCCCGCTTGAGATAGTCGAAGACGCTGCCCTCGTAACGGGCGGCGGGCCGGCCGGGCCGCTCGATCTCGCACACCTTGGTGGCGGTGTCGTACGCCACGAACTCGGCCAGCGGCCCCTGCCCGTCGCCGAGGAAGGAGAAGCGCGCCTCGCCGGACTGGGTCCGCGAACTGTCCAGCCAGAAGGCGCGCGGCGCGTCCGCGTACAGCCGGGTGAAGGCCGCCTCGGTGTCGGTCGCGTCGGCCAGCCAGCGGGCGTGCAGCCGGTAGGTGCGGGCCTCCGCGCCGTCCGCGCCCTGGGCGCTCGTCGCCACCACCGGCTTCTTGGGGCGTGGGGGGCGGGGCTTGCGAGGCTCGTCGGGGGAGGCGGTGGACGTCACGGACTCGCCCTTGGCGTGCTCGATCGTCAGATCGCGGAAGTTGCTGAACATCCGGTGGCCGTATCCGGTGAGCACCGACTCCGGGTGGAACTGCACGCCCCACAGCGGCCGGGCCCGGTGCCGCAGCCCCATCAGGACGCCGTCCTCGGACCAGGCGATTCCCTGCAGACCGAGCGGCAGCGGCTCGGCGACGCACAGCGAGTGGTAGCGAACGGCCGTGAAGTCCTGGGGAAGACCACGGAAGATGCCGCGCCCGCCGTGCTTGATCCGGGAGAGATGGCCGTGCCGCGGCTGGGGGGCGGGTACCACCCGCGCCTGGGCCCCGAGCGCGATGCCCTGGTGGCCCAGGCACACGCCCAGCACCGGGATGGTGGCCCGTTCGATCAGCCGGGCGGCGCCGGAGAAGTCGCGGGCGTCGGCCGGATGTCCGGAGCCGGGGGAGACCACGATGTTGTCGAACTCGGAGAGGTCGATGTCCGCGCATTCGGGCGCGTCATTGAGAAGCACCTCCGGTTCCTCACCGTTGACCTCGGTGAGCAGATGGAAGAGGTTGTACGTGTACGAGTCGTAATTATCGACGAGGAGCGTCCTCAGCGATTCCATCCGGATTTGCCTCCTTGCTTCGGGCCGTCCATCGCCATGCGCCTGTGACGTCCTCGGATCGACTGGAGCGGCGGATAGAGCCACTTCTTGAGGAGCCGCTGCAGGCGCGGCATGACGAGCCAGGTCACCATCGCGGTCACGCCAAGACACAGAGCCAGGGTCCGGAGCAGGAAATTGGTGCCGTCGAGGAACGGGATCACCAGCACGTTGAACATGAGGACCGGAGGGAACACGGCGCCCAGGTTCACGAGCCAGAGCTTCCATTTGGGGGGCGGCGGCAGCGGCCGCACCGGACCCTTCAACCAGTTCTGCAGTCCTGAGGTGCGCTGAGTTCCCTTTTCTTCTACGAAGGGTCCGGCCCGAGTGGCCAACCGGGCGCGCTCGAGCGAGGATTCCCATCCCTGTGCGGATACTTCCCTGTCGAATCGGTAGATGACATGCCACTCCGAGGACAGCTGACCGGAGCCCATGACGCCGCCCCCCAGGTATCCGGGAAGACTTGCCGCGGCATTGAGCATCTCAATCGCCCAGCCATAGAACTCGGTTTCGCGGCCGGGGTCCACCCGGTATGCGGCCGTCACCGTGACCGGTTCCGTGTCCACGCCAGCCGCAACTCCTTCCCGCACCCTGCACGCTCGCCTTCTGAACCATGCTGACCTGCAAGGACTTCCTACCCTCCGCCAGGTCTTCCCGGCGAGTTGACAGGAAGTGTTCCACATCGGGAGATCCGCAACAGTCGAATACTCAACAACGTACATAAAAGGGCCGTGACCTGCGCGTTATCTACGGTTCGGAGGCTCTGGGCGGGGCGCGGAAAAGAATCTCGGAGACGGATTGAACATGACGAAGCGCCGGGCCGTATGGAACGTAATGCGGCCCGGCGCTTCAATCTTCGGGTGGGGTCAGCCGAGTACCTTCTCCAGCGACGCCAGCGACGCGTCCAGTTCCTCGCGGGTGATGGTCAGCGGCGGGGCCAGCCGGATGGTCGAACCGTGGGTGTCCTTGACCAGGACGCCCTCGCGCAGCAGCCGCATCCCGATCTCGCGCCCGGTGCCCAACGCGGGGTCCACATCGACCCCGGCCCACAGGCCGCGGCAGCGGTGGCCCGTCACGCCCTTGCCGTGCAGCGCGCTCAGCCCGGCGTCCAGCGCCCGGCCCAGCTCGGCGGCGCGCTCCTGGAACTCCCCGGTGCGCAGCAGGTCGACCACGGCCGAGCCGACGGCGGCGGCCAGCGGATTGCCCCCGAAGGTGGAGCCGTGCTCGCCGGGGCGCAGCACGCCCATCACCGCGCGGTCGGCGACCACGGCGGAGACCGGCACGATGCCGCCGCCCAGCGCCTTGCCGAGCAGCAGCACATCAGGACGTACCGCCTCGTGGTCGACGGCGAGGGTGGCGCCGGTGCGGCCCAGCCCGGACTGGATCTCGTCGGCGATGAACAACGCCCCGGCCCGCCGGGTGAGTTCACGCACCCCCGGCAGATAGCCGTCGTCCGGAATGAGCACGCCCGCCTCGCCCTGGATGGGCTCGATCAGCACGGCGGCCGTGGTCTCGTCCACCGCCGCCTCCAGCGCGGCGAGGTCGTTGTACGGGACGACACGGAAACCCGGGGCGAACGGGCCGAACCCGTCGCGGGCCACCGGGTCGCTGGAGAAGCCCACGATCGTCGTCGTGCGGCCGTGGAAGTTGCCGTCGGCCACCACGATGGTCGCCTGGTCCGGGGCGACGCCCTTGACCTCGTACGCCCATTTGCGGGCGAGCTTGATGCCGCTCTCCACCGCCTCCGCGCCGGTGTTCATCGGCAGCACCATCTCCAGGCCGGTGAGCCGCGCCAGGTCCTCCGCGAAGTCGGCGAGCCGGTCGTTGTGGAAGGCGCGCGAGGTGAGGGTGAGCCGGTCGAGCTGGCGGTGGGCGGCCTCGATGAGCGCCGGGTGGCGGTGGCCGAAGTTGAGGGCCGAGTAGCCGGCCAGCATGTCGAGGTAGCGGCGGCCCTCGACGTCCCACACCCAGACGCCCTCGGCGCGGGACACGACCACGGGCAGCGGGTGGTAGGTGTGGGCGAGCGAGGACTCCTCGGCGCCGATCAGCTCGTCCGAGGAGCGCGCGGGACGGGCTTCGGCGGCCTGGGCGATCGTTGTGGGTGCGGTCATCAGCGGATCTCCTGAGTGCAGCACTTGATGCCCCCGCCGGCCTTGTGCAGCTCCGACAGGTCGACGGGGACGGGGACGTAACCGCGGTCGGTGAGCTGCTCGATGAGGCCGGTCGCGCGCGGGGCGACGAACACGTGGCGGCCGTCGGAGACGGAGTTGAGCCCGAAGGCCATGGCGTCGTCCCGGGTGGCGATCAGCGCCTCCGGGAAGAGGCGCTCCAGAACCTCACGGCTCCCGGGGGAGAACGCCCCCGGGTAGTAGGCGATGTTCTCGTCGTCGAGCGTGAACAGGGCGGTGTCCAGGTGGTAGAGGTACGGGTCCACCAGCAGCAGGCTGATCACCGGCACGCCGAAGAACTCCTGCACCTCCTGGTGGGCGGCGCGCGTCGTACGGAACCCGGTGCCGGCCAGGACGAACCGGCCGGCGGGCACGAGGTCGCCCTCGCCCTCGCACACCGCCTCCGGCTGGTGCACCTCGAATCCGGCCGCCTTGAACCAGGAGGTGTAGGCGAGCTGTTCCGGCCGGCGCTGGGGAGCGTGGAACCGGGAGCCGAAGACCCGGCCCGCCAGGATCAGGGCCGAATTCGCGGCGAACACCATGTCCGGCAGACCCGGCACCGGCTCGGCGGTCTCCACCCGGTGGCCGTGGTCGCGGTAGGTGCGGATCAGCGTCTCCCACTGGGCGCGGGCGAGTGCGGTGTCGACCACGGTGTCCTCGCGCATCCAGGGATTGATGGCGTACCGCACGTCGAAGTATTCGGGGGGACAGGTCAGATAGCGCCGGGGGCGCGGCACACGGGTCTGGGGCACGGAGCAGTCCTCTCGCTTCCGCGGACCGGGGAATGATTCAACGGTAGAAAGCGGACGAGAGGGGACACAAGAAAGGAAAATTGCGCGATGGTGCAGTGATGTTGCGTCTTCGGCCGGTTTAGCGATCGTTCATTGCGTCCATCGCGCCGGGCGGCGCGGCGGCGGGGCTGGCGCCGGCCTCGGCGCTGCCCGCGATCAGGTGCGACAGCACCATGTAGCTGATGGTCTTCCGGATGAAGGGCTCGGTCCGGATGCGCTCCAGCACCTCCTCGAAGTGCTCCACGTCGATGGCCATGACGTGCAGCAGGGCGTCGGCGCCCCCGGTCACCGTCATGGCCGCGGTGATCTCCGGGTAGCTGCGCACCACCTCCGCCAGCCGCCTGGGCGGGGCCGCGCTGTCGCAGTACACCTCCACGTACGCCTCGGTCCGCCAGCCCAGGGCGGCCGGGCGCACGGTCGTGGTGAAGCCGGTGATCACGTCGTTCTCCCGCATCCGGTCGACCCGCCGCTTGACCGCGGACGCCGACAGCCCGATCGCGGCGCCGATCTCCGTGAAGCTCGCCCTGGCATTCGCCACCAGGGCCGCGACGATCTTGCGGTCCAGGTCGTCGAACGGTACGGACTGGTTCGCCATGTGGGGTCCTTTCGGCGACCGGTGATGAGCAGTCGAAATGACGTACCGATGAGATGCCCGCCCACTGTGAATTTCCCCCGTTTTCAGAAAGTTTCCGCAAGAGGGGGCGTGCGCGGGAACGCGGAGCCCGATAGCGGGGTGGTGGTGTGCCCCGGGCGCCGGGCGTACGAATCCGGGCACCGTACCTTCCGTCTCCACCTCGGCGATACGGCACAACCTTCCGGCGGTCCTTACCGCGGCGTAACGTCTTCTATTCCGCAATCGTTTCCGAACGATGATCAGGTGGTCGTCATGACAACTATTATCAGCTTCAGGAGAGCGCTGTGAAAAGACCGCGGGATGCCGTGGTCACCGGTCTGGGTTTCTGCCTGCCGGGCGACGCCGAGCCCGTATTCACGGCGGGACAGGTCTGGGATATCGCCTCCCACGGCCGCTCCGCCCTCGTCCAGCGGGACATCGCCTACGGTGCGGTGAACCTCACCCCAGAACATTTCGGTGAACGGCTCCCCGGAATCCCCGAGTTCTTCTCCCGCCACTACACCGACGCCCACCGCTTCGGCCTGGTGTCCCTGGTGGAAGCCTGCGCCGACGCCGAACTGGACCTTGGGGCCGGGGACTTGAGCGAGGCGGCGATCCTCGTCGGCCGCGGTGGAGTGGACACCAACGTCGGCGTGTACCTCTCGCTGCTCAACACCCAGTCGGACGAAGCCACCGCGCTGGACGGCGTGGAGATGTTCGTCACGGCGGCGCTGGGCGCGTCACCCGCCGACGTCGTGGTCGTCCAGGCCGCTGCGGCCCGCTCCACCGGCCCCTGCTTCACGGTGGCCTGCGGCTGCTCGTCCGCCGCCGTACAGATCGGCAACGCCCGCCGCATGATCGCCACCGGTGAGGTCGAGATGGCCGCGGTGACCGGGGTCGATGTCTTCGACATCGGACTGATCCAGCACGGCCAGCGGGTGCAAGTGGGCGCGCAGCGCGCCCACGAGGCGATGGACGCCGCCGCCATGCCGGACCTCGTCGCCTCGTTCGACTCCCTCATGCGCCCCTACGACCGGCGCGCCGAGTGCATCAACCACGGCGAGGGATCCGCGACCGTGATCCTGGAGAGCCGCGAACACGCCCTGCGCCGCGGTGCACACCTCTACGGCCAGGTGCTCGCCACCGCCATGACCCGCGACGGCCTCGACAACCCCCTCGCCACCGATCCCAGTGGCGCACAGCTCGTCCGGGCCGTCCGCGCCTGTCTCGGCGACCGGTGGCGGATCGAGCAGATCCCGTACATCAACGGCGCCTGCGACGGCGGCGCGGCCGTCACCGCCCTGGAGGCGGGCGCCATCCGGGAGCTGTACGGGCCGGACAGCTCCGTCCTGGTCAGCACCCAGGAGGCCTGCTTCGGCCATCACGGCTCGCCCATCGGATGTGTCGGCGCCGCCCTGACCCTGATGATGATGGAACAGGGCGCGGTGTGCCCCACCGCCAACTGCGAGGAACCCGCCGAGGGACTGCCCTTCGACCCGGTCCCCGGCACCCGCACCCGGCCCCTCGACTTCGACTACGCACTGAGCTTCAACTACCAGATCGGTGGCGTGAAGCACGCCATGCTGCTGGGCAGCCCGGACGCCATCTGAGCCCGCGCCCGCCCCCTCACGGCCTCCACCCCACAGGCCGAACACCCCCACGGAGACCCCGATGCGTCAGAACACCCCTGCCTCCGGCCGCCCGCCCACCCGCATAGCCGTGGTCGGCATGGGCTGCCGGCTCCCCGGTGACATCGACTCGCCCGCCGCCCTGTGGCACCTGCTCGCCGAGGGACGGGACGCGGTCGCCGCGCCCCCCGCCGAGCGCACCGCCCTGTGGGGGCCACCGCCCGCCACCGGCCCGGAGGACGGCTCCGGGCTGCCCGCCGTCGGTGGCTACCTGCGCGACGTGTCCGGCTTCGACGCCGACTTCTTCGGCGTCTCCGGCCGCGAGGCCGACGTCCTCGACCCGCAGCACCGGCTGCTGCTGGAAGTGGCCTGGGAGGCCCTGGAGCACGCCGGAACACCGCCCGACCGACTCACCGGCACCTCCACCGGCGTCTTCACCGGCCTCAGCTACAACGACTACGCGGACCGCCTCGAGCGGCACGCCCCGGAGCAGCAGGGCTCGTCCCTGTCCAACGCGCACTGCGTCGCCGCCGGACGGATCTCCTACCTCCTCGGCCTCCAGGGACCCTGCCTCGCCCTGGACACCGCCTGCTCCTCCTCCCTGGTCGCCGTGCACCTCGCGGCCCAGGCGCTGCGCGCGGGCGAATGCGATCTCGCCATCGCGGGCGGCGTCACCCTGATGTTCGAGCCCCGGGTCACCCGCTCCTTCGACCGGATGGGCATGCTCTCCCACACCGGCCACTGCCACGCCTTCGACGCCGCCGCCGACGGCTTCGTACGCGGCGAGGGCTGCGGCATCGTCGTCCTCAAACGCCTCCCCGACGCCCTTCGCGACCGGGACCGTGTCCTCGCCGTCCTGCGCGGCTCCGCCGTCAACCAGGACGGCCACTCCGACGGGCTCGCCGCACCCTCGCCCACCGCCCAGCGCGCCCTGTACGAGGAGGCGCTCGCCCGCGCCGGGATCGACGCCCGTGACGTCGGAATGATCGAAACCCATGGCACCGGCACCCCGGTCGGCGACCCCGTCGAATTCACCAGCCTCGCCCAGGTGTACGGCACCGGCCGCGACCGCTGCGCCCTGGCGTCCGTCAAGACCAACCTCGGCCACCTCGAACCCGCCGCCGGGGTCACCGGCCTCATCAAGGCCATCCTCTGCCTGAACGAGGGCCGCATCCCGCCCAATCTGCACTTCACCCGCTGGAACCCGGCCATCGACGCCGAGGCCACCCGCTTCTTCGTCCCCCGGGAGCTCACCCCCTGGCCCGTGCGCACCGGCCCCCGCCTCGCGGCCGTCTCCTCGTTCGGGTTCTCCGGGACCAACGCCCATGTGGTGCTGGAACAGCCGCCCGCCACCCCGGCCCGCCCCCGCGCGCGGCGGCCCCACCACACCACCACCACCGACCCGCACATCGTCCTCCTCCCGGCCGGTTCCCCCGCCGCGCTGCCGGTCGCGGCGCGGCGCATGGCCGACTGGCTGGAGGGCGACGGCGCGGCCGTACCGCTGCGCGACATCGCCCACACCCTCGCCCTGCGCCGCGCCGCGGGCCGTGGCCGGCTCGGCGTCACCGCCACCGGCCACGGCGAACTCGGCGAAGCCCTCCGGGCGTTCGCCACCGGCCGGGCCCACCCCGCCGTGGTGACCGGCGCCGTGGGCGCCGAGGTGTCCCGGCGGCCGGTGTGGGTGTTCTCCGGTCAGGGCTCGCAATGGCCCGGCATGGGACGCGGACTGCTGGAGCGCGAGCCCGCCTTCGCCGCCGCGCTCGCCGAGGCCGACGCACTCATCGCCGCCGAGGCGGGGTTCTCGGTGCTCGACATCATCCGCGCGAGCGAGCCGGTGACCGGCTGTGCCCGCGTCCAGCCCGTGCTGTTCGCCCTGCAGACCGCCCTCGCCGCCACCTGGCGCGCCCACGGCGTCGAACCGGCCGGTGTCATCGGCCACTCCATGGGCGAGGTGGCGGCCGCCGTGGTGGCCGGGGCGCTCTCCCTGGCCGACGGAGCCAAGGTCATCTGCCGCCGCTCCGCGCTGCTCACCCGCGTCGCCGGACACGGCGCCATGGCCACCGTGGGCCTGCCCGCCGAGGAGGTCCAGGCGGAACTGGACAGCTCCGCCGACGCCTCGGGCGCCGTCACCGTCGCCGTCGTGGCAGCGCCCGGCTCCACCGTCGTGGCCGGGGACACCGCACGCGTGGAACGCCTCGTCGCCGACTGGGAGGCCCGTGGCGTGCCCGCCGCCCTGGTCGCCGTCGACGTCGCCTCGCACTCCCCGCAGGTCGACCCTCTCCTCCCCGAACTGCGCACCGTCCTCGCCGATCTCACACCCCGGCGGCCGGACGTGCCCTTCTACACCACCGTCCTCGACGACCCGCACGACGTGCCCGCCTTCGACGCCTCCTACTGGTGCGCCAACCTCCGCCGCCCGGTGCGCTTCTCCGCCGCGCTCGCCGCCGCCGCGGCCGATCGCCACCTGGTGTACGTGGAGATCTCGCCGCACCCCGTGGTCACCCATCCCGTGGCCCGGACCCTCGCCGAACTGACCCGGGACCCGGTCGTCCTGCCCACCCTGCGCCGCGGCGAGGACGAGACCACCACCTTCCGCACCCAGCTCGCCGCCCTCCACTGCGCGGGCGTCCCCGTCGACTGGGCACACCTGTACGGGGACGGCGACCTCGCCGACGTCCCCGCCATCACCTTCGACCGCACTCCCCACTGGGCCACCCCCGCCCTCCCCGCGCCCGCCGCCGACACCTCCGGCCGGTCCGCCGGTGAACTGCCCGGCAGCCACACCGAAGTGCCCGGCGAATCCCTCCGCCACTCCTGGCGCGCGAGCACCGGTACCGCCACCCTTCCCTGGCTGGACGACCACCGGGTGCACGGCACCCCCGTCCTGCCCGGCGCCGCCTACTACGCCCTCGCGCTCACCACCGCCTGCCAGGTCTTCGACGCCGACCCCACTGAGGTCGAGGTCACCGATCTGCGCTTCCACGAACTCCTCACCATCGCCGAGCACACCGACCTCAGCACCACGGTCACCGTGGCCGCCGCGGACCGCGCCACCTGCGAGATCTTCGGACGCGACGACGACGGCACCTGGATCAGACAGGCCGGTGCGGTACTGCGCCGCCTCGCCGCACCCCCGCGGCCCCGCCCCGCCTCCGTACGCACCCTGGCCCTGCGCCACCCCGTCCCCGTCGATCCTGCCGCCCTGTACGCCAACCTGCGGGCCCGGGGCATCGAACACGGCGCGGCGTTCGTCGGGATCACCGAGGTGCACACCTCCCGCCACGGCAGCAGCTTCTGGGCCCGGGTACGGATCCCCGAGGCCGCCCGCACCCCCGGACACGCCCTGCGCATCCACCCCGTGCTGGTCGACCTGTGCGCCCAGCTCGTGGCGGCCGGGCTCCTGAACGACGCCGACCAGGGGCTGGTGCTGCCCGTCCGGATGCAGACCGCCCGGATCCTCGGCGACCCCGCCACCGCCGTCTACTGCCACGCCCGGCTGACCGCCGAGAGCACCGCCGGGGCCCTCGTCGGCCACATCCGGCTGCTCGACGGGGAAGGCCGCCCGATCCTCGCCATCGACGGCCTGCGGATCGCGCGCCGCGCCGCTCAGCAGACCACCGAGGCCGACCAGTGGTTCCTGGAGATCGGCTGGAAACGCACCGCGCTGCCCGCCCCGGACGACGGACGCCCGCCCGGCCACTGGCTCGTCGTCGGCGAGGGCGACGGCACCGCCCGCGCCACCGCCGACGCACTGCGCGCCGCCGGAGCCTCCACCCGGCTCTGGGACCCGCCGCTGGACGACGCACCGCTCGACGCCCTCCGTGACGACCTCACCGCCCGGCTGACCGGCCCCGGCGCCCTGCCGCGAGGCGTCGTCCTCCTGTGCGGCACCGCACCGGACACCGGGGACACACGCACCGAGGACAGCGGCGACGACGCCCTGCGCCGCACCCGGCGGCTGCTCGCCACCGCCCAGGCCCTCGCCTCCGTCCCCGGCGGTCCCGCCGGCCCGCCGCGCCTCTACGCCGTCACCCGCGGCGCCCGGGCCGTGGCACCCGGGGACGTGGCCGACCCGGCGCAGAGCGCACTGCGCGGACTGGTGCGGGTGCTCGGTTTCGAACACCCCGAACTGCGCGCCACCCTGGTCGACACCGACCCGGCCGCACCGCTCGACCTCGTCCCCGAACTCCTCGCCGACGCCGCGGAGGACGAGGTCGCCCTCCGCGACGGAACACGCCACACCGCCCGGCTCGCCTACGCACCCCTGACCGACACCGAACGCACCACGGCCGCCGCCCGCACCGTACGCTGCGGCACCGACGGCTTCCGGCTGCGGGCCGGCCGCCTCGGGGACCTGGGCACCCTGGAACTCGCCACCGCCGGACGGCGCCCGCCCGGCCCCGGCGAGGCCGAACTGCGCGTCCTGGCCGCGGGCATGAACTTCCGCGACGTCCTCACCGCCATGGGCCTGCTCCCCGGCGACACGGATGTCCGCTACCGGCTCGGCTTCGAATGCGCCGGTGAGGTGACCGCGGTCGGCCCCGGCGTCGACCACGTCCGCGTCGGCGACCGGGTCGTCGCGGCCGACGCGCGCGGCGGCGCCTTCGGCTCCTTCACCGTCGTACCCGCCGACTGCACCGGACCCATCCCGGACGGCCTCGACCCGGCCACGGCCGCCGGACTGCCCCTCGCCTTCCTCACCGCCTGGTACGCGCTGCGCCACATCGCCCGGGTCACGGCGGGCGAGCGGGTGCTGATCCACTCGGCCACCGGCGGCACCGGACTGGCCGCCATCGCCGTCGCCCGGCTGCTGGGCGCCGAGGTGCTGGCCACGGCGGGCAGTGAGGAAAAGCGCCGCCATCTGCACTCCCTGGGCATCAGCCATGTCATGGACTCCCGCTCGCTCGACTTCCGGGACGAGATCCGGGAGGCCACCGGCGGCGAGGGCGTCGACGTCGTCCTCAACTCCTTGTCCGGCGCGGCCATCCGGGCCGGGCTGGAGTCGCTGCGCCCCTTCGGCCGCTTCATCGAACTCGGCGTCCGCGACATCCTCTCCGACGCCCCGCTCGGGCTCGCGCCCCTGCGCCACAACATCACGTTCAGCACGGTCGACCTCGTGGAACTCCAGACCTCCCGCCCCGCGGTGTTCGCCGCCATGCTGCACGAGGTCCTCGACGAGTTCGCCGCCGGCCGCCTCAAGCCCCTGCGGTGCACCACCTATCCGCTGGCCGATGCCACCGAGGCGTTCCGGCAGATGGCGGGCGCCCGCCACCTCGGCAAACTGGTGCTCACCCTCCCGCAGCGGGGCGAGATCAGCGCCGTCCTGCCCGACGGGCCCGTCCCGGTGCGCGAGGGCGGCACGTATCTGATCACCGGGGGACTGCGCGGGCTGGGCCTGGCCACCGCCCGCTGGCTGGCCGGCCAGGGCGCGGGCCACCTCGTGCTCAACGGCCGTACCGCACCCGGTGGTGCCGACGCGCAGACCCTCGGCCAACTGTCGGCCACCGGCACCCGGGTCACCGTCATCCTCGGCGACATCGGCTGCCCCGGCACCGCCGACCGGCTGGTGGCCGCCGCCACCGCGGACGGGGCACGGCTCGACGGCGTCGTCCACTGCGCCATGGTCCTCGACGACGCGGTGGTCACCAACATCCACGAGGACCAGCTGCACCGGGTGTGGACACCGAAGGTCACCGGCGCGTGGCGGCTGCACCGGGCAACGGCCGGGACGCGGCTCGGCTGGTTCGCGGTGTTCTCCTCCATGGCCTCGCTGCTCGGCAACCCCGGGCAGGGCGCCTACGCCGCCGCGAACGCCTGGCTGGACGGCTTCGCCGCCTGGCGCTCCGCCCAGGGCCTGCGGACCCTGGCCGTCAACTGGGGTCCGTGGGGCGAGACCGGTGTCGCCACCGGCTTCGCCGACCGCGGATATCAGACCATCCCCACCGACCAGGGGCTCCGCGCGTTCGGCACCCTCCTGGCGTACGGGCGGACGCACACCGGTGTCATCCCCGGCGAGCCCACCAGCTGGATCCCGGCCGCCGGACACCACTCGTCCCTGTTCGGACTGCTCCTCCCCGGCGAGGAGCAACCGGCCGACGCCCAGGAGAACACCGACGACATCCGGGCCCGGCTGACCGCCATCCCGGCCGGACTCGCCCGCCGCGCCGCCCTGGAGGCGTATCTGACCGACCACATCCGGGTCGTCCTGCGGCTGAGCAGCACCACCCTCGATCCGCAGACCCCGCTGAAGTCCCTCGGGTTCGACTCGCTGCTCGCCATGGAGCTGCGGGTACGCCTGGAAACCGGCCTGAACATCAAGCTCGCCGGGAACTTCGTCTGGCAGCACCCGACCGTGGCGGCCCTCGCCGTCGGCCTCGCCCAGCACATGGGCCTGGAACTCACGGCCCGGCAGGAACGGCTGAGCGCCTAGGTGTGCTGTCCGGGCACCACATCCGCCGTGGCCACGGGCTTTCCGCTGACAAACGATTCATTCGCGGCCAGACCCGTGACCAGGGCGAGGGCTCCGTCCGCCTCGGTGGCCCGCTGCTTCGACGCGTCGGAGCCGTCCGTGGCGGCCGGTGCCCCGGTGTCCGCCGCCGGGGCGAGGGGATTCAGGGGTCCGTACAGCGCCGTCAGCATGCGCTCGTCCCCGCCACCGTGTCCCGCGTGGTCGAACGCCGGCAGCGCCACCTCCCGCGGCGGCTCCCACAGCGGGCGCAGCACCACCCGCGGGCCGCCCGCGTTGGCGAGTGCCTCGTCGCCGTGGATCGTGCCCCGGCCGGAGGTGGTGCCGAGCACGGGCGGCTGCCACCGGCTCTCCTCCACCTCCAGCTCCAGCCGGCCGCGGGTGCCGTTGAACATCACGCGGTAGCCCTCCCACGGTGAGTACGCGGTCAGGTGGTACGTCATGGTGGCGCCGGTGTCGTAGCGCACCAGCAGCGACATGTCGTCCTCGATGGTGATGCCGTCGCCGAACACATTGCGGTCCCGGTGGTAGCCGTCCGCCCCCTCGGCGTCCAGGTACAGCGAGCGCAGCGCGTCGTTGTCGGCCAGCTCCAGCGCGAACGGGTCGTCCTGCGCGGCGGACGCGCCGTGGGCCCGCTCGTACTCGCGGCGGTAACCGCTGCGCTCGCCCGCCTCACGGCCGTAGAAGCCGAGCCTGCCGTAGCCGAAGACCTCCTGCGGCCTGGCCCCCAGCCACCAGTTGACCAGGTCGAAGTGGTGGCTGGACTTGTGCACCATCAGTCCACCGCTGTGGCTCTTCTCGCGGTGCCAGCGGCGGAAGTAGTCCGCGCCGTGCCGGGTGTCCAGCAACCACTCGAAGTGCACGGACAGCACCTCGCCGATGGCACCCGAGGACAGCTGCCGGTGGACTTCCTCGTGCACCGGGTTGAAGCGGTAGTTGAAGGCCACCGCCAGATGGTTGCCGGTCTCCTCCACCGTTCGGAGGATGTGGCGGCACTTGGCGGCGTCGGTGGTCATCGGCTTCTCGGTGACCACCCGGCAACCGGCCCGCAGCGCGGGCACGATGTAGGCGTCGTGCAGCGCGTCCACACAGGTCACGACGACTTCCTGGATGTCGTCCGCACGCAGTCGGCGCTCGAAGTCCTCCGGGCTCCAGGCGGCAGCCTCCGGCTCACCGGCCTCCTTCAGCAGCCGCTGGTGGTGGGCGATGCGCACGGGGTTCGGGTCGCAGAGCGCGGCGACCCGCAGCCCGGGGCGGCGGGCCAGCGCGGTGGTGAACATCTGCGCACGGGATCCGGTGCCCACCACCACGGCCCGGGAGGGAGTGCTGCCGACGGTCATGCGTCCTCCATAGGAAGTCGATCAACGCGTGCGCAGAATAGGCCGATCCCGGGCTCACCACCACGGGTCCGGTTCAGGTCACGGGCGTCACGGGCGCCGTCAGCGGCCAGGAGCGTCATGTCGTCGAAACGCTCAGGTCATCCGCGGTCCCGAGCGGGCGGAGTGGCGGCCACCGGGCGCAGGGTGGCCGCCGCCTGCTGGTCCGGCGGTTGCTGCACCGCGACCCCGTCGGCGGCGCGCCGGGCGAGGCCGAGCCGGGAGATGGCGTTGACCAGCCGCACGCGCGTCCCGGTGCCGGTCAGCTGCCACCGCTGGGTGCGGGCCGTGGCGGAGCACGTCTGCGTGGTGACCGTGGCGCCCGCCTCCAGCGGGGCGCCGAGGTAGCGGGCCCCCTTCACCATGTCCAGGCAGTAGGCGGTGGCCGCGCCACCGCGCACGGCGCGGAGCGTGTAGTAGCCGTCCGCGGTGGCCGACACCTGCCACGCCGCGCCGCCGTCCTCCCCGAACCGCGCGGTGGCGCCCTCGCCGCCGCCCGTGGTGGTCAGCCGGGCCGCGGAGCCGGGCAGCGCGAGGGCGTAACGGCCGTCCTTCACCGGCAGCCGCACCGTGTTCTCCCAGCCTGGCGCGTGGCCGATGTCGCGGGCGAGCGCGCTGAACGCGTCGTACGTGGCGGCCGGTTTCGGGCCGCCCCAGGCGGCCTGGGCGAGGAAGCGCAACGGCAGATACGCCTCCGTCTCGACCTCGTTCTCGGTCTGGGCCGCCGCCGAGTCCGGCCACATGGAGATCTTCGCCCCGGTGATCCCCGGCTGGGGGCCGCTCAGCGTCTCGCCCTCGAAGCGCAACGGCGTCCAGTCGCTCTCGTACAGCTCCCGCGTCTTCATGGGAGAGCCGCCGCGGATGAGATAGAGCGCGTAGGTCGCGTTCATCACCTGATGGCCCTGGGCGAGCAGGGCCGAGGGCGGCTGCCCGGATTCGGCGATCCAGTGCTCGACCCGGATGTCCTTGTTGACGGGGACGGTGTTGTCGCCGGTCAGCCCGTCGTTCCAGATCCGCAGGGTGCGCCCGCCGACGCGCACATGGTCGTCGACCCGGTTGACGAAGTCCACGAACGCGTCCTGCGGGGTGGCCCGGGCGCCGTACCTGGCCTTGGCGTACGCGGCGATCTGCGGGTACGCGGCGTAGTCCGAGCCCAGCATGTATTCGTCCGCGCCCATGTGCCAGTACGGGGTGTCCCACACCGCCAGCGCCTCGTCCAGCAGCCCGGTGTAGAAGGCGAACGCCTCGGGCCGGGTGATGTCCAGCCGCGCCGGCGACCGGGTCCCCTTCGTGTCCGTGAGCTGGAGTTCGGGGTGGTTCTGCAGATACGGGTCGATGTGCCCGGGGGAGTTGATCTCCGGTACGAGCGTGATGTGGTACTTCCGGGCCATCGCCGACAGCCGCCGCACCTCGTCCTTGGTGTAGTAGCCCCAGAACCTCGTCTTCGGGTAGTCGTCGCTGACCACCTTCGCCTCGATCCACAGCTGGTTCAGCTTCAGATACGCCATGTCGCGCATCAGCCGCTCGAACCAGCCCAGGGAGACGTGGATGTAGCAGGCGCACACCCCCACCCCGCGCTCGGCGTACCGCGGCACGTCGACCGTCCGGCCGTGCGCCAACTCGCGCCCGCCGCCGAGCATCTGTAACACGGTCCGGGTCCCGAGGAACGCCCCGGCGGCCGTGGCCCCGGTGATCCGCACGGAGCCGCCGACGACCAGTTCGTACCCCTCGGCGCCCAGATCCTTCCGGGACGCGTCCACGCCCAGCACCACATCGCCCGCCGCGCCGTCCCCGCCGGTCGCCACGGACAGCCGCAGCCCCGTCGCGTCGGCCACGTCGTCGGCGAACGTCCCGGCGTCACCGCGCAGCTCCGGCGTCCGCGCGACCACCGCCGCCGTGGCGGCCAGTCGCAACGCGCCCTCCTGGCCGGTCCACCGCACCGGCGCCGGGATCACACCGGGGACGCCCGCGGCGCGCCCGTCGGCCGCGGCCGGGCCGGATACGGCGGCCGGCACCAGCAGGGCCGGCACCGACAGGACGACGGCCCCGACGGTGGCCCTGATCCGGGTCCCGATCCGTATCCGGGGTCTCTGACGTGTCGACAACGGCACTCGCCTCCATGCTCACCGGGCCGCGCGCGCGGAGGCGGCGGCCGTGATCGGACAACACGTGGTGCGGTTGCCGGACGGACACGGGAACCATGGCCCGGCGGCAGGGTCCTCCCCTCCCTCCCGCCGTTCCAACCCCTACGCAGCGCCACCGGCGATCACCGGGGTGTGACGGGAACGTATGAACCGGCCGGTCCGGGGTACTGTCTCACTCCGGCTGCTCACGTCCCGGCGCTGTGAGGTGTTAGGAATAGGGGGTGATCGGATTTTTCGGTCGATCGAAGCACTCCCGGCCTGTCCGGTCGCGGGGGCGTTTGCGCTCCCTGCTGGGCGTGCGCAGCATCGCCGGTCAGGTGTTTGCCGTGCAAGCGATCGTCGTCGTCATGCTCATCGCCGTGGCGACCCTCGCGCTCGTCCTCCAGGCCCGGAACGACAGCGAGCAGGAGGCCATCAACCGGTCGACCGCCGTGGCCCAGGCCTTCGCCGGCTCTCCGGGCACCGCGGAGGCGATGACATCCCGCCATCCGACCGCCGTGCTCCAGCCGCGGGCCGAGCAGGTCCGTAAGCGGGCGGGCCTGAACTTCGTCGTCGCGGCGAACCCCAAGGGCGTCCGCTACACCCACCCGCTGCCCCAGCAGATCGGCCATCAGCTCGTCGCCAACTACAAGCCCGCGCTGCGCGGGAAGGTCGTCACGGAGACGGTGCAGGGCCCGCTCGGCAAGGAAGTGCAGGCCACGGTCCCGATCCGGAGGGCCGACGGAAAGGTCGTCGGCGTGATCTGCGCCGGGATGACCGCCCATGACGTCAGCGGCCGGGTCACCCGCCAGCTGCCGCTGGTCCTCGGCGCGGCCGGGGGCGCGCTCGCCCTCGCCACCGCCGGTACCGCCCTGGTGGGGCGGCGGCTGCGGCGCCAGACCCACGGCCTGGGCCCGGCCCAGATGACCCGCATGTACGAGCACCACGACGCGGTGCTGCACTCCGTACGCGAGGGCGTGCTCATCGTCGACGGCCACGGCTGCCTCGTCCTCGTCAACGACGAGGCGAGCAGGCTGCTCGACCTGCCCCCGGACCCCGAGGGCCGCCCCGTCCGCGACCTGGGGCTGGAACCGCGCACCGCCGAGCTGCTGGCCTCCGGCCGGGTGGCCACCGACGAGGTGCATCTCGCGGGGGACCGGCTGCTGGCCGTCAACCAGCGCTCCACCCAGTGGAACGGCGGTCTCGCCGGCAGCGTCGCCACCCTCCGTGACACCACTGAACTCCGTGCGCTGTCCGGCCAGGCCGAGGTGGCGGAGAAGCGGCTGCGGCTGCTGTACGACTCGGGCGCGAAGATCGGCACCACCCTCGACATCTCCCGGACCACCGAGGAGCTGACCCGGTTCGCGGTGCCGTGGTTCGCCGACTTCGCCACCGTCGACCTGGTGGACCCGGTGATGCGCGGCGACGAGCCCGTGGGCGACGACATGGTGCGTACGGCCACCTTCGGCATCCGCGAGGACCACCCGCTGTGGCGGGTCGGCAAGCGGACGACGTACGTGCGCGGCGCGCCGCAGGCGCTCGGCTTCGGCGCCGGGCGGCCGGTGCTCGACGCCGACATCCGGGACTTCGCGGGATGGCAGGAGCAGGATCCCGAGCAGGCCGTACGGATCGTCGAGTACGGGATCCACTCCATGATCACCATTCCGCTGCGCGCCCGGGACGTCACCCTGGGCATCGCCACCTTCTGGCGTTCCGAGAAGTCCGAGCCGTTCGACCAGGAGGATGTGGCCCTCACCGAGGAGCTGGTCGCGCGCGCCGCCGTCGCCATCGACAACGCCCGCCGCTACACCCGCGAGCACTCCATGGCCGTCACCCTCCAGCGCAGCCTGCTGCCGCAGGGCCTGCCCGAGCAGGACGCCCTGGAGGTGGCGCACCGCTATCTGCCCGCCCAGGCCGGCGTCGGCGGCGACTGGTTCGATGTCATCCCGCTGCCCGGCGCCCGAGTCGCCCTGGTCGTCGGCGATGTCGTCGGCCACGGACTGCACGCCGCCGCCACCATGGGGCGGCTGCGGACCGCCGTGCACAACTTCTCCGCCCTGGACCTGCCGCCGGACGAGATCCTCACCCATCTCGACGAGCTGGTCACCCGCTTCGACCAGGACCAGGCCGCCGCGGAAACCGACGTCGCGCCGATCAGCGGTGCCACCTGTCTGTACGCGATCTACGACCCGGTCACCGGCCGCTGCACCATGGCCCGGGCGGGCCATCCGGGTCCTGCCCTGACGTACCCCGACGGCACCGTCACCTTCCCCGAGGTCCCCCTCGCCCCGCCGCTCGGCCTCGGCGGCGAACCCGTCGAGACGACCGAGCTGCTGCTGCCCGAGGGAAGCCGCCTGACCCTCTACACCGACGGCCTGGTCGCGGACCGCAACCGCGACCGGGACACCGGCCTCCGCCTCCTGCGCAGCACTCTGGCGGGCCATCCCGGGCGCGGCCCCGAGGAGATCTGCCGGGCCGTCTTCGATGCGATGACCTCCCCGCAGCCGAGGGACGACGTCGCCCTCCTCGTCGCCCGCACCCACCTGCTGGACCCCGACTCCGTCGCCGAGTGGGACGTCCCCTCCGACCCCGCCGCCGTCGCCGGAATCCGCTCCGAGGCCGCCCGGCGGCTGGCCGGATGGGGCCTTGAGGAGAGCGGCTTCACCACCGAACTCATCCTCAGCGAGCTGATCACCAACGCCATTCGCTACGGCACCGGCCCCATCAACGTCCGCCTCGTCCGCGACCGCAGCCTCATCTGCGAGGTGTCCGACGGCAGCAGCACCTCACCCCATCTGCGCCGCGCCGCCTCCACGGACGAGGGGGGCCGGGGCCTGTTCCTGGTGGCCCAGTTCGCCCAGCGCTGGGGCACCCGCTACACCCCCACCGGCAAGATCATCTGGGCCGAGCAGTCACTCACCGCCGCCGCCCCCGGCCCCGAACCCACCGAGGAGGACCTGCTCGCCCAGTGGGGCGATCTGGACGACGTCTCGACCTAGCCCTGCCGTTCCATTGTCTAAGTGTTGACTTATATAAGTCGCGGGTGAAATAGTCCTGACGTGCACGCATTCGACGTACTGGGAGATCCCGTACGGCGCCGGATACTCGAGCTGCTCGCCGAAGGCGAACAGACATCAGGCACCGTCAGCTCTACCATCCGCGCCGAGTTCGGCATCTCGCAGCCCGCGGTCTCACAGCATCTGCGCGTGCTGCGCGAGTCCGGATTCGCGTCGGTGCGGGCCGAGGGCACTCGGCGGCTGTATGCCGTCGAGGCCGAGCCCCTGCGCGAGGCCGACGCGTGGCTGGACCGGTTCCGCGGCTTCTGGGAGCAGCGGCTGGACGCCCTCGGCACCGAGCTGGCACGCGGGAAGCGAGAGCGGCGGCTGCGCGACGAGCACGGCGGCGACGCCCATCGCCGCACCGACAGGGAAGAGCAGCCATGAGCGACATCGTCGACCAGATCAACCACGTCCACCGCGCGGTCGGCAGCCGCGCCGTCCCCGAAGGCGACGCCCGCACCGTACTGCTGCGCCGCACCTACGACGCCGCGATCGAGGATGTCTGGGAGGCGTGCACCGACCGTGAGCGGATCGCCCGCTGGTTCCTGCCCGTCAGTGGCGACCTGCGACTCGGCGGCCACTACCAGCTGAAGGGCAACGCGGGCGGCGAGATCCTGCGCTGCGACCCCCCGCGACTGCTCGCGGTGAGCTGGCTGTTCGGCGAGAACCCCGGCTTCAGCGAGGTCGAGGTGCGGCTGACCGCCGACGGCGACGAGCGCACCGTGTTCGAGCTGGAGCACATCGCTGTCGTCCCCGCCGAGTTCTGGGACCGGTTCGGCCCCGGGGCCACCGGAGTCGGCTGGGACCTGGCCCTCCTCGGCCTCGGCCTGCACCTGCGCGGCGAATCGATCGACGACCCGGCCGCGTGGGAGGGATCGGACGAGGCGCGGGAGTATGCGACCCGCAGCAGCGAGGCCTGGGGCGCGGCGTACGAGGCGTCCGGCGCACCGGCCGACGTGGCGGCGGCCGCCGCCCGCGCCACCACGGGTTTCTACGCCCCCGAACGGTAGGCCACGCACACCGCCGGCCACTCCGCGCGGCTGTCCGCGATATGTGCGCCGGAAGTCCGCTCCTGTGTATAACGGGGGCGGGAGGCGTTCCATGTCCGAGTTGCGGCTGCGCAAGGCACACGGCCTGAGCCAGGAGCAGGTCGCCAAGGCATTGCAGGTGCGCCGCGCGACGGTGGTCAACTGGGAGAGCGGGAAGACCGATCCCCGGCCGCCGCAGCGCGAGGCATACGCCCACTTCCTGAGCGAACTGGCCAAGCTGTACCCGGCCCCGGCCCCGGCCCCGGCCCCGGCCCCGGCCCCCGAGGCGTCGCACCCTGCGCCTCCCGCACCCCCGGCCGTCCCCGTGTCTCCCCCCCCGCGGCACCGGCGGTCCCGCCGCCCGCGGAGGAGTCCGGACCGCCCACCCTGGAAACCACGCCGCCCGCCACGGAATCCGCGGCGCCCCACCGCCCGGCCCCGCGGCAGGCAACCCGGCACCGGCCCACCGGGCAATCCACGACGCGCAAGACTCCCGCAACACCGCCCGCCACCGCCCCGCCCGGCGGCACCGACCCCCGCTTCGCGAACGGCCCCCTGGCCGTCGTGGACGGCGACGGATCCGCGTACTGCACCGGCGGCCTCGTCCTCGACTGCCCGCTGAAGGACATCCCGACCCCGGTCACCTGGACCCTGACCGAGGGCCACTTGGGCGCCCCCCGGCTGCACCGCAACGGCAAGGACGCCGACCCCCTGCTCGTCCTCACCGCCTCCGCCGCCGAACGCCTCGGACTGCCCGCCGAACTGACGGACCGCCGCAACCTGCGACTGCCCCGAGGACCACAAGGCCGTCAAGCAGATCACCAGGGCCAAGTGGCAGCTCACCCGCCGCGGCTTCGGCCCCTGGGCCTGGGTCTACCGCCCGGCGCAGGGCAGCAGGCGCCACTGCGTCCAGTTCGCCGTCCTCCCCTGGGGCGCGCTCGACTCCCGCGCCTGGGGGAACGCCGACAAGTTCGCCCCGGCCGAACTGGCCCGCGTCCTGGGCGACTACGCCACCCGCGTCATCACCCCGCGCGGCACCACCGCCGTCACCGGGCTCGAGCTGATGACCGCCCTGCGCCCGCCCACCCGCGCCGTGAAGGACGAGGCGACCGGCACGTGGTCGTCCGGCCCGCAGCCCGGTTCGCTCACCGCGCCGGTCGACCCGGCGCCCCCGGAGGCACCGGACGAGCACCCCGTCGTCGCCCAGCTGTACCCGCGCGGCCACCAGCGCACCCCGGCCGAGACGCTGGACGAGGAGGCGTACGACTGGATCCGCGACCCCGAGCTGCTCACCGACGCCGAATGCGCGCACACCCATGCCGTGGGCATCGACGTCAACATGGCCTTCGCCGCCGCCGCCAACCGCCTCAACGTCGGGCTCGGGGCGCCCGAACACCTCAAGGGGCCCGCCTTCGACAAGGCGCTGCCCGGCAGCTGGCTGGTCGACCTCTCCCACATCGACCTCGACCCGCGCCTCCCGAACCCCTTCACCCCGCACGGCAACCGCCCCGAGGGCCCCGCCTGGTACGCCACGCCGACCGTCGCGTACGCCGTGGAACTCGGCCACGAGGTACGGCCCGCCGAAGCGTGGGTCCGCCCCGAAACAGGTCCCTACCTGGACGCCTGGTACACCCGGCTGCGCGACGCCTACATGGCCACCATGGAGCGGCTCGGCGTGGTGTCCGGCATGAGCCCGCAGGACTTCCTCGCCGCCATGGAGCGACACAAGCACGCCGACCCCGGGCAGGCCGCCGTCCTGTCCGCCATCAAGGCCACCGTCAAGGGCGGCATCGGCAAGCTCCGCGAACGGCCCCAGGGCGCCCGCTACCGCCCCGGCGAACGCTGGCCCGCCCTGGAGCGCCCCACCTGGCGCCCCGACATCCGCGCCGCCGTCATCTCCACCGCCCGGGTGAACATGCACCGCAAGATGCGCAAGTTCGCGGACGCCGGGCTCTTCCCCGTGGCCGTCCTTTCGGACTGCGTCGTCTACCTGTCCAACGGCCCGAGCCCGCTCGACTTCCTGCCGACGAGGGCCACAACCCCGCCCGCCACATCAAGGGCACCGACGCCGCGATCGACGGTGAGTAGGGAAGAGGACGAGCACGATGGGCATCATGGGCGACAGCCTCGACAAGGCCGCGGAGGCCACCTTCACCCGCCCCATCCCGAAGTCCGCCCCCGCGCAGATGCGTTTCCTGGTGAAGCAGGAGAAGGGCTCCACCAGGGCGGTCGCGCGACGGCTCGGCGTATCGCAGTGCACGGTCGAGCGCTACCTCACCGGCCAGTTCAAGCGCCCCCGCAAGGACCTCGCCGCCCGCCTCGCCGACGAGGTGCGCAAGGACTGGCAGCCCCGGGTGCGCGCCCGGGCCAGGAAGCAGGCCGCCACCGCCACCGGCATCGTCATCGAGACCCGGGCCCGCTTCGGCTTCACCGCCGCCCCCGGCTCCACCGACGACGGCCGCATCCGCCTGATCACCCAGCACCTGCCCCCCGCCTACGCGGCCCGCCTCTTCGAGGCCCAGTCCACCGGCGCCACCGAACAGCAACTCCGGGACATCGCCGCCGAAGGGCTCCAGGAGATCTACTTCAAGGACAGCGGCCGCCGCGCGGACGGTCTCCTGGTGGAGTTCACCGACATCGACTACGTGGAAATGGACTTCTGAACGACTGGCGCAGGACGCGGATAATCCATGGCGTCCTGGTGGGGGAGTCCAGCACAGTTGGTTCATGACGATCTCCGGGGCCAGGTTCATGCCCGGCATCGAGCTGTCCGAGGTCTTGTACGAGGAGGCGGTGCGACCGCTCCTCGAAGAGGCATTTCCCGGGTTGCGGTATGCGGCTGCCCGGGTCGGCAGCGGCTCCGAGGTGTTGGGCTTCGACACCCCGCGGTCGGCGGATCACGAGTGGGGCCCGCGACTGGAGATCTTCCTGACCGCCGCGGATCACGCTCGGCATGGTGCGGACATCCGCCGGATCCTGGCCGAGCGGCTGCCGAAGGAGGTGCGAGGCTGGCCCACCCACTTCCAGGAGAGCGACGATCCGCTCGACCCGGTCGGCCGCATGCGGCTGACCGACGGCCCCGTCAACCACCGCGTAGACGTGTACGACGTGCACGGGTGGCTGGCCGAGCGGCTCGGACCGGCTGCGGCCGAGGCGGGGCTCATCGCTCGTGAATGGCTGGCCATGCCGCAGCAGCGGCTCGCCGAGACCACCGGTGGTGCGGTGTTCCGCGACGCGCTCGGCACGCTCACCGCCGTGCGGAACAGGCTGGAGTGGTACCCGGAGCAGGTGTGGCGGTACCTGCTGGCGTGCCAGTGGCAGCGCGTCTCGCAGGAAGAGGCGTTCGTGGGGCGGTGCGCGGAAGTCGGTGACGACATCGGCTCGGCCGTCGTGGCCGCCCGTCTGGTGCGGGACGTGATGCGTCTGTGCCTGCTTCTGGAGCGTCGATACGCCCCCTACGGCAAGTGGCTCGGCAGCGCGTTCAGCCGACTGCCGGTGGCCGAGTCGCTCACCCCGGCGCTGCGCGGTGTGCTGACGGCGACGGACTACGCGACGCGGGAGGCGCACCTGTGCGATGTCTACGAGTCCGTCGCCGCACAGCAGAACGCGTCCGGACTCATCGCGCCGGTGGACCCCAAGCCCCGGCCCTACCATGCGCGTCCGTTCCTGGTCCTGCACGCCGAGCGCTTCGCACAGGCGCTCGCGCGAACCGTCACGGACCCGGAGCTGCGCACGTTGCCTCTGGTGGGAAGTGTGGACCAGTGGGCGGACAATACCGACCTTCTCCAGCAGCCCCACGCCATTCAGGCCGCAACGCACGCGATCGGATGACGTTCATCGGCCGAGCCGCCCGTGAACTGCATGGTCACCACGAGGTGACTCAGTCACGGAAAAGTGCGTTCTTCCATGTCGACGGACACTCTCCTACGGTTCCCGAGTAACCACTGGAGACCACAGGTCACAGGAGAAGGAGAGTCGGCACCATGCCCATCACTCTGGTAAATCCCAGCGAATTGCCCGCCATCGACGTCTACCGGCAGGTGTCGATCGCCTCCGGGTCGAAGTTGGTCTTCATCGCCGGGCAGGTCGCCTGGGATGCCGAGGGGACCACGGTCGGCAAGGGCGACCTCGCCGCGCAGGTCGAGCAGTGCTACCTCAACATCGCCACCGCCCTCGCCGCGGCCGGCGGCTCCTTCGACGACGTGGCGAAACTGACCGTCTACGTCGTCGACTGGACCCCCGACCAGATGCCCACCCTCCTGGAGGGGATCTCCCGGGCGGGCGCGAAGCTGGGGGGCACTCCGGTGCCGCCGGCCACGCTGCTGGGCGTCGCGGCACTGGACGTGCCCGACCATCTCGTCGAGATCGAAGCCACCGCGGTCCTCGACTGAGCGGGCTGTCGGCGATCCGTAGCCGCTTCGTCGCCGATGTGTCGGTGGCCGCTGGGATCTTCGACGGCAGGGCGCTCATCCCGGGCGTCCGCCTTACGGCCCGCGGGCGGTAAGGACCCTCTGCCGCAAGGGAGCTTGCCGCCATGCCGTCCGTGTCCTCCACCCCGCCCTGGGATGTCCATCGGCTGCCGCGTGCCGACGGCCGCGTCTTCCTGGTCACCGGCGGCAACGCGGGCATCGGGTACTTCATCGCGGAGCAGTTGTCCGCGACCGGAGCCACCGTCGTGCTGGGCAGCCGCAGCCCGATGAAGGCCGAAGCCGCGATGGCCGCGATCCGTGAGCGTGTCCCCGAAGCGCGGGTGCGGGTCCTGCGGCTGGACCTCGCCGACCTCGCCTCGCTCGAAACCGCGGTGGACGCCCTGGGGTCGGCACACCTCGACGCGGTGGTCCACAACGCCGGGGTCGCCCTCGACGCCCCGCCGCGCCGCACGACCGTGGACGGCCACGAGCTGATGTTCGGCACCAACCATCTGGGACACTTCGCGCTGACCCGATGGCTGATGCCGCTGCTGTCGGCCGCACCGGCGGGCCGCGTCGTCACCATGGGCAGCTTCGCGGCCAAGACCGAACGGCTTGACCTGGACGACCCGCAGTCCCGGCAGGACTACCGGCCGGGGCGCACCTACGGACGGTCGAAGCTGGCGCAGATGTACTTCGGCCTCGAACTCGACCGCCGTCTGCGCGCCGCCGGCAGCACGGTGGCGAGCGTGGTGGTCCACCCCGGCGGGGCCCTCGACGCCCTCACCCCGTCGCGGCCACCCGTGCACGTACGGTCGTTGGGCGCCCGGCTGCGCGGGGCGCCCGCCGGGGTCGTCCTCCAGGGCAAGCACGCCGGGGCGTGGCCCGCGGTGCGAGCGGTGCTCGATCCCGCCGTGCGCGGCGGGCAGTTGTGGGGGCCGCGCGCTTTCAGCCTGCGCGGCAGACCCCGCACCGAGCCGATGTGGCCTCACCTCACCGACACCGCCGTGGCCGCGCAGCTGTGGGACATGAGCCGCACCATGACCGGCGTCGACCCGGTCGGCTTCTCCGGATAGCCCGTCACGGATCGACCCGGGCCACGGCGCCCGTCTCGAGAGCCACCCAGAGCGCCCCGTCCGGCCCTACGGCGATGCCGTGTGGTTCCGAGGACGGCGATGGCAGGTCGTACTCGGAGATCTCCCCGTCGGCCGTGATGCGGCCGACGCGGTTGGCGCCCCATTCGGTGAACCAGCACTCTCCGGCGGACACCGCCACAATGGCGTGCGGCTTGGCCGTTCGGTCGGGGAGCGGGAACTCCTCGATCCCGCCGTCCACCGCGATCCGGCCGATCCGGCCCGCCGCGATCTCGACGAACCACAGGGCGTCGCCGTCGCAGGTGATCCCCACCGGCCCGGCGTCGGGCGTGGGCAGCGGATGGAGGGCGACATCACCGTCCACCGCGATCCGGCCGATGGCGTTCGCCTGGTTGAGGGTGAACCACAGCGCGCCGTCCGGGCCCGCCGTTATCGCCGAGGGGAACGCTCCCTCGACCGGCAGGGTGAACTCGGTGATCCCGCCGTCGACCTCGACGCGGCCGATGCGGTCGGTGTTCATTTCCGTGAACCACAGCGCGTCGTCCGGACCGGTGGTGATGCCGAACGGCGCGCTCCCGGGCGTCGGCACGGCGTAGGCATCGGACCGGCCGTCAGTCGTGATGCGGCCGATCCGGTGGTCCTGGGACCGGGTGAACCACAACGCCCCGTCAGGGCCGGCGGTGACAATCATCGGTCGGCACGCGGGCGAATCCAGATCGTACGTGGTGAGGGCGCCGTCGACGGTGAGCCGCGCGATCTGGCCGCTGTGCACGAGGGTCAGCCACAGGGCGCCATCGGGGCCGGTGGCGAGCGTGTACGGGCCCGACCGCTCGTCCGCCACGGGGAACTCCCGGACGGAGGGCGAAGTGGAATGTGGCACAGAGGCTCCTCCCCGAGCGGCGGCGTTCACCTGCCGCACCCTGCACGTCGGGACGGGGCGTACGCAACCACTTTCCGCGTCGTGCACGTGGCCACCAACGCGTGCATATAGCATCGTTACTCAGCAGTAGAGCGCCGCAACCGGAAGAGGAATCACAGTGCACAGCCCGGTCAAGCATGACGTCGTCGAAGTGAACGGAGTGCGGTTGCACATCGCGGAGCAGGGGCAGGGACCGCTGGTCCTGCTGCTGCACGGCTTCCCGGAGAGCTGGTACTCCTGGCGTCACCAGTTCGCCCCCCTGGCCGAGGCCGGATACCGCGTGGTCGCCCCCGACCAGCGCGGCTACGCCCGCAGCGAGCAGCCCGAGGACATCGCCTCCTACAGCCTGCTCCACCTGGCCGGCGATGTGATCGGGCTGATCCGCGCCCTCGGCGAGGAGCAGGCGGTGGTCGTCGGACACGACTGGGGCGCACCGGTCGCCTGGACCACGGCGATGCTGCGCCCCGATGTCGTACGTGCCGTGGCCGGGCTGAGCGTCCCGCCGGCGCTGCCCGCCGGAATGGCGCCGCCCTCGGCCACCCGGACGTACTACGGCGAGGGTTTCTACCAGAACTACTTCCAGCAACCCGGCGTCGCCGACGTTGAGTTGGGGCAGGACATCGCCTCGTCCCTCCGCCGCATCCTGTTCAGCGGCTCCGGGGACAACCCGAGGAACGAGCGGCCCCGGCCCTGGGTCATCCCCGAGGGCAAGACCCTGCTGGACACCGTGCCCGAACCGGACCGGCTGCCCGGCTGGCTCACCGAAGCGGACATCGAGGTTTTCGCCCGCGACTACGCGGAACACGGCACCCGGGCCTTCACCGGTCCCCTCAACTGGTACCGCAACATCGAGCGCAACCAGGAACTCCTCGCCCCCTTCCGCGGCCGTGGCATCGAGGTGCCCGCGCTGTACATGGTGGGCGACCGCGACCTGGTCACCTCGTTCCGTGGCGTGAACACCCTGCGCGCCTCACTGCGCCGGATCGTCCCCCGGCTGCACGACGACGTGACCCTGCACGGCTGCGGCCACTGGACCCAGCAGGAGCGCCCGGACGAAGTCAACGCCGCGCTGCGGGATTTCCTCGCCCACCTGGACGGCCGCGACTGACCGACGCGGCGGGGCCGGGGAAGGCCAGCGAGCCCTCCCGGAGTCCGGTGAGCCGCTTCGTCGGCAGGAACCGGAAGTACGCGTCACGCATGGGCCTGCGAAAGGGGTTCGTCGCCTGCTCGATCGCACTGATCGACCGGGCCGCCGTCACGACGTCGCTGGTCCGCTGACGGCGCTCGTCCTCGTAATCCCGCAGCGCCCGGAGGGGGTCGGCGGTCCTGGCCAGATGCCGCGAGAGCACCACCGCGTCCTCTATCGCCATACCCGAGCCCTGGCCGAGGCTGGGAAGCATGGGGTGCGCGGCGTCGCCGAGCAGCGTCACCGGACCCCGGCCCCAGCTGTCGAGGAAGACGCGGTCGTGGGACGGGGTCGTCAGGATCGATTCTTCGGGCGTCTGCCGGATCGCCTGCCGCACTTCGTCCGCCCAGCCCGCATAAGCGATGCCGGGCGACCGCGGGGATGGGGAGGTCCGCGTCGAAGACATCGCCCGCGTACTCCAGGTGGATCCGCAGATCGGAGTCGTCCTCCGGGGCCTGGACGACGACGTAGAGGGCGTCCTGCGGGTGCCGCGGAACGAACATCAGCAGGTCCCGGACGATGCCCGGCGGCACCGTGGCCCGGGGGAAGCGCAGATAGGTGAGCGTGATGTCGAACGGCTGGCGCGAGGGCCCGCCGCCCGGCGGGGCCGGCAGGGAGCGGACCAGGTCCCCGAGGGTGATCCGCTGGTGCGGCCGCGTCTGCTCGACCGTCGTCCCGATCTCGGCGGCCAGCTCGCGCAGCGTCGCCCCGGGGCGTATCGCCACCGGCAACGGGAGGTTGTTCGCGAGCGGGGCGACGACTCCGCGCTCCGCCGCGGTGCGGCGGTTGAGGAACGGCACGCCGAGCACTATGCCGTCGGTGCGGTGGATCCGGGCGGCGTACGTGGCGAACGCCGCGGCGAGGTAGGCGAAGGGTGAGCTGCCGCCCTTCCGTAAGCGCTTCACCAGGGCGGCGTCGATGGTGAACGTGTACCGGCGCCTCGGCGGGCGCCGGTCGTACCGTGCGCTCCTCGGGCCGGCGGGGGGCGTGCTCCGTGGGAAGAGGGCGGGACTCGCGCGCGTCAGGGCCGCACCGTGGTGGACGAGGTCCCGCTCGTGGTCCTCGGATTTCTGGTAGTCGGCGTCCGCCGCGACGGTCTCGGCGTAGGTGGTGCCGGGGCCCGGGGACGGCTGTCGCCGTCCGTCCGTCAGCAGGGCGTATTCCGTCCACATCTCGGTGCTGACCAGGTTGAGCGACCAGCCGTCCACGATCAGATGGTGGGCCTTGAGCAGCAGATGGACGACCTCGTCGCTCTCGCGCAGCAGCAGGGCGGTGAAGAGGCGGGAGCCGGTCGGCACGAATGGCTCGGCGATGAGACGATCACGCCAGGTTTCGAAGGCGACGGCCGGTTCGGGTCCGTCCGAGAGGTCGACCTGGTCGACCCATGAGCACTCGTCGCGCCTCTCGATCCACTGGTAGGGGACTCCCTCGTCTTCGCCGAAGCGCACGCTGAAGGCATCGTGCCGGCGCAGCACCCGCGTGAGGCTCGTGCGCAGCGCCTCGGTATCCAGGGGACCGGTGAGTCGTTCATGGACGACGATATTGAATTGCGGGTCGCCCGGGTTCTGGGCCTGGCCGGTCCAGATTTCGCGCTGATTCAACGTCAGCGGCATGCGATTCACATTTCCCACGGACTTCCTCCTTCGCTTTCCGGCCGGTCGGGTTCGCCGGGATCGGGCATGGATGGAATGTCGGCTGGGGCGCACGGCACGGCACGGCACGGCCACGGTCCCGGGACGGCGCCGGCCCGCGCGGGGGCACGTGGCGGGGCCGCGGTCGGATGTGTTGCGGGGAGATGGTACGCACCAGGGCGGAGTGCGAGAACGCCAAGTCCAGGAACCTTGTGGGTACCGTAAGGGACCACCGAAGTGCTTGCGGGGGGCACCACAGCCTTTGCCGGGAGCTATTGCCGGTGTGTCTCCCCGTGCTCTGTACTTCTGAGTGTGATTCCACGCGCTGAACGTTCGCGACCATCAATCCTGTCGTGAGTGGCAATCCCCTGCACAGGAAGGTGTGAATGGCTATGAGCGGTGCCTATTTACGTGGCCTCAAGGGGTCGCTGACCGGAAAACCCGACGCCCGGCTGGTCTTTCTCTGCAATTTTGAGGTCGAGCACGCATGGGCGCGCAATTACGTCGG
This sequence comes from Streptomyces sp. NPDC021212, assembly GCF_044332925.1. Lineage (NCBI taxonomy): Bacteria > Bacillati > Actinomycetota > Actinomycetes > Kitasatosporales > Streptomycetaceae > Streptomyces > Streptomyces sp. NPDC021212. The sequence continues at coordinate 517,715 of NZ_JBIRPZ010000006.1, forward strand.
ACTGCCGATACCGAGACTGGCGTCGGCTCCCGCCACCGTGCAGCGCATGGAGGAACTCGGCGCCCTGCTGGCCGGAAGCGGCGACGTGATCTGCCTGGGCGAGCCGCTCGACCCCGGCTTCAAGCAGTACGCCACCGGCCTCGGCTTCCAGCTGCCGACCGAGCTCGTCGTCCCCCAGGGCGAGCCCGGTACCAGCACCGGCGAACGCATTCTGGCCTCGCCGGAGACGCTGCGGCGCCTGGCCGACCTGGCCGACGGCCGGACCTATCTGATGCCGATGGGCACCTCTGCCACCGAGCAGAAGATCTCCGAGTCGACCGGCCTGCCGCTGGCCGTCCCGGACAGCGACACGATGGAGCGGGTCAACGGGAAGATCTACGGACGGCGTCTGGTCGAGGAACTGGGCATCCGTCCGGTGCCCGGCGAGTGCTGCGAGACGGTGGACGAGCTCACGGCGGCGGTCCGGCGCGGTCTCGATGAGCGCCAGCCGCTCATAGTCAAGGAGTCGTACGGGGTCTCCGGCAAGGGACTGATCGTGCTGGACACGCCCGTCAAGGCCGAACGTCTGCTGCGGATGGTCGGACAGCGGGCGGCCCGTACCGGTTCCAGCGCCATCCACGTGGTGGTCGAGAGGTTCCTGGACAAGAAGTGCGATCTGAACTACCAGTTCACCATCGACCGCGCGGGAGGGACCCACCTCGACTTCGTCAAGGAGGCGCAGACCTCGGGGGGTGTACACCTCGGCCATGTGATGCCGACCCGCCTCGGCGCGGCTCATCTGGCGGAGCTGGAGGACACGGCGGCCCGGGTCGGGAAGCGGCTGCACGCGGACGGACTGTTCGGCGTGGTCGGGGTGGACGCCATCCTCGGCGCCGACGACACGCTCTACCCCGTGCTGGAGATCAACGCCCGGTTGAACATGTCCAGTTACCAGGGGCCGGTCACCGAGCGGTTTCTCTCCTCCGGCGCCGCGCTGGCCAAGCACTACACGCTGGACCTCGAGGCCCCGCTCCGGTTCCACGAGATCGAGTCGGTCCTCGGCCCGCTGACACCGCGCGGACCGGGCGGCGCCGGTGTCGTGGTCACCTGCTTCGGAACGGTCAACGCCGAGGCCCACCGGCGGCCCCCGTTCGAAGGTCGCCTCTACACCCTGCTGTTCGCCCAGGACCGCGATGCCCTGACCGCCCTCGACGCCCAGGTGCGCGACGCGCTCGGCGCCGTGCCGACGATAGAAGAAATCCGGTGAATGCGATGGAGTTCGAGATTCAGGGCGTGCCGGTATCCGAGCTCGCCCGCGAGTACGGCACCCCCCTGTACGTCTACGACGCCGAGGTCCTGCGCACCAACTTCCAGCGGCTGCGTGAGAACCTGCACCCGGCGGTCGATGTCTTCTTCTCCCTCAAGGCGAACCCGAACATCAGCATCTGCTCCTACCTCGGCTCGCTGGGGGCCGGCGCCGAGGTGTCCTCGCTGACGGAGCTGATCACGGCGCAGCGCGCCGGCGTCGCCCCGGAGAACATCATCTTCCTCGGCCCGGGCAAGACCACCAACGAACTGCGCGCCTGCCTCGAGGCCGGTCTGCACGCCGTCGTATGCGAGTCGCTGGAGGAACTGGAGGCGCTCGACGCCCTGGCCGTCGAGGCCGGCCTGACCGACGTACCGGTGCTGCTGCGGATGAACCCCGACTTCCAGACCAAGGGAGGAGGGCTCTCGATGGGAGGCAAGCCACGGCAGTTCGGGGTGGACCTGGCGGTGCTGCGGCAGTCGGCCGCCACGCTGGTCCGGCGCCTCCGGTCCACGCGGGTGATCGGGGTCCACGCGTACATGGGGACCCGCATCCTCGACTACTCCGACGTCGTCAACAACACCACCAACATCCTCTCCATCGCCGAGGAGCTGTGCGAAGAGCTCGGCGTCCCGCTGCGGACCGTGGACTTCGGCGGTGGCCTGGGCGTGCCGTACTTCGACAACGAGAAGGAACTCGATCTCAACGCCCTGCACGGCGAGGTCAACGCGGTGATCGAGCAGTTCGTCGAGCGCCGCCCGGAGACCCGGCTGATCATGGAGTTGGGCCGCTACCTCACCGCGGTGGCCGGCACCTACGTGGTGCGTGTGCTCTACGTCAAGGAGTCGATGGGGGAGCGCTTCGCGGTCGCCGACGGCGGTACCAACCACCACATGGCCGCGGTCGGCGTGGGCAGCTTCGTCAAGCGCAACTTCCCCATCCGGTCGCTGAGCCGCTACCACGACCCGGCGACCTCCCCCATCACGGTCACCGGACCGCTGTGCACCCCCAACGACGTGATCGGCAAGCGGGTGGCGCTGCCTCCCGTCTCGCCCGGCGACCTGCTGGGGGTCGAGCGGTCCGGCGCGTACGGGCCGACCGCCTCGCCCGTGCTCTTCCTGAGCCACGGCTACCCGGCCGAGGTTCTCGTCCACGACGGGACGCCGCACCTCATCGCCCGCCGGGACACCCCCGCGGACCTGCTGAACCGGCAGCACCTGGTCCGCTTCTAGCCACATCCCTTACGACCCGAACGGAGTTCCCATGGACCGCAACGAACTCGTCCACCAGATCGAGTCCGCTCTGAGCGAGGCTCTCGAACGCCCGGTTGACGGCCTGTCGGAGGACGTCCGGCTGTTCGACGACATGCACCTCGACTCCACCTCCGTACTGGAGGTCCTCATGACGCTGGAGGACTCGGTCGGGGTGGAGGTCGACCCCGAGCAGCTGGAGATGACGGACTTCGCCACCGTCGGCAGCTTCACCGACTACCTGCTCCGGCAGATGCCGGCCGCGGCGGACCAGGCCGTCGGCTAGCCGGGCCGGGACGCCCGGTGACGTCCTCGACCTCAGAAGTCTTCCAGGAAGGATCCTGATGCCCGGCAGCACACTGGCGGTACGGCACGGGGCGGCGGTCCTCGCCCCGCGCCGTACCGTGCGCCCTGAGTTCTCCATCATGGCGGAGTACGACCGCGACCTCCTCACGTCCTTCGGCCAGAGCCCGGAACCGGTGTCGGCCGGGGACCGGCCGGTGGTCACCCACACCGATCTGGTCCAGCGGTTGCTCGACGGCGATCCACTCGGACCCGTGGAGCCGGACCTCGTGATGGTGTCCTACGCCCTGCCCGATGTGCACCCCTTCACCACCACCTCCACCCATATGAACCGGGTGTTCGGCAACCGCGCGGCGAGCTTCGCGATCGCCGAGCAGGGACTGGCGGCGCCCTTCTCGGCGCTTCGCGTCGCCGCCGCCTACAGCCGGCTCGGCTACTGCGACCAAGCCGTGCTGGCGGTGCTGGAGCAGACCGCACTGCCCAACCATGACCCGCTGGTGGACAGCGCGGATCTGGTCGACTCCGGTGTGCTGCTGCTGTTGCAGGCCGGCCACGAGGGACCGGGTCTGGACGTGCACGACGTGTGGACCCAGCGCAGACCGGACGACTGCGCCCGCCGGCTCGCCGACGTGACCGCCTCGGCCCCGTCCGGCACGGCGCTGCTCGTCGAAGGCCCGCGGGGCGGGCACGACCTCCCGGCGGACGGCGTGGAGGTCCACCGGCACACCGAACGGACCTACTGCACGAGCGTCTGGTTGGAGCTGGCGCAAAACCCCCAGTGGGCCGGGCAGTACGCCACGGTCGTCCTGCACGACACCGACCCGCGCTCGGGGACCTGCTCGGCGGCGGTCCTGCGGACCGCCGCGCACCCGGAGTCCTCACCGTGAGCCGGGCCACGAGCGGGGCCGGGCCCCCGTTCGTCGGGGTCGACCTGCTCCGCATCGGCGAACTCGACCGGCTGGCGCACCGCGGGTGGTTCCGCCACCTGCTGTACTCGGCCCGGGAACGCCGGGAGGCCGGGACGCTGGCTCCCAGTCGGCGCCGGGAGTTCCTGGCCGGCCGATTCGCCGCGAAGGAGGCGGTGCTCAAAGTGCTGGGCGTCGGACTGCTCGCGGGCGTCCCGGCCTGGCAGATCGACATCGGCCGGTCCGAGGACGGCGCCCCCCTGGTGCGGCTGGCCGACGCCGCCGCGCGCCGGGCCGCCGACATCGGCGTGGACCGGATCGCTCTGTCGATCTCGCACAAGGAAGACCTGGTCATCGCCGTCGCGGTGGGCTGGCCGGGGGGCGGGGGGGGGGGGGGCGGCCGCCCCGCCGCCCGGGGGGGGGGGGGGGGGGGCGGCCGCGGGGGGGGGCGGGCGGCGCGGGCTCGGGGCGGGCGCCCGACGGAGACGT